>NZ_JAJFZL010000001.1:4444912-5079900 GCF_020733635.1 Nocardia spumae | reverse complement strand
CCGAGCGGCTGCCGCTGGTGGCCTCGGCGCTGTCGGGTTCGGTGACCGGGGTCCGAGCCGAGGAATTCTCCGATATCCGCACCTACGGCGCCCCGGATGTGGTGCGGCACTGGATGATGTTCGGCGCCGATCCGGAGAAGGCGGCGGGTAGTTCGGTCGCGTCGATGCTCGCCGGTGGCTACAGCCAGTCGGTGTGGATGATCGCCGATGAACTCGGATTCGATCTGGATCCCGATATCCGCACCACGCACGACATCGCGGTCGCCACCGCGCCGATCGAGTCGCCGATCGGCGTCATCGAGCCGGGACAGGTTGCGGCCCAGCACTTCCGCTGGGAGGGCACCGTCGACGGCGAACCGGTGATCACCGCGGCGGTCAACTGGTTCATGGGGGAGGAGAATTTCGATCCGGCGTGGAGCTTCGGCCCGAACGGGCAGCGATTCGAGGTCGAGGTACGCGGCGATCCCGGCTGTGTGCTGACTCTGTCCGGACTGCACGCGCACGACCTCGACGAGGGCGCGCGCCGCAATCCCTCGATCGTCGCCACCGCCCTGAACTGCGTGAACGCCATCCCGTACGTGGTCGCGGCCGACCCGGGCGTGCGTACCTATCTCGATCTGCCGCTGCCGGCCGGTCGTGCCGCGGCGCGACTGCATCGTGATCGCGGAACCGGGGTGATTCGATGACAATTTCCCGCTGACGGTCCGGCCGCCCGAATATCGGGTCCGAAACTGGGCAATACAGACGAATAATAAGCGGCCACGGTGGCGCGAACGAGCGGAAAATACCGTTCGATCGGGCCCTTTCGGCATGTCGTGAAATCGATTGTCTCGAGTTGTGTTTTTCCGAGATGCGAACGGATGCAGCCCTTTTCCGGCGCGCCTGCAACATGTTCTAATTGATGGAGAACAGGTTTCGTAACAATCCATGATTCGCAGTGCAGCGGACACGAGGAGGAACTGTGGCTCCGTCGATACCGGCCGGATTCGATTTCACCGACCCGGGACTTTGGGCCGACAGAAGTCCGGTCGAAGAATTCGCGGAATTGCGGCGCACCGCGCCGGTCTGGTGGAACGCCCAGAACGCGGAGCAGGCCTATCCCTTCGAGGATTCCGGCTACTGGGTGGTCAGCCGGCACGAGGACATCAAGGAGGTCTCGCGTCGCTCGGATATCTTCTCCTCGGAGAAGAAGGGATCCATTATCCGACTGCCCGGCTTCGCCACTCCCGAGCAGCTCTCGGTCACCAATGCCCTGCTCGTGAACATGGACGCGCCCAAGCACACCAAGATCCGCCGGATCATCTCCAAGGGCTTCACTCCTCGCGCGGTCGAGAGCCTGCGTGTGACGCTGACCGAACGGGCCGGCCGCATCGTGCGTGCGGCGAAGGAGTCCGGTGGCGGCGACTTCGTCGAACAGGTGGCATGTGAACTGCCGCTGCAGGCGATCGCCGAATTGCTGGGCGTGCCGCAGGACGATCGGCACAAACTGTTCGGCTGGTCCAATCAGATGCTGAACTACGATGACCCGGAATACGGAGACTCGGCGGTCGCCTCCGCCGAAATCCTCGGCTATGCCTGGAATATGGCCGAGGCGCGCCGGAGCGAACCGACCGACGATATCGTCAGCCAATTGGTGAATGCCGATATCGACGGCGAGGCACTGGGTTCCGACGAATTCGGATTCTTTGTCATCCTGCTGGCGGTCGCCGGAAACGAAACCACCCGCAATGCCATCACGCACGGTATGAAGGCATTCGTCGATCACCCCGAGCAGTGGGAGCTCTTCCGTGAGCAGCGGCCGCGCACGGCGGTCGACGAAATCGTGCGCTGGGCGACTCCGGTCACCGCGTTCCAGCGGACCGCGACCGAGGATGTGGAGCTGGGCGGGCAGCTGATCAGGGCCGGTGATCGCGTCGGATTGTTCTACAGCTCCGCCAATTTCGACGAGGCGGCCTTCGGCAACCCCTTCGAATTCGATATCCTGCGCGACCCGAACCCTCACCTCGCCTTCGGCGGCACCGGCGCGCACTTCTGCGTCGGCGCCAATCTGGCTCGCCTGGAGATCGATCTGATGTTCAACGCCATCGCCGAGGTATTGCCGGATCTGCGCCAGCTCGCCGACCCGCAGCGGCTGCGTTCGGGCTGGATCAACGGCATCAAGCACTGGGATGTGACCTACTCGTAGTCCCCGGCACGACCGAGGGCCGCACGATCACTCGTGCGGCCCTCGGACTGTGTGGAACTCGCACCGCGATCCGACTTCGATCGGATCAGCCGCTGTCACCCGTTCCCACTCGGCGAATCACCTGGTCATCGATGGTGCTGGGCGCGAAGCCCATCGAGCACGACCCTGACCAGGTGGTTCGGTATGCCCCGCGATCGGGCGCGGCGTTCGGCTTCCGCCGCGCCGATCAACAGATCGAGTACGTCGGCGACAGCGACGTCGGATCGTACAACTCCCGCCCTTTTCGCTTGTGCGAGCAGGCTTTCGAATGACCGGACGAAATCGCGCCGGAGCTGGTCCGGGATGTCGATGGTGGCGGCGCTGCCGTCGTCGAGCGCCTCACACAGGGCCTGGTTGAGGGCGACCTCGCCGACGAGGTGAGCGAAGTATCCGAGGAACGGGTCCTCCGGTGCGGCATCGGCCGCCAGCGTGCGTGCTCGTTCGGTGAATTCCGCTACGCGATCGACAACGACCGCCTCGAACAGCGCGTTACGGGTGGGGAAGTGCCGATAGACGGTGCCGACACCGACGCCGGCCCGGCGCGCGATCTCGTCGAAGGACGCCGACGAGCCGTCCACCGACAGCATCTCCCGGGCGACGGCCAGCACCTGTTCGCGGTTGCGGCGCGCGTCCGCGCGCAGTGGCTTGGCGACCTGCCCGGTGTCGTCACTCATCGCTCGATCGTAGCTTTCACTGTTGCGAAACGGAGAACACTCTCCGTATAGTCGCTTAAACGGAGATCGCCCTCCGTTTATCGCGGATTGTCAGCGCGGTGAACCCGAAGACCCATCACGGGAGGACGCATGGACCAGGTTGTTTTCGTTGCCGGCGCAACCGGGCAGCAGGGTGGGGCGGTCGCGGACCGCCTGCTCGCCGACGGATGGCAAGTGCGAGTGTCGACCCGATTTCCGGACAGCGACCGGGCACGGGCCCTGGCGAACGCCGGTGCGCAACTGATCGCGGGCTCACTGGAGGATCTCGCGACGATCGACCGCTGCGTCGACGGCGTATACGGGGTGTTCAGTGTGCACCCCGGGCCGCTGGCCCCCGAGCAGGACGAGGTGAAGGCCGGTCGGGCCGTTACCGACGCGGCGGTGAAATACGGTGTGGCACACCTGGTCTACAGCTCGGGCCTGGGGGCCGACCGCGGCGGGCAGCCGACCAAATGGGAGATCGAGCAGTACATCGCCGCATCGGGTGTCTCGGCCACCGTGCTGCGGCCGAGTTCGTTCATGGAGAATCTGATCACGCAGTCCGCGACGGTCGGGATTCGAGACGGCGCCCTGCGCACCGCCGCCGCCGCGCACGTGCGTCAGCAGTTCATCGCACTCGACGATATCGGCGCGTTCGCCGCACTCGCGTTGCGGAACCCGGATGACTACCGAGGGCGGACGCTGGAGCTGGTCGGTGACGCGCTGACACCACCGGAGGTCGCCGCGGAGGTCGGTGTCGCCGTCGGACGGCAGGTCCCCTACGTGCAACGTCCGATGGAGGAACTGCGCCGTATCAACGAACGATTCGCTCGCGGCTACGAATTGCTCAACAGTGGTGACGGCAGCGTCCCCGACGTCGATATCGACGAACTGCGGGCACTGCACCCCGGGTTGATGACGTTTCGTGACTGGCTCGGTCGAAAAGGAGCGGAACTGATCCGCCCCCTGCTGGATTCGCGGCCCTGATCGCTGTCGAACCGACGGAGTCGAGCCGATGCCACCTTCACGCATGGATCGCGGTGCCATGGTGACGACGGCCGGTACCGCGGTTCGGCCGAAGGCCGCACGAGCACACTCGCGCGGCCTTCTTCGCGTAACTATCTGTATCGCAGCGGCTTTCAGTGGCCGCGTTTGATCCACTCCGGCAGGTGTGGCGCCTCCGCGCCGATCGTGGTCGAATCACCGTGTCCGGTCAGCACCGTGGTGTCCCCGGGCAGGGTCAGCAGCCGGGTGCGAATGGATTCGATGATCGTGGGGAAGCTCGAGAACGATCGTCCGGTCGCGCCGGGACCGCCCTGGAACAGGGTGTCGCCGGTGAATACCGTCTTCTCCCCGGCCAGGTACAGACTGACCGCGCCGGGGGAGTGACCGGGCGTGTGGAGTACCTCGATCTCACCGCCCGCCAACGGGATTCGCTCGCGATCGGTCAGCGGTTCGTAGCGGGTATCGGGGTAGAGCGCGCTCCACAGCACCTCGTCGGCCGGATGCAGCCGGATCGGCGCGTGCAGCGCCTCGGCCAGTGCGGTGGCCACATTGATGTGGTCGTTGTGCGCGTGCGTGCAGACGATGGCGCGCACGGTACGCCCGGCGACGGCGGCGACGATCGGCTCGGCCTGGTGGGCGGCGTCGATCACGATCACCTCGTCGTCGTCGCCCACCACCCAGACGTTGTTGTCGACATCCCAGCTGCCGCCGTCCAATTCGAACTTTCCGGAGGTGACTACCCGATCGATCCTCACAGTGTCACCACCGATCGCAGCACATCTCCGTGGTGCATGGTGGTGAAGGCCTGCTCGACCTGATCGAGTGCGACGCGCTCGCTGACGAACCGCTCGAGCGGCAACCGCCCCTGGCGGTAGAGATCCAGCAGCATCGGGAAATCGCGTTCGGGCAGGCAGTCGCCGTACCAGGAGGATTTCAGCGAACCGCCGTGGGAGAAGAAGTCGATCAGCGGCATCTCCAGCGTCATATCCGGCGTCGGCACGCCGACCAGGACCACGGTGCCGGCCAGATCGCGGGAGTAGAAGGCCTGCTTCCAGGTCTCCGGGCGACCGACGGCGTCGATCACCACATCGGCGCCGAAGCCGCCGGTCAATTCCTGTACCCGCTCGACGATGTCGTCCCCGGCCTCGAGCGTATGGGTGGCGCCGAGTTCTGTGGCCCACTCCAGTTTTCGCGGATCCCGGTCGACGGCGATGATGGTGGTGGCTCCCGCCAGCCGGGCCCCCGCGATCGCCGCGTCACCGACGCCGCCGCAGCCGATCACCGCGACCGAATCGCCGTAGCTCACCCCGCCGGTGTTGATCGCGGCGCCCAATCCGGCCATCACGCCGCAGCCGAGCAGTCCGGCCACCGCGGGATCGGTCTCGGGGTCGATCACGGTGCACTGTCCCTCGTGGACCAGCGTCTTGTCGGCGAAGGCGCCGATGCCCAGCGCCGGTGTCAGCTCGGTGCCGTCGGCCAACGTCATGGGACGGCTGGCGTTGTGGGTGTCGAAGCAGTACCAGGGCTTGCCGCGTTTGCAGGCGCGGCACCGGCCGCAGACCGCGCGCCAGTTCAGCACCACATGGTCGCCGGGCTGCACGTGGGTGACGGCGTCGCCGACGGTTTCCACCACACCGGCGGCCTCGTGGCCGAGCAGGAACGGGAACTCGTCGTTGATACCGCCCTCGCGGTAGGTCAGATCGGTATGGCACACCCCGCAGGCCTGCACCCGCACCACCACATCGTGCGGGCCCGGGTCCGGGATCACGATCTCGACGATCTCGACCGGTGCGCCCACACTGCGGGCGATGACGCCGCGAACCTTCTCGGACATGAAATCTCCTTCACACGTCGTGGTGCCGGTTGTGCCGGGCTCAGTCTATGCCTGCCCGAACTCTGTCAGACACGTGTCCAGGCTATAGTTCGGTTGCGGCGGCCGAGTTGGTGACGGCCTGGTGAAAACCGTTTTCACGAGCCTGATGCCGGCTCGGCGCGCGGCCCTCGCGGGACTGCGCGGAGAACCGACGGCGGTACTGCTCGCTGACCGCGCACCACAGCGCGTGGTACTCCGGCGCCAGGAAATGAGCAACGGCCAGGATCGGCGCCGCCGCGAACGCCACGCCGTCACAGGAGTAGCGCGCGGGCCGGTGATTCGCGAAACGTGCGGTGTCTATGGGCTTTTCGCGATCGGTGAGGTGGGTGATCTCGATCCGCTCGCCGTCGGCCACGCGCCACCACGCCGAGTGCGATCCGACCTCGGTGCGGAAATGGTGACTATTCGCGGTACCGGTCACGGTATTTCACCTTTCGTGCTCGGTCCTCCCGGTCGATGCGATCCAGAATGGACCGCACAGAATTGCGCGACTCGTTCCGGTAAACCCGCTCCGGCCAGAACACGGCGAGCAGGATCACCGCCAGCGGAATGCTGATGACAAATGTGAGCTCCCAGAACATGCCCCTCACCCCCGGCTACTGTCCGGCACACAGTGTTTCGCCTCGATGAGCCTTTGTTTCGCCTGTTGTTTCACCGGGCAAACGCACAATGCGCAGTCGATGTGCAGTTGCATGATGACGTGGGCGTAATCGACCGTCATTATCGGCATTCGATCGTGATTGAGCAGTCCCATGGTGGATACTTTCCCTGCGATGTGAAAGTGGTTGTCGGCGTTGAGGTTGCACCGAACCGGCCACGAGTTGAAGCCGAATGACGGCGATTTCGGGCACGAGCCACCGTGCCGATTGTGTGAACTCGTCCGTGAGCAACCTGTCCAGAGGGGACCTGTCCAGAAAACCGGGACACGATAGATAGGGGAGCTAACGATATGGGGTCAGGGAGCACGCTCGCCCAGCGAGCCTTGGGCCGTGAACTGCGCCGACTGCGGAATGCCGAGGGAGTAGGGCAGTCTCAGGCCGCGCGCATCGCGGAAACCTCCCACCAGACCATCGGCAGGATCGAGGAGGGGCAAACGACGCGGATCACCATGCTCCAAGTGAATGCGCTGTGCGACGGGTACGGGGCAACCGAGGAGGAGCGACGGATCTGCCTGGATCTGGTGAAGGAGATCCGCGCTTCGCGGGAGGGGAAGGTGACGGCGAGCTGGTGGAGAGCGTATGCGGACGCGCAAGATACGGGCTTCAATCATTATCTGGCGCTCGAGAATGCGGCGAGCCATCTGACGATCTGGAAGACGACCATTGTCCCTGGCCTGCTCCAGACCCCTGCGTATCGCCGGACGATGGGGTGGGCGGAACGACCTGACATGCCGAGCGAACAACTGGAACGACGGATCGAGTGGCAGTCGCACCGGCAAGAGCGGCTGAAGGATCCGAACCTGCGTGTGACGGCCCTCGTGTACGAGGCGGTACTGCACGAACAGGTTGGCGGACCAGCGGTGATCGCGGAACAGATGGGCCAGTTGGTGGTGCTGTCCGAGCTCCCCAATGTGTCGATCCGGGTAGTTCCGTTCGATGCACCGAGCCATCTCGGCGCCTACGTGGGCTCTTTCACGCTACTGGAGTTCCCGGATTTGGTCTCCGGGCTTGCGCAGCCACCGATTGTCTATGTGGAGGGTTGGGCCGGAGATCTGTACTTGGAACGTGAGGTCGAGCTGCAGAAATATATGCGGGCTCTTCGCGAGATCGTTCGTGTAGCGTTGACCGAAGCTGAATCGGTAGACCTGATCAAGGAGCGTGTGCAGTGAGCAACGACCTGTCCGGGGCGCGATGGTTCAAGTCGAGCTTCTCGGGTGCGAGCAAAGACTGTGTTGAAATTGCCTATCTCGATGCTGGTGTCGGCGTACGTGATTCGAAGAACCCGACCGGCCCGGCCCTGGTCTTCACACCTTCCGAGTGGTCGACCTTCACCGCTGACGTGACACAGGGCAACTTCGATCAGGCATGACCCCCCGATAACTCCAGAACCGATAACTCCAGAACCGATAACTCCAGAACCGAGAACCTCCGGGACCCTTCGCCTCCGGGGGTTCTCCCACATCCACCACGCCCTACTCGGCCTCGCCAGCTCGGGCTGGGTAGGGCGTGGTGCGTTACGTCAGTCGACCCCGCAACGGCACATTCTCGCAATGACGGTGGATCCGTACATCGGCCCCAGGATCTCGTCGCTGCCTGACGTGCTCATCGTCGTATTACTCTTCTTGCTCTTCGACCTTCAGGCGGAAGTCGATGACCGCACAACACACGTGCCCATCATCCGCGCGACCGATCCAGAGGGGGTATGCGCCGTCGCCCCAGCCCGCGTAGAAAGCGATGAGGTTGGGCTCGGAATCCGACTCCGCCACTTCCACAACGACATCACCCTCGAGCCCGCCGTACAGTATCTGTTCGTCGAAGGTATCGGCACCCTCCTCGTCGACGAGAGGTCCGCGGGTCGCATCGAAGAAGGCGGCCACGCCCGTGTCCACGCCGACGCCGTAGAACTCGTCCTTGCCGAGCAGATCCGGGTCTTCTGCTGCTCTCAGGGCCATTTCCCACCTGGCGACCGGCGCGTCCGTCACGGTCATCTTGGCGCCACCTACTCGCGCCCCCGAGTCGTCGAATCGCAT
This sequence comes from Nocardia spumae, assembly GCF_020733635.1. NCBI lineage: Bacteria > Bacillati > Actinomycetota > Actinomycetes > Mycobacteriales > Nocardiaceae > Nocardia > Nocardia spumae. The sequence goes on along the minus strand of NZ_JAJFZL010000001.1, from coordinate 5,071,417 downwards.
GAGCGCCAACGTGACCGGATATTCTCCCGCAGGCACGGTGACCACTCGCCGCTCGTCGATGTTGTCTTCGATCCAGCCGGGGTCTGCTGCAGCCAGCTGTCCGGAGGGGACACGCAGCACTCCAACATCCCGCAACGCGATCACCGCGGAGCCGTCGATAGTTGTGTGTGTCGCACCCGGAGTGAACAGTTCCTCGATCCCGACGGCACGCAGCGGCTGCCAATCGCCTTCCGGCTCGTCCGGTACGAAGCTCAGCGTTGATGCGAGTTCGTGGCCTTGCGAAGTGAGCAGGCCCGCGATTGATTTCCACTCACCGAATTCCGGTGTGGGTATTCCCAGCACGATCGAAGTGTGGCCATGTGTATTCTCGGTGGGAAGAGTTGCGGACACGGGCCGTGTGTCGTCCTCGGGCCAAGAGATCGGGTAGTTGCCGATCGAAAAACGCTGTGTGACCCCGATTTCCGACTCCGTGAACGGTCCGCGTCCGGGCCACATTCGTTCAGCTAGTGGCAACCAGGTGCTCCAGTCGGATGCCGTTTCGATCTCGATCTGTCCGTCCGGCGAGATGCTGATGATTTTCTGGGAGGCCCATTCGTCCGAGTGAGTCTCCGTGCCGGCATACTCCCACCGGGAATCGCGGTACACGCGCATCATCGATCCCGACCAGGGTTCCAGGTCGATCATCTGCACGTGAAAACCCATGTCATCGTAAAGGTATACGCGCCAGTCCTTGTGAGCCGGCCAGTATTCGCCCCGCGCCAGTGGGCGCTCCTGCGCGGACAGCAATACCGTATAGCTCACTCCGGCCGCGTGTCTTCGCTCAGCCAGCGACGCGGGGATCGGGGTGGGATGAGTTGGGCCGTGGTGTCGACCCCACTGATCCCCATACGACACTCGAATTGTGTCGACGATCATGACGCTGCATTCCTCTCTCCGCAGTGCTGCTGACGAGTGTTCTACCAGTCGGGTACGACACCGGAAGATCGGTGATATCACCAGCTCCGGGTGGTTGACGACCGTGGCGATCAATCGACGAGGCGTCCGCCGACTGTCCGATCGGCGTCACCGCAACCGGGTCTCCGCCGGACGACGCGATGTTGTCGCGCACCCACCCGAGTGCGGCGATCTGATCGAGCACGCCTCTGTTGCAGGTGCGTCCTCGACCCAGCCGAACGCCTCGTACCCCACCCGGTAGTTCACCGTGACCAGGACGATCCCCGCGGCGGCGAGGGCCGCGCCGTCGAAATCGTGGTGGCGGCGGTGCCGCCCATGCGCGCGCCGGGCTGCGGGGAAAATCGCGCGAGGTCTTGACGCAGGGGTGCTTAGCGGAGCTAAGTTAACGGTGATGCGCGCCATCTGGGCGCCGGGGCGGCTATCCGCCCGCCGGAGACGACCGAGGGAGACCTGCCCGTGGCTGAGGTGGACCGGAAGGCGGAGCGTAAACAGCGACTCGCGGCAGCGAAGGATGACGCCGAAGTGCGCGCCGCCTGGCCGAGCATCGAGGTGGGCGAGGCGATCGCGCGGCCGGGCTTGGGATTGCGCGAACTGGTCGACACGATCATGACAGCCTATGCAGACCGCGCGGCGGTGGGGCAGCGGGCCGCTGAAATCGTCACCGCGGCCGACGGCCGTCGGACCCGGCGTTTGCTGCCGCGGTTCGAGACGCTGACCTACGGGCAGCTGTGGTCGCGCGCGGCGGCGCTGGCGAATGTCTGGTACGCGGCGGGCGTGCGCGCCGGAGACTTCGTGTGCACGGTCGGATTCGTCAGCAGCGACTATGTGACGGTTGACCTGGCGGGCGTGCGGCTGGGGACCGTCGCGGTGCCCTTGCAGGCCACCGCCGGTGTGACGCAATGGAATTCGATCATCGCCGAAACCGCTGCCCGCGTTGTGGCCTGCAGCGCGGAACTGGTGACCTCCGCCGTCGAGGCCGCGCTGGCGAGCGAGACGGTCGCCCACGTGGTCGTCTTCGACGCCACCGGCGATGACGACGAACGCGTGGCCCTGGCTGCCGCGCGCGAGCGGCTCGCCGGATCCGGCCGGACTCTCGCCACCATCACCGACCTGATCGCACAGGACGCGGCGCAGGCACCGGTCCCCGCTCCGGCGGACGATCCGCTGGCGCTGCTGATCTACACCTCCGGCAGCACCGGAACGCCCAAGGGCGCCATGTACACCGACCGCCTGGCGGCGTCCATGTGGCTGTACACCGCCAAGGCCCCGGTGCCCGCGATCACCCTGAACTATCTGCCGCTCAGTCACGTGGCCGGGCGGCTGCAACTCGGCGGCACGCTCGCCCGCGGCGGCACCGCCTACTTCACCGCGCGCAGCGATATGTCGACGCTGTTCGAGGATCTGGAGCTCGTGCGGCCCACCGAACTGGTCTTCGTGCCCCGGGTGTGTGAGATGTTGCTGCAGCACCATCAGGGGGAGGTCGAGGCACGGGTGGCCGCCGGCGGTGATCGCGCGGTCATCGAGGACGAGGTGAAAACCGATCTGCGCCGACGAGTTCTGGGCGGGCGCTTCCTCGGCGCCATGTGTGCCAGTGCGCCGCTGGCGCCGGAGATGCGCGCGTTCATGGAGAGCGTCCTGGGCATCGGGCTGCACGACGGATACGGGTCGACCGAGGCCGGCGGCAGTGTCATCGTCGACAACAAGGTCCGGCGCCCGCCGGTACTGGACTACAAACTCGTCGATGTCCCCGAACTCGGCTACTTCGGCACCGACCAACCACATCCGCGCGGTGAACTGCTGCTCAAGACCGCCACCATGTTTCCCGGCTACTTCGAGCGGCCCGAGATCACCGCGCGGATGTTCGACGAGGACGGCTTCTACCGCACTGGTGACGTGGTCGCCGAGCTCGGTCCCGATCATCTGGTCTATGTCGATCGCCGCAACAACGTTCTCAAGCTGTCGCAGGGTGAGTTCGTGACCGTGGCGAAGCTGGAATCGGTCTTCTCCACCAGCGCGCTGATTCGGCAGATCTTCGTCTACGGCAGCAGTGAGCGCGCGTACCTGCTGGCGGTGATCGTGCCGTCCGACGAGGCGTTGGCGCTGCCCGATCCACGGGCGGCGCTCGGCGAATCGCTACAGCTGCTGGCCCGCGAGGCGGGGCTCAACTCCTATGAGATCCCCCGGGACTTCCTGCTCGAGACCGCCCCCTTCACCCAGGACAACGGACTGCTCTCGGGTATCGGGAAGTTGTTGCGGCCCAAGCTGAAAGAGCGCTACGGCAAGGAACTCGAACAGCTCTACGCCGAACTGTCCCGGGAACAGGCCGACGAGCTGGCCGCCCTGCGCCACGACGCGGAGCAGCGGCCCGTCCTGGAGACGGTCGGGCGGGCGACCCGGGCGCTGCTGGGATGTGCGAGCACCGATATTCGGCCCGAGGCGCATTTCACCGATCTCGGCGGCGATTCCCTGTCGGCGCTGTCGCTGTCGAATCTGCTGACCGAACTGCTGGGGGTCGAGGTGCCGGTCGGCACGATCACCCATCCGGCGAATACGTTGCGACGCCTGGCCGAATACATCGAGGCCGAACGCGGAGGGGGAGCGCGCCGCCCGACCGCGGCCACCGTGCACGCCGACGGCACCAGGGTGCGGGCCGCCGAGCTGACCCTGGACAAGTTCATCGATCCCGAAACCCTCGTCGCCGCAACGGATCTGCCGAAACCCCCGGCATCGCCGCCGCGCACCGTGCTGCTGACCGGAGCGAACGGATACCTGGGCCGGTTCCTGTGCCTGGAATGGCTGCGACGGCTCGACGACTGCGACGGCCGCCTGATCTGCCTGGTGCGCGGCGCCGATGCCGAGGCCGCTCGCGCGCGCCTGGACGAGGTCTTCGACAGCGGCGATCCCGCACTGCTGCGGCGGTATCGGGAGTCGGCCGATCGCCGGCTGACCGTCGTGGCCGGCGATATCGGTGAGCCGAATCTCGGCCTGAGCGGCGAACTGTGGCACGAGCTGGCCGCCACTGTCGATCTGGTGGTGCATCCGGCCGCGCTGGTCAATCACGTCCTGCCCTACGACCAGTTGTTCGGCCCGAATGTGGCGGGCACGGCAGAGGTTATCCGATTCGCGCTGACCACCCGCCGTAAGCCGGTGACCTACTTGTCCACGGTGGCCGTCGGCGATCGGATCGACCCCGCGTCGTTCGTCGAAGACGGTGACATCCGCCAGGTCAGCCCCGAGCGGGTCGTCGATTCCGGATACGCCAACGGGTACGGCAACAGCAAATGGGCGGGAGAGGTGCTGTTGCGGGAGGCGCACGAGCTGTGCGGACTGCCGGTCGTGGTCTTCCGCTCCGATATGATCCTCGCGCACAGTGAGTTCGCGGGGCAGTTCAATCTGCCGGATATGTTCACCCGGCTGCTGCTCAGTGTCCTGGCCACCGGACTGGCGCCCGCGTCGTTCTACCGCACCGAGGCCGACGGCACTCGTCGCCGGGCCCACTACGACGGACTTCCGGCCGATTTCACCGCGGCGGCGATCACCGCGCTGGGCATCGACGCCACCGCCGGATTCGTAAGTTTCGACGTACTCAATCCGCACGACGACGGCATCGGCCTGGACACCTTCGTCGACTGGCTCATAGATTCCGGTCGGCGCATCACCCGGATCGACGACTACGCCGAATGGCTCACCCGCTTCGAAACCGCGCTGCGCACCCTCCCCGAACGGCAGCGCCGCCATTCGCTGCTGCCGCTACTGCACGCCTTCAACAGGCCCGCGCCCGCGGTCGCCGGATCGGCGCTGCCCACCGACGGGTTCCGGGCCGCGGTGCGAGCGGTCGGGGTCGGGCCCGACCGCGACATCCCGCACCTGACACGGGAACTGATCGAGAAATATGCCGATGATCTGACCGCGGCCGGACTGCTGTGAAGATTGCCGAATCCGCTCCGAACCGTGCGCCTTCCGGCGTACCGTCTTGCCCCACAGCGTTGGTCGGCACAGGCGTCGCCTCTGGTGCGCCCGCCGCGTGCGACAAGGAGGTCGATTCCGGTGCACCGTCTCGGAAAGTCCGCGCTGTGGCGCGGTGTGCTGAACGGATTGTCCGCGCTGGGAGCGGGATTCGGCGCGATGGTCCCGGTCTACCTGAACGAATGCCAGGTCGACGACTATCGTGATGCCGAGGCGGCCGAGGCCGAATGGGATTGGTCGATCCCGTACGCGTGGTTCGACCACGCGCGCGGCTGACCCGCCACCGACTGACGGCCGGCGCCGTGTCCGGCGGTCACACGGTCGGATCTGCCGCGGCGGCCAGATAGTCGGCGCCGCCGACGTAGACGGTATGCCCGGGCCGGGTGTCCGCCGTGGTGGCATCGGCGATCGCGGTCGCGAACTCGTCGATCGTGGGTAGTGCGCCGTACTCGGTCCGCGCCGCGACCGCGTCCGGATCGCGGCGTTCGAGGAGGCGCACGATGATGGTTCCCTCGATCATATCGCCCGAAACGACCGTGAAACCGATACCGCGCGAGTCGAATTCGCCGATCATGGCCCGTAGCGCGTCCTCACCCGCCCGCTTGCTCAGCGCGATGGGTTCGTAGTCCGGCGGGGCGGGTTTGCGGCCGTGGAAATGCGCCTGATGGCTGGTGACGAAGACGATGCGGGAGTCCGGCGCGAGCAGCGGTAGCGCCAGCCGCGCCAGCCGTACCTGGGCGTCCCGGTTGATCGCCATCGCGTAGCCCGGCGCCGCGCCGTGTTCGAGACCGCCGGAGGCGTTGAGGATCAGCACGTCCAGCCGGCCGAACCGGGCGCCGATCCGCTCGATCATGGTCGCGACCGCATCGGGATCGGACAGGTCGGCGCCCATCGGTGTCGCCACGCCGCCTTCGGTAGCGATCGAATCGGCGAGTTCGGTTGCGCGCCTGCGCTTCTCGCGATAGTTCAGCACCACATGATCACCGCGTCCCGCGAGAATTCGGGCCGTCCGCGCCCCGATGCCGCGGGAGGCGCCGGTGATCAACACGACGCGTTGTGAATCCATCCTGCACTCCCACTCGTTGCTTCTATTTCAGAATCACTATGGTGGTTCGAAATGAGAAGTGCAACAGGGCGTGCGGACGGTCCACGGGCGGCGATGGAGCTGCTGGGGCAGCGCTGGATGCTGCGTATCGTGTGGGAACTGGAGCCCGGACCACTCGGCTTCCTCGAATTGCGACGGCGGATGGACAACTGCTCGTCGAGCATGCTGTCGGTGCGGCTGCAGGCCCTGCAGGGCGTGGATGTCATCGTCAAACGCGCCGATAAGGCCTACGAATTGACCGATGCCGGAATCGAGCTCGGCCGCGCCCTGGCGCCGCTGTGGGGCTGGGCGGCGGGACACCTCGATTCCGGTACGGGCTCGACCGATCGGTAGTCGACGGCCGGTGCGGCCGGTGTCGATGGTGGGCCCGTCCCGTTCGCGATGACCATCCACTAGGTTGGGGGCACTCGCCCGGGGAGGCGGGTGGAGTCGGACGATGATTCGGGGACTGAGATGAACGGTGACATCATTCGGCGGGGCGGTCCGTTCGCGGCGGTCGCGACCGCCGCGGTACTGGTATTCGCAGGTTGCGGGTCCACCGATTCCGGAAACGCCACCCCGGCCGGTACGCCCGCGGCACGGGCGAACAGTGTGGGTCAGAACCCGGAAGTTATCGACTGTTCATTCGACAAACCGGCGGTTCGGCCGCAGCATCTGATCCTCGCGTGCGCCGATCTCGGCGCCCAGGTCGAACAGATCGTGTGGCAGAGCTGGGGGCCGGATCAGGCGCAAGGTGACGGTGTCGAGCGGGACAACACCTGCCATCCGAACTGCGCGGCCGGCAAGTATGTGACCCGGAGAGTGCATGTGACCCTCACCGACCTGGTCCGGCCGGGCAATGTCTTCACCAAGGTGACCACCGCGGATGCCGAGGGGCACAGTCGGAGCTGGCCGATGACGCCGCGCTGAGCGGACGCCGTCGACAATCTATGTGGTACTCAGGGTGTCGCATACCGCCGAATAATTGCTACGCTGACGTAGCAACGGGTCCGGCACGGCCGGTCCCCATGGCCGAGATGACGACCAGGAGTACCGATGAAGTTACTTCCCCTGCGGAACGGCGATGTAGGCGATCCCGGTGAGGTAGCTCTGCACGCTCGCAATGTGCAGTTCGACTGGCGGTCCACACCGCTGCAGTGGCTGGCGGCCGAACCCATCGCCGCACACGTGTTCAACTCGCTCAACCTGCTGCTGCCCGAGGGCGAGCGCATGTTCATCCAGACCTTCTCCGAGGCACTGCCCCTGATCAAGGACGAAAAGCTGCGCGAACAGGTCATCGGCTTCATGGGGCAGGAGGCCATGCACGCCGAGACACACAACGATTCACTGCAGCAGGTCTTCAAGGCCCACGGCGTGGACGTGGACAACTACACCCGGCAGATGGAATACGTCTTCCGCAAGGCGCTGGGACCGCGGGAGGGCCAGGACGCCCGGGCGGAATTCCAGACGCTGGTCGAAAGGCTGGGTTTCATCGCCACCCTGGAGCACTTCTTCGCATTCCTGGGCGACTGGATCATCAACGCCGATCTGGAACGCTTCGGCGCCGCGCCCAATATGCTCGATCTGTATCGCTGGCACGGGGCCGAAGAGGTCGAGCACCGGTTCGTCGCCCACGACGTCGCCGAATACTTCGAGGTCGGATATGTGCGGCGCTGTGCGCTGATGGCGATCGTATTCCCGGTGTTCGTGGCCCTGCTGTTGCGCGGCACCAAATATCTGGTGCACCAGGATCCGGACCTGCCGAACATGCGCTACCCGCGCATCGTGGGCAAGGCGCTGGGCGCCATGTGGCGAGGCTCGCTGCCCGGCATGCCGTCGCTGCTCTGGTCGGCGCTGTCGGTGGCCAAGCCGGGCTACACTCCGGCCTCGGTCGGCTCGACCGCGCAGGCCGTGGCGTATCTGGCGAAATCGCCTGCGGCACAGGCGCTCGCATCGTGACCACTCGTCGTGCGGTGCCGGCCGAACTGCCGCCCGACCTCTACCGCAAGACCGGGCGCGATCGCCCGACCCAGCTGATCAGCCTGCTGGCCGGTGCGCGCCTGCGGTGGTCGGCGGCCGTCAACCGCCAGGCCACGACGCCGGCCGTCGACGACCGGCGGCTGCGGCTGACCGTGGTCGAACGCCGGGTGGAGGCGCGCGACACCGATGTGATCAGCCTGCTGCTGGCCGCTCCGGACGGGCGTGTGTTGCCGTCGTGGCGGCCCGGTGCGCACCTGGATCTGGAACTACCGTCGGGCCGGCTGCGCCAGTACTCGCTGTGCGGCGATCCGGCCGATCGGTATCACTACCGCGTCGCCGTGCGCCGGATTCCCACCGGACTCGGTGGTTCGGTGGAGGTGCACGACACCGTGCGGGAGGGCCGCGAACTCACCGTGCGCGGGCCACGCAACGCCTTTCCGTTCGTCGCGCCGGGATTCGGATCAGGTGCCGCGCGTGTGCATTTCGTCGCCGGCGGTATCGGTGTCACCCCCATCCTGCCGATGGTGCGGATGGCGCATCGGCTCGGCGTGGAGTGGTCGCTGGTCTATACCGGCCGCAACCGCGAGGCCCTGCCGTTCCTCCCCGAACTCGAGTACTTCGGCGGCCGGGTCACGGTGCGCACCGACGACGAATCCGGACTCCCCACCGCGGCGGATCTGCTTCCCGGGGTCGGACGCGACACCGCCGTCTACTGCTGCGGGCCGGTGCCGATGACCGCCGCGATCGCCGCCGCGGTGCGCGAGATGCGCGGTGTGGAACTGTATTCCGAGCGGTTCTCGGCCGCCCCGGTGGTGGACGGCACCCCGTTTCGGGTCGAACTCGCGCGCACCGGTGAGGTGCTCGACATCCCCGCCGATCGCTCCGTGCTCGACGAAGTACTGCGCGTGCGGCCCGATATCGCCTACTCCTGCCGCCAGGGCTTCTGCCGTACCTGCAAGGTTCGGATCCTGGACGGGCAGCCCGATCATCGCGACACCGTACTGACCTCCGACGAACGCGCCGACGGCGAGCTACTGATCTGTGTATCTCGTTGCGCCGGTGAGCGTTTGGTAATCGATCTCTGACCTTCATTTCCCGTCCGCCCGGGCCCGCCGAGGAGATACTCGTGACCGACACCCGTCTTGCACCGGCAACCGAACACTTCGTCCGCAACGGCGAATTCGATATCGCCGTCTACGAATACGGCGATTCCGCCGCGCCCACCGTGCTGCTCGTCCACGGCTGGCCCGACGACCATCACCTGTGGGATCGGGTGATTCCGTTGCTGGCGCGGCGTTTTCACGTCGTCGCCTACGACACCCGCGGTCACGGCCGCTCCACCCGTACCGCGCGCACCGAGGACTATGTGCTCGATCGCTTCGCCTCCGACTTCTTCGCCGTGGCCGATGCGGTGAGCCCGGACCGGCCGGTGCACGTACTCGCGCACGACTGGGGTTCGGTGCAGGTCTGGGAGGCGGTGTGCGAACCGCGGGCCGCCGCGCGGGTGGCCTCGTTCACGTCGGTATCCGGGCCGAATCTCGATCACCTGGCGAAATGGACCCGCAACCGGATGGGGCGCGGCGCGCTCTGGGGCCCGGCGACCCAGCTGCTGTCGTCGGCCTACACCTTCCTGTTCATGACCCCGGGCCTGAACAAGGTGGTGATGCGGCCGCTGTCGTCGGAGAAGGTCTGGAAGCGGTTCATCGGCGTGATGAACGAAACCTCCCCGGACAACGTGAAACTCGGCCCGGCGTTCCGGCAGGATTTCTTCGACGGTATGCGGATCTACCGCGCCAACATCCTGCCGCGTATGCTCGGCCCGCGCGAGCGGCATACCGAGGTTCCGGTACAGCTGATCATCGCGCGCCGCGATATCGCCGTGCGCCCGGCGGGCTACGACGACGAAGCCACCTGGACCGACCGGCTGTGGCGGCGAGAGATCGCCGGCGGCCACTGGCTGCCGTTCTCCCATCCGGAACTACTCGCCACCTCCGCGACCGAACTCGTCGACGCCGTCGAAACCGGCGACCACCCGCGCACACTGCGCCGGGCCGAGGTCGGGGCGCAGACCGGGCCGTTCGGCGACCGCCTGGTGGTGATCACCGGTGGCGGCAGCGGAATCGGCCGCGAGACGGCGCTGGCCTTCGCCCGGCGCGGCGCCGAGATCGTGTTGTCGGACCTCGACGCGGAGGCGGCCAAGCAGACCGCCGAACTGATCGCGGCCGCGGGGGGTACCGCGCACGCGTATGTCGTCGACGTCTCCGACGAGGCCGCGATGGCCACGCACGCGGAAACCGTGATCGCCGCCCACGGTGTGCCCGACATCCTGATCAACAACGCCGGAATCGGTCAGGCCGGGGACTTCTTCGAGACCTCCGCCGCCGAATTCGACCGGGTCCTGCGGGTCAATCTCGGCGGGGTGATCAACGGCTGCCGGACCTTCGGCGCCGCGATGGCGCAGCGCGGACTCGGCGGCCATATCGTCAACCTGTCCAGCATGGCCGCCTACAGCCCGCAGCAGGGTTTCAGCGCCTACTCGACGAGCAAGTCGGCGGTCTTCATGTTCTCCGACTGCCTGCGTGCCGAACTGTCCGGCAAGGGGATCGAGGTGCACACCGTCTGCCCTGGCATCGTGCACACGAACATCGTTGCCACCACCAAGTTCTCGGGGTTGTCCGGGAATGCGGAAGCCGCGAAGCAGGCGAAATACGATGCGCTGTACCGCAAGCGCGGCTACGGACCGGAGAAGGTGGCCGACCGGATCGTGCGTGCGGTCGAACAGCATCGCGATATCGTGCCGGTCACCCCGGAAGCCCACCTGCAATACCACTTCAGCCGCCTCGCCCCGGCGCTGAACCGTTTCTTCGCGGCGCGGGTCAAGCTGACGTAGAACGGGCTCAGCTCGCGGGATGCCCGGCAGCGTCGCCGTTGCCGGGCGGATCGACGGGCAGCGTCGTGCGGGCCGCGTCGTCGGCGCTGTCCTCGGTGTTCGCGGCCGGCGCTGCGGCCGTCGGCTGGTTCCCGGCCGCCGCGGTGTCTGCCGGGGTCGATCGTTCGAGGAAGCGCAGCAACTCGACCGGGAACGGCAGTACCAGCGTCGAATTCTTCTCCGCCGCCACCTCGACGACGGTCTGCAACAGCCGCAGTTGCAGGGCGGCCGGGGCCGCCGCCATCCGATCGCCGGCCTCGGCGAGCCGGTGCGAGGCCTGCAGCTCGCCCTCGGCGGTGATGACCCGGGCGCGGCGTTCGCGCTCGGCCTCCGCCTGGCGCGACATCGACCGCTTCAGTGATTCCGGTAACGCCACATCCTTGATCTCCACCCGATCGATGTGCACACCCCAGGCGATCGCCGGACTGTCGATCATCAATTCCAGGCCGCGGTTGAGCTGTTCCCGATTGGAGAGCAGATCGTCGAGTTCGCTCTTGCCGATGATCGATCGCAGCGAGGTCTGTGCCACCTGTTCGACGGCGAACAGATAATCCTGCACCTCGACCACCGCCTGCACCGGATCGATCACCCGGAAGTACACCACCGCGTCCACCCGCACCGTCACGTTGTCGCGAGTGATGCCTTCCTGTCCGGGCACCGGCATCGTGACGATCTGCAGCGGTACCTTGCGCATCTTGTCCGCGAGCGGGACGAGCAGCCGCAGCCCGGGATCGCGCGCGGCCCGGACCCGGCCGAACCGGAACACCAGCCCGCGTTCGTACTGCTGCACCACCCGCAGGCCGGTGCCGACAGCGAATGCGGTGACCACCGCCGCGGCCCCCACCGCGAGAGAGACAACCGTCGCCATGTCCATAGCGCCACCACCAAGTGAAACGCCCGGCACGCCCGCGACCGGGCTCCTGCCATCGATCATGGCACCGATGCCGCGGATCGGCCATGTGGTGACCGCCGGACAGTCCACGTCTCGCCACCGAATCTTCGGTTGAACGGTGGGAAGCGTGGCTAGGGTCCGGACGTGCGACGGGACATTGTCGCCATTATCGTCGTCGCCCTCGTCTGGATAGGTGCATCGGTTCGCGGGAACAACCCCTCGTCGAGGCGGGGCGATCGGTGGAGTGCCGAAGATTCCGGTGGGCGACGGTGGAAGTTGTTGCAGCGCAAGCGGTTGTAGCGGTAGCGGGTGCGGTGCCGGCGGTTGTGGCGGGGGCGCGGCCGCCGTGCCCGCCGCTGCGCGAGCAGCTACCGGGCGGCGGAATCGGTTGCGGGGGAGTCGGTGTCCGCGTCACCGCGGGTGGCCAGCAGGCTGGTCACGGTGACGACGCCGAGCACCACCACGATCACCACCAGGGAGGCGGCGGTCGGGATCTCCGGCAGCTGGTCCCAGTAGCCGTGCGCCCAGTGCAGCACCAGCTTGACCCCGATGAATCCCAGGATCACCGCCAGCCCGTAGGCCAGATGCACCAGCCGGGCCAGCACCGCCTGCAGTACGAAATACAGCGCGCGCAGGCCGAGCAACGCGAAGGCGTTGGTGGCGAACACCAGATACGGGTCGCCGGTGACGCCGTACACCGCCGGCACCGAGTCGATCGCGAACACCAGATCGGTGGCCATCACCGCGGTAACGACCAGCGCCAGCGGCGTCAGCGCCCGGCGCCCGGCTTCGCGGACCGTCATCCGGGTGCCGCGATAGTCGTCGGTGACCGGCATCAGTCTGCGCATCACCCGCACTGACCGCATTCGGGAAATATCGACCTCCTGCTCGTGCCCGGTGACCGCATCGCGGATCAGTTTGAGCGCTGTCAGCAGCAGCACCGCGCCGAACAGCAGAAATGCCCAATCCAGCGATGCCAGCGCGGCGGCGCCCACGGCGATGAAGATACCGCGCAGCACCAGCGCGCCGACGATGCCGAACAGCAGCACCCGTTGTGCGAGTACCGCGGGCACCGCGAAGGCGGCCAGCAGCAGCATGAAGACGAACAGGTTGTCCACCGACAGCGACTTCTCGAGTAGATAGCCGGTGATGAATTCGGTGGCCGGGGTGGAGCCGTAACCGGCCCACAGGATGCCGAAGAAGCCCACCGGTAAGGCCAGGTAGAACACCGTCCAGCCGATGGCCTCCCGCATCGATACCTCGTGCGGTTTGCGGGTGACGACGAAATCCAGCGCGAGCAACACCAGCACTCCGGCGATGGTGGCGGCCCACAACCACGGGCTGCCGATGGTGTGCAGCTGCTCAGCTGCCAGAACGGTCGAGTTCACAGGTCTCCTCGGGTATGCGTAAGCACCCGAGGTCTCCTTCGCCCGATATCCGGGCGGTCACCCGGGGATTCCGACGGCGGAACCCGTACTGACCGGTATGACGCTTGGGAAGTACTCCCCTCGGAAGTGAGGATAGCGAAATCTTTGCCTGAAAACCAACCGCAGGGTCTACCGAGGGCTGAGGACGACGACCGCGATCGGCCGATCGGTCTTCTTCTGATACTCCGTGTAGCGACCCTTGTTGACCTCGTCGACCAGTGCCCACCGGCGTGCGTAGTCGGCGTCGGCGGGATAGGTCGCCCGCGCGATCACCGGAATCCGCCGATGCCCGACCTGTATCTCGCACTCCGGCGCGGCCTTCACATTCGCCAGCCATCCCGGCGGTCGCGGCGACCCGCCGTTGGACGCCGTCACCAGAAAGTCCGCCCCGTCCTGCGCGTAGGTCAGCGCGCTGGTCCGCGGCTGTCCGGTCTTGCGCCCCACGGTCCGCAGGAGCAGTGTCGGATTCCCGAACAGCAGCCGATGCCCCACGTACCCATCGGATTTCTCGTACACCCACTGATGCACCCGCAACGCGTTCGCGAACAGTCCGGCCATCGGCGCTCCTTCTGTCGGCAACCCCGACCCAACCCTATCCGTCGCCTCGTGGTTCGGCCGCCACGGAGAACGCGGACGCACCCCGCGTCGGAAACCGGCGCCTGTGAACTGCGATTCCGGCGCGCCCTGCGCCCGCGAATACCTCCGTCCGCCAGCCGCTTTCGAAGCCGCACGGGCCGAGTCCGATCCCAACTAGGCTTACTCCCGTCCGACCCGGTAGCATCCCCCACGCCCGCACTTATCGCGGTCGGGGGCGGTAGCTCAGTCGGTTAGAGCCGCGGACTCATAATCCGCTGGTCGTGGGTTCGAGCCCCACCCGCCCCACACATCCCTTCTACCAGCGGAAACGCTGGGCCGTTCAGCCGAGTTGATCCAGAACAGCGCTTGTTCAGCTCTAAACTTTGCGGGTACCTTTCGAAGGTGTGACAACGTCGGATCTGGACCACATCCGAGAGCTGGCGGAGGACTTCGCCACCAAGCTTCGACGGAAGAACCGTAGCCAGCGGGCCATCGACGGGTCTCTCCAGCACATCCGGTACTTCGCAGACTATCTCGAAGCGCACGACCTTCCGACGGCCGGTCCAGCGATTACACGCGACCACCTCGGTGGTTACATCGAGTGGTTGCTCACCCGGGAGAACCGACGGACCGGCGGACGACTGTCCCCGGAGTATGCCCGTCGCCAATATCGAAGTCTCCAACAGCTTTTCAAGTACTGTCAGTTCTGGAGGGGTTCACCGGGTTCCGGTGTGGGCCGGGTAAGGACCAGCGTGGCAGCCGACAGTGCCAGGCACACCGCGGCGATAACGTATTGCGTGATCTCCCAGGACCAGCTGAATGCGGCGGCTTGCTCGCTGAAGTGGGCGGGGTTCAGGTGGCCGGCGGCGGTGGTGACGGCATCGACAGTACCCAGTTTGGCGGCGAGTATCGACAAAAGGAGTGCGGAGAAGGCCGCGATCACCAGTGCTTCGGCGGCTCCCCTGATCATATTGAGGAATCCGGCGGCCATCCCGGTCTGTTGTTCGGCGATCAGGCGCATGGCTTGACCGTCGCTGATGCCGAAGGTGACGCCCATTCCGGCGCCGATGCACAACAAGGGGCCGGCCAAAGTGGCGGCGGAGACGTGGACCGGCAGCGTGCTCAACCAGAGGTTGCCGAGACCGACGGCACCGAGAGCGAGTGCCAGCAGCAGTCGCGGTGCCACGCCGGAGTTGACCAGCGCGGCGGCGAGGACGGGCAGGATCAGCACCGGCCCGGTGAGTAGCAGCATTGTCAGCCCGGCGGCGGCGGTGCTCATATCTGCGACGCTCTGCAGGTATGTCGGCAAGTAGACCAGCACACCGAGGAACCCCACGGATGTGGTCAGAGTAGCGAGGACCCAGCCGACGAATCGGCGGTTTCGCATCAGCGCCGGATCGAGCAACGGCGCCTCGACTCGCGTCTGTGACAGGGCGAACGCGATCAGAACGACAGCGCCGATGGTTGCGGCTGTGATGACGATCGGATCGGCCCAGCCACGCTCGGGGCCTTCGAGTACCGCGACCATGACAGCCGACAAGCCCACGACGAATGTCGCGATCCCGATGCGGTCGATGCGATGCGGTCCGGGGGCGTGGGATTCGGCGAGGCCGCGGGCGCCGACGAACAGGACCGCTCCGACCGCGGTATAGACGCCGAAACTGCCCCGCCAGCCCAGCGATTCGATCAGCACGCCGGAAAGTGTCGGGCCGACCGCGATCCCGATTCCGGCCATCGTGCCCATCAACGCGAAGGCACGCGTGAGCGCCGGTCCACTGTAGGTGTGAGCAAGAATGGCTCCACCGGCTGCCATGACACCGGCGCCGCCTATACCGCTGATGATCCGGCCCAGGTCGACCACGCCGATACTCGGCCCTGCCGAGCAACCGAGCGAGCCCAGAGCGAATGCCGCTGCACACCAGGAGAACACACGTCGCCGACCCACGATATCGGCGAGCGATCCGCAGACCAGAGTGCAGACCGCGAAAGCGAGATTGTAGCCGGCGACAACCCAGTTCAAGGCCGATCCCGCAGTGTGTAGATCGGCGCCGATGCTTGGCAGCGCCACAGCGGTGCCGGAGATGGCCATCGCGACGAGCAAGACTCCGAGCAGGACCACTGGCAATGTAAACCTCTGCCCGCCAGTGCTTCTCGGAGGCCTGGCGATGTCCGAGCCCGGCAGCGGCATGTGTGAATCAACCATGGATCGAATGGAAATACCCCAACAGTGGTTGATGTCAAGCCGGTAGGTGCGGCACGGAGGCAGGCTCGACCTCAACTCTGGAACAACGCATGACCGAACTGCGCGACCATTTCGGACTCGGTCCGGAAGATCTCAACATCGACCTCGGCCCTTTGGGGCCGCTGCTGCCTCCCGCCGATCGCCCGCTCGAGTGACCGACTTCCGGCCGGAGCCGGAAGTGTCGGCGCACAACGGTTCAGGAGTTCTGGGCGCTGTCGCCGGCGGCCTTCCGCACGAGTTCGCCGATGCGCGCCTCGTGCGCGGCAGTCATGCTCGTGATGGCGAACGAGGTCGGCCACATGGTGCCGTCGTCGAGTTCCGCCTTGTCCTCGAAGCCCAGCGTCGCGTAGCGCGACTTGAATTTCTCCGCGCTTCGGAAGAAGCACACGACTTTGCCGTCCTTGGCGTAGGCCGGCATGCCGTACCAGAGTTTCGGAGACAGCGTCGGCGCCTCGGCGGTGATGACGGCATGGACCCGTTCGGCGAGGGCGCGATCGGAGTCGGCCATCTCGGCGATTTTGGCCAGGACGTCCTGCTCGCCGTCGGCCTTGGTGGCACGGGAGCCGCGGCGGGCAGCCGTTTTCAGCTCTCGGGCATGCTCTTTCATCGCGGCGCGTTCGTCCGCGCTGAAGCCCGGCGCGGATGTGTTCTTACCGGTGGTGGTACGGGCGGTCATCGCTGGATCTCCTTGTGTCGGGGCGGAAGCGGTTCATCGAATTCTGTCCTTTCGAGGCCGCGGATCGGTGCGCCCGAATCCGGGGACCCGTGTGGACGATGCGGAATCGGCTTACGGGGTGCGCGGCCGCCTGGGGCGGATAACCGGTGCGCGGCAATAGATTTCGGTGGGATCGCCGCTGTGGTGGACCGTTTCGAATTCGCTGCGACGCAGCGCCCATCGAGTATCCGCGGGGACCACCTCGGCGATGCACCGGTAGACGAGATGTGCCTCGACGCTGTGGTCCGCGATCAGCCGATGTCGGATGTCGACCAGCGCTCGCAGCCGCGCGCGACCGCCGTCGAAGGTCACCGAGGATTCGGTGATGGCATGGGTGGTGTCCACCCGGCCGCGGACGATCCCCAGCAGGATGTCGGCGATGGTGTCGCGGCCGATCAGGCGCGGACCGTGTGCCGACCAGGCCGCTGCGGACCGGCGGGGGTCCAGTTCGGCGTCCGCGGTGAGCGCCGATGCGAGTAGTTCGCGGTCCCACGACGCGGTGCCGCGGCAGAGCCGGTGCAGCGCATCGGTCACGTGCGTGTCCATGTCGGCCCTCCTCCGGCTGATCGTGGCCGGCATGGTGCTTCGGAACCCGTTGCCGGTGCGATTCAGAGTGCCGGTATCGGAAAGCGGCATCAAGCAGGCATTATGGAACCTTCGTTTAGCAGGATTCATAGATCGGTGTGCTGATGCTCGAACGGTTCGAACTGGAGGCGTTCCTGACGCTGTCCGAGGAACTGCATTTCAGCCGGACCGCCGCCCGGCTGCGAGTCACCCCGGGCCGGATCAGCCAGACCATCAAGAAGCTGGAACGTCAGGTCGGCAGTCCGCTGTTCGAACGCACCAGTCGCCACGTCGCGCTGACGGACCTGGGACAGCGATTACGTGACGATCTCCTGCCGGGCTACCGGCAGATAGAACTGGCGGTCGAGACCGCCACCGCTCTCGGGCGCGGTATCCACGGGGTGCTGCGGGTCGGGTTCACCGCGGCGTGGAGCGGTAATTTGATCCTGCGCGCGACGGACCGGTTCCGGGCCCGGCATCCCGGCTGCACCGTCGAGCTCCGTGAGGTGACCTATCGCGCGTTCCGGGAATCCCTGCTGTGCGGTGAGATCGATCTGACGTTGGCGGAAACCGGTCTGGTCGAGGACGATCCCGGATTCGTCATCGGCCCGACCGTGTTCTCCCGGCCGCGAGTTCTCGCGGTTCCGGCCGGTCATCCGCTCGCCGCGCGCGACAGCGTCTCGGTCGAGGATCTCGCCTCCGCGCCGTTGATCCTGCCCGAGGGAATTCCCGAAGTCGTGCTCGACGCCCACTTCCCGCGGCACACACCCGCGGGCCGCCCGATTCCGCGCGGCCCGATCGCCGCCGGCTGGCAGGAGATGCTGTCGCTGATCGGCGCGGGCCGAGGGGTCACCCTGACCTGTGACTGGGCCACCGACTACTACGCCCGTCCGGATGTGGCCTTCATCCCGTTCGACGACGCCGGACCCGTCGACCAGGCATTGATCAGGTCGGCGGCCCGCGACACCGTCGCGATCCGAATCTTCACCGACATCGTCCTCGCGCAGGCCGGGACCGACGCGGGTTCCTGACCAGGTGACCCGAGGGTGAGCGAGGATTCCCCCCGCCCACCCGTGCGAACCTAGGCGCTGTAGTCGCTGACCACGTCGAGGACCCAGACGACCCCGAAGCGGTCGCGGACCATTCCGTAGGCGCGCGCCCAACCGGACGGGCCGAGGGGGACCACGACCGTCGAATCGGCGGCGAGCGCGTCCCAGTAGCCGGTGATCTCCTCGACGGTTTCACCGCGCACGGAGACGAACGACGCGTTCCGGCCCTGATCGTAGGGCAGCGACGCGGGCACGTCGTAGGCCATGACGTGGAAGCCGTCGGTGCTGTGGACCTGACCCCACAGCACCTGATCGGCTTCGGACTCCCGGGCGGCGTTTCCGGCGTCGGCGTAGGTGACGACGGCGAGGTCGCCGCCGAAGACGCGACGGTAGAACTCCAGCGCCGCTCGGGCGTCGCCGCGGAAGTTCAGATGGGTCGTGGTCGTGAGGGACACGATCGGCTCCTTGTTCTCGTATCGAATGCCGGACCGGAGTAACGGTCGCAGCGGTAGCGGACAGGAAGTGACCTCTACTTCGGGCAGAATTCGGATCATGCCGAAGACCTCCGCGCGACTGCTGGCCCTGCTGTCGTTGCTGCAGGCGCGCCGGGATTGGCCGGGCGCGCTGCTGGCACAGCGACTCGAGGTCAGCGCGCGCACCGTGCGCCGCGATATCGACCGCCTTCGCGACCTCGGCTATCCGATCGCGACCACCAAGGGACCGGACGGCGGCTACCGGCTGGGGGCGGGCGCCGAGATGCCGCCGTTGCTGTTCGACGATGAGCAGGCCGTCGCCCTCACCGTCGCACTGCGGACCGCCGCGGCGAGCGGCGCCGGGATCGCGGAGGCCGCCGTCCGCGCGCTGAACACGGTCCGCCAGGTCCTGCCCGCGCGGCTGCGCCATCGGGTCGACGTCTTCGACCTCACCGCTGTCGAGCGGCCGCGTCCGCCGGTCGACGCGCAGGTGCTGCTGGTGCTCGGCGCCGCCGTGCACGCGTGCGAGGTGCTGCGCTTCGACTACGAGTCGCCGTCGGGCCCGGCCGGGGCGCCACCGCGCCGAGTCGAACCTCACCACCTCGTGATCCGGGGCGGGCGCTGGTATCTCGTCGCCTGGGATCTCGACCGCGAGGATTGGCGAACCTTTCGCGCCGACCGGCTGGTCCCGCGCATCCCGACCGGACCACGTTTCACCCCGCGCGAGATTCCCGGCGGCGAGGTGGCCGCCTTCGTCGCGGCCCGTTTCCGTGGCGCCGAGGGCACCGGCGACTGGCCCTGTCGCGGTGAGGTGATCGTGGCTGTGCCGGCGGCCGAGGTCGTGCCGTTCGCCGGTGACGGCATCGTCGAGGAACTCGGTGCGCACCGGTGCCGGCTCACCCTCGGTTCCTGGTCGTGGCCGGCGCTGGCGACCGCCATCGGCAGATTCGACGCCGATATCGACGTCGTCGGCCCGCCGGAACTGAGGGATGCGTTCGCCGACCTGGCCCGGCGCTGCGCCCGTGCCGCGACCGGCGAGCACTCGTCGGCGTGATTCAGCGCGAGTAATGCGGCGCCGCAGCGTGATTCGAGCCGACGGCGCCGAGGGATCCGGTACTCGGGAGTCCTACGGTGTCCGGTCCAGTACGAGGTCCGACAGGCGTATCGCGTACATCGACACCAGGACGGCTTCGTCGTAGCCGGGTCCGCCTTGCGGTAGTTGGGCACGGACGGTCTCGGTCTCGGCCATCAGGTCGAGTAGTGCGGCGCGCAGCGCCTCGGGCCGGGGCGAGGTGCCCAGGGTCTGGTAGCTGTGGCGCCAGCGATAGTCGTCGATCAGTCGCGCCAGCCGTTCGGCCTCGACTACATGGTGGTATCGCACCTCCTGGGAGTGCGAATCCAGTGCGACGAGCAGTTGCTCGACTTCGGCCAGCCGGTCGTCGATGTCTACGGGACCGGCGTCGTAGGCGATCTCGCCGGAGTGCAGCACAGCCTCCGCGCACGCGTGCGGCAGCATCCACGGCAACGACAGCTGGGATTCCGATTCCGCCTCCGGCCCCGGCCAGTAGGGGCCCGGGCCGGAGTCCAGCCCGAACAGGACCGCGTAGGGGTACCCCGCGCGGTGCAGTGGCTCGTTGTCGTGCCACGCCGGTTGCCGTGCCACGTAGTCCAGCATCCGGCGGCGCAGCCGATACATCGTGCCCAGCACCAGATAGCGATCTGCCCGGGTCCAGCGGAAACCGTTGGCGGCCAGCTGTCGTCGCACGGTCGCGGTCAGCCGATCCCATCCGGGGCCGTCGGTGCACGCGGCGATTCGAACGGAGTAACCGTTGCCGAACAGGTGGCGAAGAAGCTGGCGCTCTTCCTCGGCCGCCGGTTCGGGAGGTCCGGGCAGCAGTACCGCGCGCAGTGAGCTCGACCCGACGAAGCCGTCGCTACCGACGTGCAGACTGATCCGGCCGCGGATCGCGAGCGCGGCCAGTTGGGCGGCGACGATGCGGCCGTAGCGGGCGGCGCCCTGCTCCTGCATCGTCGTCGCGAACAACATCCCAGCTTGCAGCACGGTCATTCGGGTCGACAGTTGTTCGAACGCCGCCAGCATCGGGGCTGGTTCCGGAGGCATGCGAACCACTCACCTTGTGACGCAGGACAATCAGGTCCGCCACAGTGTAGAGCGCCGTGCGATGTCTAACCACCAATTGCCGGACGCCCGCCTCAGCAACCGACCGGTCCGGTTCTGGTGTAGGTTCGCGGTGCCGATGAGTTTCTAGGAGTGACGATGGTGAAGCCCTATGGCGCGGTGGGATTGGTACCCACGATTCGCGGAGCACATTGCCGGGCTGACATCGGCCGAAATCTCGACCATCTCGAGGATCTCGCGCACGGTGCGTTGTGGCTGTCGGCCCTGGACGTCCCGGTGCGCCTGCTGCTGATCCCGGAGGGCGCGCTGCAGGGGTTCACCGACGAGGCGCTCGACATGGACCCGAAGGAATTCGCGCACGACCATGCGATCGAGATTCCGGGACCGGAAACCGATCGCCTCGCCGCTTTGGCCCGGTCGATGAATGTCTACATCATGGCGCAGGCCAAGGCCCGTCACGAGGACTGGGACGACCTGTTCTTCAACGTGGGAATCGTCATCGATCCGCGCGGCGACATCATCCTCAAGCATTACAAGATGACCGCGCTGGCGGCCTGTGAGCGGTCGACGTCGCCGCACGATCTCTTCGACTGGTGGATCGAGAAGTACGGCCGCACGCTGCAGGCGTTCTGGCCGACGGTCGACACCGAAATCGGTTGTCTCGGTGTGATGATGGCAATGGAGGGCAATTTCCCGGAGAACGGCCGCGGGCTCGCGCTCAACGGCGCCGAGGTCGTATACCGAGCCTCGCTGCCGAATCCGTTCGTGCAGCGTGATGTCCTGGAGATCTCGAGCCGGGCGCGGGCGCTGGAGAACAACTTCTTCGTCCTGAGTCCGAACATCGGCCCGATCTACATGGGCGCCGATTCGACGACTCCGGTCGACGCCGGTGGCGGCAACTCGTTGTTCGTCGATTACATGGGCCGGGTCATCGGCCGCCAGCGCGACAGCAACGGCTCGACCTACATCGGCGCCACCATCGATATCGAGGCGCTTCGCTATCACCGGGAGTCGGCCAAGGTCACCAACTGGGTCAAAGACATTCGCACCGAGGCGGCGCAGCTGATCTACGAGAATCCGATCTATCCGAAGAACCTGTATCTGGACGAGGCGCCGGGCAACCACGAGTGGTACCAGAAGCAGGTGATCGACCAGCAGGTGCGCAAGCTTCAGGACAGCGGGATCTGGCGCCGCTCGGCCTACCGCGACTGACTCGCTCACGCCTCGATCCGCGCGCGGATCAGTTTGCCGGTCACGTTGCGCGGCAACGGTTCCGTGGTGATCCGCCAGCTCTCCGGCACTTTGAAATAGGACAGTCGCGCGCCGGCGAACTCGCGGAGATCGGCCTCCGACACCGTCGATCCGGCGGCGACGACCACGACGGCGGCGACCCGCTGGCCCAGATCGGGATGGGGTTCGCCGACGATCGCGCATTCGACCACATCGGGATGTTCGTCGAGGCACTGCTCGATCTCGACGGGGTAGATGTTCTCGCCACCGCGCAGGATCAGGTCCGAGCGGCGCCCGGTGAGGCGCAGCCGGCCATCCTCCACGACACCGAAATCTCCGGTGCGCAACCAGCGTTCGGCGTCGATCGCGGCGGCGGTGGCCTCCGGATCGCGCCAGTAGCCGAGCATGACGAACGGGCTGCGGACGAAGACCTCGCCCTCGACGCCAGGGGGCACCGGGTGGCCGTCGGCGTCGCGGATCTCCAGTGCGACAGTGATGATCGGCCGGCCGAGGGTGCCGGGCGCCGCGGCGAGATCCATCGGGGTGGCGACGGCGACGGCCGTACTGCATTCGGTGAGTCCGTAGCTGTCGACCAGCGCATCGGCCGCGAACGGAATCTCCTCGCGGAGGCGCTGTTTGAACGCCGGAGACGAGGGCGCCGACGCCAGCGCGAACGCGGTGAGCGAGGAGGTGTCGTAGCGCCGGACATCGCCGTGCTCGAGCAGGCGCGATGCCATGGTCGGTACCGCACCCCAATTGGTCACCCGCTCTCGCTCGATCAGGCGCAGGATCCGGTCGGCGTCGAATCCGCCCTGCGGCATGATCACCGCGCTGCCGGTCGCCAGCCGCGGGACCACCAGATTGTGCAGGCTCGCGATGTGGAACAGGGGAGAGGTGAGCAGGCAGCGCAGATCCAGCGGCGCACCCGCTTCGACCGTCGCGCCGGTGAATGCCGCGGCGAGCGCGTCGGTGTATTCGAAGTATCCGGTGACGGCCAGCAGATTGCGCTGGGAATGTAAGGCCGCCTTGGGTTTTCCGCTGGTTCCGCTGGTGAACAGGATCACCGAGGGGTCGTCCTCGGCGACATCGGGCACCTGTGGTTCGGCGCCGGCGTAGGCCGCGATCAGGCGGGGCAGATCCGCTTCCATGGTCAGAACCGCTGCCGGGGAGTCGATCTCGGCCAGCAGGTTCGCCCGCTTGGCGTCCGCGACGACCACCACCGGTTCGCTCGATCGCAGACCGTAGTCGATTTCCCGCGGGACCCACCAGCCGTTGAGCCCGACCACGATCGCGCCGAGACTCTGCGCCGCCCAGAACGTGACCACCCACTCGATCGTGTTGGCGGCGAGTATCGCGACCCGGTCGCCACGTCCGACACCGAACTCCTCGCGCAGCGCCGCCGCCAAAGCCGCTGCGGCGTGGGCATGTTCGCGATAGGAAAGGCGCCGGTCCTCGGTGACGAGATAGTCCCGATCGCCGAAGGCGACCGATTCGGCGAGCAGCTGGGCGACCGCCCGCCGCCGGTGGCGCAGTACCGGCATCCGGGCGCCGAGCACATCCTCCTCGACGAGTTCGAACCGGCCGCCGGGCCCGGTCAGGCGGTGCGTCACGGCGGCGAGATCGGCGCGGGGATCGGAGGTCGCGGTCATCGGCTGTCCTTCTGTGCGGAGCGTCACAACCTCCGCACACTGTCACGGGCCGCCGAGGCGTACGCCGCCCTTTCCGCTCACCGAGACGAGCGAGTCATGCCGACCGTGGCGAGGATGCGATGGGCCGGGCGAGGGTGCCGCGCTGCCCCGGCACGCCGTGCCGGCGCGCCGCCTCGGGGAACAGAACGCGGGCGGTGCGTGTCGCCGCGTCCGCCACCAGCGGCGCGAGCCGTTCCATGGTGGCGAAATTCGTTTCCCCGCACAGGCAGATCGCCGCCACCGGTCCCTGCGGCCCGCGGATCGCCGTGGCCACACTCGGCAGCATGCGGCCGACCATGATGTTGGTCCATTCGCCCCGGTCGAAGGACAGGCCGCGATTCTGCCGGATCCGGTTCAGTTCCCGATACAGTCCCGCCAGGTCCCAGCCTCGCGCGGTGGCCGGGTTGGCCAGCCGCCGCGCGAGCAGCGACTCGACCTCCTCCGGCGGTAACCACGCCAGCATGGCCCGGCCGCCGGTGGTGTGGTGGGCGAGACTGCGAAATCCCACCCGGGATTCGAGGGTCCGGGCGAACGGGCCACCGAGCTTGTCGAGGTAGATCTCGTCGGCGCCTTCGAGCGCGGCCAGATGGACCACCATGCCGGTCCGCAACTGCAGATCGTGCAGATAGTCGGCGGCCGCTTCGCGGATCTCGCCGTGCTGTCCGTCGTAGCCGCCGAGGCCGAGGGAGCGCCGGCCCAGGCAATATCCCGACGGGGTGTGTTCGAGCCAGTGCAGCTTGACCAGTTGCTCCAGGATGCGATGCGCGGTCGAGCGGGGAAGTCCGCTGTGATTGCAGATCTCCACCAAGCTCAGCCGCGTCGATCGATGCTCGAACATGTCGAGGATGAGCGTCATCCGCTCCACCATCGATGGCGGCAAGGGCCGAGAAGCCGAAGTGGCCAGTGGCATCGATGCCTCCGATCGTGAGTCACTTCCATCCTGCCCGTCGAGACCGGGCGAGGACCGGAATTGAGTCCCGAGTGTAGTGACGGTGGACACATCTCTCTCCCTCTGGTCGGCTGCGCCACGACGTAACCAGAGACATCCGGTGAATCGGGGCCGGTTCCGCTCACTGGAACGAGGCCCGTCGCGGCGTGGTCGAACTGCCACGGTGGGGCGGTCGGCGACTAGGAGAGGAGCGAGTGTGCGGCTCGAAGGAAAGGTTGCGATCGTCACCGGCGGTGCGGGCGGTATCGGCCGCGGTATCGTGCGCGCCTTCGCCAAGGAGGGCGCGCGGATTCTGTTCGTCGACATCGACGACGAATCCGGGCGTGAGCTGGAGCGTGAGCTGGCCGGATCCGGCTCGTATCTGCGCGCGGACATCTCCCGTGCCGACAGTGCCGGACATATCGTGGCCACCGCGATCGACCGGTTGGGCTCGGTGCATGTGCTGGTCAACAACGCCCATGTCGCCGAGCAGGCGTCATTGCTCGACACCACCCAGGAGATGTTCGATCTGTCCTTCGGAACCGGCTTCTATCCGACCGTCCGATTGATGCGTGCTTGCTATCCCCATCTGGCCGGCAATCGTGGCTCGGTGATCAACTTCGCCTCCGGGGCCGGCATCGACGGCCAGCTCCGGAGGCGTCGTACGCGGCGGCCAAGGAGGCCATCCGGGCGATCAGCCGGGTGGCCGCCAACGAATGGGCCGCACAGGACGTCAATGTCAACGTGATCTCGCCGCTGGCCCTGACCGAGGGTGTCGCGGCCTATATCGACGCCAATCCGGGTGTCGAGGAGGCGATGCTGGCGCGGACCCCGCTGCACCGCTTCGGCGATCCGGAGGCGGATATCGGGCGGGTGGCGGTATTCCTCGCCAGCGACGACGCGCGGTATATGACCGGTCAGACGTTGATGGTCGACGGCGGCTCGATCAAACTGCGCTGAGCGGTCAGGACGACCCCCGGTTCCGCGATGCGGCGACCGCGGCGAAACCGTAGTCGAGCATATCGATCTCGTAGGCGCGCACGGCCTCTCGCAGCGATCCGGTCCGCCGGGTGATCGCCCGGCACAGTCGCGCGGCGTCCTTCAGCGCCACCGCGGCGCTGATTCCGGCCGGAATCATGGTGTGGATCGCGTCGCCGGCCAGGGTGACGGGCCCGGTTTCCCAGTGCGGCACCGGATTCGCGGTCCGTATCGTGGTCGCCGCGACACTGGCCGGATCGCCCAGGCCGATGACGGCGGCGATATTCGGATGCCAGTCCGCGACCATCTTCGCGGCCACCTCGAGCAGTGTCCGCCCATCGGCGCGGGTGAGGTCGATGGGGAACATCGGCTTCGGTGCGACCACCACCCACATCACGTAATCCTCACCGCCGGAGCGGAATCGGTGCGCCGCCAGCGGAACGAACCGGCCGTCGTCGCCGACGACGGTGGTGAAGCTGTCCATGGCGGCCGCGGGTGTCAGCGCGCGCACCTCGTCGGTGAGCGGTGTCTTGCCGAAGATCTCCGACTGGCCGGTTTCGATCACCTCGGCGTCGGGCAGCAGGTACGCACGGACGCGCGAGTGAGTGCCGTCGGCGCCGACCAGCAGATCGGCTTCGGTGACGGTGCCGTCGGAGAACCGAACTCGCACCCGTCCGTCGTCGAGCAGTTCGTACCCGGAGAACGCCGCACCGTAGTGAACATCGATGCCGGACAGCATGATCCGGCGCAGCGTCTGCCGATCGACGGTCAGGTGGCGGCCGGTGCGCTCCACATCCGGCGGGTCCGGCACCAGCATCTCGTGCACGACTCGCAGCTGAGGATCCAGCACCCGCACGCCGGAGCCGCGAACGCCGGCGGTGGCGAGTACGCGCTCGTAGAGCTCCGGGGGCAGGCATTCGCGCAGTGCGAGGTCACCTTCCGGTTCCAGGTGGATGCGATAGCCCTGGCTGTGCCGATCCGCCGGCTCGCGTTCGAACAGTGTCGCGGGAAGGCCGGCTTGCCGCAGGCCCTGGGTCAGCAATGCTCCGGCGAGGCCGGCGCCGACTACTGCAATATCCATAATCCAAAACTATCTGAATTCAGACGATCTGTCATCGGTCATAATGGTCGGGTGCGGGAAACCACGGAAGGGCTCGGTGCCCGAATCGGCGGTCAGTTGTATCTGGCGCATCGCTACGCGCGGGCCGCGACCAATGCTGCGCTGCGCGAACACGGGATCGAACTGCGACATCTGGGCGTGCTGTCCGCGCTCGCCGAGGCCGGCCCGATGAATCAGCGGGCGCTGGTGGATCGACTGCAGCTCGACAAGTCGTCGATGGTGTACATCATCGACGAGCTCGAACGTCAGGGGCTGGCCGAACGTCGCCGCGATCCGCACGATCGGCGCAGCTATCTCGTCCACCTCACCGACACCGGCCGCGACCGGCTCGATGCGGCCACCGATGCCGCCGCGGAGGTGATGGATCGCCTGTGCGAACCGTTGTCCGGACCGGAACGTGCGGGGTTGAGTGAGCTGCTGGCTCGATTCATCGGGCACGCGGAGGGGTTGAACGGGCCGCTATCGTGAAGGGATGGGCGTGTTCGGTGAGATGTTCCCCGGCAAGAAGCTGTCCGACGAGAGCGGCGGCGACAGCGACGGGCAGCAGCATCGGCCGCGGTTGGATCTCGATCTCGACGCCGGAGTGATCCGCTTGTCCGGGTCATCGGCCTCCGCGGACGAGGAATCGGCCGAATAGGGCGGTTCGCCCGAGGTCCGTGCGGTCGCGGATCCGACGGTGGATGGTCGCGTACGTGTGCCACGAGATCTAGCAATCTAGATTGCTAGCATGTTAGTGTTCGAGGGTGGGTGCCGAGGAAGTCAAGCAGTTCAACGTGTATCTCCCGGTCGAGTTGATCAAGCAGGTGAAGTACCGGGCGGTCGAATCGGAGATGTCGCTGTCGGCGCTGGTGGCCGAGGCGTTGCGGGCTTACCTGGGCACCGAGTCGTCACGCGGGCCCGAGCCCGAGAAGGAGAAGTGATATGGCCGGCCGAGGTATCGAGGCGATCTTCCTGGAGACGCACAACTGGGGGAAGTCGGCGAAGTTCTTCCAGCAGCTGGGTTTCGAGCTGGAATTCGCCACCGACCACAATTCCGGGCAGCTCCGCAACGGGGACGGACCCTATCTGTTCATCGCCGAGGTCCCCGCGGATCGTGAGCCCGGAATGCGGGTAGTGGTGAAAGTTCCGGATGAGCAGGGCTTTTCGCCCGAATCGCCGGTCGAGGTCGTGACGCCGTTCGCCGACACCCACTACGGGACCCGCGAGATGGCCGTGCGCGATCCCGACGGGCGAGTGTGGACGCTGCAGGCCCCGGGTGGTGCCCGGTGAGCGATACCGGGACCGCCTCGGAACCGGATCAGACGGCGGTGCGGGTGGCGCTGTGGCGCGCACTGCATGTCGAACTCGATCCGCCACCGCATGTGCTCGACGACCAGATCGGGCTGCGATTGGCCGATCCCGCCGACGGCTGGCGCGACCGCGGGGATATGGATCCCGTGGGTACCAGCCGTTTTCGGGCGAGCATCGTGGTGCGGTCGCGCTTCGTGGAGGATCTGCTGGCCGAGCAGGCCGGCCGGGTCGGCCAGTACGTCCTGCTCGGGGCGGGGCTGGAGACCTTCGCGCAGCGCCGGCCCGATATCGCCGAGCGGTACCGCATCTTCGAGGTCGACCAGCCGCGGACCCAGGCCTGGAAACGGCAGCGTCTGGTCGAAACCGGTTACGGCCTGCCCGAATGGTTGCACTCGGTGCCGGTCGATTTCGAAACCGATTCGTGGTGGGAGCGGCTGCGTGCCGCCGGTTTCGACGCCGGGCAACCCGCGGTGGTCGCATCCCTGGGCGTGAGTATGTATCTCACCGATGCGGCCAATCGCGAAACGCTGTCCCTGCTGGCGCGATCGGCGCCCGGTTCGACGGTGGTGATGACCTTTCAGCCACCGATCGAACTGCTCGACGAACAGGACCGCCCGAGCCGGGAGTTCGCGGTGCGGGGCGCGGCGGGGTCGGGCACTCCCTTCCTGAGTTTCTACACTCCCGCGCAGCTCGTCGACATGGCCCGTGCGGCCGGTTTCGTGGCGGCCCGCCACGTTTCGGCGGCGGACCTCAACACGCGATACTTCTCCGGTCGTACCGACGGGCTGCGGACCTCCAACGGCGAGGAGTTGCTCGTGGCGACCACATGAGCCCGAGGGGCGTACGCCTACGATCGGCCGATGACGAAATCCTCGCGGCTGCATATCGTGCCGTCCCGGTTCAGCGTCGAACATGTCGCGACCGCGACCTTCCCCGAGGACGACGAGTGGGTGGCGCTGGTGCGTGCCCCGGAAGGTCTGACGATCGTCCGGGAGGCGCCGCCGTGGGAGCGGGAGCGGTGCTGGGTCGGACTGTATGCCGCCGTCCCGCGTGAGCTCGACGAGTCCGGAATCCTGGTAGCGATACTGGATCCGCTGGCGCGCAACGGTATTCCGGTATTCGTCGCCTCGACCTTCCACGCCGACCTGGTCCTGGTTCCCGAAACCCGGATCGAGGCCGCCACCGACGCTCTCACCGCCGCCGGCTACCAGATCGCGGGTGCCGCGGCCCGGTAGCGGCTCAGATGTGATCGCCCTTGTCGCGATTGCAGCCGCGGCACAGGATCTGCAGATTCGCCGCACTGGTCGCCCCGCCGCGACTGAGCGGGATGATGTGGTCGAATTCCAGATAGTGCGTCGCACCGCATTCCACACATCGGCCACCGTCGCGATGCCACACCTGTGCCTTGATATCCGGGGCGATGGCGCGGCTGTCGCGTTTACCCGGTGCGACCGTGAGCCGCTTGGCCACGCGCAGTGCGCCTTCCACGATCGCGGCCACCAATTCTGGTTCGTCGACCTCGAATTCGACGCCGCCGCGGGCCGAGGT
The DNA here is from genome assembly GCF_020733635.1 of Nocardia spumae. Lineage (NCBI taxonomy): Bacteria > Bacillati > Actinomycetota > Actinomycetes > Mycobacteriales > Nocardiaceae > Nocardia > Nocardia spumae. The sequence goes on along the minus strand of NZ_JAJFZL010000001.1, from coordinate 5,041,644 downwards.
CGCCGCGACCGTCACCAGACCGTCGGTGACCGCCACCGATACCGCCCGGCCCCAGGGGATCTCGATACCGTCTTCGGGCCCGAGAAAGCGCAACTTGGTATTCGAGCAGATCAACCGGCCCGCGATCGCGCGCGACCCACGTCCCGCGCGGCGGATCCGGGTGGCCGTGGTGTCGAGATGGACGCGCTCGTGCGGATCCAGGTGCAGATCGGGTACGGCGATGGCCGGAAGCTCACCCGCGCGCAATCGGGACAGGATCCGCACCCGGCGCAGACTGCGCCGCAGTTCGTCCACCGCGGCGCCGCGCAATTCCAGGGCGGCGACCGTGGCATCGAATCGTTCGAGCTCCGCGGCGCTGACGGTGCCGTCGGCCAGCGCGAACGTGGCCATTCGCTCCAGCTGTGCCGAACCCGGCCCGCGCAGCGCCGCGCGGGCGGCGGCGGGGTCGATACGCCGGTGGCGGATCCGCGCCCACAGCTCGTCCCACTCCGGGCCGCTCGGCCCGGTGGCGGTCAGGGTTCGCAGGGCGCCCGAGCACCAGCGGTCGAGATAGTCCGCGATCTCCGCCGCACAGGTGCGGCACGGGCCGGCGCCGATGAGCCGCCATCCACGCCGCCGCCCACAGCGAGCGCACACCCGCGCGTCGTCGGCATGCCGTGCCGTGGTCTGCTCGGTCCAGCCCGCGCCGTCCCACCAGCGCAGGGTCGCCGGGTCGGCCGGATCGGGGTGCCAGTCGGGGCGTGCGGGCTCCGGCGGCGGAGGAGCGGGTGCGGTGAAGCGGCTGCGCCGCAACGAGATTCGATCGTCCCGCCCGCCACCCGCGGTATCCACCGCGGCGCCGAACTCGGCGAACAGATCGGCTACGTCGTCGCGGCGGACACCGCCGGGGACGAACCACCAGCGCCCCTCGCTCCGCCGGAATTCGGCGAACACCGCCGCCCGCGCGCCCGGTGCCGCGGCGATATCGGCCCGCGCCACCAGCCCCTCGGCATCCTCGACCGAGACAGCGAGCCCCGGCAGGGCGGCCAGCGGCTCGTCGGCGCCGGAACCGGTGATCAGGATGCGGGCGATCTCGGCCTCGGTCCGGGGCAGCGATACCGACAACCGGGCCGTACCAGGCTGCGGATTCTGATCGACGGTCACCGCCTGCGACGGATGTCGCGGCGCGTTGAAATACACGACATCGCGCGCCGAGCGAATGCGCCCGTCGGTGCCGAGCAGGACCGCGTGCGCATCCAGCAGCGCCGTCGACCGCCACGAAACCAGCACCGACAGAAGCGAAGTCGGTACCGGCGTCGCGCCGCCGTCGATGGTGTGCCGGATGGTTGTCATCACCACGAACTATGCCAGGCCGCCCCGACACGAATCCCGGGGTCGCTGCGGAGCTTCCGGTCCATCGCCGGGTGCGGCACAGTGGGAATATGACGAACCCGAAGGGTGACTCCGGGCGTAAGCCCGGCGGGGCGCGGGTGCCGGGTGCGACGGAGATCCTGGCCGCCGCCCAGGCAGCAGCGCAGGCCGCGCAGACCGCGGCGGGTCAGGCGATCGACGCCGCGCAGGTCACCGCCGGTACCGCCTTCGGGACCGCGGTGCGGCTGCCACCGGCCTCGGTGCAGTTGGCCGCCCAGCTTCCCGATCTGATCGAGAACCTGGCCATCGCCATCGACCGGCTCAATTCGACCATCGACCGGCTCGATCGCACCCTGGCCCTCGCCGATCCCGCCTTCGCCGCCTACGACCGGTTGCTACCCCGTCTGGAGGCGGTGATCGCGCTCGGCGAGGACGTCTTCAGCCGGCTGTCGAGACTGCCCGGGATATCGATGCTGGGGCGCCTCGCCGGTCGCGAGGCGGAGCCGCCGCAACCCGAGCCGAAGACGCGCCGCCGACGCACCTAGTTCGCGCCGGCGCCCGCTCTCAGTTCGCGGGCAGGGGCGAGCCGCTGTCGCCGACCGCGATCGGCGCCTCGCTCACGTGGGTCACCGCGCGCAGTGCGGCCGCCGCCTTGAGCACCATCTCGTGGAACTCCGATTCCGCGTCGGAGTCGAGCACGATGGCTCCGCCCGCGCCGACCCGCCAGCCGTTCTCGTCCCGGACCGCGGTGCGAATGACGATATTGAGATCCGCCGTTCCGCCCAGCCCCAGGAATCCGATCGTGCCCGAATAGATTCCCCGCGCATCGGTTTCGAGCGCGTCGATGATCTCCATGGTGCGCAGCTTCGGGGCGCCGGTCATCGAACCGCCCGGGAAACACGCGCGTAGGCAGTCGATGGCGTCGACCTCGGGCCGCAGCCGCCCCCGGACGGTGCTCACCAGCTGGTGCATCGTGGTGTAGGTCTCGGCGACCATGAGTTCGGGGACGTGGACGCTGCCCACCTCGCACACCTGGCCCAGGTCGTTGCGCAGCAGATCGACGATCATCAGGTTCTCGGCTCGGGTCTTGGGATCCAGTTCCAGCGCGCGCCGCAGATTTTCGTCCGCCTCCGAGGTCGCTCCGCGCGGTGCGGTGCCCTTGATGGGCTTGGTCTCCACCATCCGGGTGCGGTCGATCTTGAGGAACCGCTCGGGCGAGGAACAGGCCACCTGCAGCTCGCCGAAGCGCAGATAGGCCGCGTACGGCGCCGGATTACTACGGCGCAGCACCCGATACACGTCGAGACCGGCCGCGGTGGAAGCGAATTCGACGTTGTCGGTGAGGTTCACCTCGTAGGTCTCACCGGCGCGCAACTCGGTGCCGATGGCGGCGATATCGGCCAGATAGCGGTCGCGCCCGCGGGTGAGCCCGGAGATGACCGCGGCTTCGTCGGCGGGCAGCGCGCACGGCTCGGGCATCGACCGATCCGGCAGTGCCGCGACGATCGCCCGCGTCTCGGTCAGCCAGCCACGGTTCTCCGCGGCCGACTCCGCATCGGTCACCGCGATCAGATGGGTGCGGCCGGCGACATGATCGACCACCACGAGCCGATCCGCGAACACCCACTGCGCGTCGGGATACGGCGAGCGGTGCGCCGCGGTCGCGCCGCAGTCGGCCTTGGCCTCGTAGCCGAGATAGCCGACGTAACCGCCCGTGAAGTCGAACGGCACATCCGGGAGTCGGAGGGGCGCCGCAGCCAATCGCGCCGACAGATAGTCCAGAACCGGCCGCGGGTCCGTACGGATCCCGTGCCGATCCTCGATCACGCATCCCGCGCCGACTCGATAACGGACCACTTCCGACAGCGGCCCCGCCGCGTCCCCGACGAAGGAGAACCGGTCCAGGCCGGGCTCGACGTGTGCGCTGTCGAGCCAGAATGCCGTCGCCGAGTCCCGATACAACCGTTGGACAACGGCTTCGGCGTCCACCGCCCGATCGATCACTTCGTGCAGGACGGTGAGTGTCGTGGCCGAACGCCGGGAGGTCGTCACCTCGTGCCGATCGGGGTGGGAGAGCGTGGCGGGCACCTCGCGAACCACGGTCGCATCGCCCGAGCGGGCCCGGCTGGTTCGATCGGCGGGATCGACGCCATGATGCGTCCGCCACTCACGAGTCAGCCGGGCGAAGTTGTGAAGCAGCGCGCGGCCGAATTCGCTCGACACCGATTCCGGATGGAACTGCACGCCCCACTGCGGGCGGTGGCGGTGCCGGACCCCCATCACGACCCCGTCCGGCGCGCTCGCGGTGATGGCCAGCGCGTCGGGGAGCGGCTGCGCCGCGCACAGCGAGTGATAGCGCACGGCCAGGAAATCGGCGGGCACCCCGGCGAAGAGGTCCTGTCCGTCGTGGGTGATGCGATCGGGGTAGCCGTGCCGTGGCGCGGGTGCGGGAACGACCTGCCCGCCGGCCGCCAGCACGATCCCCTGATGGCCGAGGCAGACTCCGAGCAGCGGCAGTCCGGCCTGTTCGATCAGCGGCCGCGAGATGCCGAAATCCCTTGTCACATCGGGACGTCCGGGGCCGGGGGAGATGACGATGTTGTCGAATCGGTCGAGCTCCACCGCGTCGAGGTCGCCGACCTCGTCGTTGCGGAGCACCGTGGGTTCGGCGCCGTTCACCGTGCCGATCAGATGAAAGAGGTTGTAGGTGAACGAGTCGTAGTTGTCGACCAGCAGGGTGCGCAGCGGCGTCGCCGCGCCGGTGCCCACCGCTCGGTCGATAGTGGCCTCGCCCGCGGGCAGAGACCGGGTCGTGCTCATACGCATCACCGTATCGGGCAGGGGAGGCGCCGCAGTGATGGCATATGCCTTCAGTTGTGGGGGGCCGGTGGTGCAGAATGTGGGGCATGTCAGTGGTGCAACCGGCCGAGGTGGAGCGCGAGGTCGTCGATTTCGCGGCCGTCGGCGAGTGGATGGATGGCCAAGGCCTGCCCGGCGGTGGTTTCGAACAGGTGACACCGCTGGGCGGCGGAACTCAGAACATCATGCTGCGATTCCGCCGGGGTGGTCGCGACTTCGTCCTGCGTCGCGGTCCGAAACATCTGCGGCCCAAGAGCAACGAGGTGATTCGGCGTGAATCCCGGCTGCTGGGGGCGCTGGCCGGAACCGGTGTGCGGGCCCCGCGGGTGATCGCCACCGGCGCCGACGAAACGGTGATCGGCGCGGTCTTCTATCTGATGGAACCGATCACCGGTTTCAACCCGCAGACCGAACTCCCCGCACTGCACGCCGGAGATCCGGAGGTACGGCGGCAGATGGGCCTGTCGGCGGTGGAGGCCATCGCGCGACTCGGATCGCTCGACTACGAGGCCCTCGGACTATCCGACTACGGCAAGCCGGACGGATTCCTGGAACGGCAGGTGCCGCGCTGGCTCGGCGAGCTCGATTCCTACAGCGCCAACGACGGATATCCGGGCCCGCGGATTCCGGGCGTGGACCGGGTCGGGGAATGGCTCGACCGCAATCGGCCGGCGCAGTGGCGGCCGGGCATCCTGCACGGTGACTGCCACCTGGCCAACATGATGTTCTCCTACGACGGGCCCGAGGTCGCCGCGATGGTCGACTGGGAGATGTCCACCATCGGCGATCCACTCCTGGATCTGGGCTGGCAGATCGCCACGCGCCCGGAGCCGGGCACCACCGGGGCCGCACTGGTCGGCAAGCTGGGCGCGGCCGGCGGTCTGCCGACTCCGGAGGAGATGATCGCCCACTACGCGAACTTCTCCGATCGCGATCTCGGACATGCCACCTGGTACACCGTGCTGGCCTGCTTCAAGCTCGGGATCGTGCTGGAGGGCACCCATGCGCGCGCCTTCGCCGGGAAAGCGCCGAAGCAGACCGGTGACTTCCTGCACGCGATCACCCTGGAGCTGTTCGAGAAGGCGAACCGGCTCATCGAATGAGCCGGCGGTTGCGTTGAGCCGGCTCAGCCGGCGGTGACGTTGAGCCGGCTCAGCCGGCGGTGACGTTGAGCCGGCTCAGCCGGCGTCGAGCAGTCCGGCGGCGATGGCGAGGTCCTTGTCGCCGCGACCCGACAGGCACAGCAGGATCAGCGCGTCCTCGGCGACCGCGCCGCGCTCGGCCAGCTCGAGCAGATGTCCGACGGCATGCGCGGATTCGAGCGCGGTGATGATGCCCTCCGTACGGCACAGCGTGTGCAACCCGTGCACGGCGACCGCATCGGTGGCCACGGCGTGCTCGATGCGCCCGATGTCCTTGAGATGGCTCAGTTCCGGGCCCACCCCGGGATAGTCCAAACCGGCCGCGATGCTGTGGGTGCGGGCGATCTGCCCGTCGCGATCCTGCAGGACGTAGCTGAAGGATCCGTCCATCTCACCCGGGGAGCCGGCGCTGAGGGTGGCCGCGTGCTGGCCGGTGTCCAGGCCGCGCCCGCCTGCCTCCACACCGATCAGCCGCACATCGGGATCGCCGGTGAACGCGTGGAACATGCCGACCGCATTGCTGCCGCCGCCCACACAGGCGATCACATGATCGGGCAGGCGGCCCGCGGCGGCCAGCAGTTGCGATCGGGCCTCGTCGCCGATCCGGCTCTGATGATCGCGCACCATCCGCGGATACGGCGCCGGACCGGCGGCCGTGCCGAACAGGAAATGCGTGGACTCGGTGTGCGCCACCCAATCCCGCACCGCCTCGGTGACGGCCGCCTTGAGCCGCCGATCGCCGGAGCCGACCGGGCGCACCTCGGCGCCGAGCAGCCGCATGCGAACCACATTGCTCTGCTGCCGCGCCATATCGTCGGCGCCCATGTAGATCACGGCGTCGAGGCCCAGCATCGAGGCCACGGTCGCCACCGCGACACCATGCTGACCGGCGCCGGTCTCCGCGATGAGCCGAGTTTTGCCCATCCGGGCCGCCAGCAGACCCTGGCCGAGTGCGTTGTTGATCTTGTGGGCCCCGGTGTGCGCCATATCCTCGCGCTTCAGATAGACCCGCACCCCCGCGACACCCAAGGTCCGGGCGAGCCTCGGCGCCGAATGCAGCAGGGTCGGGCGGCCCACGCGGTCCCGCAACAATTCGTCGAGTTCCCGATGGAACGCCGGATCGGCCCAGGCGCGGCGATGCGCGGACTCCACCTCGGTGAGGGCCGCCATCAAACCCTCGGGGACGTAGCGGCCGCCGAAGGCACCGAAGCGACCTCGATCGTCGTGGCGCTCGCCGTCCTGCCCGGCCGCCTGCGCCGATGTATATCCGATCACCATTCGCATCGTGCTTTCTCTCCGCCGTCCGGCCCGGACAGTGTGTGCGGCTCGCGCACACGCCAGGCCACCTGCCGACGACGAATGAGTTAACAGCACTGAAGAGCTGATATTCAGTGGTGGTAAATCGGCAGCGATCGGATCAGGCGCAGCGCAGCAGCGCCGCGCGGATGGATCGGGCGCGGGCATCGTCGAGGACGGCCGTCCCGAGACGGTTCATCACATATCCGAAACCGAGACCGGTTGCCGGATCGGCGAAACCGAAGGAGCCGCCGTAACCGGTGGTGCCGTAGGCGCGCTTGTCGCTGCCGAATCGGAAGGTGCCGCACGACTTACGGAAGCCCAGGTGATAGCGACTGCGGGTGAGCAGCACCAGATCGTCGGCGGGGACGTCGTCGACGGTATCGGCGGTGGCCAGCCGATCCAGAATGCCCGGGGCGATGGGCAATTCCCCGGTGCGTCCCGCCGCCGCGCCGTAGACCCGGGCCAGCGACCGCGCGGTGCCCACACCACCGGCGGCCGGACTCTCCACACCCAGGAATTCCCGCCGGGCCGCGCGTTCGGGTGCGCCGGTGCGCGGACTGCTCAAGGCCCGGTAGGTCAGGCCGCGCCGTAGGAACAGCTGGATCCCGATGCGCAACGGCACCTCTCGCTCGTACCGCAGCACATCCAGACCGGAGGTGGATGACAAGGTGGCGATCCGCTCGAGCGGTTCCTTCTCGGGCAGGCCGATGAAGAAGTCCAGATCGAGCGGTCCGGCGAATTCCTCGGCGAAGATGCGCCCGATGGTCCGGTGCTGTGGATCGACCCGCCGCAGCAACTCCCCCTGGTACAGCCCGGCCGTGATCGGGTGGTAGCCCTGGCGGGTTCCCGGGCTCCACAAGGGTTTCTGATCCGCGAGAATCTCCGCGAGCCGATCCTGATCGGCCATATCGCCGAGTCGCACCACCCGATCGAGGACCGGCAGTCCCGCGCGGTGATCCAGTAGCTGCCGCACGGTGATCGCTTCCTTGCCGTGGGCGGCGAATTCGGGCCAGTACTGCGCGACCGGCGCCTGATAGTCCAGGACCCCGCGCGAAACGGCGCCGGCGACGACGAAGGCCGTCATGCCCTTGGTCGAGGAGAACACCGGCACCATGGTGTCGCGCTCCCAGGCCAGCCGGCGGCGCCGATCCCGGAACCCGGCCCACAGATCCACCACCGGCCGGTCCCCGTCGTACACGGCCACCGCCGCCCCGATTTCCCCGGAGCAGGCGAAGTTGCGTCGAAACGCGTCCGCGACCGGTCCGAAACCGGCCGCCACCTCACCGTGAACCTCAGCAACCTCGCCCATAGTGCAACCGATGGTAACGGCCATCGGCGGGCAGCTCGACGGGTGCGGTGATCAGGCGGCGAGGGCGGGATGTTCGGCGAAGTAGCCGAGCACCGCGCGATGCCAGGCGTCCGGGCTCTCGTGCATGAGGACGTGCCCCGCATCGATCTCCACATACCGCGCACCCGGGATCGCGGCGGCGAGTTCGCGGGAGTTGGCGGGATCCACGAGCAGATCGGCGGTGGCGGCGATGATCCGCGTCGGCACCGTGATCGCTGGCAGGTCCGCCCGGGTGTCGACCACCGACACCAGGTCGGCCTGTGCGGCGGTGCCGCCGGGCACGGCCGCCGCGATCTGCGTCAGCAGCCGCGAGCACTCCGTATCGGTGCGGGAGTTGATGAAGGCCGCGCTGTATCCGGACAGCAGCACGATCCGCGCGAAGGCGTCGTGGTCGCCCGCGGCCAGCGCGGTGCGCCACAGGTCCAGAATCAGCCGGGCACGATGGTCGGCCCGCGCGAGTCCGGCGGCCAGTACCAGTCCGCTCACCCGATCGCGATGACGTATCGCGGCCCGCACCGCCACCGCGGTACCCAGCGAGAATCCGATGATCGGGAACCGTCGCGCCCCGGCCGCCACCGCCGCCTCGACCAGCGCGTCGGCGAGGTCGTCCAGATTCAGCACCGTGTCGTCGGCGGGATAGTCCGAGCCGATCACCGTGTGCCGCCGGGCCAGCAGCGGGATCAGCGATCCGAAATTGGCCTCGATGCCGCCGCCGGCGCCGTGCGCGAGCACCACCGCGGGTCCGCTGCCGGTGACCGAGGTGGACAGGGAAATGTTCGTCATGGCCGCGACGTTAGGGCTTGACATGGATGTGAAGGTCAAGCCGATGTGCGGGAGACCACGATGCTGATCGGGGAACTGTCGGCCGCGACCGGAGTGAGCTCGCGCCTGCTGCGCTACTACGAGGAGCAGGGTCTGCTGGCCGCCCGCCGCGACGGCAACGGCTATCGCGTCTACACCGCCGACGCGACCGAACGGGTGCGGCGCATCCGGGAGCTGCTCGCCGCCGGATTGCCGACCGAATCGATCCGCGAACTGCTGCCGTGTGCGACCGCGACCGGCTTCGAACACTGCGACCACAGCCGAAAGATCATGCGCGACGGGCTGTCTCGACTGGATGCCCAGATCGCCGAGTTGATCCGGCGTCGCACGCTGCTCGCCCACCAGGACGGCATCACCGCCGCCGCACCCTACGACCGCGAGGGTCCGCGGTTGGGGTGAGCCGCATCGCCCCTGGGGGCACGGCCGGTGCGGACTTCTCGTAGGCTCGGTGCCGTGCGCGCACTCGAGCAGATTCGCGATTGGCCGGTTCGTCACGCTGCCGCCGGCGTGGTCGATACGCGCGGAGTCGTCGGTACCGAGGGGGATCTCGACCGCGTCTTCGCGCTCGCCTCGGTGACCAAACCCCTTGCGGCCTACGCGGTTCTGGTCGCGGTCGAGGAGGGGGCGATCGAACTGGATCAACCCGCCGGGCCGCCCGGTTCGACCGTCCGCCATCTGCTCGCGCACGCCTCCGGATTGGCTTTCGACACCACGGTGATCCTGTCCGAGCCGGGACAGCGCCGCATCTACTCCAGCGCCGGTTTCGAGGTTCTGGCCGAGTTCCTCACCCGTGAGACCGGAATCGAATTCCCCGACTATCTGCACGAGGCGGTATTCGAGCCACTCGGAATGAAATCCTCGGTATTGACCGGCTCGGCCGGACACGCCGCTCGTTCCACCGTGCACGATCTGTTGCGTTTCGCCGCGGAATTGCTGGAGCCGACACTGCTGTCCGCGGACACCCTCGCCGCGGCGACCGGTGTGCAATTCCCCGGCCTCGGCGGTGTGCTCCCCGGATACGGTTCGCAGCGCCCCAATGATTGGGGTCTGGGATTCGAGATCCGCGATCACAAGACTCCGCATTGGACGGGGGGAGCCAACTCGCCGCGGACCTATGGTCATTTCGGGCAGTCCGGAACCTTCCTGTGGGTGGACCCGCAGATCGGAGTGGCGTGTGTGGCATTGAGCGATGAGAATTTCGGGGATTGGGCTCGTGCGGTGTGGCCGACCTTCAGTGATGCCGTCATCGCGGATCACCAGCGGATTCGCGACACGGGCGAAAAGTAACAGCCGTAACACGGGGCACTCCAGTAAACTCGGGCAACGCCTGCGCTCGGCGGGATGTTGGGGAAGACGTCCCACGTCGAGGCTGGAGGTATACAGGTGCGCGCATCTGATCAGTTCGCGGATGTGACATGTGGTGTGGTGTATATCCACGCGTCACCGGCCGCGCTGTGCCCGCACATCGAATGGACGCTCTCCTCCGCGCTGAAATCACCGGCGTCGCTGCGCTGGACCGCGCAACCCGCCGCCGGTGGACAACTGCGCGCAACCACCGACTGGGTGGGTCCGGTGGGTACCGCCGCGCGAATTGCCAAGGCGTTGCGGGATTGGCCGGTTCTGCACTTCGAAGTGACCGAGGATCCCTCCGAGGGAGTCGACGGCGAACGCTACAGTTTCGTTCCCGGCCTCGGATTGTGGTCGGGCGCGATGAGCGCCAACGGCGATGTCATGGTCGGTGAAATGCGCCTGCGTGAAATAGTCCGCTCCGCCCGCGCCCGCGGCCGGGCCGGCGACATCTCCGCCGATATCGATCGCGCCCTCGGCACCGCCTGGGACGACGAACTGGAACCCTTCCGCACCGGCGGCGAGGGCGCCGAGGTCACCTGGTTGCGTCGCGACGTCGGCTGAGGTCACGTCGCCTCGAACAGTCGGATCGCCTCCTCGACGGACAAGTGACTCGTCGCGACCGATACGTCGATATGCGGGTAGTGCTCTCGGATCGCGGCGGCCAGCCGATTTATCCGGTCCCGGATCACTACGGGATCGGACACGGAGGCTGCGTTCAGATCACTCAATCCGGGTAGGCCGTCGGCCACCAGCGTCGCGCGACGATCCTGGATGATCGTCTCGTAGATCTGGAACTGCACACTCGTGATCTGCGATGTGTCTATGCGACCCGATGCGGTCAGGACGCGGTCGCTCACGCCTTCGAGGAAATTCTTCGCCGAGTGGTCTGCTGCGGGCATCGGGCGAGCCTGGACACTGGAATCGATGCCGAGCACCATGCCCGCCGGATGGAAGCGGTTCAGGCCGTCGCGGACGTCGGTCCAGCGGGTGATCGTGCCATACACGCTCGCGAGATGGGCGCCCTCGGCGCCCGTTTCGCGGTGGGGACCGTCGGCCCCTTCAGTAAGGTAGACGACCTCGCCCACCGAACTGTGCGCCGCGGTCCGGATGTAGCCCTCTGCTTCGGGCGGCTCTCCGAAAGCCCGGGGAAAGATCTGCTCGCACTGCCACAGCCGGGCACCGTTGTAGAAAGGCGCGCGCGGCATCTCCACTCCCTGCGCAACCGGTGCGAGATCGTCGAGGGCCGCGGCCTCGATGTCGCGGTCCGCGGCCCGTGCCGGGGCTTGCAAGTCGGCGAGACCGTCTACGTCGATACCCATGTCGCGCAGGAGCTCCAGATTGATGCCCTCGGCTGCGGGCTTCAGGGCGGTAGGCCGAGCTTCGGCAGGCGCCGGAGGTGCGGCCGGCTCGTCGGACGGTGCGGCTTCGTTCCGACGGAGCTCGAACCAGATCGATTTGCTGCCGTCGCCATGCTCGATGATTCCGGTACCGTGGGACGCCTTGAACCGGATCTCGCCGCCGCGCCCGCTGGATTTGTCGCTCGGCACCGGATTGTTCGGGTCGAATTCCGTTGGTCGCCCGGGAATATGGTCGGTGACCGAGATGCGGAGCCGGGGGCCGTCGGGGCCGGTATCGATCGCGGATCGGTAGATTACCGGTGAGCGGTCCGGTGGGGTGAGTCCGACGGCGTTCTCGTACACCTCGCCGTGGATCAACTGGGCGTTGCCGATATGCGATTCCGGCCAGCCTGCTTGCGTCAATTGCGCGCCGAGCGCACGCCGTTCGATGGACACACGGCGTGTGTAATGGTGACGGGTTGCCTCGGTTCCCTGCACCGACCGATGCGGAAGGGTCGGTTTGCCCTGCGCGTCTACCGTCAGTGGTGGCGGATTCTCGTCGAAATACCACACCGTCATGGACTGGTGGTTCTCATCGACGGTATCGGTGATCGCCAGGCGCAGCGAGCGGTCCGCCGAATTGGGATCGAACGCCATGAACTCGGCGGTGAGGTCGATCGTACCGTCGCCGGATTCTATTGCCCGAGTGACGGTTTCGGCGATCGAGGCGGCGGCGTTGGGTCCGTTCGCCGGCCAATCCCGCAAGAGTGATGCAACTGCCGCCGCAGCGTTTTCCGCGTGCTCGCGATCGCCCGCGGCGAGTGCTCCGAGGGCGACGCGGTCGGGATCGCCGTCCGAAGCCGGTGCCGTGCTCGGTGGGTCGTCCGGCGGGTTGGGGCCGTCCGAACCGTCGGTGCCAAGGTTGTGTCCCTCGCCGGAATCGGTCGGCACACTGTGCGTTTCGACGGCCTCAGGGTGCGGCTCCGGCGGCCCGGCGGGCGTGCCGTCGGCCGGGTTCGGCGGCCGATCCACCGGAGCCGACGTCACCCCGCGTGGTGGTGTGGGACTCGCGGGCGAGTTTGCGCGGGGCTCACCGCTCGTCGCCAGTCGGCTCTGCTCCGTGGTGTTGTGGGCGGCGGATTCGGTCGCATGCGGTGTGCTGCTGTGCGATCCGCGTGCGTCCTGGCGCCCCGACCCTTCGGCAGTATGTTGGGAAGCGACAGTCCAGGCAGTTTCCGATCCCGCGGGGACCGGCTCGGCGGCGTCTGCTCGCTGTGAGACCCCGGCCGGAACCGGCTCGCGCGCAGGGGAATTGGCCGCGCGATGATCGGCGACACTCGTCGACAGGTGTTTCGGCTCGTTGCCCGAGGAGATGAGATCGGCTTTGCCGGGATCCCGGGTGCGGGTAGCCCAAGGCGGTGCCGCGACCGGATCGGTGGCGACCTCGGTGACCGGCCGGGTGCGGAGGGCGGCCTTGTCCGGAGGCACTGTGGTGCTGTAGTCGAACGGGTCCGGATGGGCGGTTCGCCCGGACCCGGTTCCGGGCGCCGCAGGAGCGGGAGGGTCGCGGTAGGTTGACACCACGTTCGCCCGGCCGGGCGGCGAAGCCTCGCTCACCTGAACCGCGTGCGCCCCTGGCGGATCCGGTAGCGGCATGCGCGGCACACCTGCCGGTGTGGGCATCGGCCGGGCGCGCATGGCAGCCCCGGCAGCGCCGAGGAAGCCGCCCGCGAACCCGGGAATTACTCCCTCGGTGAATGCCTGACGAGTGAACGCCTGACCGGTCAATATCAGCGACACCCCGGTGCCGGCCACACCGCCGGCGATGCCACCGGCACCGCCGAGGAACACCGTTCCTCCCAAATGCGCGAGCAATCGCCCCGCCGGGCTCGTGGCGTGGCGGCCGAACAGGGTGGTAATCCTCGGGGCCAGTACATGACCGGTGAGCGCGCCGGCCGCGCCACCCGCGCCACCCGCGATGACGGCCACACGCGCCGAGGTGAGATCGATGCCGTCTCGATTCCCCTCCATGATCTGCACACCCTGGGCGCCGAGATTGACCAGGCCGCCCAGCGTCATACCCACCAGTGCCGACTTCGCGGCCAGCACCAGCAGACTTCGTTCCGCCGCTGCCTTGGCTCCGGCTCCGGCGAGCCACTCGAGCACTCTTTTCCGCAAGGCGGACAGGGTCGCATCGGCCGCGATCCGGTCGGCGACGCCCATCAGCGCACCACCGGCCGCGAAGGCGAGCCCATCGCGTGCCAGCTGTCCGGCCAAGGTCGCCGCGGTGAAAATGCAGACCAGCTTCTGGAATTCGACCCCGGTCGCGCCCTCGTGCAGCTGCCGGGCCATGCTGTCGCAGTAGTTCTGCTGAGCGCGCCAGTTCTCGGCAAAATCGAGATGGCTCCGGGCGAGTTGGTCTACGGCCTCACCCGCTGAAGCGGCTTGTATCGCCCGCGCCGCGACGAGGTGTTGCTCCGCCAAGGGGGCGCACTGCTGGGCGGTATCGGCCCAGACATCCGCGCAGCGGCGCATGGCGGTCTCGTCGCCCTGCGGAAAATGCCCTGCGACGCAGGCCATCACCGGTTCAGGCAGCCACGGTGGCAATGTCAGGGTCACGCGGGGCGCGCCCCGGGTGTCGCCACCGGTTCCGCGGGTCTGCCGGCCGATTCCTCGAACCGCCAGGCCGAGTTCCGGGGATCCACTGAGAGTGACTGGTCCACGCGGATCTCTCCTTGTTCGCATCGCGGCGAGCCGAGTGGTCCGGGAACGAGCTGGTGGAACCGATTCGCACCCCCGGTTTCCGGGCTCCCCTGCCAGGTCGCGTCGTCGGCGCGGGTGGCGCTGCCCGGTCTACTCCGATCCGGTCTCGGGTCGGCCCTGATTCGCGAAGAACGCGCGGATATCGCGCAGACTCGGCGCCTCCGGCAGCACATCCGGCAGATCGCCCATATCGTCCAGCTCGGTGACGATCGGCGCGGTGAGCGCCTCGGCTCGTTGCTGCGCCGCCTGCGCGGCGGCCTGCACGGCTTCCACGATCGAGCTCGCCAGTTTCTCCGGTGTGGAACGCATGGCCGAGGTCGTCAGCCGCAAATCGGTGAGCACCCCACTGCCGTCCACCGTCACCTCGACAGCCTGATCCGGTGAACTGGCCTGCACCCGAAGCGATTCCAGCTGCCGGCACACCTCACCGAGGTGGGGCTGCTGCTGTTCGAACGCATCGAGCAGACTGTCGACCTGCCGGCGCAGCCCGCTGTTGGCCGACCGCAACTCCTCGCGCTCCCAGTGTTCCACCGTGCATACCTTTCTCGTCGTCGGTGGGCATCGGCTCACCCTTGATTCGCGTCGGCCCGTTCGCCTGCCCGCGCGGTGAGTAGCCGATGCAGGACCTTGGCGGGGCCACCGGCCGAGCTACCGGAAAGCTCCACCTCCGCGAAGCCGTGCGCGACGGCCAGATCGGGCGCGAACATGTCGTGGCGCAAGCAATCCGGGCCGAGCTGTTCGCGCCAGCGCCGGTATCCGTCGACGATCTGAGCCAAGGTGTCCCGCTCCGCACCGCTGATGCGGACATATTCGGTGATCAATGCCCGCTGGGCCTCCTTGCGTGCTAGCGATCCGCCGGTCAGATCGAGGACGGCGCCGAGCTCGCGTACGATCGCGGCGAACATCGGCCGCTCCCGGTATACCGCCGGGCGATGCGCCGCATCGGACGCGGCCAGGGAGGCGGGGTCGACCGCCGCCGCCGTTGCGACCACGATCCACGGCTCGACCGCCGATTCCGGTGCCGTACCGCGGTTCTCGACCTGACATGAGGAGCCGGCCGCCGGCCGGATCTCGATTCCACGCAGACCCGCCGGGTAGGTGCCGAGTACCGAATCGAGGGCCTCCGACATCTGCAGCACCGCGTCCACGGTGATGCCGGCCTCCTCGAATCCCGCGATCTCGATGTCGTGCCGCGACGCCATTTCCCGGGCGATCCGCAGTGCCTCGGCATCGGTGACATCGCGCCGCTCGCCGGCCACGGGCTTGTTGCGCCGCGCCGGGCGGTCGGTTTTGTTGTCGCGCTTCTTGTCCGGCTGCTCGGTACCAGGCCCCTTCCGGCGCGGCGGTGAGACGCGCGGTGGCGTCTCGCTCTCGGTGGCGGGCGGCGTGGTCGCGGCCGGTTTCGCCCATGGCGTCGCGGGCGTCGCGGTGGTGCCGCGGGACCAGGGGGTGTCGGCGCGGGCCGCGGTTCGGCCGGTGGCACCGGCGTCCGGCGGTGTAGTGTGCTGCCGGCCTCCGTCCGCCGCGGCGCCGTTCGGCGCATTCGCCGGTGTGGGCGCGGCCGCGGCAGGATCGGTCGCCTCGACCGGAGAGTCGGATGTGGCACTGTTCGGGTCGTACGAGCCATCGGGTGAGTCGGCGCCGTTCGACGGCTGTCCGGCCCGGTCGGCTGTCGGCCGAGTACCGTCGCCGGTTGGTGACTGTGGATTCGGATCGGCGCCGCGCCCGGCATTCGGATCCGGATCGCCGTGGTACGGCGTCGCGGCTGCCGCTGTGCCGGCGGGGGGACTCACCGGCTGGGCTCGAGTGGCATCCGGTGTCGCCACGCTCGGGGTGACGGGATAGCGCGCATCCTGGGGGACGAGGGCATCCATGGCGGTCGGTTCGGTGGAACCGCTGTTGCCGATCCGATTTCCGCCGTCGAGGTCGTGATTATCGAAGTTGTCGGCGGCGCCGGCGGTGTTGGATTGCAGGGCATGCAGATTCGCGGCCAGATTCTCGAGGCCCTCGATCCCGCGATCGGCGCCGGGGACATAGGTCTTCGCGAAGGTCTTGCCCGGATCGTCATCGCCCCAGCACTCGCCTTCGTGGCTCAGCGCCGCGCGTAGCGACGCCACCATTCGCTCGGCGTCCTCGGCCAGCTGCCGCAGCTGTTCCCCTGTGGCCCGCAGCTCTGCCGAGTCCACCGATAACGGCTGGTCCACGCCGAACTCTCCTGGTCGTCTGCCGCCTGCCGGCCTCGGTACTGTCCGTATGCTCCGGCACATCACTGCGACGGATGGCGCGGGCATCACCGGCTCTGAATTGTCCCGCAGCCCACTCGGCTTCGGGACGGCCGCGATTCCCGTCGGTGAGAAGACATGATCGAGCGGATCCGCCGGGTCGGTCCACCGGTCCGAAAACGCCGAACGGGCGATCCATACAGGACCGCCCGTTCGACTCGAAACTGTCTTCGCTACAGCGGAATGTTCTTGTTGTGGCTGGGCCGGGCCGGGGCCGAGGCGAGCGCCGCGGCGATGACGGACCGGGTCTTGGCGGGGTCGATGATCTCGTCGACCACGCCGATCGACAGGGCCCGGCCGACACCGCCGGCGATGGCCTCGTGTTCGGCGGTGAGCCGATCGATCAGCGCCTCACGCTCCGCTTCGGGGGCCTTGGCGATGGCCTTCTTGTGCAGGATGCCGACCGCGGCCTTCGCGCCCATGACAGCGACCTCGGACTCCGGCCAGGCGTAGACCGCCGTGGCGCCCAGCGAGCGGGCGTTCATGGCGATATAGGCTCCGCCATAGATCTTGCGGGTCACCAGGGTCACGCGGGGGACCCGCGCCTCGGCGAAGGCGTGCAGCAGTTTCGCGCCGCGGCGCACCACACCCTCCCACTCCATTCCGACACCGGGCAGATAGCCGGGGACGTCGGTGATGACCACGATCGGAATGCCGAACGAGTTGCACAGTCGCACGAAACGCGCTGCCTTCTCGGCGGATTCACTGGTGAGGCAGCCGCCCATACGCAGCGGGTTGTTGGCCAGCACGCCGACCGTGCGGCCACCGAGACGGCCGAGGCCGGTGACGATGCTGCGGGCGTAACCGCCCTGCATCTCCTCGAACGAGGATTCGTCCTCACCGTCCGGGGAGGGGATCTTGTCGAGCAGTTCGCGCACGACCGGCTTGACATCGTAGGCGCGCTTGGCCGAGGCCGGCAGCATGGCCTTGAGGTCGACATCGCCGTGTGCGGCGGCGGAGAGATCGAATTCGCCCTGCTCGGCGAACATCGACACCAGGCGACGGCCGCGATGCATCGCGTCGTTCTCGTCGTCGGCGACGATGTGGCAGACACCGGACTTCTTGCCGTGGGTCTCCGGGCCACCGAGGGTGGCCATGTCGACGTTCTCGCCGGTGACCGACTTGACCACGTCCGGACCGGTCACGAAGACCCGGCCCTCGGGCGCCATGATGACCACGTCGGTCAGGGCGGGGCCGTACGCGGCGCCGCCGGCGGCGAATCCGACGACCACCGAAATCTGGGGGACCAGGCCCGACGCGCGAACCATGGCCTCGAATACGGTGCCGACCGCGTGCAGCGCCTCGACACCCTCGGCCAGGCGCGCACCGCCCGAGTGCCAGATGCCGACGACGGGGACACGGGAGTCGATCGCGGTATCGATCGCGTTCACGATGTGCTTGCAGCCGTCGACGCCCATCGCGCCGCCCATCACGGTGGCGTCGGAGCAGTAGGCCACGGTGCGCACACCGTCGACCTCGCCGATCGCCGCCAGTACGCCGGACTTGTCGCGCGGGTGCAGCGGCAGGACGGTTCCGGGATCGAAGAAGCGCTGCAACCGTCCCAGCGGATCACGGGGATCGGTCGAGGCATCCGCGTGCGCGGGAGCCAGGATGGTCATCGCGTTGTCTCCTCGAGGGAATGCGGAGTCGCCAAAAGCGGCTGCGAAGAAGAATGAGATCCCGGTGGGGCTTCGGAGGGGGAAAGCCCCACCGGGTTCGCTGAAGTTGTCGACTTACGTTGTCGACCGAGCCGGATCAGTACCGTCCGAAGGTCAGTGCCACGTTGTGGCCACCGAAGCCGAACGAGTTGTTGATCGCGTACTCGATGTCCTGGCGTCGAGCCTCACCGTGCACGACATCCAGGTCGATCTCCGGATCCTGGTTCTCCAGGTTCAGCGTGGGCGGAACGATGCCGTCGCGAATGCTGAGCACTGTGAGTACCGACTCGAGGGCGCCCACGGCACCGATCGAGTGGCCCAGGGCGGACTTGGGCGCGTAGACCGAGGCGTGCTTGCCCACGGCCTTGTGGATCGCGTTCGCTTCCGCGGTGTCCCCGATGGGGGTGGCGGTCGCGTGCGCGTTGATGTGGGTGATGTCGGACCTGGTCAGTCCGGCGGTCCGCATGGCGCGCTCCATGGCGCGCGCCGCACCGGCACCTGTGGGATCCGGGGCGACCAGATGGAAGCCGTCGGAGGTGATGCCGGCACCCAGCAGGCGGGCGTGGATGGTGGCCCCGCGTGCCTTGGCGTGCTCTTCGGTCTCGACGACCATCAGTGCACCGGCCTCGCCGAAGACGAAGCCGTCACGATCCTTGTCGAACGGTCGCGACGCGCCCTTGGGGTCGTCGTTGCGGGTGCTCATCGCGCGCATCATGGAGAACGCCGCGATCGGCACATCGGAGATGTAGCCCTCGACACCGCCGGTGACGACCATGTCGGCATCGCCCATGACGATCATCCGCCACGCGTTGGCGATGCCTTCCGATCCCGACGAACATGCCGAGACCGGGGTGACCACTCCCGCCTTGGCCCCCAATTCGAGGCCCACGACAGCGGACGGCCCGTTCGGCATGACCATCTGAACGGCCAGCGGCGAGATCTTGCGGTAGCCACCGTTCTTCAGCTTGTCCACCGAGTCGATGAGCGCGTCGCCGCCGCCGAGACCGGTGCCGATCGCCACGGCGAGGCGTTCGGGGTCGACTTCGGGGCTGCCGGCGTTCTTCCACACCTCGCGGCCCAGGACCGTGGCCAGCCGCTCGACATAAGCCATGCGGCGGATCTCGACTCGGCTGAGCAAGGTGTCCGGCGAAACCTTCAGGTGACCGCCGATGCGGACCGGGAGGTCGTATTCCTCGATGAAGGAATCCTCGAGAACGTCGATACCGCTCTCGCCGTTGAGGAGTCCCTTCCACGTCGCATCGACGTCACCCGCGATCGACGTGGTCGCCGCGAGACTGGTGACGACTACGTTCGGGAAGTTCCCGTTCAAGGTGGAAGGAGTGGTCACGGTACCGGCCCTTTACTCGGCGTTGCCGAACTTGGCCTTGAGCGCCTCGGCCATCTCGGAGTTCTCGGCCTCGAGCTTCTGGACGTAGGCGACCGCGGAGCCGACGGTCTTCAGGCTGGCGAGGTCCTCGTCCGGAATCTTGACGCCGTACTTGTCTTCCATCTGCACCGCGATTTCGACCATCGACAGCGAGTCGATGTCCAGGTCATCGACGAAAGACTTCTCGATCGTCACCTCTGAGGGCTCGATGCCGGTCACCTCTTCGATGATCTTGCCGAGCTCTTCGACGATCTGTTCCTGGGTCAGAGCGGCCACTTCGTGGCTCCCTTCTTGATCTTCCGTAGGGTCCGATTGATTCGGAGGTCCGTTTATTTCTTCGGTACGAGGTGGGCAAATGTTTCGCCCGCCCGCTCACGGCCGCGTCACTGCGAACCGCGAGGAAAGCTAGCCGGTTGCCGAAAGCTCGACAAACGCGGGGATGTTCTCGGGGGTCTTCAGCGCCAGATTCGGGGTGCCTTTCAGCTCCCGCTTGGCGATGCCGACCAGAGTTCCGGCCGGTGGCAGCTCGGCCACCGCGGCAACTCCTGCCGCGCGAACGGTCTCGGTGCACAGATCCCACCGGACCGGCCGGGTCACCTGTGCGGCGAGCTTTTCGATGGCGTCCTTGCCCGAGGTGACCGGCTTGCCATCGTAGTTCGACAGCAGAGTCCGGGTCGGTTCGCCGGGCACCATCTGGGAGATGGCTTCCGTCACAGCGTCCTGGGCAGGTGCCATGAACGACGTGTGGAAGGCCCCGGCGACGGGCAGGGCACGAACACGCGCCTTCTCGGGCGGGTTCGCGGCGAGTTCCGCCAACGCATCCAGCCGGCCTGCCGCCACGATCTGACCCACCGCGTTGCGGTTGGCCGGAACGAGATCGAGTTCGGCGAGCCGGTCGAGCACGGCGGCTTCGTCACCACCGAGCACGGCGGACATGCCGGTCGGAACCAACGCACAGGCCTTGGCCATCTCCGCACCGCGGATCGCGGCGAGTTTCACCGCGTCATCGGGGGAGATGACGCCGGCGACGGCGGCGGCGGCGAGCTCGCCGACCGAATGTCCGGCGACGATGGTATCGGCCGGAATCGAATCGTGCGGCATCTCCGCGAAAGCCAGCAGCGCGGCGGCCACCACGAGCGGCTGGGTCACCGCGGTATCGGTGATCTCCTCCGCGGTGGCGGTGGTGCCGAGTTGCAGCAGATCCAGGCCGGAAGCCTTGGACCACAATTCGAGACGGTCCCGCGCGCCGGGAAGATCGAGCCATGGCGCGAGCATGCCGGGTGTCTGGGAGCCCTGTCCTGGGGCGAACAACGCGATCACGTCTCTAACAAAACACCGTGAGAGGGCTCCGTGGAGATGTCGACGCCGATGAGGTTTCCGGACCGCTTTTGTGCGGACCCCACAAAAAGCCACGTGGGTTGTCGCGATCGACCGATTCCTGGTATCCGTTACAGTCGATCCTCGGAGAAAGTTACCGATGAGTCGTCTGGGGCGGATGTTGACGTTTCGTTACGGGTTCGTGTCAAACGACCTACTGTGGCCGCGATTCGGAGCACGTAGGCATCACGCGGATTCATCGGATCACGGCCGGTGACTTCGGCGATGCGCTTGAGTCGATAGCGGACCGTATTTGGATGAACGAACAGCTGGCGGGCACATGTCTCGACGGCTCCACCGCAGTCGAGGTAGGCGTCGAGGGTGTCCGACAGGGCCGACCCAGCGGCGGCCAACGGTAGCACAAGATACTCGTTGAGAGCGTCGATCGCAGCCCGGTCACCGAGGAGGGCTCGTTCGGGCAGCAATTCGGCCGCGTGCACCGGTCTCGGCGCCGCCCGCCAGCCGACCACGGCCTCCATTCCGGCCATCGCCTCCACCGCGCTGACGTGCGCCGCGGACAGGGTCCGCATGGTCGGCCCGATGACCACCGGACCGTCGGAGAAGGCCTCGGCGAGCAGATCCATCAGGAACGGTGACGGATACCCGGTATCGCCGAGATTGCCGCTGACCACCATGACCAGCCGCGAGCCCTGCACCACCGCCAGCGCCGCGCGACCGTGCCGGGTGGCGGCGGTGTGCACCGAACTCACCACGGCCACTTGGTCTTTCGGCGGCGTCCCGACCAATACGGTCGCGGCCGCGGTGGCATCCCAGTTGAGCGTGGCGGCGCGGGAGAGCATCTCCGGGCCGGTGTCGCCGCGGACCACCGCGTCGACCACCAGCGCTTCCAGCCGGGTATCCCAGGCGCCACGTGATTCGGCCGCGCTGGCGTACACCGAGGCCGCCGCGAAGCCGAGCTCCCGGCCGTAACGCAGTACCGCCTCGGTGAGCGCCACCAGCTGCCGGTCGTTGCGCGCCAGTGCCGGTAGCCACTGCTCGAAGAACTCCATCGCGACCCGGACCATGTCCACGGTCTGGCGCAGCGTGAGCCGGCGGGCCAGATCCTGTGGGATCACCTGGAAGGCGTCGAGGCTGAATCGGATATCGCTTTCCGGATCCTGCAGCCACTCCAGGAAGTTGACCACCGCGGTCTGCACCAGCATCTGGACACCCGCACGCTGGGCGGCATCGAGATCACCGAAGAACGGTAGCCGGTCCTCCATCGAGGCGATGGCCTCGGTGGACAGCCGCCCGGAGAACTGCTTCACCCTTTTGAGCAGGGTATCCGGCAGCGGATCGCGGGTTTGCCGATTCGGGGACAGGGCCCCGGTCGGCAGGTAGACCTCGTGCTCGGACGACCCCTCGGAGACCCGGCGAGGCCGCGGCGGTTTACGTTCCACTGTTCAATATTCCGTCATCGCGCTGGTGGGAATCCGCAACCCCCCGGTAAGGGCGCGATGTCGCGCCCGAAGTCCCCGCCCGGAGCCGGGGTGCGATCGGCTCCGCCCGGAACCGGGGTGCGATCGGCTCCGCCCGGAGCCGGGGTGCGATCGGCGCGCGGCGGGCCTGGAGGTCACCGTCCGGGCGTGGACGCCCGGTGCCGCCGATCGCGCCCCGGCGGGTCACGCGAGTTGGTCTTCGGTGCTCACCGATTTCGGTGCGGCGTCGACGTCATCGATCCGGTAGCGTGCCGCGGCCTGCGCGACCACCGCCGGATCGATCCCGCCCGTACGTCCCAGGGCCTCCAGAGCCGCGAGAACGATGGATTCGGCGTCGACGTTGAACACCCGCCGGGCCGCCGGGCGAGTATCGGAGAACCCGAATCCGTCGGTGCCCAGTGTGGTGTAGTCACCCGGAACCCACTTGCGGATCTGATCCGGCACCGCCCGCATCCAGTCCGATGCGGCCACGAACGGCCCCTGCGCCTGCGACAGCGCCTGGGTCACGTACGGGAGCTCGGTTCCGGCCTCCGGATGCCGCAGCGCGTGGATCTCCTTGGCCAACGCCTCCCGGCGCAGCTCGCTCCAGGACGTCACCGACCACACGTCCGCCTGCACACCCCAGTCCTGAGCCAGCAGTTCCTGGGCACGCAGGCCGTCCGGCATCGTCACGCCCGCGACCAGGATCTGGGCGCGCACGTCACCGGCACTGCCGCGTCGGTACAGATAGATCCCCTTCAGCAGACCGTCGATATCCAGATCGTCCGGTTCGGCCGGCTGCTGATACGGCTCGTTGTAGAGGGTGATGTAGTAGAAGACGTTCTCGCCGCCGAAGACGTCGTTCTTCAGCACCGGATGGGTTCCGGGCACCTCGGAGGCGAGAGTGCCGCCAGGCCCGAGCTGAGGCTTCCCGCCGCCGTACATCCGGCGCAGGCCGTCACGCACGATGTGCGCGATCTCGAAGGCGAACGCCGGATCGTAGGCGACCACGGCCGGGTTGGTCGAGGCCAGCAGCAACGAGTGACCGTCGTTGTGCTGCAGTCCCTCACCGGTGAGCGTGGTCCGCCCGGCGGTGGCGCCGAGGACGAATCCGCGAGCCAGCTGGTCGGCCGCGGCCCACAGGCCGTCGCCGGTGCGCTGGAAGCCGAACATCGAATAGAAGATGTAGAGCGGGATCATCGGCTCGCCGTGGGTGGCGTAGGAGGTGCCGGCCGCGGTGAACGACGCCGTGGAACCGGCCTCGTTGATGCCCTCGTGCAGGATCTGACCGATCTGGCTCTCCTTGTAGGCCAGCATCAGTTCCGCGTCGACCGAGGTGTAGAGCTGGCCGTTGCGGTTGTAGATCTTCAGCGAGGGGAACCACGAGTCCATGCCGAAGGTACGGGCCTCGTCCGGGATGATGGGGACGATGCGATCGCCGATGTTCTTGTCGCGCAGCAGTTCCTTCATCAGCCGCACGAACGCCATCGTGGTCGCGACGTTCTGCTTACCCGAACCCTTGCGCACGGAGGCGTAGGGCGCGTCGCCGGGCAGCTGCAGCGGCTTGGCCACCGAGCGCCGCTCGGGCAGATAGCCGCCGAGTGTCCGCCGCCGATCGAGCATGTAGCCGATCTCGTGCGACTCCATACCCGGGTGGTAGTACGGGGGCAGATACGGATCGGCCTCGAGCTGGGCGTCGGTGATCGGGATGCGCTGCACATCGCGGAACGCCTTCAGATCGTCCAGGGTCATCTTCTTCATCTGGTGCGTGGCGTTGCGGGCCTCGAAATGCTTGCCCAGGCCGTAACCCTTGATGGTCTTGGCCAGGATCACCGTCGGCTTGCCCTGGTGCGACAGCGCCGCCGCGTAGGCGGCGTAGATCTTGCGATAGTCGTGGCCGCCGCGCTTGAGATTCCAGATCTGCTGATCGGTCAGGCCCTTGACCAGTTCCTTGGTGCGCGGATCGCGACCGAAGAAATGCTCGCGGACGTAGGCGCCGTCGTTGGCCTTGTAGGTCTGGTAGTCACCGTCGGGGGTGGAGTTCATCAGGTTGACCAGCGCACCGTCGCGGTCGGCGCCCAGCAGCGCATCCCACTCACGGCCCCAGATGACCTTGATGACATTCCAGCCGGCGCCGCGGAAGAACGACTCCAGCTCCTGGATGATCTTGCCGTTACCGCGCACCGGGCCGTCGAGGCGCTGCAGATTGCAGTTGATGACGAAGGTCAGATTGTCCAGAGCCTCGTTGGCGGCCACCTGGATCAGGCCGCGCGACTCCGGCTCGTCCATCTCACCGTCACCGAGGAACGCCCACACGTGCTGATCGGAGGTGTCCTTGATACCCCGGTCGTGCAGGTAGTGGTTGAACCGGGCCTGGTAGATGGCGTTCATCGGGCCCAGACCCATCGAGACGGTCGGGAATTCCCAGAAGTCGGGCATCAGCCGCGGATGCGGATACGACGACAGGCCGTGGCCGGGACCGCCGTGGCTGTACTCCTGACGGAACCCGTCGAGCTGCTGCTCGGTCAGCCGGCCCTCGAGGTAGGCGCGGGCGTAGACACCGGGGGAGGCGTGACCCTGGATGAAGATCTGGTCGCCGCCGCCGGGGTGGTCCTTACCGCGGAAGAAGTGGTTGAACCCGACCTCGTAGAGCGCCGCCGACGACGCGTAGGTCGAGATGTGCCCGCCCACACCGATGCCGGGCCGCTGTGCGCGGTGCACCATCACCGCGGCATTCCAGCGGATCCACGCGCGGTACCGGCGCTCGACTTCCTCGTCGCCGGGGAACCAGGGCTCGTTCTCGGTGGGAATGGTGTTGACGTAGTCGGTGGAGGTCAACGCCGGAATGGTGACGTGACGTTCACCGGCGCGCTCGAGCAGGCGCAGCATCAGATAGCGCGCGCGGCCGGGGCCCTCGCGCTCGAGCATCTCGTCGAACGAGTCCAGCCATTCGCTGGTCTCCTCCGGGTCGATGTCCGGTAGGTATGACGCCACCCCCTCGCGGATCACCCGCACACGCGCCCCTGCCGGTCGGGCGTGGGCCGACTGGTCGGCGGAACCGTTGCTGTTCGCGGCCTCGTCGGGATCGGATGCGGAACTTGACGAAATCGGGTGCATCAGGTCGGTCAAAATCAATGCTCCTCGTACAGGGGTGGACAAGCTGATGGCTCTAACCCCGGACGGCCGCGCTGGTGTGCGGGCCATCCGTCGCTCACGGTTTGGGGCGCACCTCACATCCTTGTCGATGATGCGTCCCAGGTCATCATCTCAGCCGTAAATCCAGTACCGTTCGCTAGGCTGTGATGCCCGATGGCCGATCGGCCGAACGACATCTTTTCGACTGCTCGAGAAGCGGGGAGGACGATGAAACTGCTGAACCCACGTGGGTTCGGGCTGATGTGTGCGGCCTTGGCGGTCGGCACCGGGCTGGTGGTGGCGGGATGCTCCACTGCTGTCCAAGGTACTGCGACCGTGAACCAGGCCGACGCCGCGGCGTATCGGACCGAGATGGTCGCCTCCGCGGCCGCGGCCAGCTCGTCGAAGCAGGCCGCCGCCCAGACGAAGGCGGTGGGCGACAACTGCACCCCGTTCCGGGAGACCACCGGCGGAGCGGTGACGAAGTACAACGACTTCGTCGACGCGCACGATGCGAACGCGCCCGACCAGGACGCCAAGCGCGATGCCGCCGCGCAGACGCTCGAGGACGCCGCGCGCACCGTGGAGGGCCGGGTCGGCGGTTCCGGGGAGGCGCTACCGCCCGATCTGGCGCAGAAGCTCACCGAATACGTCAACGCCGCACGCGAATTGGCCACCGAATCGCGCAAGATGACCTATACGGCGCCGGTCGGTTTGCTCAACGACGCCAGCAAGCGGGTCAACGACGCACTCAACGCGGTCCGGACCGCATGCCCCGCGCGATAGCCGTCGCGGTGGGGTCCGGGGAACGGATGAGGGTGCGCCGTCCCCGCTCAGGGGGCTGGACGACGAATCTGCACGGTTCGCCGCGATGCCTTCATCCGCGACATTTCGGAAGTTATTTAGCCGGATCGGCTTGCGTTGCGGCCGATAACCATGTTCGCTTGCAACTATCTGTTGTCGGGAGTTGAGGAGGACACCACCGTGGTCGCCGCGGCGGACGCGCAGAACTACGCTCAGAAGCTTGGCATTTCCCACGGCATGGCGGTTCAGGAGCTGGGCTGGGACGAAGACACGTCGGACGAACTGCGTTCGTCCATCGAGGAAGAGATCGCATCCGAGCTCCTGGATGAGGACACCGACGAGGTGATCGACGTCGTGCTGCTGTGGTGGCGCGACGGTGACGGTGATCTGGTGGACGAGCTGATGGATGCCATCGGCCCGCTCGCCGAGGACGGTGTGGTGTGGGTGCTCACCCCGAAGACCGGTGAGCCCGGCCATGTCGATCCCAGTGAGATCGCCGAGTCCGCCCCCACCGCGGGGCTGACATCGACCACCCCGGTGAGCCTCGGTACCTGGACAGGCACCAAGCTGATGCAGCCGAAGACGCCCTCGAAGCAGCGCTGATCCATCGCGTGACTAAGGTTTCGCAGGGGCGGCCACCGAGTTCGGGAACAGCCCGCCGTCGAAGACAGGAGGACTGCGCATGCCGCTCGAAGTAGGCACGGCCGCACCGGATTTCACGCTCAAGGATCAGAACAATCAGGAAGTGAGCCTCGCCGATTACCGGGGCCACAAGAATGTCCTGATCGTGTTCTACCCGCTGGCGTTCACCGGCATCTGTCAGGGCGAGCTGTGCAAGGTTCGCGACGAGCTGCCGAAGTTCCAGAACGACAACGCCGAGATCCTTGCCATCTCCGTCGGCCCGCCGCCCACCCACAAGATCTGGGCGGCCGAACAGGGCTACACCTTCCCCCTGTTGTCCGACTTCTGGCCGCACGGCGCAGTCACACAGGCCTACGGTGTCTTCAACGACAAGTCCGGTTTCCCCAACCGCGGCACCTTCGTCGTCGACAAGGACGGAATCATCCGTTTCGCGGAGATGAACGGCCCCGGAGAGCCCCGTGACCAGGCGGCTTGGGAGAAAGCGCTCACTGCGTTAGATTCTTAAACCGCCGCGCAAGGTCCCGGTCACCCCGGGATCGCACGGCAGACACCATCTTCACCGCCTTGCCCGGCCGGTGGAGTCCGGGCGTATAGCTCAGTGGTAGAGCACTGGTTTTACACACCAGCGGTCGGGGGTTCGAACCCCTCTGCGCCCACCCAGTTTGTGCAGATCGGATCGCCTGTAAT
Source organism: Nocardia spumae (assembly GCF_020733635.1). Lineage (NCBI taxonomy): Bacteria > Bacillati > Actinomycetota > Actinomycetes > Mycobacteriales > Nocardiaceae > Nocardia > Nocardia spumae. The sequence goes on along the minus strand of NZ_JAJFZL010000001.1, from coordinate 5,013,984 downwards.
TTGCCCCACGTCGAAATCGCGGGGCATTCATGGGGCTCGCGGCTCAGCCGAGGATGTTCCGGACCTTCTCCCGGTGGCTGTCGGCGAGGCGCGGGTCTGTGTCGACCGGATCGGGGTACCGACCCCACCCGGGGAAGACTCCGCGGACAGGCTCAGCCCGCGGCCAGGGCGCGGTCCATGCGCTCTGCCAGAGTCAGATAGGTGTTGCCCCAGCCGCTGCTGATCGCGATCTCCTGAAGCGCGCCGGTAGGCAGAAACAGCAGGGAAATCTCGCGGACGGCGGACCGGGCCGTCCTGGGGTCGCGGATCCGGTCGATCAGGTCACGCAGTTCGGCCGCCGCCTCTTCGGGGGTGTCGTATCCGGACCAGGTCACGTCGGTGTCCGGCCGCGCGACGATGTCGATCACCTCGGTCAGCACCCGGATCACCTCATCGGCATCGTTGGGGCGCAACGCCTCACACTCCTGTCCGCCTGTCGCGCCGGGCGGATCTGAGCAGGTGTGGGTGATGCCGCCCGGGGTGGATCCATCATGCACGGGGTCCGGCTGTGCTGCCGCGCTCGCCGACGAGTAGATCGCGGCGAACGCGACGCGCACGACCGTGTCGCTGATCAGGCCGGACGCAAGGGACCGATGTAAGTGCCCGGATGGGTGGCGCCGTCTTGGCGCGAGACACTGCCGGCCTGGGGCCACGCCACCTGCAACCGGGCGGTGGTGTCGGGCGGGGTCACGACGATCGTGTGGGGCGTCCAGCCGCCCGGTCCGTCGGCCAGATAGGTGAGTTCGCTGCTCACGGCGGAGCCCGGCGCGACCTCTACGGGCGCGAAACCGGTGTCCTGGCGTGGCAGCGAATAGGTCGGGCCGAACGTCGGATCGTCGGGGCCGGTCAAGTCGATGCTCGGATAGCCCTGCACCAGGCAGCTCTGCGCGGACGTGTTCGCGAGCACGATCCGCAGCTTGTTCTGCCCGGTGGGGGTGGGCGCCCCGTCCTGCTGGGTGGTCGCGTTCAACATACCGGCGGCACATACCGGTGGCTGCGCGGAACCGATCGCCGGAACCACGAACATCGCCGGAATCGCCGCCGCCACCGCCATCGTTCGCTTCATCATCTTCGTCACCGTCGAAGCTCCTTCCCACGCAATATGATTCAGGACTCAAACCGACCGTATGTCATGCGGTGGGTGCGCCGGTCGCGGTCGACGACGAGACGATGCTCACGTCGTTCACCGACAGGCCTCGCGCTGCGGCTGAACATCTCCGCCGAGATGGCGGCCCGGGCGCTTGTGTCGGAGGCATCGCGCTGTGGCCAGCAGTCGCCCAGAGCAACACCCCGACGGTCGGTCCGGCTGAGGCAACGGTTGGCCGAGGTAGAAGCAAAGCTTGTTCGCCCGAACTGACCGAATGAAGCGTTGTCGACAGGTACACGGTCCTGTGGTCCACCACCGGTGCACTGATCGATCGAATACAGGCGGTGGCCTCCGAGTGGACCTGCGCCCTGCCCTGAGTGGCGGGCGGCTCGGGTCAGGGGGTGTCCAGCGCTGTTACCGGGACGCCGTAGGGCAGGAATCGCACTCGCCGGCGCTCATCGGTGTTGTCGCGGTGTGCGCGCAGGGCTTCGAGCTCGCTCGGGAAAACCTGCTCGACCCGGGCCTCGCCGGTGTCGTCGACGCTGTAGATGACCCACACCCCGCTGCCGGTCTGGCCTGTCGTCTCACCTTCCGGCGCCGGGGGCCGCGGACGTGCGGGTTGGACGAACCCACCGAGCAGCGACGACAGTGTCGTCCCGCCGGCGCGGTCGATGTACTCGCCGGCTCGTCCGAGGAGGTCGCGGACGTCGATCCCCGCCTCCCGTAACGCGCGTTCGAATTCTTCCGGGTCGATTCCGAAAGGCCTGTCGGGTGCCATCACATTGCTCCTGAAGACGAATTCGGCGATATGCCTTCAGTGTCCTCGCCAAGCCCCGACTTCGCCACGCCCGACGCTGCGTGAACACGGGGATGAGTGCCGGTGGGCTCTCGGGGGGGAGCCCGCGCACCCGCTCGCCGCATCGCCGGGTGTTTCGAACGCCTCGGGAGAGGTCGTGTGGTCCGGCGATTGTTCTGTGAATCGTGCGAAACTCCGTGTCGCAGAAGACTCGGACGCCCATCGCGGAGAGTTATCTCGCTAGCGGATAACGTGATCGTCAGAGTTTGCCTGCTGCGGCAACTCGACACGGAGATCGACTGTTCTGAATATGGCGAATTTATGGCAATGGACCGTGAATCCGTACTCGCCGGCGCGAAGCGCATCAGCACGCGGGGAGTTGGTCCCGAGAGCCGGCAAGAACGAAGTGGGGTCCGCCGGAGCCGGATCAGGGGGCGGGCTTGGGCTGGGCCAGGTCGCCGATGCCGGTGATCGCGGTGATGATGTTGTCGATGGTGGAGGTGCCCTCGTCGAGGGCCGAGCTGCCGGAGTCGAGCATGGCGGAGCCGGAGGACGATCCCGCAGAACCCGAGGAAGAGCCGGTATCGGCCGAACCCGAGCCCAGGTCCGAGGGGGCGCTCGGAGCCGCGTCGGCGGAGGGTGCGGCAGCGGAGGCCATAGCGACCGGGCCGAAGAACAGGGCGCCGGCGGAGAGGGCGGTGGCGGCAAGGATCTTGCGAGAGACCATGTACTGATTTCCTTTCACAGATGGATAACGACGCCATCACGGCGCACCACCAAATATATGAAGGTGAAATCTGTAAATCCACTTTCGTTACTGTGGGAATGGTCACCGTTAACAACTGGCGAACTCGATATTTTGCCGAGGTAACACGATTTGATCTTCATTTCGATCGAAAATTGAATGATCAAATGTTCAGTTTTCTTCTCCGATACTTCGGATAGGCCTGCGGCGGACCGGATTCCGCATCGGGGCCGGCTGCCCGGCACCGCGCGACCTGGGCTCGCGATGCTGTCGCATGATCGAGTGCCGGTGTCATCAGAAGCCCCAGCGGCATCGGCAGTGCAGGTGAGCCACGCCGGGCCGGCGCTGCGGCGGCACGGGTTCGAGCCCTCGGGGAACCTCCCTCATAACAGCCGCGCACTGTGCCGATGCGGCGCATGATTCAAGAATGCGGTTACCACAGTCGATGGCAGCGGCCACGACCGAAGGGTGCGTGCGGCCGTGCGCGACGTGCTGGCGGAACTGACGTCGATCTGGCGATCGGGTGGCACCGCCGGTGTCGCCACGGTGGTTCGCACGCGGGGGTCGTCGCCGCGACCGGCCGGTGCGGTGATGGTGGTGGCTCCCGACGGCAGCGTCGCAGGGTCGGTGTCGGGTGGTTGTGTGGAAGCGGCCGTCTACGAGCTGGCCGTCGACGTGGCGCGGGGCGGGCGACCGCGATTGGAGAGTTACCGGGCCCGTGACGAGGATCCGTTCGTGGCCGGGCTGACCTGCGGGGGTGAGATCGACATCTTCGCGGAGCCGGTATCGCGGCAGACGTTCCCGCAGTTGCAGGCCGTCGCCGACGATATCGCCGCGGACCGGCCGACCGCGGTGGCCACGGTCATCGCGGCTCCGGAGTCCGGCGGACTGGGCCGGCGGCTGGTCGTCACCCCGGATTCGGTCACCGGATCGCTCGGATCGGCCGGAGTCGACGGTGTCGTCGCGGGCCGGATCCGCGGACTGCTGGACGCCCACCACAGCGGTGTCATCCGCTGTGGTGGGGACGGTCTGTGCCAGGACAGCGGGATGGAGGTGTTCGTCGGCAGTTATGGGCCCCGGGCGCGGATGGTGATCTTCGGAGCGATCGACTTCGCCGCCGCGCTGGCGCACCAGGGCGCGCTGCTGGGATACCGGGTGACGGTCTGCGATGCCCGGCCGAGGTTCACCACTGCGGACCGTTTCCCGGCCGCCGACGAAGTCGTCGTCGACTGGCCGCATCGCTATCTCGCCGGGCAGGCGCGGCAGGGCGCCCTCGATGCCCGCACCGTGATCTGCGTACTGACCCACGACCCGAAGTTCGACGTGCCGGTACTGCGGGTGGCGCTGCGGCTACGCGGGGGCGGCTATGTGGGTGCGATGGGTTCGCGGCGCACCCATGCGGATCGGCTGCGCCGCCTACGCGCCGCGGGACTCACCGATACCGAGCTGGGCCGGCTCCGCGGCCCGATCGGCCTCGACCTCGGTGCGCGCACGCCGCAGGAGACCGCGGTGTCGATCGCCGCGGAGATCATCGCCGGCAACCGTGGCGGCGGCGGTCGCCGGCTGGCCGACATCGAGGGGCGAATCCACCACGACCGCATATCGTGAGCGCCGCCCGGCCAGGGGCGCCCCGCCGCGGGAGTCGAATCCGCGAATCCGCCGCTGGGGGTCACCGCTGGCAATCTCGAAACACCTTGTACACCTCGACGGCGTCCGCGCGGGGTTGGTAGCGCATCGGCAGCCGTCGCTGATTCCACGGCTCGGCGAACTCGGCATAGAAGGTGCTCGGTTCGAAGTACTTGTCCTTGTGGCCGGCCAGGTACGGCGCGGTGTCCTCGCGGGTGGCCAGGAAGACGACTTCGTCCGGCGCGCAGTGATACAACGCCGCCAGGCACATCGGGCAGGGATGGGCGATGGCGTAGACCGAACATCCGGTCAGATACTGCGTGCCCAGCTTCCGGCACGCCTCGCGGATGGCGCGAATCTCGGCGTGATCGGTCGGATCATGAGTCCGGGCAACACAATTGATGCCCTCGGCGAGGATTTCACCGTCCTTGACGATGACGGAACCGAACGGCGGTCCGCCCTCGGCGACACTGCCGCGAGCGATGTCGATGGTGCGCTGGGCGTAATCCGTAGTACCCGGCATCAGCGCACCGGCTCGGGACGGATCGGGCAGCCCGCGACGGCATCCTCCAGCCGCGCCGGGCCGGTTCCCTTATCCGGATCGGTCTTCCACGGCCAGTCGTCGGAACGGAACGGCGCCAGGCTCGGCAGTACGGCTTCCTTTCCGCGCGCGGCCATTTCGCGTTCGATCGCCGCCCGGCCGCCGCCACCGAGGAGTTCGACGTCCATGAGGTAGTAGTCGCGGAAGAAGACCATCCCCAATGAACGGTCGGCGACGATGCGGCCGAGGACGTCGAGCAATTTCTCGGGTGTGGTCTCGAATTCCGTCGTCTCGACGAGCAACAGCCGGTCGCCCATCGCCTCGGTGCCCATGAATTGGACCAGAACGCTGTAGAGGATGTTGTTCTGCCGCGCGACGTACAGCGCGTTGCTCACCGCGTAGGTGCGCTCCCAGTCGTCGCCGAGGGTTGTCTTCCACTCGTCGAGGACCTGCATCCAGTGCCCGACCTGGGCTCCCGAGCCGATGCCGATCGACCGGGCCGAACAGGGTTCGGTCTCGCGGATGAACTTCTCGACGTCGTCGTAGCTGTACCCGCCCCTGGCCAGGCATTCGTCCATGAAGGCCAGATTGCGCCGCAGAATCGTGCGCAGCACCGAGCGATCCTCTTCGGACAGGTCCAGTGCCTCCAGGCTGTCGAACGCGGTCCGATGCTGTGCCCGATACATCTCGAGTGGGGGACGCCACAGCTGATTGGCGTACGCGTTGGACACATACGGCGCCACGATCTCGTAGATCGCCATCGTGCTGTGTCCGACGGACTTGGCCAACTGGTAGACGATCGGCACCGGTGGCGCGATCTCCGGTTCGCGGCCCGGCCGGTACAGGATCATCTGCCCGCCCGCACCGGTGAACAGCGCCAGGATGATCGGCACCTGATCGAGCATGTTCTGCTTGAACTTCTCCAGGGAGCTCTCGTACAGCGTGATCATGGACGCGTTCAGCGCCAGGACCGCCTGTTCGGCGACGGTGCGAGCGCTCGCCGCCGGTTCGTCGGCGACGACCGGCCGCATGAATTCCGGAACTGCGCTGCCGTTGGATGTGGTCGTCATGATCGGTTCTCCTCTCGGGTTGCGGCGTCCTCGTCGTTGTCGGTGTCTCAGGGCAGATGCCAGAACACATCGGTCACCAGCCAGAACAGCACCGCCCAGCACGCCATCACCGCGGCGATCAGCAGGACGCCGCGAATATCGGTCGCCGGCTTCGGCGCATCGGGGGCGGGTTGCAGCCAGCGTTCGAGCAGTGGATTCACATAGCGCGGCATCGTCACGAACGTCATGACGAAGCTGGACAACAGATTTCCGATCAGCATGCCCAGCCACAGCGGCAATCCCGCGGGCGACATCGCCAGCGTGAGCAGCACGACCGTCGGATACAGGCCGACCCACACCGCGATCGACGTCTTCGTCTGTGACGGCGCGCGTGCCGAGCCCCCGTCCTCGTCGAACGCGAACCAGCTGCCGAACGAGTTGTCGATGGTGCGTAACCGGAAGTCGCTGAACCGCTTCCCTTCGTCGAGCAGTTGCTGCCGCTCGCGGGAGGTCAGCCACCGATCCAGGTCGGCGGCGCTGTCGTAGCGGTAGAGCATGGTCCACTCGTCCTGCACACCCTCGATCGGACGGAACAGCTCCGAACCCCGGAAGCCGGGAAACGCGTTCTCCGCCAGCCGAAGGCGTTCCTGCCACGAGAGAAACTCGTCGATCTGGTCGGGGAGGACCCGATGCGTCACCACCGCGGTGACGAGGGTATCCGGGGGTGCGGCCCCGCCGGTGAGGATCTGCTGCGTGGGGGAGCCGTCGAGGTAGCGCCGCCCTTCGGCGAGCCTGTCCTGGCGGGTGGCGCTGTTGATCCACGCGCGCAGATTCGGGATCGAATCGAAGCGGTAGATCAGCGACCACTGCGGCTGCGTGGGAGTCGGCGGATTGATCTCCGCGGCGATGAATCCCGGATACTGTGCCGCCAGGTTGTTGAGCCCGTGCTGCCAGGCCAGGAACGCCTCCTCGCAGCCGGGGCGGACCTTTTCGCCGATGATGACGGTGGCGGCGTGGCCGTCCGGCGTCTCGCGGGTCATCGATCTCTCCGGGTCAGCCGGTCGGGGTGAGCCGGGTCGGTCGCAGCGCCGCGAAGATCCGATCGGGTGTCAGGGGCAGCTCGCGGTACCGGATCCCCGTCGCCTCGTACACGGCGTTGGCCAGTGCGGGCGCGACGGGATTGATACACGACTCGCCGATGCCCTTGGACCGCGCCGGGCCGGCCGAATCGGTGGACTCGACGAGCAGCACCTCGGTGCGCGGGGTGTCGGCGTAGGTGGGGATGCGGTAGTTGCGCAGCGTCGGGTTGATCATGACGCCGTGGTCGTCGACGAGATGGTGTTCGGTCAGCACGAACCCGAGGCCCTGGGCCACGCCGCCTTCGATCTGACCGCGCACCTGCGCCGGATTGATGACGACCCCGGCATCGTCGGCCTGCACGCTGTAGAGGATGCGGATCTCGCCGGTCACGCGGTGCACGGCCACCCGGAAGCCGTGCGCGTTGCAGGACAGGCTGCGGGGCGAGCCGTACGCCTTGCGTGATTCGGTCAGCCGCACACCCCGCTCGCGGGCGGCGGCCGCGACCTCGACCAGCGGAATGCGGTGGTCGCCGCAGCGCACGGCATCGTCGTCGAGAGCGCAGGATGTCAGGGCGACGCCGGAATGCGCCGCGGCGAAACGCAGGATCCGTTCGCGCAGGGCGGCCGCGGTCCGCTGAACGGCATTACCGGCGACGAACAGTCCCGCACTGGCGAAGGCCCCGGTGTCGAAACCGGTGCGGTCGGTATCGGATTGCACGAGCCGGACGCGTGCCGGGGTAGTGCCCAGCTCCGCCGCGGCGATCTGGACATGCGCCGTCGATGTTCCCTCGCCGAATTCCACAGTGCCCACGGCGATCTCGTAGCCGCCGTCGTCGCCGAGGGCGGCCAGCCCGACCGAGATGTGCTCGGTGGGCGGTGCGGTCTCGTGGATCGAGGCAGCGGCGCCGGTGCCGATCAGCCAGTTCTCGTCGAACGCCTGCCCGTCGGGATGGGCACGCAGCGCGGCGTCGACCCGATCGATACACGCCGTCAGCGCGTCCTCGGTGAACGCCACGTCGTCGGGCTCGTCATGAATCGACAACAGCGAATCACCGGGCCGGATGATGTTGCGGCGGCGCAGTTCCAGCGGATCCATGCCGAGCGCGACGGCCAGTTCGTGCATGGCCGATTCCACCGCGAAGACCGGCTGGGTCATGCCGTAGCCGCGCAACGCCCCGCTGGGCACGGTGTTGGTGTAGACCGAGTAGCCGTCGAACTTCTTGTTGGGACAGCGGTACGCCGCGATCGCGGAGCCGCCGGCGAACAGGGTCTCGGCGCCGTGGTTGCCGTATGCGCCGGTATTGGAGACGTTGCGGAACTGCACCGCGGTCAGGGTGCCGTCGGAGCGCGCTCCGAGCTTGACCGTGATCTTCATCGGATGTCTGGGGGAGGCGGTGGTGAACTCCTCTTCGCGGGTGTACTCGAAACAGGTCGGGCGTCCGGTGTCCAGGGTTGCCAGCGCCACCAGGTCCTCGCTGATCACCTCCTGCTTACCGCCGAAACCGCCGCCGACGCGTTCGCAGAACACCCGGATCTGATCGGGGCGCAGGTCGAACAGGTGCGCCAGTTTTCCCTTCGCGATCCACGGGGACTGCGAACTGGTCCGCACATGTAACCGGCCCTCGTGCATCCAGGCGATCGACCCGTGCGTCTCCAGATGCGCGTGCTGCACCCGAGGTGAGAAGTACGTGCCTTCGTGGATGACGTCCGCCTCGGCGAAACCCCGCGCCACCGAACCGATTTCGCCGTGCAGCTCGATGAGGACGTTGTGCACCGGATCCTGCACGAACGGGTCGTCGGAGCCGTGCAGCTGTGGCGCGCCGATATGCATCGCCTGCTCGGGATCGAAGACCGCGGGCAGCACCTCGTACTCGACCGTGACCCTGCGGCAGCCCTCCTCCGCGGTGCCGATCGATTCGGCGAGCACCGCTACCACACGCTGGCCGGCGAAGCGCACCACGTTGTCCAGGATGTAGGTGTCGTCCGGGTCGACCAGATGATCGGTGTGGATCGCGGTGTTGAACAGCTTGTGGGGCACGTCTTTCCAGCTGTAGACACGGTGCACACCGGGCACGGCCAGGGCCGCTGCGGTGTCGATGGAGACGATGCGCGCATGGGCGTGCGGTGAGTGCAGCACCTTCAGATGGAGCATGCCCTCCGGCGCGGTGTCCATCGTGTATTCGGCGCGCCCGGTGACCACTTCGGTTCCCGCGGGCGCGCCGACACTCGTGCCGATCGCCCGGCCCGGTTCCGCCACCTCGATCGCGGAAACGCCGTTGACCGCGTCCTCGATCGCCCGGTAACCGGTGCAGCGGCAGAGATTTCCCTTCAACGCCTGCGGCAGGTCCCGCTTCTGCTCATCGGTGAGAGCGCACGTCGTCATGATCATGCCGGCGGTGCAGAAGCCGCACTGGAAGCCGGGGGCGTCGCGGAACTGCCGCTGCACCGGGTGCGGGTTCTCGGGGGAGCCGAGCCCCTCGATCGTGGTCACCTCGTGCCCGTCGGCCCGGAACGCCGGTGTGACGCAGCTGTGCACCGGGCGTCCGTCGAGCCAGACCGTGCACGCGCCGCAATCGCCGGCGTCGCAGCCCTTCTTCACCCCGAACCAGCCCAGATGCCGCAGGAAGGTCCGCAGGCATTGACCGGGGCGTGGCTCCTGCGAGAACGTCTTGCCGTTGACGGTGTAGCTCATCGCGCGCTCCCGAGTTCGGCGCGGATCTCCTCGGCATAGTGCCCGGCGAGATGCCTGCGATGCTCCGGCGTGCCGTTGGGGTCGGCGAACCAGACCTCCGCCGGGATCGCGTCGATGTGGTCGCGCAGGGTCCCGGCATCGGGCGCGGTGTCGAATCGCAGGACGATCGGATACGTGGTGCCCGCGGTGATGGTGAGCGTGAGATCGCCGGCGCCCGGCGTCCGGGTCCCGATGAGAAATATCGTTGACCGGCCGAGTTTGGTCAGCGTGAATCGGCGATATGCGTGGAATTTTCGCAACGCGCTACCGGGAATATGAATACTGCGCAGTATTTCTCCGGGGCGCAATACATTTCGATGATCGCCGATCACGAAATCCCTCGCCGCGATCGTTCTCTCGGTTCCGTCCGCGGCCCACAACCGATAGGCGGCCTCGAGTGCCACGGTCAGGGTGATCATCGGCCCGGCGGGCAGCGACATGCAGATGTTGCCACCCACCGTCGCCGCATTCCATATCTTGAACGAGGCGAGGAATGCCTCGCAACTGGTTCGCAACAGGGCGGCGGCGAGCCAGCCGTCCGGCGGCACGAACTCGTACAGCTCTCGGATCGTGCAGGTCGCGCCGATATCGAGACCCTCGCCCGGGGTGAGCGCGGGCCAGTCGAGCGCGGTGAGGTCCACCAGCCGGCGAATCGAGAGCTGCGGCTCGGAGAACAGCCACGTCCCTCCGGCCAGCCACGCGTCTCCCGTGTGCCAGTGCGCACCCGGCCGATCGGAGGGCCGGCGGACGACGTCGGTGACGGTGTTCAGATCCATACGAGCCTCCAACGACTCGCAGACGGACTCTGCTGGGATATATCGACTGTAGAGTTCCGCGCCGCCTCGGGTGGCATTTCCGGGCATTTCGTGTTCGCCGGACGATCGACTTATGACGGCGGAGAGTTTTCGTCCCGGTCATTCGCGCGGTGAAATTTCCGGCGACGTTGTCGTGTCGTATCGCCGTCGTAGCCGGGACGACGCTCGCCGGGTGACGAGCGTCGTCCGGCACCGAGGCGGGGGAGGTTGGCCGGGACGTCCCGTCGGCAGCGATTCGAGGGCCGCCCGGCCACGGTCCGCCGGATCAGGACGCGTAGTCGACGGCGTCGCCGAACGTGCCGTCACCGTGGCCGTATCGCAATGTGATGTTGCCGGTCGCGGTGTTCCCGACGACGGTGTCGAGCGCGCCGTCGCCGTTGAAATCGGCAAGCACGGGTGTCGACAGGGGAACCAGCCCTCCGGACGAATAGGTCCGAGACGGTCCGAATGTGCCACTGCCCGTTCCCATCAAGACTGTGAGACTCGACGTACCGGCGTTCGCGACCACCAGATCGAGTGTGCCATCACCGTCGAGATCGGCCACATCGAAGCATTGCGGCAGGATGCCACCGGTGTCGTAGGCGGCGGCCGCGGCGAAGGTTCCGTCCCCGTGGTTCATCAGGACCGACACTGTCGCGGTGACGAGGTTGGAGAAGAGGATGTCCGGCTTGCCGTCGCCGTTGACATCGCGTGCCATTCCGTACCATGCGGTCGTCGCTCCGTCGGTGAGGGTGACCGGAGCGGCGAAGGTGCCGTCACTGCGACCGCGGTAGATCTGGATGGTGCTGTTGACATAGTTGCCGCGCAGCAGGTCGAGGTTACCGTCGCCGTCGAAGTCGGCGATATCCGCAGAACCGGAACCGATCCCGCCTTCCGTCGAGATCCTCCGCTCGGGCAGGAAGGTCCCGTCTCCCCGTCCGAACAGGATCGACCAGGACGGCGCCTGGTTGGAGGTGGCCAGATCGATGGTGCCGTTATGGTCGAAGTCGCGGGCCACTACCGCGCCGGGAGCGAGGTCGGTAGGGTAGCCGACTGCCGGAGCGAAGGTGCCGTCGCCGTTGCCGATCAGGATGGACACATCGCTCGAGGTGAAATTGGTGACCGCGAGATCGAGCACGCCATTGCGATCGAAGTCGGCGATCGCGACGTAGTCGGCTTGCGCGCCGGTCGCATAGCGTACTGCCGGTCGGAAGCCGCCTCCGGGCTTGCCCAGGAAGACCGAGACTCCGCCACCCAGCAGGAAGTTGCTGAACACGACATCGGGGATGCTGTCGTTGTTGAGATCGGCCACCGCGGGCACAGCCGGTCCGGTCAGATTCGGAACAGGATCCGCGGCCGCTCGGCCTGCTGAAACGCTGGGTATCGCCAGCGCTGCTCCCATCGTCAACGATGCGATCACGCCTACCATGGGCCTGATGAACGACACGTGCTCTCCCGCCGTAGAATTGTCGGGAGCAGTCTATTGAGCTCCCACGGATGAGAGCCCTTGTGCGAGTTCGGCTTCCGCCTGGTCGATGATTCGTGTTGCGCGGCGACCTGTGGCCGGCGCTCGCGGCGGCCACCGTGCTGCGACCGACTCGGGGGCAGCAAGCGTGTGCGCGACATCGATCTCACGACGTGCGGTTGTCCGGCGAGCAGCGGTGCGATGGCGCAATCTATAGCCTGGAGGTATGGCCTTCGTCGTATACCTTGCCGATTCGAGCGTGGTGAATTACGGATCGGGTTACAGCTACAGTTTCGGTCCCAGCGGGGTCCTCGCGGTGAGTTTCTCCGGAGTCGCCAGGTTCTATGCGCCGGGCTATTGGACTCAGGTCGACGAGTACACCACCGACGAGCCACCGGGCCGGGATTCGAGCGAACTGCGGGCCTGAATCGGGATATACCCCCGCTAACCCCTTCCCCTTTCAGTTTATACACGATCCGGGCTGCTCATGAGGCCTCGATTTGTGGTTCATAATCGCCCGCGGACGACAGGAACCGACAGGTGAGGAGCGGCGGAGTGGGTTATGTGCTGGGCTTCGACGAGATCGATCGGACACGGGTCGGGATCGTCGGCGGGAAGGGCGCGAACCTCGGAGAGCTGTCGCGGATCGAGGGTATCGGTGTTCCGGACGGTTTCTGTGTGACGACGGACGCCTTCTCGCGGGTCATGGCAGATGTGCCGGCGATCGGCGATCGGCTCGATCGGCTGGCGCGGCTCGCCCCGGACGACCGGGAGGAGATTCGCGGGCAGAGCGCGGCGATTCGCCGAGCGATCGAGGAGTGTGCCGTACCGGACGAGATGGCGGCGGCGATCGGCGCGGCCCTGGCCGGGCTCGGGAACGACCACGCGTACGCGGTCCGTTCCAGTGCGACGGCCGAGGATCTGCCGACCGCCTCGTTCGCCGGTCAGCAGGACACCTATCTGAACGTCGTCGGCGAAGTGGAGATACTGCGGCATATCGGCCGATGCTGGGCGTCGCTGTTCACCGAGCGGGCCGTCACCTACCGGCTGCGCAACGGCTTCGACCACAGCGGGATTCGGATGGCGGTGGTGGTGCAGCGGATGGTGTTCCCGCGTGCGGCCGGAATTCTGGTCACCGCCGACCCCATCACCTCCAACCGCAAGGTCGCGTCGGTGGATGCCGGATTCGGTCTCGGTGAGGCCCTGGTCTCGGGTCTGGTGAACGCCGACGTGTACAAGGTGCGCGACGGTAGGGTCGTCGACCGGACCATCGCCGTCAAACAGCGCGCGGTCGTGGCCGCGCCGGAAGGCGGCACCGGCGTGGTGGACATCGAGCCGTCGCGTCGCGACGAGCCGGTGCTGACCGATGCGCAGGTCGTGCGGTTGGTGGATCTGGGCCGGCGGATCGAGGCGCATTTCGGATGCCCCCAGGACATCGAATGGTGTTGGGCCGAAGGCGATTTCCGCATCGTGCAGAGCCGGCCGATCACCACTCTGTTCCCGATTCCCGAGGCTGCCGACGAGGACCCCCATCTCTACATCTCCGTCGGTCATCAGCAGATGATGACCGATGCGATGCGGCCCCTGGGCCTGTCGTTCTGGCAACTGACCAGCCCGGCGCCTATGCGCGACGCGGGCGGGCGATTGTTCGTCGATGCCACCGCGCGACTGGCGACACCGCAGGGCCGTGCGGCTCTCGTCGAGGGTTTCGTCAAATCCGACCCGCTGACCGGGGATGCGCTCCGGACGGCTCTCGACCGCGCCGACTTCGTGTTGCCGTCGCCGGACCCGGCCGCGGGCGGGCCCGGCCGCGCACCGGCCGGGGCGGCCGCTCCCGCGCCGATCGAGACCGATCCGGCCATCGTGGCCGAATTGATCGCGCAGAGCGAGGAATCCGTCGGCACCCTGACCCGCGATATTCGCGCCGAGTCCGGAACGGCACTGCTCGACTTCATCGCGGCCGATATCGGGGAACTGCGGCGGATCCTGTTCTCGCCGCGCAGCCACCAGGCGATCATGGCCGGGATGGAGGCGACCTGGTGGCTCAACGATCAGCTCGAAGCGTGGCTCGGCGAAAAGAACGCGGCCGACACTCTGACCCTGTCTGTCCCGCACAACGTCACCTCGGAGATGGGGCTGGCGTTGCTGGAGGTCGCCGACGCGATGCGTCCCTATCCGGAGGTGGTGGCCTTTCTGCAGCGGGTCGACGACGAGGGATGCGAGGACGCGCACTTTCTGAACGAGCTCGGGGAGCGGACCGGAGGGCCCGCGGCGCGTGCGGCATTGGAGAGGTACCTCGACCGGTACGGCATGCGTTGCGGCGGCGAGATCGACATCACGAGGCCGCGGTGGAGTGAGCAACCCACCACGCTCGTGCCCGCGATCCTGGGCAATATCAAGAACTTCGAGCCGGGCGCGGGCGCCCGCCGCTTCGAGGAGGGCCGGGCCGAGGCCGAGAAGAAGCGGCAGGAGCTGCTCGAGCGGCTGCGTGTCCTGCCGGACGGTGCGCGCAAGGCCGAGGAGACCGACCGGATGATCGAGCGGGTACGCACCTTCGCGGGCTATCGGGAGTATCCGAAGTACGGCATGGTCAGTCGCTACTTCGTCTACAAACAAGCCCTGCTGGGTGAGGCCGAGCGGCTGGTGGCGGCGGGTGTGCTGCGGCGGCCGCACGACATCTTCTATCTCAGGTTCGAGGAGTTGCGTGAGGTCGTGCGCAGCCAGCGGGCATCCGAACAGCTCATTCGGGAGCGGCGGGATGCGTTCCGCTCGTACCGGGGGCTCACCCCACCGCGTGTGTTGACCTCCGATGGCGAGACGTTCACCGGGACGTATCGGCGCGCGGATGTTCCGGACGCGGCGCTGGCCGGTATGGCGGTGTCGGCGGGGACCGTCGAGGGGCGGGCTCGCGTCGTTTCCGAGATGGCGCAGGCCGATCTGGAACCGGGCGACATCCTGGTGACCGCCTACACCGATCCGAGCTGGACGCCCCTGTTCGTCGCGATCACCGGCCTGGTGACCGAGGTGGGCGGACTGATGACCCACGGGGCGGTGATCGCGCGGGAGTACGGTCTGCCGGCCGTGGTGGGGGTGGAGGATGCCACCCGGCTGATTCGAGACGGGCAGCGTATCCGGGTGCACGGAACGGAGGGATACGTCGAGATCCTGTCCGAATGAGACCTGCGTGCGGTGATCGGATCGCGGTGTTCCCGGAATCACCCTGTGACCCTGGAAACATGGTCCTCGGCCACATCATGACGGCCATGCCACCGATCCATGCCATACCCGCCGTCGTGGCCGCCGCGCCCGGTATCGCGACCTACAACGACCTGCCGCTCCTCGCGCCGCGCGGCATCCTGCGCGGGCGGTAGCCCCGAATACCGGATCCAGGGCGTCTGCGCTGGTCGAAGCCGTCACGTCGGGCGGCGTGCGGCGTAATCTACGCATAGGTGCGGCGACAGGAGATGCTCGTGGCGGCCGTGGTATCGCGTAGGGAGGTGCTCGGGGCACTGTCGCTTGCGATCGACCTGGGGCTGGGCCAGCCGATGGAGCATATGGTGCGCTCCGCGGTCATCGGCACCAGACTGGCCCGGCGGCTGGGACTGGACGACCGGGAGCGCGCGGCCGTCTTCTACGTCTCGCTGCTGATCTGGATCGGCTGTTTCGCCGATTCGCACGAATACTCGCGGTGGTTCGGCGACGATATCGCGGTCCGGCACGACAGCTATCAGCTCGACTGGTCGGGGCTGCCATATCTGCGCTTCCTCTTGGGCAACGTGGGGCGCGGCATGCCGCTGGCCAAGCGTGCTCGGATCGGTGCCGCGCTGTTCGTCGACACCCGGGGCAATCTGGCTCGCCTGGCCCGCTCGCACTGCGCCTCCGCCGAGATGCTCGCCGAACGGTTCGACCTGGACGAACGGGTCTGTTCCGCACTGCCTTTCACCTTCGAACGCTGGGACGGGGGCGGGCTGCCGAACGGGGTTTCCGGTGCCGCCATCCCCGCGGTGATGCGGGTGGTTCAGCTCGCCGACGTCGTCGAGGTGCACCATCGCACCGGCGGTATCGATGCGGCGATCGCGGTGGCCACCGGTCGCGGCGGTGGCCAGCTCGATCCGGACGTGGTAGCCGCCTTCGTGAGCTCCGCGCCCGAACTGCTCGCCGCGACCGACGACGCGTGGTCGACCGCGGTCGCGACGCTGGCCGAACCGGACCGGGTACTCGGCGACGCCGAACTGGACCTGCTCCTGCGGGCGCTCGGTGACTTCGTCGACCTGAAATGCCCCTTCACGCTTGGTCATTCGCGTGGAGTGGCCGACCTGGTACACGCCGCCGCCGGATGTATCGGCCTGGGCGGCGCGGACGCGGATCTGCTGCGCCGGGCCGGATATGTTCACGACCTGGGCCGGATCGGGGTCTCCAACCTCATCTGGGAGAAGACCGGTGAGCTCACGATGCCCGAATGGGAACGGGTGCGGATGCATCCCTACCTGACCGGGCGGATCCTGAGCCGGGTCGGAGGACTCGACGAGGTGCGCGTGATCTGCGAGCGCCATCACGAACAGCTGGACGGTTCCGGATATCCGAACGGTCTGACCGGCAGCGCTCTGAGCGTGCACGATCGGCTGCTCGCGGCGGCCGCCCGATACCACGGTTCGCTCGAGCCGCGACCGTACCGGGCCGCGCTGGATCCGGAGCAGGCCGCTCGCCGGCTGCGCGTCGACGCGGCGGCCGGTCGCCTCGAACCCGCCGCGGTCGAGGCGGTGCTCGAGGCCGCCGGACACCGGCGCTCCCGCCGGCCCGTCCATCCGTCCGGATTGACCCCGCGCGAGGCCGAGGTGCTCATCAACGTCGCCTACGGCCGATCGAATCGCGAGATCGCGAATGAGCTCCGTGTGTCGGAGAAGACGGTCCGCAACCATGTCGAGCACATCTACGCCAAGATCGGCGTCACCAACCGGGTCGGCGCGAGCTTGTTCGCGGCTCATCACGGCATGGTCGCCCCGCTGTCGAATTGATCCCGGGAAATGGGGCGGATGCCTCATGACCCGGACAGCGACCTGAACGACGATCGATGTCATGGCGATCGACACCCCACGGGACGCGGCACAGGCGGTCATCGATCGGCCGGTGCTGTGGTCCGGAACCGACGAGCGAATGGCCGGGTACGGGATCATGGGCCAGCCGTTCGACAGCGGTCACTATCTGGCTCTACGGCACTTTCCCGCGACCTCCCTCGGCGCCGGGTATCGCTCGGTGTGGCATCGGAATCCGGCCGGGGAGTGGACCTTCTACGCCACCTCGGCGGCGGAGCGCAGTTGTTCACGCTACTTCTCCGCGGCCGCGCAGGCGGCCACCCGCACACCCGTCGAGCTCGACTGGGACGGCCCCTACGCACTGCGGGTGCGGATTCCCGATGTCCTGGAATGGCGGATCGAGCTGGCGTCCAGCGGCTTCACCCGAGTGTTCAACCGGGTGGGCCCCCATATCCCGGTGGCGGCGTGGCGCAGCGATCGGCTGCAGGCGCTCATGGGGCGCGCGGTGGGGCCGATGCTGCGGGCAGGGCAGGTGCGGATGAGCGGAACCGTTCCGAACGGGCAGCACTTCGCGGCCGGACCCCGCCTGATGTGGCTGGTCTCCGACAGCCGGGCGCGGCTGCACGGCGCCGATCTCGGAAAACCCGCACCGCTGCCGCGACAGCAGCGGCTCGGAGATTTCCGGTTGCCGCAACGCGGCATGTTCGTCGTCGCCAATGCCGTATTCGAAGCCTTCGACCCCACCCGGCACCGGTCCGTCGCCCTGTCGCCGGCCGTCCATCCGACCGCCCACTGAACCGAGGAATTCTGATGGCCCTGTTCATCGATGTCCACGAACACCTGCCCGAGGGCACGACGGCACAGGACGTGGCCGCCGCCCATGCCGCCGACCTGGCTATCCAGGGTGATTACGGCGTGACCTACCAGCGTTACTGGGTCGACGAGGCGAGCCATACGGCGTTCTGCCTGGTCGATGCGCCGGACGCCGAAACCGCCGTGACCGTGCATCGCGAGGCGCACGGCCTCGTCCCCGACAAGATCTACCCGGTCGTCGAGGGCGCCTGACCGATACCACCACTCGAAACGAGGCGATCATGTCCACCACCCAGCCCGGCCCTCCGGCCACCAGGCGCGATCGGCGCAGTACGGCCGTGCTGATGGCGGCCTACGGGGTGGTCGCCTACGTGCTCTTTCTCGTCGTATTCCTCTACGCGATCGGCTGGGTCGAGGGTCTGGTCGTACCGCGCGACATCAACGAGGGCCCCGAGGCGTCGACCGCGGTGGCGATCGTGGTCGACCTGGTCCTGCTGTCGATATTCGCGGTTCAGCATTCGGTGATGGCCCGGCCCGCGTTCAAACGGGTGTGGACCCGCATCGTCCCGGAACCGATCGAACGCTCGACCTACGTACTGGCAGCCACCGCGGCGCTGGCGCTGATCATGTGGCTGTGGCGTCCGCTGCCCGCGGAGATCTGGCACGTGTCGGCCACCCCGGCCCGGGTCGTGCTGTACGCGATCTCGCTGGCGGGCTGGGCCCTGGTGCTGATCGCGACCTTCGCCATCGATCACTTCGACCTCTTCGGCGTGCGGCAGGTCCTTCGCAACCTGGCCGGAAAGCCCGCCGCCGCCCCGGATTTTCGTACCCCCGGCCTGTACCGGACGGTCCGGCATCCGCTCTACCTGGGCTTCGTGATCGCTTTCTGGGCGGCACCGACGATGACCGCCGGGCGACTGCTGTTCGCGGCTGTCACGACCGGCTACATCCTCACCGCCATTCGCTTCGAGGAGCACGACCTCATCGGTGTCTTCGGTGATCGCTACCGCACCTATCGGCGGCAGGTGCCGATGCTCGTCCCGCATCCGCATCGGCGGGGCCGCGCGCACCCGGTCGAGCCGTGACGGGCGTCACGATATCGGGTCACATACGTAGGTGAAGTACGTAGTTTCACGGTCGCCGATCGTCGGAGCGTCGAGCAAGCTGTATGCGACCCGTTTCACACTATCGCCCGAGGTCGCGGATGAATCGACAGCGAAGATACGCCGGCTCGGCGCCGACAGCGGCCGGGCCCGCGGCGCATCCGGCACGCGGTGACGTGCACCTGCGGATCTGGCTGAACGGAACCGCCTTCGACTATCGGGCCGCCGCGGGCGCGATCCACAATCTGATCCGCGATTGGCAGCGCAAGCGGTGGTGCGCGATCGAGATCGTCGAGCACACCATCGAGGACATGCTGCCCGAAACCAGATTGCCCAACGAACGGCTGTTCATCGGACCCTGACCCGGGTCCGTCGCGGCGCACCCCGGGATCGGCACGTCCTTGTCTCCGATCGGCATCGGCGGGTTCGGAACCGGCGACAGTCACCCGGTGGCGGAGTTGAATCGACCGTATGCGGTCGATGAAGCCGCGTGCCGCGCTGGCCGAGGCACTAGCCGCACGCATGGAATCGGTGAGTGCTCGCGCGGGGGCCCTCCGGCGGATCGTCGACGGGTTCGCCGAGATCGAGATCTTCGACCGATCGATGACGTTGGCCGCCAAGATCTTCACCTGTGTCCTGCCCGTCCTCATCGCCGGATCGGTCGTCTCCCACCTGGATCTCGCGGTCCGCGCGATCGACGATCAGCTCGGCCTGGACCGGACCACATTCCTGTCCGGCGTCGGCGTCCTGGCGGCCGGCGATCCGACCTTCGCGGCCTTCGGTGTGGTCGGGTTTCTGATGGTGGTGATCAGTGGCACCTCCTTCGCCAAGACGCTGGCCCGGATCTACGGCAAGCTCTGGGACGTGCCGGCGATCGGCATCCGCGATATGTGGCGCTGGCCGGTGGTGCTGCTGACCGTGGCCTTCTCGGCGGTGAGCATCGGGGCGGTTCGCGAACTCGCCGGGGTGCGCTATGTCGGCTTGCCGGTCACCGTCGGCGGCGAGGTGCTGATCTGGATGGTCGTGTGGACCCTCAGCGCCTTTCTGCTCACGATGGGCAGGCTGCGAGGCCGGGCGCTGTGGACGACGGGTGCGCTCACGGCCGCCGGCCTGACGCTCGTGCGGGCGGCGGGGCGGTGGGTGCTGCCGGGGATCACGGCATCCGCGCAGGCGAAGTTCGGTCTGCTGGGCCCGGTGTTCACCGCGATCAGCTGGCTTTTCGTGCTGTCGATGGTGGTGGTCGGGGCGGCCACCGTCACCAGGGTGCTGCTGCCGGCCGACAGCACTCGCCCCGGGCCCTCCCCGGTCGGCGAGTAGGCCCGAGACGACCGCCTGGTTCGGCTACTTGCTGGTTTTGACGGTGATCGTCGCCTGATCGACCTGCACGTTGCTCTCACTCGGGTTGCCGGTGGCCTCCACGCTGATTCGGGCCTTGTCGATACCTTCGTTCTCGAGTGCGGTGACGACGTTGGTGGCCCGGGCCTCGGCGAGTGAATCGGCCGCCGCGGTATTCGAATCGGTGGCGTAGGTCTCGACCTTGATCGTGGTGTCGTTGCCCTTGAGCGGGATGGCCACCGCCTTGATGGTGGCGGAGTCGACCGTGCTGAGATCGGAGCTGCCCTGTTCGAAGGTGATCGGGGCCGCGGCCAGCACGCTGTTGATCGCGTTCTGGACCGCCTGCTCCGCCGAGTTGAGCGCGGAGCCCACGACCGA
This sequence comes from Nocardia spumae, assembly GCF_020733635.1. Lineage (NCBI taxonomy): Bacteria > Bacillati > Actinomycetota > Actinomycetes > Mycobacteriales > Nocardiaceae > Nocardia > Nocardia spumae. Next base: position 4,993,370 of record NZ_JAJFZL010000001.1, on the reverse strand, counting down.
GGACGCGGTGGTGGCGAGGCTGCTTCGCAGATCGGTGTGCTCACCGCCCGATGTGGTGGTGGTCGTGACCGCGGCCGGGCCGTTGTCGTCGGAGGAACATCCCGCGATCGGAATCAGTGCCGCCGCACCGGCCGCGAGTACTGCTACCGCCTGCACGAGCTTCATGCTGCCTCTCCTGTCTTCGAACGGATCCACCGACGGTGTCGGTGAGGTCAACTGCTCGCCGCCGGATGTCCGGCGGACGGTGAATCGTTTGCGGCCGAGCCGGTTCCGGTGGTCGGCGCGGGTCGTGCGATCACCTCGATGACCAGCAGCACTACCCCTGCGACCAGCACGATCCCGATGACGACCAGACCGGTGGGGTAGGACCACAGCACCAGGGCGAGTACGGCGCCGGCGAGTACCGCCAAGCGCAACGGAATCCGGTACCGCGCGACGAAGACCTCGACGGCATTGGGCGCGCCGGTGCGGCGCCGGCGAACGACGGTGAACAGCCGGCCGTAGCCGGATCGCACCGATCGGGCCGAATGCGACGGGCCGGCCAGATATCCGGCCGCGGCCACCACCAGGCTCACCACCGCGACCGCGCGCAGCGACACTCGCAGTGGATGGACCACGGTGTCGAACAGCGTCGAGGCGGCCGGCGCCGACAACGTCTCGGGCGGAACGGAGTCGAGGTAGACGCTGCGGCCGATGAGGACGGCGAGAGCCAGGATCACCATCGCGACCACACCGCTGACACCGACCAGGGCGAGGGCCCGCAGGCGCCGCCCGCCGGGAGCGAGCCAGACCGCTCCGGCCGCGGTCGCCAGGGCGATCCACGGCAGTATGTTCGCGGTGCGGTCCAGGGCGCGCAGCCACTTCTGATACTTCGGCAGTTCGGTCGCGTGGAAGAGCACGAAGTGCGCGTCGAGGTCGGGGATGCGGTCGGCGACGGTGAATCCGCGCGCGTCGAGCTTTTCCTTCAGCGTCGCCAGCACCGGCTGCAGCGAGATGCTGATGGTGCCGTCGTCGCTGACCTCGACACCCGGCCGGGTCTTGCCGTCGACCACGCGCACCAGCGTCTGATGTGCGCGCCGGTTGGCGGCGTCCCACGCCTCGGCGAATTCGTTGCTGGTCACCAGTTCCGTTGCGGCCCGGTGGATGTAGTCCTGCGCCTGGGTGGCCACCAGGGCGGGCAGACTGCTCAGGGCGGCGGTGACCCGCGGGCGGTCCGAGAGCTGCCCGACATTGTCGGTGAGCGCGGCGACCGCGTCCGCGGTGAGCGCCTTGATGTCGATGCGGGTGACGACGGCATCGGTGATCTTGTCGGCCAGTTCGTGCTGTATCGCCGGATCGGTCGCCAGTGGTGCGACGGTGGTGACATAGCGGTCGGTATCGAAGATTTCGGAGCGGGCGAAGCGGGCGGCGACCGATCCGAGGATCAGCATCCCGGTGAGTACGAGCAGGACCGCGACCCCGGTCCACCGCAACGCGTGACCGCGTCGATGAGAACGGTCCGACCGGGCCGCGACAGCGGCCCGCAACCGTTCCAGTTCCGCGCGCTCGTCGTTCGACAGCGTGTCACCCGGCACCCGAGGGCGGGTGTCATCGTCATCGCTGGACATGACTTCTCATCACGCTCGGGCACCTCCGATGGGCGCGGCCGTCAGGACGCGAGGATGCGCGCCTTCTCCGATTCGAACTCGGCCTCGGTGAGGACGCCCTGGGCTTTCAACTCGCCCAGCTGTTTCAGAGCGGCGATCCGATCGACGCCACCGCCGCCAGTCGGCTGGGCCGGCGGGGGCGGGGGCGGGGGCGGCGCGGGCTGTCGCTCGTACTGCTCCTGTGCTGCCCAGCGCCGGCCCTGACGACGCGAGACGCGGTTCGATACGGAGGTGGCCGTTCCGGCGATCACCGCGGTCCGGGCGACCCCGCGCAGTAATCCGGGCATCGAATTCTCCTTTCCTCACTCCTGCGGGATTCGGGTCAGGTCTCGGCGTCGAGGGCGTCGAGGGTCGAGATGATGGCTTGCACCGGGATCCGCCCCGAGGCGACGAGTTCGGCGCCGTTGCGTCGCAGCGTGACCGCCAGCGGTGCGGCCCACGTGTTCTCGTAGAGCAGGACCGCGGCGGAGTGACCGGGCTGCAGTGCGCCACCGGCCTCCCGTAGATCGCTCTCGTCGAGCAGTCCGGTCGCCGCCTCGGCGAACAGGGTGACATCCAGTTCGCCGGCCAGGCCGACATCGGCGATGCTGATTCCGGTCAGGGCGCCGTCGGTCTCCTTCCGGACGAAGGCCAGGTCCAGCACGCGGATGATGCCGCGGTCCACCAGGTCCCGGAGCATCGGCAGTGCCGATCCGTCCGGCTGGCGATCGGCGGGGAATTCGATGACGAGATAGTCGATCGGGCCCATCTCATCGATATCGGCAGCAGCGTTCACCGGGGGCACCTCATTTCTCGGACGCCGTGAGCCTCTGACAGTGGACAACACCGAAACCCAGGTCCGAGCGGGTCGGCGACAGCGCGAGCGTGGCCAGCGAGACGACCTGACACTGAAGATTCGGTGCCGCCGCCCTCGCGGATACCTCTGCCGCCGCGGTGGTGTCGGCGATCGGGGATTGATTTCCCGACCGCGTGACATGCTGTTTGCTGGAACATTGCCAGAGTATTCCTCCGGCGGGTGTCGCGGGCGCACAATGAGAGACGAAACAGGTATCCGGCTCCGACGCTGTGGCCGGATCGCATCCGAGGTCGACACCCTGCCCGGCGTGCCGATGCGCCTCCGTCGCCGACCGTGCACTCGCGGGTGATTCGCAGGCCACGGCGGTGACGGCGGGCGGCGAACCCTGCCGTCCGGAATCCGGCTCCGGAAGGGGGTGAGGTGATGGGCGAGCGCAGTGCTCCGGCCCGCCCGCGCGGCATGCTGGTGCCGCTGGCACTCGCGCAGTTCAGCTGTGGCTTCGCGGTCACCAGTACGGCGGTGCTGATCGCCGATATCTGCGACGACCTGAACACCGGCGTGGCCGGGGTGCAGCTGGTGATCACCATGTTCCTGCTGATCACGGCGGCGGTGACGATTCCGGCCGGAAGGCTCGCCGAACGTTACGGCCGCAAACGCTGTTTCACCGTGGGGCTCTCGCTCTACGGTGCCGGCGCCGTCGTGAGCGCCCTCGCGCCCGGCGTCGGCGTGCTGGTACTGGGCGCCTCCGTGCTCGCGGGGGTGGGCGCGGCGCTCCTGATCCCCCCGGTCTACATTCTGACCGCCCTGCTGTTCTCCGAAAACAGTTCGCGCGCAATGGCATTCGGTGTGCTGCTGACTGCGGGCGGGGCCGGAGCCGCGGCCGGACCGCTGCTGGGCGGACTGATCGCCTTCGGCCCGGGCTGGCGGGCCGCCTTCGCCTTCCAGGCCCTGGTGATCGCGGCCGTCCTGGTCTGCACCCGCCGGATGCGCGACCCGATTCCGGCGGACCCGGCGCGCACCCTCGATGTGGTCGGCGCGGTGTTGTCGGCGGGCGGGCTGGCGTTGCTCGTGCTCGGAATCCTGGCCGCCGACAACGACCTACGGTGGAGTGCCGTACTGATCGCGCTCGCGGCCCTCGTCCTGACCGGATTCCTCGTGCGCGTGCGCGCCACCGAGACGGCGGGCGGAGATCCGCTGATCTCGACGAGTCTGTTCCGCAGCAAGGTCGGGAATATCGGTCTGGCCACCAGATTGCTGCAGTGGCTGATTCTGATGGGCGCCGTGTTCGTGGTGTCGGCCTATCTCCAGGTGGTGCGTGGGCACGATCCGATCGGCACCGGCCTGATCGTCACCGCCGCTACCGCGGGCCTGCTCGTCTCGTCGCTGGCGGCCGGCCGGGTGGGCAGGGGATTGCCGCGGCGCACCCTGATCATGGCTGGATTCGGTGCGGTCGTGGTCGGCGCCGTGACGCTGATCGTGCTGGCCGGAACCACGGTGCCCGCGTGGGCGATCGCCCCGGAGCTGCTGTTGATCGGGCTCGGCGTGGGCTCGATGCTGACACCGTCGGTGGATGTCGTGCAGTCGGCGTTCGGTGAGGATCGGCAAGGTGAGATCTCCGGACTGTCCCGGTGCGTGTCGACCCTCGGATCGTCGCTCGGCATCGCGATCGCCGGTACCGTCCTCGTCGCCGGACTCAGCAGCCACACATACGCGTTCGCCATGCTCACCCTCGCCGGGGCCGGTGCTCTCGGGCTGTTCGCCTCGGCGGAACTGCCATCCCGAACGCCCCTCGGGCAACCGTAGCCGTGCCCCCGACGACCGGAACCGGGAGACTCATGGACAACAGCAGCCACGCACTGCTTCACGGCCCGTTGTTCTCCCGCCGGGTACCGCTGGACCGCGATAACGCCGCCCGCCGGATCAGCGCCTACGTCTACGGCAACATCCTGATTCTCGCCGCGCTCATCCCGGTGACCACGACCGATGAACACGTCGGCATTCTGGTGGTGCTGGGAACCGCGCTGTCCACCTTCGTCGCTCACGTCTTCGCCGAAGGAGTGGGGGAGGCCGTTCGGGAGAGCAAGTCGCTGACCTCGGGCCAGCGGTGGGCTGATCTGCGCGATTCGGTGCCGATTCTGAGCTCGGCCGTCCTGCCCGCGGTGATCCTGGCCGTCGCCGCGATCGGCTGGCTCGAACCTCGCACGGCCCAGATCGCCGCGGAGGTGGCCATGCTCGTGCGGATCGGCGGCATCGTCTTCGTCATCGAGCGATTGAAAGGGGCGCGTCCCGGTCGGTCGACGCTGTTGGCGGCCCTGTTGCTCACCGCGGTCGCGACCGCGATCGTCGTGGTCAAGGTGGTGCTCACACATTGATCGGACCGGGATCCTCGCGCCCGGTCCGATCGACGTGCGGTTGTCAGACGCGTTTGGGATCCCAGGTGGCGATGGCCCAGATCACCACGATGTCGAGTGCGATGATCAGGATCGACCACCACGGGTAGTAGGGCAGCCACAGGAAATTGGCGAGGATGGACAGGCTCAGCAGTCCGATCGCCAGTACTCGCCCCCAGGTCGCACCGGTGAACAGACCGGCCGCGGCGGCCACGAGCAGGATGCCGAGGATGAGATGAATCCATCCCCAGCCGCTGGTGTTCCACTGGTAGGTGTAATTCGGTCCGGAGATGTAGATGTCGTCCTTGGCGATGGCCGAGATGCCTTGGAAGATCGAGACGATTCCGGTGACGACCAGCAGGGCCGCGGCGCCGAGCGAGGTGCCCGCCGCCACCGCCTGCCGAGTAGTGGATCGTTCACCGTGTGTGCTGTGTTCCGTAGCCGTCACGACGGCTCACCCCTCTTCGTGGACGTCGCCGACGAAGGACCGACGGCGCGTACCGACATGAGTCGGATGTGGTGGGTTCTGAAAGCGGCCCGAGCGCTGCCTCCTGACCAGCCGCCGCCTGCGTGGGTTGTGGTCCCGGCTCGCTCACCGACCCGGTACGCGGTATCGACACGACTCGGTGAGCCACCCGGGCACCAACGGATTCGTCACCGGGCGATCCGCGGATCACGATGGATCGACATACCGCGCGATCGCGACCGAAGCGTGACCGAATCCGCCTTCGCGGGTGGTGGGGAGGGGTTTCGCCGGCGGGCTAACTCGGTGATCCGGGTGGTTGCCGTGCCGCGAGGAGAGGGCCGATCACCTGCGTGCCCGGACCGACTCGCCCGCCCGGTCCGGGCAGTTGGGTGGTGTTGTCGACGGTGAGTGCGTGGCCGCAGTGTTCGCAGGTGGTCACCGGTTCGGTGTCGTGCCCGCATTCGGTGTGGTGGATACGCACCGGCGGGCCGGATTCCGCACTGCGCCAACGGTCACCCCATCGCATCAGGGCAAGCAGGACCGGATAGAGCTCCTTACCCTTCGGGGTGGCGAGGTAGTGCTCGCGGGGCGGGTGGTCCTGGTACCGCTCGCGAGCGAGTACATCCTCTTCGACCAACCGCGAGAGCCTGGCGGCCAGCACCTTCCGGGAGATGCCCAGGTCGCGGGCGAGGTCGTCGAACCGATTCACGCCCAGCAGGACGTCGCGCATGATCAGCGCCGTCCATGCGTCCGCGAACAGATCCGTCGCGCGGGCGATGGAGCACGCGACGTCGGCCAGCGATGTTCGGGTCACCCGATCAGCCTACTCGAGTTCCCTCAGGAGACTAATATGAGTTCCCTCGAGGAACTCAACTGGAGGACATCATGGCTCCGATCATCGAACTCGACTCGCCCACCCCCGGCGCGATCGACGGCCGGCATATCCGCGCGATCAGCTTCCAGGAGGTCCGGCTGACCTATGTGGTGTCGACCCTGCGCCGTCTCGGCATCGATCCGGCCGGGTGTAGCGCGCTGGTCATCGGCAGCGGGCGCGGTCTGTTGGCGCGGGGGCTGGCCGGACTCGGCTGCCGAGTCGTGGCCCTCGATCCCTCGGCCGAGGCCACCGGCCTGGCGCGAGAGGCCGCCCGCGGCGAGGCCGTCGAGTACGCGACGGCCTCCGCCGAACAGCCGGGCCGCTACGGTGAAACCTTCGATATCGTCTACTGCGCAGACACTTTCGAGATCACCGATGACCTCGACGGCGTCCTCGCGCAGGTGTCGCGCCTGCTGCGACCGGACGGCGTCCTGTGCTACGACACGGTCAACCGCACACCGATCTCGCGGCTGGTCTATCTGGTGGCTTTCCAGTCGCTGCCGTTCACCCGCATCATGCCCCGCGGCCGCTACACCGCCGCCCGGCTGCGCACTCCCGGAGAGGTCGCGGCCACGCTCACCGCACATGGCCTGCGCGGCGACAATATCTGTTCTTTCAAGCCCGGCAAGATCCGTGACCTCGTCCGGGCCGTCCGCGCCCGCCGGCGCGGGACGATCACCGATCCGGAGATCCCCGCGCTGACCGGCTTCGTCCTCGAACCCGAGGGCAAGCCCGTGGTCACCTATCTCGGCTGTGCCCGCCATCGCGAAGCGCCGTGAGCGACCGGGTCGCTTCACCCGCCTCGGGTGAGGTCCGGATCGGCGATCGATGGCAGCGTCGGGGTCGAACCGACAATCAGCCCGTCGACGGCCTGAAGGGGTGCGTGCAATGACCGGTGTCAGCGACGTTTCGGGGAAGATCGAATCGCAGAATCAAGGTGCGGTGCAAGCGCTTCCGTTCGGCGACGAGCAGGATTTCGAGGACGCTCGGCGGGGCTTCGTCGCGGCTTTGGAGCCGGGTGTGGTGCGCAACGCGGCCGGGGACACGGTGTGGGACAGCGACGGGTACGCGTTCCTGGACGAGGACTGCCCGGCCACCGTGCACCCGAGCCTGTGGCGGCAGTCGCGATTGTGCGCGATGCAGGGGCTGTTCGAGGTCACCGAGGGGATCTATCAGATCCGCGGTCTCGATCTGTCGAATATGACCCTGGTCGAAGGCTCGACCGGGGTGATCGTGATCGATCCGCTGATTTCGGAGGAGACCGCCGCGGCCGGGCTCGCGCTGTATCGGGCCCATCGCGGCGACCGTCCGGTCACCGCGGTGATCTACACCCATTCGCATATCGACCACTTCGGCGGTGTCAAGGGTGTCACGACGGCCGAGCAGGTCGCGGCGGGGAAGTGCCCGATTCTGGCGCCGGTCGGTTTCGTCGAGCACGCGGTGGAGGAGAACGTCTACGCCGGCACCGCGATGGCGCGGCGCGCGGCCTACATGTACGGGGCGGCGCTTCCCCGGGGGCCGCGCGGCGCGGTGGGTGCGGGACTGGGGCCCACGACCTCGACGGGTACGCCGACGCTGATCACACCGACGGTGAACATCACCCATACCGGGCAGAGCGAGGTGGTCGACGGGGTGCGCATCGATTTCCAGATGACGCCGGGCACCGAGGCACCGTCGGAAATGAATTTCCATTTCCCCGAGCGCCGAGCGTTGTGTATGGCGGAGAACGCGACGCACACCCTGCACAATCTGCTGACCCTGCGCGGCGCGCTGGTACGCGATCCGCATGTGTGGGCGAAGTATCTGACGGAGTCGATCAACCGTTTCGCCGCGCGATCGGATGTGGTCTTCGCATCCCACCACTGGCCCACCTGGGGGACCGAGCGATTGACGGAATTCCTGTCGCTGCAACGAGATCTGTACGGCTATCTGCACGATCAGACCTTGCGCTCGTTGAACCAGGGAGCGACCGGGATCGAGATCGCCGAGGGCATCCAACTGCCGCCGGCGCTGGAGGCGGCGTGGCACACCCACGGGTACTACGGTTCGGTCAGCCACAACGTGAAGGCCATCTACCAGCGGTACATGGGCTGGTTCGACGGCAATCCGGCCACTCTGTGGCAGCATCCGCCTACCGAGTCGGCGAAGCGGCATCTGGACTTCATGGGTGGTGCCGACGCGGTGGTGGCCAAGGCCCGCGATTCCTATGCCGAGGGTGATTTCCGCTGGGTGGCACAGGTGCTGAACTATGTGATCTTCGCCGAACCGGAGCACACCCAGGCACGCGTGCTGCAGGCCGATGCTTTGGAACAGTTGGGGTTCGGCTCGGAGAACGGGACCTGGCGCAACTTCTTCCTGATGGGCGCCTACGAGTTGCGCAACGGTGCGGTCGGCACACCCACCGCCACGGCGGCCCCCGATATCGCCGCGGCGTTGTCGGTGGAGCAGCTGTTCGACGCGATCGCGCTGCGGGTCGACGGGCCGAGGTCGTGGTCGGCCGACATCGTCATCGACTGGCGCATCTCCGACCAGGATCTCGTGCACCGCGTCCACCTCCGCAACGGTGTGCTCGTGCACTTCGATCTGGACGGTGATGGCGGCGGCGCCGCCGCGACCTTCACCCTCACCGGCGACGATCTGCATCTCGCATTGTTGGGAGGCAAGGATATTCAGCAGATGATCGCCGACGGCGCGATCACCGTCGAGGGCGATCCGGCCGCTCTGGCCGAACTGGTCGGCTATCTGGACGAACCGGATCCGGATTTCGCCATCGTGACCCCGTAGGCGAACGATATCGACGGGCCCGCGGCGCGACCGCCGCGGGCCCGTCGATGGTCGCCCGGCGCCGCCTCAGCGGGTGAAACGACCCGCGAAGCTGCGCAGCGGCAGATCGGCGCTGGTGATGATGCCCGGCCGGGCCGCCACGACGGACCTGATGGCATTCAGCGCCGGCAGGCCGGTGACGGTCATGCCGATGGAGGCGAAGTTCTTCGGGTCGGACAGGTCGAAGCCCTTGCGCGGGAAGATCATGTGCTTGCTGTAGATGCTCGGGTCACCGGTGACCTGAGTGATGTAGCAGCCCTTGATATTCCACGCGGGATCGGTGTGCGGGGTCATCTGCCATTCGAGGTGGGATTCCACCCGTGCCACCCCGTCGACCATGCCCTGGTACTTGATGTAGTTGGCGCCCAGTGACCCCTTGGGCAGGAAGTACCAGCCGAGGTCGACGTCCTTGGTGCAGGCGCCGAGTTCGTAACCGAAGGTGACCTCGTCGAGTTCGAGGCCGAAGGCGTCGGCCATGAGGTAGACCGAATCGGCGAAGACGGCGGTGTACTTGTGCAGTGAATCCGGGATGGTCGGATCGTCGATCGGGCGACCGTAGCCCACGGCCTTCCAGGTGTCGACCGAGTGATGGCAGGACACGTCGACCGATTCGGTGACGGTGACGTTCTCGATCTCGGCCACATCGGCGGTGTGCACGATGCCGAGGATCTGGCACAGGCCGGGATTCATGCCTGTGCCGTAGAACGTCGAATTGCCACGCTGACAAGCGGATTCGATTACTTCACTGACCTTGCGGCCGGACGGATGCGGATGGTTGGTGTCGCGGTGGTGGCCGGTGATCCAGTCGGCGGTCGTCACCACATCGATACCCGCTTCGAGCACCTTCTCGTACAGATCCTCATCGGGGAAGACGCCGTGGAAGGTGAGGACGTCGGGGCGCGCGGCGATGATCTCCTCGATCGAACCGGTGGCGGTGACGCCGATCGGGCCGATTCCGACGATCTCGCCCGCGTCCCGGCCGATCTTGTCGGGGGTGTAACAGTGCAGGCCGGCCAGTTCGAGGTCGGGGTGATCGCGGATGCGGCCGATCATCTCGGTGCCGAGATTGCCGGTCGCGACCTGGAAGACCCGGATCTTGTCGGGAATGCTCATCGTGTGCGGCCTTTCTGCGGGAAGCTGCTGTTCGAACGGAAATCGGTTGGCGCGTTCAGAGTTCGGCCGAAGCCGGTCGCACCGCGCCGCTGTACGGCCGTTGCGGATCGGCGCCGGCCGGGCCCCCGTCGGGATAGAACTGTTCGGCCCAGTTCCGCAGCGCGGTGAAGCCCTGGAATTCCTTGCGCGACAACGCCGGAGGGTCGGAATAGCGCTGATGCGACCAGATCTCGATATCGGCCTCGAACTGCTCGATCACGAAGTCGGCCATGGTCTTTCCGTACCGGGTGAGCTCCGGGGAGTCGTCACCGTGTTTGCGGCCGATCCAGACGGTGAACCGGACATCGGCGGTCCGATCGTCGACCGGGGTCACCGCGGGCATGGTGCGGTTGTCGACCATGCCCCAGCTCTTGGTGATCGAACAGCCCAATCCGGCATTGATCGATTCCACGCCGCTGTTGATCTGGTCCTCGCGCACACCCTCGTCGAAGGCGATGGTGAAGTCGACATAGGACACCGGGCCGGAGAAGTCGTGACGGGTGAATTCCGGGACGAACGGCGTTTTGTGCACGAATGTGAAGTGCGCGAAGTCGACGCCGTTCTCCATCACGTACTGCGGATGCAATTCCAGCCCGGGCCGGTAGATCGTGGCCGCGGGCACCGGCGGGTAGTAGTCGGCGGCGGTCTTACCGTCGCCGAAGGCCGCGAAGATATCCGGCACCTCGAAATACGGTGGGCGCCCGCCGATATCGAACCAGATCCATACGGCCTCGTTGCGTTCCGCGACCGGATAGCTGTGGATGCGGCGCCCCTTGTTGGGGTGACTCTCGTAGGGGATGCACACATTGCGGCCCTCGCGATTCCACTCCCAGCCGTGGAACGGGCACACCAGATTCTCGCCCTCGACATGGCCGCCGTAGCCCAGGTGGGCGCCCAGATGTTCACAGTAGGCGTCGAAGACCGCGACCCGGCCCGAGGCCGCGCGCCAGGCCACCATCTCGCGTCCGAAGTACTTCATCTTGTGGACGGCCCCGGCCGCGATCTCGTCGCACCAGGCCACTTGGAACCAGCCCGTCGGCTCCATCGACAGGGGTGGTTTGGCCATCTCGGTCCTCCCGTGTGTGACGCGTCCGGGCCGCGTGTGGCGCGCGAGCTCTGCGGCGTTCGTGGCGTCGATCACATGCGGCGCTCATTACCGTAGAACCCTCTTTGAAATAATGCAAGAGGGTTAGTTGAAACTGGAGTAGGCAGGTCAGGGCCATTACACTCGGATCTCGTGACGGAGGCGGCGGTAGGCGGGCGACGCGCGAACCGGCGCGGCATCGAATCTCGGGATGCCATGCTGGAGGCGGCGATCACCTCCCTGGCCACGGGCGATCCCGCGGCGGTGTCGGGCAACCGCATCGCGCGCGATATCGGGGCCACCTGGGGCGTGATCAAGTATCAGTTCGGCGATATCGACGGGCTGTGGGCGGCGGTGCTGCGTCGCACCGCCGACAAGCGCGGTGATCTGCCCGCCGGCGTCAAACCCGGTGGCACGCTGCACGAGCGGGTAGCCGCGCTGATACACACGATGGCGGTCGGACTGCGCCGGCCCGAATCCCTGGCGATCGAAACCCTGCGCGCGGCGCTACCGCGCGATCACGCCGAACTCGAGCGGGAGTACCCTCGCACCGCCGCCGAATTGGCGTCGTGGAAACCGAATTGGGATCAGGCCTGCGAACGGGCGTTCGCCGATCTGGGGCTCGAACCGGTGAAGGTGCGCCGGGTCGCCGCCCTGATCCCCGCGGCGATGCGCGGCATCACCTCGGAACGAACGTTGGGCACCTACGGCGATCTCGACGACGCGCTCGAGGCGCTCATCGGTGGCATCGTCGCGTATCTCGAGAAGTGACACCGTAATTCGCCGAGCCGAATGCGGGAGTTCCCCGATCGGCCGAATTCCCGGATTCGGCCTTCCTGCTCGTTTTCTGCTCGCCTTTTCCCGGTAGCGGCCGATTGCCGGGCATCATGCCTGGTCGCGCCGAATACGTCGGCGGTATGGGCGTTCACCCGGACCACTGTGCAGATTCATGGTGCGCTCGGGCGCATTTCGTGAACCCGTGAAGACTTCGCCGACGGCGGACCCGCAGCCCTCGGCGGAACCGTAGCGTCGCTTCCCGAATTCCGGACGGGCGCAATGGATCGTCTGCCGGGCAGTCATTTCACCAATGGTTAGGGACGTTATGAAACGAAGCGCTCGCCGTAGTTGTCTGAGTGCAGCGGTCGTCGCGGGGGTCTCACTGCTGACGATCGGGCTGGCCGGAGCCGGCGCCGGGGCGGATCCCGGTGCGTCGCCGGGTGATCAGGCGCAGGAGCAGCAGTTGGCGGAGTTGATCACGCGTGGTTTGAAGGATCCGGCTGCGCGTGCGGTGGCGGATTCGGGGAGTTCGGGGACGGGGTCGGCGTGTACGTCGGGTAGTGGTGCGGGGTCGGGGAACGGGTCGGGGGATTGTTATGGGGGGTCGGGGTCGAGTTCGGGGTCGTCGGGTGGGATGTCGAGTGACACGGTGGGGTTCGGGCCGGGGCAGTCGTCGTTCTTGGCGGCGTTCGGGTATGGGTTGTTGCATCCGGATGTGGCGCCTCCGGGGGCCAATGATTGGAATTGTAAGCCGAGTGCGGCGCATCCGGAGCCGGTGGTGTTGGTGCATGGTACGTGGGAGAACGCGTATGACAATTTTTCGTTTGTGTCGCAGCCGATCAAGGATGCGGGTTATTGCGTGTTCACGTTCAATTATGGTAGGTCGAATGTGATTCAGGGGGGTGGTTTGGGTTCGGTGTTGCCGGGGGCGAACGGGACGGGGTATATCCAGGATTCGTCGAAGCAGTTGGCGGAGTTCGTGGATCGGGTGTTGGCGGCGACGGGGTCGGGGAAGGTGGATATCGTGGCGCATTCGCAGGGGGGTGCGATGTCGCGGTGGTATCTGAAGTTCGATGGTGGTGCGGGGAAGGTGCGTCGTGAGATCACGTTCGGTGCGACGAATCATGGGACGTCGTTGGACGGGATCGGTGCGTTGGGTCGTGCGGTGAATAATTTCGGGATCGATGTGCTGGGTTTGGTGGAGATCTTCGTGGGTCATTCGGGGATTCAGCAGACGATCGGTTCGGATTTTGTGAATCAGTTGAATGCGGGTGGGGATACGGTGCCGGGTGTGGATTACACGGTGGTGGGGAGTCGGTACGACGAGGTGACGAATCCGTATGATTTGACGTTTTTGAAGGCGGGGCCGGGGGCGACGGTGAGGAATATTACGATGCAGGACGGGTGTGAGCAGGATTTGTCGGATCATTTGACGATGATGTATTCGCCGCGTTCGTTGTCGATTATTTTGAATGCGTTGGATCCGGTGGCGTCTCCGGGTTTGGTGTGCACGTTCAATCCGTGGTTGCTGGGTGGTGGTGGGAAGCTGTGACCCTGACGATGTTCTGACCCTCGAACCTGCCCGCCGGCGTGTGGCGAACCGGACCTCTGAGCACGTCGGCGGGCACCGGCCCGCTGGGTGGTGTCCGGAACCGTCCGGCTGTGGGCGTGCTCCCGGGATTCGAGGACGAAGCCGGCGCAGTGCCGCCATCGGACGACCTGTGCCCGGGTCCGCATCGTCATCGGGCCGACGGCCGCGACCATGTCGTACACGGTGCCCAGGCCACGCGCGGGTTCACCGACCGGTTCGCATCGGTGCACCCCGTGCACGTAGGACGTGGAGAAGCGATGGTCGTTCCGGAATTCCGAGGTGACAGCGATAGGTGTGGCGCATCGAGCGATCGCTCGGGCGGTGATCCTCGAATCCGGCTGCTCGCCGGATCGGAATTGATACCCTTTCTCTTCGGTAGTGCACCGGGGGCCGCGATGCCTCCCGGTCGCGGCGGAAGAGGGTTTTTCGTGGCAGTGCCATCGGCGGTCCGGTCGGGTCCCGGCCTTTCGCGACGTAAGCTGCCGTTACCGCAGCAGATCGCTCACCACATTCGCGGTTGGATCATGTCCGGCACGATCAAGCCGGACGAGTTCATCCGCTTGGACGAGGTCGCGGAGAAGCTCGACGTCAGCGTGACCCCGGTCCGGGAGGCGCTGCTCACCCTGTCGGGGGAGGGGGTCGTGCGGGTGCTGCCCCGGCGCGGTTTCACCGTTGTCCGGCTGAGTCGCGATGATGTCGCCGACATCTTCTGGGTGCAGGCCCAGTTGGGAAACAGGTTGGCGCAGCGGGCCGCTCGCCGGCTCGACCCGTCCGGGATCGTGATGCTGGAGCAGAGTGTGGACCGGCTCGAGGCGGCTGTGCGTCGAGGTGAGGTCGACGCCATCGCCGAATGCGAGTTCGAGTTCCATCGCACCCTCAACCGTGCCGCCGGATCACCGCAATTGGCGTCATTCCAATGGAAGATGGGCTGGTACGCGCCCTATCGGCTGTACGCGGCCGATCAGAACTGGGCCGAGTTCGCGATCGACTGCCATCGGCGCCTGGTCACCGCGTTGCGCGACGGTGACAGTGAGCGCGTCGCCGCCGAGAGCCGGCGCCTGTACGAGGATGCGGGCCGGCGCCTGATCGCCCACCTGGAACGATCCGGAGTCTGGGATGAGGCGGAAGCCGGCGTGGTGCGAGCCGGCGGCTGAATCCGGGGCCTGTCCGGGATCGGCACAGGCGAATTGGACGCGCCGAGCGCGGAACCCTTGCTCGTGATCGAGCGAATCGGAAGAGTGACGGCCGGATCCTGTTCTCTCACCGAGGAGGCGCACCGTGCGTTTCGGCATCTTCGTTCCCCAGGGCTGGCGACTGGACCTGGTCGGCATCGATCCGGCCCGGCAGTGGCCGGTGATGCGCGACCTCGCCCGTCGCGCCGATGATGCCGGGGTGTGGGAGTCGCTGTGGGTCTACGACCACTTCCACACCGTCCCGGTGCCCACCGAGGAGGCGACGCACGAGGCGTGGACGCTGATGTCGGCCTTCGCGGCCACCACCGAGCGTATTCGGCTCGGCCAGATGTGCACCGCCGTCGCCTACCGTAATCCGGCCTATCTGGCCAAGGTCGCCGCGACCGTGGATCTGATCTCCGGCGGCCGGGCCGAGATGGGTATCGGCGCCGGCTGGTACGAGCACGAATGGCGGGCCTACGGATACGGCTTCCCCACTGCCGGGCAACGATTGGCGAAACTGGACGAAGGGGTGCAGATCCTGCGTCAGGCGTGGACCACCGGAACCGCGACGCTGGCGGGTGAGCACTATCAAGTCGACGGCGCGATCGTGCGCCCGCTTCCGTTGCAGGACGGCGGTATTCCGCTCTGGATCGCGGGCGGCGGCGAGAAGGTCACCCTGCGGATCGCCGCGAAATACGCGCAGTACACCAACTTCTCGGGCGATCCGCAGACCTTCGCGCACAAGTCCGACCTGCTGCGTGAGCATTGCGTCGCGGTCGGATCGGACTTCGAGGCGATCACCCGCAGTGCGAATTTCAACACCGTGGTGGGTGCCACCGAGGCCGAGGTCGCCGAGCGGATCGCCGCGCTGGCCGCTCGATTGGCGCCGGTGCTGGGCGCCGAGGCGGCGGAGAACCAGCTGGGCAATCTCTTCCGTGATTCCCCGGCCGTGGGCACGCCGGAGCAGATCGTCGAAAAGCTGTCGCGGATCCGCGATCTCGGTCTCGGTTACGCGATTCACAATTTCCCGGAGTCGGCCTACGACACCTCGGGCGTGGAGCTGTTCGAACGTGAGGTGATCCCCGCGCTGCGCTGAGCCGGCCTCAGCGGATGTCGGCGCCGAAGATCGGCCCACCGCCGAAAGCGGCCCGGTGCGAGGGCGGTTGGCCGCCGTCGATATCGGTGATCCCGTAGTCGACGGCT
The DNA here is from genome assembly GCF_020733635.1 of Nocardia spumae. Taxonomy (NCBI): domain Bacteria; kingdom Bacillati; phylum Actinomycetota; class Actinomycetes; order Mycobacteriales; family Nocardiaceae; genus Nocardia; species Nocardia spumae. The sequence continues at coordinate 4,977,393 of NZ_JAJFZL010000001.1, read as the reverse complement.
GCCTCGGCGGTGATGATCGTCTGTCCGCTGCGCGCGCCGATCTGCGGATCGGCGGCGAGTGCGGCCACCACCCGGCCGACGAATTCCGGTGTCTCGGCGTGTGCGATCGGGAATCCCTCGATATCGTCGACGCCCAGCGCCAGCACCTTCTCGGTGCGGACCACGCCCGGCCACAGCGACAGTGTGGTGACACCGGTTCCGCGCAGTTCGACGGCCAGATCGAAGGCCATCTTGTCTAGTCCGGCCTTCGACATCCCGTACAGCACCGAATGCAGATAGCCGCGGGTGCCGAACGAGGAGATGTTGGCGATGACACCGCTGCCACGCGCGACCATCAGCCGCGCGGCGTGCACCGCGGCGACGTAGTGGGCGCGCAGTCCGACCCCGATGAGGCTGTCCCAATCGTCGAGCGGGCGCTGCCAGCAGGGTTCGGCGAAACCGGTGAAACCGTCGGGGTTGGACCAGACGTTGTTGACCAGCAGATCCAGCCGGCCGTCCCGGTCGCCGGCGATCCGCGCGAACACCTCGGCGATCATGGCGTCATCGCGGTGATCGCAGCGCAGTGCGATGCCGGTTCCGCCGCGTTCGCCGATCTCCGCGACGGTGCGATCCAGTGGCCCGTCGCTGCCGGGCTCGCCGCGGCCGGTGACATAGACCGTCCAGCCGGCCGCGCCGAGCGCGGTGGCGATGCCCTTGCCGACGCCGCGCCCGGCGCCGGTCACCAAGGCGATTCGTGTCATCGTCGCGCCCCTACCCGGTGATCCGGCAGTCGGCGTCGATCGGCCGGGTGATCGACCAGTTCCGGCGGAAGCGGCACGCCGACATCTTCCATTGCCCATCGCGGCGCAGATAGTCGTCGTCGTACTCACCGCTGGTGACGGTCTCGGTGTTGTCGATCAGGTTCACCTGCCGGAATCGCAGGGTCCACCGCCCGGTGGCGGTGGACTCGTCGTGCACGTCGATGGTGGCGTGCATGCCGTGGTGCATATCGAGGATCACGTCGCGGCCCTCCACCTGCCGCAATGCGATGGATTCGAAGACCGCGGCCATACCCTCGGCGTCGGTGCTGCCCAGATCGCCGTAGTCGACGGGTGCGCCCACGATGAAGCAATCGCGAAAGCCCTGGGGATCCTTGGCATCACAGGCTCGGAAGTACCGGTGTTTGAGCGCCTTGATCTGCTCGACGGCTTCCCAGCGGGCGAGGCGTCTCGCCAGTTCGGCGATATCGGTAGCGGCCGGCGACGGATCGGACATGCAACCTCCTCCGAGGGCCGGTGCCGCCCGGACGGCGAGTACCGCACCTCGCGGGTGAACCTACCTATCCGGACCGATCGGCCGGCAGCGACCTTCCCACCCACCGGGACGATGCGGGACCGGACTCGGTTGTCCGCCCGGCATGTTCGAGCAGTGATCGGACGAAGGCGAGATGTCCGGGCACGACCGGGAACCACGCATCGGGTGCGCGGGTGCCCTCCATCGCGACGAAGGTGGCGATCTGCACCGCGCCGTCGCTGACGTCGACCACGAGCTCACCGCGGAAGCCGAGGCTCGAATCGGCGCGCAGCACAACGCATTCGGGTGCGGCGAAACCGATCCGCCAGCCCGCGACCGTATCCGGTGCGCCGGGGTGGAGGTCGAGTTCGATGCCGGCCCAGGCGGCGGTCAGGCGCGCGCGCACGGTGTCGGAGACCTGCTCCATGATGGCGCGCGCCCACTGCTCGGCGGTGCGCGTGGTGGCGGCGGGGGTGTCGAGGACATGGCAGTCGACGTAGACCACATCGGCCAGGGTGGTGAGTGCGAGGAGGTCGTCCGCTATTCCGCGTTGGCGAACGACGGGGGGAGTATGCACGGGCATGGCGAGAACCTTCCGGTTTCGAAACCATTCGATAGATACAGAACAGTACTGTATCTATTGTGGGGTGATCTAATCAAGAGGCCCGCGACCACCGGCGAGAACCGGGCCCGTCGACTAGGAGAAGTGATGGCACCACCTGTGCGCACCCCGCGGCAGGCGTGGATCGATGCCGGGTTGTCCGTACTGGAGCACAAGGGGCCCGACGCCGTCCGGGTGGAAGCGCTGGCAGCGCGGCTCGGGGTCACCCGAGGCGGGTTCTACCGGCAGTTTCGCGGCCGGGACGAACTGCTGGGGGCGATGCTCGACGAGTGGGAGCGCCGGGCCGTCGACGACGTCCAGGAACAGGTGGAACGTGAGGGCGGGGATCCGAAGTACAAGATCCGCCGGGCCGGCACGCTCACCTTCGCCGAGGATCTGACCCACCTGGATCTCGCGATCCGGGCCTGGGCCCGGCACGACCCCGAGGTCGCCGCGCGGTTGCGGAAGGTGGACAACGCCCGGATGGAATATCTGCGGACGCTGCTCACCTCCTCCGGCGTCGCGCCGCAGGATGTGGAAGCCGTTGCGCTCCTGGCATTCTCCGTGGTGATCGCCAACCATCTGATCAAGGCCGACCATCCCGGGCACAGTCGTGGCGAGGTCCTGGACCGGGCCGCCCGGATGCTGTTCGACTGAGCTCTCGCAAGCGCGCGGCATACTGGCTGGGTGAGCGATCAGAGCAGCGTTCCGTCCTTCCACATCGATCAGGTGCATCATCCCGAACAGGAGCTGATCGTCCGGGTGCTCGACGATCAGGCCCGCTTACCCGGTGTCGTGCGAATGCGCCGCTGGGCTCGCGACGCACTGGCCGTGCGGCCCGGGCAGACGGCGCTGGATCTGGGCTCGGGGACGGGCACCGAGGTCGTCGAACTGGCCGGGCTGGTGGGCGATGCGGGCCGGGCGGTCGGCGTCGATCCGAATCCGGGCATGCTCGCCGTCGCACGGGAACGCTCGGCCGGGGTGAAAGCCGAATTCCTCGAGGGCTCGGCCTACGATCTGCCGCTGCCGGACGCCTCCGTCGACGTGGTGCGCTGCGAACGGGTCTATCAGCACCTCGACGATCCGGCGAAGGCCACCGCGGAGATCGCCCGGGTCCTGCGCCCGGGTGGCCGCGTGGTGCTGATCGACAGCGACTGGTCGACCGCGATCTATCACCCCGGTGATCCCGAACTCATCGAGATCCTGAGCCGCCGGATGGCGTCGACCAGCCCGAATCGCAACTCCGGCAGGCGGTTACGCGGGTTCCTGGCCGACGCGGGCTTCGTGATCGACGATATCGGATCCGAGGCGGTCGTCTGGGAACCGGATATGGTGCTGCCCATGTACACCGCCATCACCGAACGCGGTGTGGCGGAAGGAATCATCACCGAGGCGCAGCGCGACACCCTGCTCGCCGAGACACAGCGGGGTGTGGCGGCGGGCGACTACCACTTCTCGGTGACCATGTTCGCTGTCGTGGCGCACAAGCCCTGATGTGGTGGTGGGCTGCCCGGCGGTCGGCGCCGACCGCCGGGCAGCGCCGCGGTCGAACTAGTTCTCGCTCGAGTGCCGGGCCGCGACCGGGCCGGCATCGATCTCGGTGGCGGTCGAGACCCCGTGTCCCAGTTCGATATCGAGATCGCGGCCCTGATCCCGGACGACCACCGAGTTGTGCACGGGAGCGTAGCCGGAGGCGACCAGGGTGTAGGTGCCCTCGTCCAGATCGGCGAAGGCGTAGCTGCCGTCGGGGCCGGTGATCAGGGAGTCGACCACGTTGCCGACCCAGTCGGTGAGGGTCACCCGGGCATCCGGCAGCGGGCGGCCGTCGGAGCCCTGCACCACACCGCGAACGCGGGCGCTGGGGTGCAGCGTGATCGCCAGCCGGGCGGTGTCGCTGCCGCTCGCGCGCACCGAGACCGCGCTCGGGTGGAAGCCGGCGGCGCTGATCGCGACGGTGACATCACCTTCGGGCAGTTCGGGCAGCCCGAATTCGCCGTCGCCGTCGGTGGCCGCCGAGGCCAGGACGTCGCCGTGATTGTCGAGTGCGGAGACGCGGGCGTCGGGCACCGGCGCGCCGTCGTCGTCCCGGGTGACGATTCCGGTCAGTCCGGCCATCGCGGTCAGCACCACATCGCAGGGCACCGGAAGCGCGCCCAGTGCCACGGTGGAGGCGCCGGGCCGGCGGCCCTCGGTCGAGGCGATCAGCACATAGGAGCCGGGTTCGGGTGCGGTCAGTTCGAAATAGCCGTCGGCGGCCGACGTCGTGCGGCCGATCTGGCGGCCCGTGGTGGAGATCAGCGTCAGCACGGTGTCCGGCAGGGCGGCACCGCGAGTGTCGCGCACGCGTCCGAAGGCCACCGGGCCGGCGACCGTCGGCTGTGGCAATGATTCGACGACCGTCTCGGCTGCGGTGTGCGCGACCGCCCCATCGTGGCCGGCGTGGGCCGGCTCGGCGTCGTGGTGACGCATCGGTGTCGCGGGCTCGCTGGATTCGGCCACCACCGGGGCGGCGGACGCCGGACGCATCGCCGGAATGAACGTGGCGACGGCCGCACCCACGACGGCCACACCGCATCCGATCAGCAATGAGACCCGGAAGCCGTTCTCGCTGGTGATCGCGTGTCCGCCGAGCGAGATGGTGAGCTGTGCCAGCACCGCGCCGACCACGGCCGCCGCCACCGAGGTGCCGATCGAGCGCATCAGGGTGTTGAAGCTGTTGGCGGCGGCGGTCTCCGATTGCGGTACCGCGGCCATCACCAGGGCCGGCATGGCGCCGTAGGCGAAGCCGACACCGGTATTGATGATGAGGGTCACGATCAGCAGGCCCCAGGTGGTGCCCATCAGCGCGAGCGACGACCCGTATCCCACGGCGATGACGAGGCAGCCGGTGATGAGCGTGATCTTGGGTCCGCTGCGGGCCGACAGCTTGGCGCCGACAGGGGAGACCAGCATCATCATCAGACCGGCGGGAGCCATCCACAGGCCCATCGCCATCATCGACTGACCCAGGCCGTAGCCGGTGGCCTTCGGCAACTGCAGCAGTTGCGGCACCACCAGCGACTGGGCGTACATCGCCATACCGATCACCATCGAGGCGCCGTTGGTCAGCAACACCTGCGGCCGGGCGGTCACCCGGAGATCGACGAGCGGATTGCGGGCCGCCAGTTCCCACCAGCCCCACAGCAGCAGGACCACCACGGCCGCGACGAACAGTGCGATGGTGAGCCCGCTGCCCCAGCCCCAGCTCGATCCCTTGGAGACGGCCAGCAGCAGGCAGATCAGTCCCGCGCCCAGCCCCAGCGCGCCGAGTACGTCGAACCGGCCGGCGGAGGCGCTGGGTGGGGTCGCCGGAATCAGCAGGAAGATCAGCGCGCAGACCACCACCGCCAGCGCGGCCATGCCCCAGAACAACACCCGCCAGTTGGAGTACTGGATCACCGCGGCGGCCAGTGGCAGGCCGAGGGCGCCGCCGATTCCGAGCGAGGAGCTGATCAGCGCGATACCGGACCCGAGTCGTTCCCTGGGCAGCAGATCGCGCAGCGCGGCGATGCCCACGGGCACGATACCGGCGCTCATGCCCTGCAGCCCGCGGCCGATGATCATCGGCCACAGCGAGGACGAGAGCGCGCAGATCACCGATCCGGCCAGCAGTGGCACCGTCGAGGTCAGCAGGACGAGGCGTTTACCGTAGAGATCGCCCAGCCGCCCCGATACCGGGGTGGTGACCGCGGCGGCCAGCAGGCTCGCGGTGACGACCCAGGTGGCATTGGACGCGCTGGTGTCCAGCAGTTGCGGTAACTGCCCGAGCAGGGGCACCACCAATGTCTGTGTCAGCGACGCGACGATACCGGCGAATGCCAGCACCGCCAGGATGCCGCCGGAATGGCCGGCGGATCGCGCTTTCTCCACGCCCTTGCTCCCTCGGATGACGACTTCTCGTTGTTTGCATAATACATATTAGATGCATGATGCACATTCGGTGTGGTGCGCCGGGCGCCGGCGTTGTGGCATGCACCGACTTCGGCGGGGCTGGTTGGTGAGGTCTGTGCAAACCTGCCCGCAACGATTCGCCGCCGTCGCGGGCGGTTCTAGGGTGAGCGTGCTTCGGGACAGTCATTCGCGAAGGGGCACAGTGAATTTCAGCGTGGTTGCTTATCTCGATCCGAATTTCGGCTCCAGTCACTACCGGCCCGGCACCGGCCTGGTGGATCTGTTGTGGAGGGTGCGATGACACCGGCCCGGATCTGGACCTTCGTCGTGCTGATGAGCTGCGCGCTGGCATCGACGACGGTGTATCCGGCGGCCCGAGCGGACGACCCTGCGCCGGCCGATACCACCGAATGGCAGCAGTGGATCGACCGCGCGATTCCGGCACCGGGCGTGCCACCCGCACCGTCACCGCCCGGCGCCGAGCTGCCCCCGGAACTCGCCGGGCTGTGGCGGGCGGTGCAGTCGCCGCCCGCCGGTGATCCACTGTTCGATCAGTGGCCCGCCGGACTCGACGCGCTGCATCCCGGTGACCTGATCGAGGTGCGCGATGTGACCGCCACGGCCGCGCCGATCGCTGTCGTGCCCATCGCCCGCGCGCTGCTGCTGAAATTCCGCTCCACCGGCGCGGCCGGCGCGCCGTCGTTCGGCACCGCGACCCTGCTCGTTCCCGCCGCGCGGTGGACCGGGCCCGGGACGCGCCCGGTGCTGGTGAACGCGATCCCGATCAATTCGCTGGGGTTGCGCTGCACCCCCGGATACGCCATGGCACACGGCGTGCACGCGAAATTCAGTGTGGGAGACATCTTCCCGCCCGCCACCGGGTGGGCGCTGGCCCACGGCTACGGAGTGCTCGTGCCCGATCACGAGGGGCCGCGGATGTCCTATGCCGAACCCCGGGTAGCCGGTCGGGTGGTACTCGACGCGATCCGCGCGGTGCGGGCGGTGGAGCCGAAGACCTTGGGAGACAGCCGATTCGCGATCGGCGGCTACTCCGGCGGAGCTATCGCCGCCTATGCCGCGGATATGCTGCTCGGCGAGTACGCCCCCGAGCTGTCGCAGGTGCTGGCCGGGGTGGCCGTGGGCGGTCTGGTCACCGACTATCGGGAGGTGGCGCATCGATTCGACGGCAATATCGCCTCGGGCATTCTGATGGTCGTGGCGCTGGCCTTCGCACGCGAACATCCGGAGCTGCTGCGGCAGACCAATCATCTGGGCCGCTGGCTGGCCACCTCACCGGTCAACGACACCTGTGGCAACAGCAACGGCCCCCTGGGCGTGACGGGTGTGCCGATCGAAGTGGCGACCGACAACGCCCATCCGCTCGACACCGGCGCCGCGCGCGAGATCTTCGCGGCCTCGGACCTGCGCGACCGGAAATCCGGTGCGCCGCTGTACATCTACCACGGCGGGCTCGATATCTGGATTCCCGAGGCGGATTCGCGCGAGCTGTTCGGAACCCAGTGCGCCCGAGGGGTGGCGGCGGTGTACCGCGACGTTCCCGGCGAACACTCCATCGCGATGATGGCCGGATTCCCGGGGGCCGTCGACTGGCTCGACCAGCGCCTGCGCGCCGTCCCCGCACCCGACGAATGCCCGCCGCGTTGACGAGCCGGTGCCGAGAGTCAGTTCGGTGCGATCAGCGGGCCGGTGCCGCCCCGCGGCCGGGGCAATCCGAAGTGATCGCGCAAGGTGGTGCCGGTGTATTCCTCGCGGAACAGCCCGCGGCCGCGCAGGATCGGTACCACCGTCGAGGTGAACACCTCGAGGCCGCCCGGATAGTACGGCGGCATGACATTGAATCCGTCGGCGGCGCCGTGGCGGAACCACTCCTCGATGGTGTCGGCGATCTGCTGGGGTGTTCCGGCGACCACACGGTGACCGCGCGCACCGGCGAGCCGATGCAGCAGGCCCCGCAGCGTGGGCCGATCACGCGCCACGATTCCGGCGACCACCTGACGGCGGCTGGCCGCGTTGTCGGTGACATCGCCCGCGTCGGAGAACAAGTCGGCCGGCACCGGTTCGTCGAGGGCCAGGTGCCGCAGTCGCTGTCCGGTGATGCTCTCCAGCTGGCCGAGCCCGTATTCGGGCACCGTGAGCTCGTCGAACTCGCGCTGCAGCCGCTGGGCCGCCTCCTCGGTGCCGGCGATGAACGGGCTGATTCCGGGCAGGATCTTCAGATGCTGGGGATCGCGGCCGAAACCGCGTGCCCGGCGCTTGATATCGGAGTAGAAGCTCTGGGCATCCTCGAGCCGCTGATGGGCGGTGAAGATCGCCTCGGCGTAGCGGGCCGCGAAGGCCCGGCCATCGTTGGACGCCCCGGCCTGCACCAGCACGGGATGCCCCTGCGGTGTGCGGGCGGCGTTGAACGGCCCACGCACGCGCAGATATTCGCCGTCGAAGTCGATGCGACGGATCTTGGCCGGATCGGCGTAGATCCCGGCGGCGCGGTCGAGCAGGACCGCGTCGTCGTCCCAGCTGTTCCACAGCCCGACCACCGCGTCGACGAATTCTCGCGCCCGCGCGTACCGCTCGGCGTGATCGGGGTGGCGGTCGAGGCCGAAATTGGCCGCGGCGAGGTCGGTACCCGTGGTGACGATGTTCCATCCCGCACGCCCGCCGGAGATGTGATCGAGCGAGGAGAACAGCCGCGCCAGATTGTAGGGCTCGTAATAGGTCGTCGAGGCCGTCGCGATCAGCCCCAGCCGGGTGGTGGCCGACGCGATCGCGGTGAGCAGGGTGATCGGCTCCAGACCGGGTGCGGCGTTGTAGCGCACATCGGTGCGCAGCGCCGGGCCGTCGGCGAAGAAGACCGCGTCCAAGGCGGCCGCCTCCGCGGTGCGGGCGATCTCCTGGTAGTAGGTGATGTCGTAGATGCGGTCCGGCCGGCTTTCGGGGTGGCGCCACGCGGCCTCGTGGTGGCCCGCGGGATAGATGAAGGCGTTCAGATGTAATTGCCGTTCACTCATGCGAGCGCACCTCGTCCGATAGTCGCGATCCACCGCCGTCGGGGAGCGGTGGCTTCGGCAGTCAACCAGGGCCGCCCGATCGCGTGAACCGTTTGTGTATGCGTGATTCGAATTCCGTGGGATCCGGGGCCGCCGAACGGAATCCGGGTGATCGTAAGGATTCTCCGCATCGCCGGCCGGCGGCGAGGATGCCTATCGGGTGCACATCGGCATGTCGAAGGAGAGCGGCGATGAGCGAGACATGGCAGATCGACACCGATGTGCTGGTGATCGGCGGCGGCCCGGCGGCGTGCTGGGCCGCGGTGGCCGCCCGGGAGGCCGGTGCGGAGGTGGTCCTGGTCGACAAGGGGTACTGCGGTACCAGCGGCGCGACCGCGCCCGCGGGCACCGGGGTCTGGTACGTGGCGCCGGATACGGCGGCGCGCGCGGCGGCCAAGGCGAGCCGGGAGGAACTGGGCGGCTATCTCGCCGACCATCAATGGATGGACCGAGTCCTCGACCGGACATACATCAATATGGATCGCCTCGCGCTCGAGGGCCGCTATCCGTTCCCGGTCGATCCGCGCACCGGCGCTCAGATCCGCACCGGTGTCCAAGGGCCGGAGTACATGCGGCGCATGCGTGCCTGGGTGCGGCGGCTGGGTGTGCGCATCGTCGATCACGCCCCCGCCCTGGAGCTGCTGGTGGACGGTGACGGCGTGGTGCGGGGCGCGGCCGGATACCTGGTGCGCGAAGACCGCGACTACCGGGTGCGCGCCGGTGCGGTGGTGCTGGCGACCGGTGGTTGCGCCTTCCTGTCGCGCGCACTGGGCACCAACGTCGACACCGGCGACGGTACGTTGATGGCGGCCGAGGTCGGTGCGCGATTCTCCGGCATGGAGTTCTCCAACGCCTACGGCATCGCCGCGAAGGGATCGACGGTCACCAAGACCGCCTACTACCGCTACGCCACCTTCTTCCACGAGGACGGCAGCGTTCTGGAGGATGCCGGTTCGGTGCGCGGCCGATCGGTGATCGCCCGAACCCTGTTGCGGGAAAAGGTATTCGCCCAGCTCGATCGTGCCGACGCGGTGACCGCGGAGCAGATGCGACGGGGACAGCCGAACTTCTTCCTGCAATTCGACCGCCGCGGCATCGATCCGTTCCGGCAGCGTTTCGAGGTGGATCTGCTGGCCGAGGGCACGGTCCGGGGCACCGGTGGTATCGAGGTCGTGAACGACGACTGCGCCACCTCGGTCGCCGGACTCTTCGCCGCCGGCGACGCGGCGACGCGCGAGCGCATCTGCGGCGGCTTCACCGGCGGCGGCAGCCACAACGCGGCCTGGGCGACCTCGTCGGGAACGTGGGCGGGCCGCGGTGCCGCCGCGTTCGCCCGTCGCGGCACGAGGCGTCAGGCGCCGCTGACCGGTGCCGGGCGAACGGGATTGCGGCCCAGTGGATCCGGTCGGGTGAGCCCCGCGGCGGTACTGGCCGCGGCCCGGGGTGAACTGTTGCCGGTGGAGAAGAACTACCTGCGCCATGGTGACCGGATCCGCCCGGCACTGGCCACCCTGGACGCGGTGTGGTCGGAGGCGACCGCGGCGCTGGGCGTGCACGGCGGAGCCGCACGGGTGCGAGCCCGGGAGGCCGCCGCGATCACCGCGGTCGGCCGGCTGATGTACCGGTCAGCGCTGGCCCGCACCGAATCTCGCGGCATGAGCAAACGCGCCGACCATCCGGAGCTGGATCCGGCTCAGCATCATCACATCCTCAGCGGCGGACTCGACGAGGTGTGGACCGCGGCCGCGGCACTGCGCTCCGGCTCCGGGTTGCCGGCGGCGGTGGCGTGATGATCGAGTTGGTTCACGCCCCCGCCTGCATCGCCTGCGACAAGTGCGTCGACGTCTGCCCGACGAACGTCTTCGACCGCGGCGACGACGGAATCCCCGTGATCGCACGGCAATCCGACTGTCAGACCTGTTTCATGTGCGAGGCGTACTGCCCGGCCGACGCGCTCTACGTCGATCCAGAATCGGTCCCGCTGGCTGCCGGACAGGTGGTGCCGCGGCAGCACATCGGCGCGTATCGGCGCGAAATCGGCTGGGGGCAGGGGCGCCGGCCCGGCAGCCTGTCCGCGGTCGGCCCCGAACTCCCTGCCGGTCCGCCGCCCCGGGTGCCCGGAGCCTGAACGGCGGACAGTACTCGGCCGCGAGTGATGAGGCGTGGCCGAGTCGTCCGTCCGTGGCCGGGTCGCCCGATGCGGTGATCCGGCTGCGGACGGTAGCGATCTGCTCGAGTGCAATCGGTGGGATCCGGGCCGGCTACCGATACCGTCGGGGGATGGGTAGCAGGACCGGTCGGCGACCGCTGAAAATCGTTACCGGGGTGAGTGGTTCACCAAAGATCTACGATGCGGCGATCGATCCGCGGCGTTCGACGCTCGACGATGCGCTCGCCATCGCCCGGCTCGCCGAACAGCACCGCTTCGACGCGCTGTTCGCGGCGGATCTGCTGAGTTTCGGCGCGCAGGGCGCGATCGGCGCGCAGGAACCGCTGATCTTCCTGTCCGCGCTCAGTGCCGTCACCGAACATGTCGGCCTGATCGCCACTGTGACAACGACTTTCCACCACCCCTACAATCTGGCCCGGCTGTTCGGGACCCTCGACCACATCAGCAACGGCCGATCGGCCTGGAATGCGGTCACCTCGTCGGTGGGAGAGGAGAACTACGGAGCGGGGGAGCTGCCGAGCCCGGAGGAGCGCTACGCCCGCGCGGGTGAGGTACTCGAGGTGGTGAACGCGCTGTTCGACAGCTGGCAACCGGGTGCGCTGACCGCGGACGGTCGCGGGGGCGCGGTTGTGCACGCCGAGCTGGTGCGGCCCATCGATCACATCGGGCGCCATTTCACCGTGCGCGGCCCGCTGAACATTCCACCGCTGCCGCAGCGGCGTCCCGTGCAGTTCCAGGCCGGACAGTCCGAGGGCGGAGTGGAATTGGGGGCTCGATACGCCGAGGTGGTGTTCACCTCGCTGGCGACCCTCGACGATGCCCTGACCTACGCGAAGAAGATCAGGACCCGCGCCGCGGATCTGGGCCGCGCCCAGGGGCTGCCGCTGATCTTCAGTTCCCTGCACACCACCTACGGCGCCACCGAGGCCGAGGTTCGGCGGCTGGTCCGGGAGCGGGCGGAGGCCGCCGATTTCGAGGCGGGCCGCCACGCGCTGGCCGATATGCTCGGCGGCGGGGTGGATCTGTCGGAGCTGCCCCTGGACCGGCCGATTCCGGAATCGGTACTGCCGCAGGTGCATTCGGTGAACCGGCGCCGCGGCCGGGTGGAGATCTTCACCGCTCTCGCCCGATCCGGGAAGACACTGCGCGAGCTGATCGTGGCAGCCGAGGACACCGGCCACTGGGCGGCCGCCGGCACCCCCGAACAACTCGCCGACGCGATCGAGGAACGCTACGACGCCGGAGTGCTCGATGTGATCGGCCTGGGCGGCCTCGACGCTCCGCGCGAGCGTGACTTCCTGCTCAACGGCCTGCTCCCCGAATTGCGCCGCCGTGGCATCGTCGGCGCGGACTACGCCGGAACGACCTTCCGAGAGAACCTGGAACTGCCACCGCCGGCCGGATGAACCGGCCGCCGGGACCGCTCAGCTCGTGCGACGGGTCGCGGCGCGCACCAGGTGCGGGCCCGAAATACTCACCGCGGCCGCCGATTCGCGCGAATACGTCCGCACCGCGTCCGCCGCGGCCAGGTCGTCGATCTCGGTGAAGCCGGCCGTCTCCAGTTCGGCGCGCATCTGTTCGGCGGTGAAGAAGCTGATCCACGGTTCACCGACGGCGGCAACGCGTTTCGCGCGCGCTCGCTGTCCGGCATCGGGCGGGTAGGAATAGTCGAGGACCGCGATCGCGGCCTCGCCCTGCCCTCCGATATACCGCAGTGTCTCGGCGATGGCGGCCGGTTCGAGATAGACCACCACACCCAGCCAGACGAAGACCGCGGCGGCGTCGCGATCGAGCCCCGCTCGTGCCAGCGCGGCGGCGAGGGAATCCCGCGCGAAATCGACGGGGACGAACGACAACGACGGTGGTACCGCGATGTCGGCCTCGGCCAGCCGGTTTCGCTTCCATTGCTGGGTATCGGGATGGTCGACCTCGAAATACCGCACCCGCGGATGTGGATTGCGGTAGGCGGAGGTGTCCATCCCCGCGCCCAGGATCACCACCTGCCGGGTGCCCGCGGCGATCGCGTCGGCGACGGTGTCCTCGGCGAAGCGGCTGCGCGCGGCCAGGAACAGGCGGCGCCGGCGCACCAGATCCGGATCCACCCCCCGATCGAAGGGATTGTCGCGAGCCGCTTGTTCGCCGACCATGCGTACCGCCAGCGGATCGGTGAAGATCCGCGGTTCGTCGGCGAGTTGGTGGTATGCCCTGGCCTGCGCGGTGGCCATCGCGGTTCTACTGGGTTGCCCGACCTGCATGCCGGTCACGCTACGCCCGTGCTGGCGTGAGCGCCGCCGAGGCCGGGCCGCGCCCGGTGCGCCGATGCCGGTCTTGCCGGGATGTCCGGACGAAAACTGAAACAGGTTATAGATTGGTGGGACAGTCCAGAAGTCCGGGAGGAATGATGTCCGCGAACGCGTCGGCGGCCGAACTGCTCGCCACGGTGGAACGATCGCCGCAGGCGGTGGCGGTGCACGATCGCGATGCCTGGGTCGGCCTGTTCGCCCCGGACGGCCGGGTGGAGGACCCGGTGGGTTCGCGCCCGCACATCGGCCGCGCCGCGATCGAACGGTTCTACGACACCTTCATCGGCCCCAATGGCATCGCCTTCCGCATCGATCACGATGTGGTGTGCGGAACGACGGTCTATCGCGATCTGGCCATCGAAACCACCATGTCCACCGGCGTCACCCTGCGCGTGCCCATGCATCTGCGCTACGACCTGGACCGGATCGGTGACGACTGGCGAATCGGCCGCTTGTGCGCGCACTGGGAACTGCCGGTGATGGTGGGCCAGTTGCTGACCGCCGGCGGTCGCGGACTCGGTGCCGCCGCGAAACTCGCGCCGCAACTGCTGGGAAATCAGGGCATCGGCGGCGCGCTGGGTTTCGCGCGGGGATTCGTCCGGGTCGGGGCGGCGGGTAAACGGGCCGCGACCGGGCTGCTGGTGGCGGCCGCGAGCGGGGACGTGGCGGGCGTGCGTGCGGTCCTGAGCCCGGACGCGGTGGTGGAGTGGCCGGTCGGTGATCCGGTCGGGCATGCCGAATTCGTGAATCGTGTTCGGGGACTGGAGATCAGCAAGCCGATCGCGGCGGGACGGTTCGTCACGGTGAGCGTGCGGACGCCGGATGAACGCGGTGTCGCGGAAGTGGAAGTGAAGGGCCGCCGCGTGGTGGCGTTGCGAGGATTCGTCGGCGCGGCCGGGGATCACTGAGTCGCGGGCCGGGCGGGCGACGTGGATCGTGCTCTCCCGCCTCGATCCTCACCCGGCGGTGTCGCCGCGGCCCCGGCCGGCGTGCAGCCGCAGCGCGTCGTCGACGACCGTGTCCACGTACCTCGCACCGATATCGCGACCCCCCAACAGGCGGCGGAAGAACAGCGGGCCGGCCAGCTGCTCGATCATGAGCGACACATCGGTGCCGGCCGGCAGGTCGCCGCGTTCCTGCGCACCGCGCAGGATCGCCCGGAAACCGGCCGAACCCGCTTGATACAGCGCCTCTTTCAGGTCGGCGAAGGCCGGATCGAAGGGTGCGCGGTCGAGGACCGCGCGCATTCCGTTCTCGCCGACCGGGTCGTGTAGCAGCCGCCGCAGGCCGTTCAACTCGCTGATCAGGTCGGTGCGCAGATCGCCGGTCGGCGCCGCGTGATTGCGATCGATCTGTTCGACGATCACCTCCTCGAGCAGCGCCGCGACATCGGGCCAGTGTCGATACAGGGTGGTGCGGCCGACTCCGCTGCGGGCGGCGACCGCGACATGGGTGACGCCCGTGCGGCCCTGCTCGGCCAGAAGGTCTCGAGCGGCGTTCAGCGCGGCCTGCCGACTGCGCACCACCCGCGGGTCGGGCCCGCGATCGGCCGGGCTCGCGGCCGCCCATTCCCGGACGTCGTCCACCTGTCACTCCCTTCGCCGAACCACATCTGTCCTATGGGACATCTTGCACCACAGTTAGATGTGGTACATGATGTCCCATATCTACGGAACAAGATGTTTCATAAATATCGGAAGGGAGACCGATGCCAGGGGAACGGGGAGCGGTGATGAGTAGCGAAGTGGGTACTGTCCGGAACGCGTGGGCGCGACTCGGCAGCGACCGGAAGATGTTGGCGCTGGCCGTCATCGCGGTCGCGCAGCTGACCGTCGTGCTGGACGTGTCGATCGTCAATGTCGCACTACCCTCGATTCAGCAGGATCTGGGCTTCTCCACTACCGGCCTGGAATGGGTGGTCAACGCCTATGCGCTGGCCTTCGGCAGTCTGCTGCTGCTGGGTGGGCGGATCGCCGACGTCCTCGGTCGGCGCCGGATCCTGATGGCGGGCCTGGCGCTGCTCGTCGTCGCATCCCTGGGGGGCGGGCTGGCGCCCGGGCCGGGCTGGCTGATCGCCGCCCGGGTCGCCCAGGGGGTGGCGGGCGCGATGATCGCCCCGGCCGCCCTGTCGCTGATCGCGACCACCTTCGCGCAGGGCGCCGAACGCAATCGCGCCATGGGCGTCTACGCGGGCATGTCCGGAGCGGGCGGTGCGCTCGGCAACCTGCTCGGCGGCGTGCTCACCGACGGATTGAGCTGGCGCTGGGTGCTTTTCGTCAATGTGCCGATCGGCATCCTCGCATTGCTGCTGTCGCCCAGGGCATTTCGTCCTTCGGTGCGCTCGGGCGGGCGCATCGACACCATCGGCGCGCTGACCGCCACGGGCGGTATGTCGCTGATCGTCTTCGGGCTCATGCACGCCGCATCGGATTCGTGGGGTAGTGCCGCGACCGTCCGGTCCCTGGTCGCCGGTGTCGCCGCGCTGGTGGCGTTCGTGATCGTGGAGGCTCGGCAGCGGGAACCGTTGATGGCGTTGCGTATCTGGTCCGATCGCAACCGGGCCGGTGGCTACATCGTCATGCTGGTGGTCGGCGCGGCGATCATCGCGGTGTTCTACTTCCTCACGCTGTTCATGCAGATCGTGCTCGGATTCAGCGCGATGCGAACAGGTTTCGGCTTCCTGGCGTTCGCGGTCGGCGCCGGAATCACCGCGAGCGCGAGCGGGCGGCTGATCGGGCGTACGGGGCCCCGACCGCTGCTGGGAATCGGGATGACCGCGCTGGCGGCGGGCCTGTTCTGGTTGTCGATGCTCGATGCCGACGCCCGGTACTTCCCCGATCTCGCGGGCCCGCTGGTGCTGGCGGGGTGTGGTGTCGGTCTGTGCTTCGTGCCGCTGACCCTCGCGGCGGTGGTGCGGGTGGATGCCGACGTGGCGGGGGTGTCCTCGGCGCTGCTCAATACCTGCCAGCAGCTGGGATCGGCGCTGGGGCTGGCGGTATTCGGCACCATCGCCGCGACCGCCACCCGTCATCGGCTCGGCGCCGCGGCGAGCGGGCACGACGCGGTCGGCGGGCCGATGCCGCCGCAAGCGCGGCGGATGCTCGGTGAGGCGCTGGCGCACGGCTACGCCCTGGCCTACCTCGTCGCCGCGGCGACCGTGGCGGTCGCGTGCGTGATCGCGGTGGTCGCCGTGCGCGAAGTCGCCGACGAAGCCGACGGCGTCCCCGTGGCGGGATGAAAATGCTTGCGGGAAAGGATGATTCAATGGAGAAACCCGATGTGACCATGATGATCCTGGTGCACGACGCCTTCCGCCGGGACGTGCGCCGGCTGCGGGCGGTCGCGGGACAGGCCGCCGGTGATCCGGCCGTGTTCGATGCCCTGTGCGCGGGGTGGGATACCTTCCGCCGGTATCTGATCGTGCACCACACCGCCGAGGACGATGTGCTCTGGCCCGTGCTGCGTGCCGAACTCGCCGACCGTCCGGATCGTGGGCCCCTGCTCGACGCGATGGTCGACGAGCATGCGCAATTGGATCCGATCATGGCCGAGATCGACGCGGCGCTGTCACAGCGTTCCGTCGCGGATCTGGTCGCCCGATTCGACGCGCTCGGCCGGGTCCTGGTGTTCCATCTCGACCACGAGGAGGTCGAGGTGCTGCCTCTCGTGCGGGACACGCTGACCCCGTCGGAGTGGAAGGTCTTCGGCGACGATCAGCGCCGTCGCGTCGGATTGCGCGGCGGGAGCCGGTTCTTCCCGTGGTTGCTCGACGGCGCGTCCCCGGAGGGGGTCGCTCACGCCCTGGCCCTGCTGCCCCCGCCGCTGCGGTTGGTCTATCGATTCGTCTGGCGTCCCCGGTACGAACGCCGTTCGCCGTGGCCGTGGCAGTTCCTGTCGCCGTCGGGAGCCGGATAGGGGACCGCGGGGAGGGCTGTGGCGGATATCGGCCGACGGAATTTTTCCCTCACGGGATAATATTGATCTTCTCGATCTTGTCCGAGAAGCCGCGTCACCGGATTCCGGCGACGCGGTCTACTGGGACGACTTCTACGTGCTCAGCCGGGGCGACGATATCGACCGCGCGTTGAGCGACTGGGCGACCTACTCGTCCTCGCGCGGGCCGATCTTCGAGATCATCAAGGCCGGTATCGAGATTCCGCCGGGCACCCTGCTCATGGAGGATCCGCCCGCCCACGACATCCATCGCGCACTGCTCGAGCGAGTGTTCACGCCCCGACGGGTGATGTCGCTGGAGCCGCAGATCCGCGAACTGTGCACGCGCTCGCTGGATCGGCTCGCCGGCCTCGATCGGTTCGACCTCATGACGTCGTTCGCGAACGAAGTGCCCATGCGGGTGAACCGGCAGCACCGGCTGGGATCAGAAGCGCACGGGCAACGTCTCCAAGGTGCTGGAGGTGATTCCGGGGCGCCAGGTGAGTTCGTCCATCCCGACGGCGAGCGCGATATCCGGCATGCGCCGCAGCACTGTGCTCAGGCCGACCGATGCTTCCAGGCGAGCCAGCGGGGCGCCCAGGCAGAAGTGCATGCCCTTGCCGAAGCCCAGGTGGCGCTGCCCGTCCTCGCGCCGGATATCGAAGGTCGCCGCATCCGGGAAACGCGATTCGTCGCGGTTGGCCGAGGTGACGCACAGATAGATGTGATCGCCCTTCTTCAGCTGCTGCCCTTGATATTCGAAATCCTCGGCCACCCAGCGGTCGTTGGCGTTCATCAGCGGACCGCGGTAGCGGATGACCTCCTCGATCGCCTGCTTCAGCAGTGCGGGATCGCTCTTCACCGCCTCCGCCTGTTCCGGATGCTGGAAGAATGTCAGCATCGCGCTGCCGAGCAAGGAGGTCGTGGTCTCGTTACCCGCCAGGATCAGTAGCTGGGTCATGCCGATGATTTCCTTGCGGGACAGGCGATCTCCCTCCATCTCCACCTGCAGCAGACGACTCAGCAGATCATCGGCGGGCTGCTGCCGTTTGGCCTCGAGCAGTGCGTGCAGGTAGTGCAGGAACTCCTGCATCTCGTCCTTGATCTGCATCGCGGCCGCCGGGTTGCCCATGGCGTCGACATACAGATTGGACCAGATCCGGAACTTCTCCTGATCCGCGCTGGGTACGCCCAGGATTTCCGAGATCACCCGCATGGGCAGTGGGAAGGCGATCTCCTGCACGAAGTCGATCTCACCGTGTTCGGGTAGCCGGTCGATCAGGGCATCGGTGATCTGCTGAATGCGTGGCTGCCAGGTCTCGATGAATCGCGGGGTGAACGACGCGCTGACCAGTCGGCGCAGGCGCGTGTGGGTGACCGGGTCGCTCTGGAAGATCACCGAATGCAACAGCGCGTCGGAGAATTCGCCGTGCGGAAACACCATGGCGAGAACCTCGGGCGGATACACATCGGCCGGGTTGTTGGTCAGGCGGGAGTCACGAAAGAACGCCTCGACGTCGTCGTAGCGGGTGACCAGCCAGCCGGATTCGCCGCCGGGCAGCGCTATCTTCGCTATCGGTGAGTTCTTGCGCAGGTCGGCGAGGATTTCGAAGGGGGCGTGTTTGAACGCCGGTGATGTGATATCGAAGGATTCGGTTGTCGACATCGGGACTCCGTTCTCAACGGGCTGCACGCGGAGCGGTGCGATGCCCGCCGATATTGAATACGATCCGTTTCACCGAGTACGCGGCTCTCGCTCCCAGGCGTGGGAAGTGTTCTCGCCCAGTCGATTCGGATACCGCGGGCAGGTGGCGGCCTGGCCGCGAGACCGTGGAAGCGCTGCGGTGGAGCGGAATTCACCGCGATGTTGCCCGCCGGCGGTGTCGATCTGCCAGAGTCGGACGATATGAGTTCTGCGCGTCGCCTCGCGGCCGGTTGTGCCGTGCTGACGAGTCTGGTGATGGTGGCGGGATGCGGGGGAACGGATACCGCGACGCCCGGACCACGCGATGCGGTCGCGCTGATCTCCACGTCGGATCTCGCCCCCGCGCAACCCGGCGAGGTGCATCTGTTCGGATTCAACGATCTGCACGGCAATCTCGAACCGCCGCAGGCGAGTAACGGGCGGGTCGGGCCGTACACGGCTGGGGGCGCGGCCTATCTGGCGACGCATCTGAAGCGGTTGCGTGCCGCTTACCCCGACAGTGCGGTGGTGTCGGCGGGAGACAATATCGGCGCGAGTCCATTGGTGTCGTCGCTGTTTCACGACGAGCCGACGATGGCATTCCTCGACCAGGTGGGTGTCGCCGCGTCCGCGGTCGGCAATCACGAACTCGATCACGGGCTTTCGGAGCTGGCCCGGCTGCGTGGCGGCGGCTGCGCGCCGGACGGCTGTTCGCCGGGGGCGCCGTTCACCGGCGCGCGTGTCGATTTCCTGGCCGCCAATCTCACCGACGCGCACGGCGGTTTCCCGCCGGGCGTGCGGCCGTGGACCGTGCTGACGGTCGGCGGGCACCGGATCGGGGTCGTCGGCGTGGTCACCCCGGATACGGTGAATCTCGTCTTCCCCCAGGGGATTCGCGGTTACACCTTCGGAGACGAGGCGCAGGCGATCAACAGCTCCGTACCGGCCGTGAAACAGGCCGGCGCGGAGACGGTGATCGCGCTGGTGCACGACGGGGGAGCGCAGGCCACGCCGGCCGCGAGCACCGACTACAACGGCTGCGCGGGGATCGGCCCCGAGGTGACGGCGCTGGCGGCCCGTACCGATCCGGCCGTCCAGGTGTTGTTCACCGCGCACAGCCACCAGTCCTACAACTGTGAGCTGGGCGGCAAGGTGGTCACCCAGGCCGCCTCGTTCGGCCGCCTGATCACCGATGTGACGCTGCGGTTCCGCGACGGCACCGTCTCCGCGCACGCGGTGAACCGGGTGGTCACCCGCGATGTCGAACCGGATCCGGCGGCCGAGGCGCTGATCGCCTACTTCTCCGGCCAGGCCGCCCCGCGCGCGCAGCGAGTAGTCGGCACCGCCACCGCACCGCTGTCGCGGGCCGGCCGCGCCGGTGGCGACTCCGCGCTCGGCGCCGTGATCGCCGACGCGATGCTCGATGTCACGCACGACTCGGCGCGGGCGGTCGCGGCATTCATGAATCCCGGTGGGGTGCGCGCCGATATCGGGCCCGGGCCGATCACCTACGGCGGCATCTACGAGACCCAGCCGTTCGGCAATCAGATCGTCACCGTCACTCTCACCGGCAGCCAGATCCTGGATCTGCTGGAACAGCAGTGGAGCAACAGCAGCACACCGGCGGTGCTGGCGGTCGCCGGAATCTCCTACACCTACGACGACAAGGCCGTCGCGGGCCACAAGGTGGTCGCCGACTCGGTCCGGATCGGCGGCGCACCGCTGAACGCGGTGGCGACCTACCGGGTGACCACCAACAATTTCCTGGCCGCCGGCGGTGACGGCTTCTCGGTCTTCACCCACAGCGCCGATACCACGGTCGGCCCGACCGATCTGGACGCGCTGGAGACCTATCTGAGCGGCCGCGGCCCGGTCGGCCCGCCGCCCGAGCGCGTCCGGCGCCGTTGAGCTCGAGCACTCGATGCCCGCAGTTCACCCACATCCGGCCGCGCAGCGGGCAGAATGCGAGGATGCGCGGCCGGGGAGGGCAGCCAGTAGACCGTCGGGCGGGCCGGGAGCCGGGCGGTGATGGCCCGCGCAAACGCCACGGCCGCCATTACACCCCGCCGAGGCTGGCGGAGTTCCTCGCCGAGCGCATGCTGGACCACCTCCGGCCTCGGGATGAGTTGTCGGTGCTCGATCCGGCCTGTGGTGACGGTGAGCTCCTGCTGGCGGTGGCCGGGGTCGCGGCACACCGGTTGCCGTCCGTCGCGCTGCGTCTGGTCGGCTACGACCTCGACTCCGACGCGGTGCGGGTGGCGCGGACGCGGAGCGCGGCGGTCGACGGTCGACGCTTCGGGGGTGCGACCGAGGACGCGGCTCCCCGGTCGCCGCGATCGGGGCCGCGCGTCGAGTTCGAATGGCGCGACGGCGACTTTCTCCACGCCGTGCAGGCGTCGAACGACCCTGTCTTCGATGGGGTGATCACCAATCCGCCCTATGTGCGGACCCAGCAGCTGGGCGGGCAGACCGCGCAGCTGTTGAGCCGGCGCTTCGGACTCTCGGGCCGGATCGATCTGACCCATCCGTTCGTGGCCGCGGTGCCGCGGCTGCTGCGACCGGGCGGCGTACTCGCCTTGCTGTGTGCCAACCGATTTCTCAGCACCAAGGCCGGTGCGAATCTGCGCACCTTGCTGTACTCGGAATTGACGCCGATCGAACTCTACGATCTGGGGGATACGCGGCTGTTCGAGGCCGCGGTGCTGCCGGCGGTGACGATCGCCGTCCGCGGTCGCGCCGAACGGACCTGTCGTTTCGCCACGGCCTACGAGTCCGATCTCGAGCCGAGCAGCGACGCGGATCTGTTCGACGCGTTGCGGCAGTCACGGAGTTCGGTGGTCGAACACGCGGGCCGCCGGATCGCGATCGAAGTCGGGGCCCTGTGGACCGGCGATCTGCCGAGTCCGCGCGCGGCACCGGATCCGGTCGAATCGGCCACTCCCACCTTCGATCCGGCGACTCCGTGGCGTATGTCGCGCCCCGGCACCGACGCCTGGCTGCGCCGGGTCGGTGCGGGCACCTGGCGCACCTTCGGCCAGGTCGCGCCGATCCGGGTGGGTATCAAGACCACGGCCGATCGGGTGTTCATCTCCGAGCGCTGGGATGAGATGCCGCACCGTCCGGAGGCCGAACTGCTGCGGATTCTGCTGACCCACAACGATATCGAGCCCTGGTGCATCGACCGCGAACACGACACCAGGGTGCTGTATCCCTACGACGTGTCGCAGAGCTGCCGCACACCGGTGGATCTCGACGAATTTCCCTGTGCCCAGGCATATCTGGAGACCCATCGGGGAGCGCTGTCGGCCCGCGGCTACCTGGTCGGCAGCGGGCGGCAGTGGTTCGAGATCTGGGTGCCGCAGCGGCCGCATCTGTGGGGGCGTCCGAAGGTGGTGTTCCCGGATATCAGTGTGCAGCCGCGCTTCGCCCTCGATCGCAGCGGCGCGGTGGTCAACGGCGACTGCTATTGGATGTCGCTGGCCGATATCGGCGACGAGCGCATCGCCTATCTGCTGATGGGAGTGGCCAATTCGACGCTCGGCCTGCACTTCTACGACGCCGTCTGCGGTAATCGGCTCTATGCGGGGCGACGGCGGTGGATCACCCAGTACGTGACCCGGCTACCGATCCCCGACCCGGGCACCGCGGCGGCCCGGTCGCTGATCGCACTGGCTCGTGACTTCGCCGACGGAGTCACCGCACCCGATACCGATCTGCTCGACGAACGCGTCGCCGCGGCATTCGGCCTCGGCGCGGGCGACGGTCTCCGTCCACCGGGGCCGGCCTGACGACCGCGCCCCGGCGTCAGACGGAATGCACCCCGACCATCGGCAACAGCGTGCGCCGGGCGAAGGCACGGGCGGCCTGTTCGTCCGACAACGGAATCAAACCGTCGGGGGTGAGCGCCAGCGACTGTGCCAGGCGGGCCATGATCTCCGCGATCAGGTCGGCGTCGAAACCCGGGTCCGCGTCGGCCTGGGGCAGGCCGCGCAGTTTATCGGCCAGATACACCCGGCCGACCTCGAGAATCGGCCCGGCCTCGGTGGTCAGCCGCGGCAGGATCAGCTCGGGCTCGGTGCGCAACAGCCGCCGCAGCAGTTCGTTGTGCGCCAGCGAGGTGATGAAGACGACGAAGATCTCCACCAGTTGATCCTCGTTGTCGGCGATACTGCCCACGCGCTGTTCGATGTCGGTGACGAACCGCTGTGCCTCGCGCACGCTGACCGCTTCGACCAGATCGTTCTTCGATTCGAATCGGCGATACAGGGTCGCGGGGCTGATGCCGGCCCGTCGTGCGATCTCACCCATGCTGGTGCGCTTGATCCCGAAGTCCAGGAACGCCGACAGGGCGCTCTCGAGCAGCTGCTCGCCGTCGGCGCGCGGCTTCTCGAGGATGCGGCTCAGGATGGATGGGACAGGGGGCATGGGGTCTCCAGTCGAATCGGCGTAGGACCGCGTCGATGCGGAAGGCGGACGTTTATTATCTCATCGCCTACCGTCGCGATCACCGGCCCGGACCGGGACCCCGCTGCCGGTGCTCAGCGCAGGTTCAACGCGGTCATTTCCTGCTCGATCGCATTCGCCGCGAAGTCGCTTCCGCTGCTTCGTAATTCGTGGACCCGGCGCTGAAGCGCCTCGATACCCCCGGGTTGGGCCGCGATATCGGCCACGCTGATCCGCCCCTTGGGTCGGTGCATACCGGACTGCTCGTACGCCACCGTATAACCTCCTGCACAAACGCTTCGCAGTCCGCTGACCGAGACTGTGACTCGGTGTCGCGAACCACGATCATGCAGGGCCGATGCTACCAAGAGATCAACCTGGACGCTCGACCAGTGTGTGCTGTCTCACATCTGGATCCCGCTGTCGCGGTGGGCTTTCATATTGTGCAGGTAGACCGCCGCGTTGAGTTTGATGTGATCGCGTTCGGCCTCGCCGAGTTCGCGCCGCACCTTGCCGGGAACACCGGCGACCAGGGAGCCCGGCGGGATCACCGCACCCTCGGGAATCAGGGCGTTGGCGGCGATGAGGCAGCCTTCGCCGATCACCGCGCCGTTGAGCACGGTCGCGCCCATGCCGACCAGTACATCGTCACCGATCGTGCAGCCGTGCAGGATCGCGTTGTGGCCCACCGAAACTCCACTGCCCACGCGCAACGCGAAGCCGGGATCGGCGTGCAGGACACAACCGTCCTGAATATTGGTGCCGGTGCCGACGTCGATGTCCTCCAGGTCGCCGCGCAGCACCGCGCCGTACCAGATGCTGACCTGCTCACCGAGGCGCACCCGGCCGATCACCGTGGCCGTCGGCGCCACCCACGCGGTGTCGTCGATCTGCGGCTCGTGCTCACCCAGCTTGATCATCATGCAGGTCAACATAGCTGGCCCGGAACTGTGCGCGGTGCGCGCCCGGTGGCAGCCCGAGAGCGCGGTGGAAATGGTGGCGCAGATTCATCGCCGTGCCCAGACCGGAGTCCGCGGCGATGCGGTCCATCGTGTCGTCGGTGGATTCCAGGAGCAGCCGCGCCCGGTCGATGCGCTGTTCGAGGAGCCAGCGCTGAGGGCTGGAGCCGGTGCGTTCGCGGAAGCGCCGGGTGAAGGTGCGCCGCGACATCAGAGCCGTGCGCGCCCAGCCGTCCAGATCGATCGGATGATCCACATGCGTGCGCGCCCAGACCATCGCGTGCTCGATGGGATCGGCGTCATCGGCATCGGGTACCGCGAGCGGAATGTACTGCGCCTGCGATCCGGCCCGGTACGGAGCCAGCACCAGCACGCGCGCCAGTTCGGTCGCCGCGCGGGCGCCGTGATCGGTACGCACCAGATGCAGGCAACAGTCCAGTGCGGCAGCCACTCCCGCGGAGGTGACCACATCGCCGAGATCGGTCCACAGGCGGTCGGCGCGGACCGTGACCGCCGGAAAGGTGCGCGCCAGGTCGGCGGCCAGACCCCAGTGGGTGGTGACCTCGCGGCCGTCGGCCAGTCCGATCGCGGCGACGACCCAGGAGCCGCGGCACAATCCGACGATGCGCGCTCCGCGATCGTGGGCGCGCCGCAGTGCCGCCGCGATCGTCTCGGGCACCTCGAGCGCCGGATCCCAGCTGGGGATCACGACCGTGCCGGCCTGCTCGATCACCTCCGGTCCGTGGCGCACGCGCAGATCGAAATCCCCCGGGGTGCGCAGGATTCCGGGAACGGCCGCGCAGGTGCGCACCTCATAGGGCGCGGTGTGCGCCACGCTGGTGCCGATACGGCCGAACACCATTCCCGGTACCGAGAGGTGGAACGGGGAGATGCCGTCGAAGGCGAGGACCGCGACCACATGCATGGCCCGATTTTATCGAAGCATGGCCTGTGGGCCACTGTCGGTGTGGCCGAATGCGGGCCAAGATTTCTCCCATGACGAACACGCTCTCCACCACGGTCGAACTGCTGCACATCGGTGGCCCCACGGTCCGCTTCACCTACGGCGGGCTGACCTGGCTGACCGATCCGACCTTCGACGAGCCCGGCGACTACACCGCCGGCGCGCTCACCCTGCACAAATTGACCGGCCCCGCGATTTCCGCGGACCGGGTTGGCCCGGTGGATGTCGTGCTGCTGTCGCACGATCAGCATCCGGACAACCTCGATTCGGCCGGGCGGGAGGTCCTGGCGGGCGTGGCGACGGTCCTGTCCACACCCGAGGCCGCCGGACGGATGGAAGGTGTTCGGGGACTGCGGGTCTGGGAGACCGTGACGATCGGCGCGGTCACCGTCACCGCGGTGCCGGCCCTGCACGGACCGGAGGGCGCCGAGGCGTTGAGCGGCACCGTCACCGGATTCGTGCTGACCGCCGCCGGGCTGCCGACGGTCTACATATCCGGGGACAACGCCTCCGTCGACTACGTCGAACGGATCGTGGCGCATGTCGGCCGCATCGACCTGGCCCTGCTGAATGTCGGCGCCGCCAATGTCGGCCGGTTCGACGATCGGGACGTCACCCTCAACGCGCGCACCGCACTGGAGGCCGCCCGCGTGCTCGGCGATGCGGTGGTGGTGCCGGTGCACGCCGAGGGCTGGGCGCACTTCACCGAGACGCTCGATCACCTGCGCCGCACCTTCGGATACGGCGGCCGGGAGGCGCAGCTGCGGATCCCGCCGCTCGGGGAGCCGATCACCGTCTGAGCCGCGCACCGATCGCCGATTGATCGCCATTCTGTGAATCGCCGCCGCGTCGGCCTGGCACCGCACCCGGTTCCGGGCCACGATGGCGGTATGAGAATCGGGGTTGTCCGCGAGATGAAACCGCAGGAGAGCCGGGTCGCCCTCGCCCCGGCCGGCGCCGGTGAGCTCGGCCGGCACGGGCATCGGGTACTCGTCGAGTCCGGCGCCGGGGTGGGGTCGGGGTTCACCGACGCCGACTACGTAGCCGCGGGGGCGTTCATCGGCAGCTCCGCCGACGCGGTCTGGGACGAGGCCGAGCTGATGCTGAAGGTGAAAGAGCCGGTGGCAGCCGAATATTCACGTCTGCGCCCCGGGCAGGTGCTGTTCACCTTCCTGCATCTGGCGGCCTCGCGGGAATGTACCGATGCCGTCCTGGCCTCCGGCATCACCGCGATCGCCTACGAGACCGTGCGCGGCCCCGACCGCACCCTGCCGCTGCTGACGCCGATGAGTGAGATCGCGGGCAAACTCGGCACGCAGGTCGGCGCCTATCACCTGATGGCCCCCCAAGGCGGCGCCGGTGTGTTGCTGAGTGGAGTGCCCGGGGTGCGCCCGGCGGAGGTGGTGGTGATCGGCGGGGGCGTCGCGGGTTCGAACGCCGCGGCGGTCGCGGTGGGTATGGGCGCGCGGGTGAGCGTGCTGGACATCAGCCCGGCCCGGTTGCGGGAACTCGACCACCAGTTCGCGGGGCGCCTCACCACCCTCGCGTCCACCGCCGCCGATATCGAGGAATCGGTGGTCGCGGCCGATCTGGTGATCGGCTCGGTGCTGGTGCCGGGAGCCCGTGCGCCACAACTGGTTCCCGACACTCTCGTCCAGCGGATGCGCCCCGGGTCGGTCCTGGTCGACATCGCCATCGACCAGGGCGGCTGCTTCCAGAGCTCACATCCCACCACGCACGCCGAACCGACCTTCCCGGTAGCGAATTCGCTGTTCTACTGCGTCGCCAATATGCCCGGTGCGGTCCCGCACACCGCCACCGTGGCACTGACCACCGCCACGCTGCCGTATGTGCGTCTCATCGCAGATCTCGGCTGGCGGGCCGCCTGCGATGCCGACCCCGGGCTGGCCGCAGGGCTCACCGCCGATGCCGGACAGCTGTA
The DNA here is from genome assembly GCF_020733635.1 of Nocardia spumae. Taxonomy (NCBI): domain Bacteria; kingdom Bacillati; phylum Actinomycetota; class Actinomycetes; order Mycobacteriales; family Nocardiaceae; genus Nocardia; species Nocardia spumae. The sequence continues at coordinate 4,950,127 of NZ_JAJFZL010000001.1, read as the reverse complement.
TTCGGCCGAGGTGGCGCAGGCGCACGGCCTGCTCGCGGCGGGCCGCGGCGCGAGCTAGCTGCCGGGCGCGCGCCCGGCGGCCGGCGATCCGCCGAGGGTCAGAAGGTCCAATCGGGGTCGCCCTCGGGCAGATCGCGCAACTTCTCCGGATTGCGGACGATGGCGATCGAGGTGACCCGGTCCTGTTCGACGGTGAAGGCCATGACCCCGAGGTGGTTGCCGTCGAACACCATGAGTCCGGGGCTGCCGTTGACCTGCACCATCCGCACCCAGGCGCCGCGTCCGGCGCGGTACCAGCCGAAGTACAGCTTGGCCACCAGCTCGGCGCCCCGCACCGGCTGCATGATCGCGGGCACCCGGCCGCCGCCGTCAGCGGTCAGAGTGACGTTCTCGTCGAGCACCCCGAGCAGTGCGCTCAGATCGCCGGAGCGCCAGGCCACAGCGAAGGCGGAGACCACCTTCTCGTGCTCGTCACGGCTGGCGGGGAAGCGCGGCGTGCCGTCCTCGACGTGTTTGCGGGCGCGCGAGGCCAGCTGTCGCACCGCGGCGGGGGTCCGGCCGACCACATCGGCCACCTCCGGACCGGTCATGCCGAAGATGTCCTGCAGCACGAAAGCGGTGCGTTCGGCCGGGGACAGCGATTCCAGCACCACCAGCAGCGCGGTGGTGACCCGTTCGTCCTGCGAGACCCGATCGGCGGGATCGTCCCAGGACGTCACCTCCGGTTCCGGAAGCCATTCGCCCACGTACTCCTCGCGGCGGGCCCGCGCCGAACCCAGCTGATCCAGTGCCAGCCTGCCGGTGACCGTGGTGAGCCACGCGCGCAGATTGTCGATCTGCTCACCGGGCGTACGGTTTTCGTACCAGCGCTGCAGACGCAGCCACGCGTCCTGCACCACATCGTCGGCATCGCTGAGGCTGCCCAGCGTGCTGTAGGCCACCCGGCGCAGATACAGGCGATGCTCCTCGAACCGGCGGGCCAGTTCTGCCTGATCGATGTCGTCGGGTCCGATCGTCACTGCTGCCATCCTCGTATCGTTCGTCCGCACCCGGATCGTCCGGTCGCCGTGCACGGCAGTTCTACCCCGGTCGGTGCCGCTCACCATGGGTGACGATGCCACCGACACGAGTGTGACATCGAGGCCGGTGCCACGCGGTCGCGGCCCTCGGCGCTGCCGATAGTCTCGCCCGGTGCGATATGGAACGGCACGGGCGGCGGGACTGCTGCTCGGATTCGCGGCGGATCGGATCTTCGGCGATCCGCGGCGCGGGCATCCGGTGGCGCTGTTCGGTTCCGCGGCGGCCGCGGCCGAATCGGCCTGCTACCGCGATGCGCGGGGACCCGGGATCGGCTACACGGCGGCGCTCGTCGGCGGTGTCGTGATCCTGGGTGGTGTCGCCGAGCGGCTGGCGCGTCCGGCCGGTCGCCCGGCCCGTGCGGCGGGCCCCGCCACGATCGTGGTGACCGGTGCGGCGACCTGGACCGCACTGGGCGGCACCACCCTGGCGCGAACCGGGCACCGGATGGCCGATCGGCTCGGCGCCGGCGACCTCGCCGGTGCGCGCGAGATACTGCCCGCGCTGTGCGGCCGCGATCCGTACGCTCTCGATGCCGACGGATTGGCCCGCGCCGCAGTCGAATCCATTGCCGAGAACACCTCCGACGCCACGGTCGCCCCACTGATATGGGGTGCGATCGCCGGCGTTCCGGGCATCCTCGGCTACCGCGCGATCAACACCCTCGACGCCATGGTCGGCTACCGCAACGAGCGCTACCGTCACTTCGGCTGGGCCGCCGCCCGCACCGACGATGTCGCGAATCTGGTGCCCGCCCGGATCAGTGGCATCCTCACCGTCGCGCTGGCGCCGCTGATCGGTGGCCGTCGCGCCGACGCCCGGCGGGCCTGGCGCCGCGACGCGCGCTCGCATCCGAGCCCCAACGCCGGGGTCGCCGAGGCCACGATGGCCGGAGCGCTGGGCGTCACCCTGGGCGGGCGGACCGAGTACGGGCACGGCGTCGAGATGCGACCGGAACTGGGGGACGGTCGCGCACCGGTCGTCGCCGATCTGCGCCGGGCGGTGCGGTTGTCGGCAGGGGTGCAGGTGGGGGCCGCGGTGGTGGCCGCGGTCGTCGCTTATGCGCTCGGCCGCCGATCGCCGGCCCGCGCTCAGCGGCGGGTGGTGCCGTAGCGGTCGGCGAGGCGATCGGCAGTAGTCCGGGGTGGCGCCGCCTCCGCGGTCGCGGACCGCGCGCTGTCCACCGTCGAGGCGGGCTCGGGGGCCGGATCGTCGGTCAGTGTCGAAGTCGAGGTGGGCGCGGCCGACTCAGCTCCCGAGGCCGCACTGCCGGCGGATTCGGGGGCCGCGACCGTGAGCGGGGCATCGACCGGCTCGGTCGTGGCCGGCTCGCCGGCGGCGGCAGCGCGGTCGCGGCGGCGCTCACGGAGTTCGGCGAAGACGAAGTAGCCGAGACCCAGCGGCGCCATGACGCCGAAGGCGATCCATTGCAAGCCGTAGGACAGATACGGTCCGGCGTCGAGCTGGGGCAGTGGCTGTGGGGTGAACGCGCCGGGCTGCCCGGCATCCAACTGCAGATATCCGCCGTGCTCTCCGGTGGCGAAGGTGGTCAGTGGCGTCGCGAGCACCGTCGACAGCTGGGTGGTGTCGACCGAGTAGACCTGTCGCAGCCCGTCGCGCACCATCGGATCCTTACCCGGGATGGCGCCCTCGGACCTACGGACACGTCCCTCGATCCGTTGCGGGCCCGTGGGCGGTTCGGCGATCGTCGGCAGCTGCGAACCGTCGACCGCCGCGACGAGGCCGCGATCCACGAGCACGATCCGGCCGTCGTCGAGCCGGAAGGCGGCCAGCACACCGTAGGCGGGCTGATCGTCGAGTCGCTGCAGACGTTCGACCACCGTGGAATCCGGTACGTAGCGACCGCTCGCGGTGATGCGCCGCCATTCGGTGTCGGCGGGATTCGTTCCGCTCGGCGCGGTCCCCTCGGCGGTGTTCAGCAGGCTTGCCGCCGCCACCGGCTCGGCGTTGACCGAATCGGCGATCAGATCGTTGCGGTGGGAGGTGGAGGTGTTCTTGCCCAGCTGCCACGGGGCCAGCACGGTGAAGCACAGATAGGCGAAGGCGACCACGACGACCGCCAGGATCGCCCAGCTCGGCCGCAGCAGGAAGGTCAGCCGCCGGAGCACGGTCATGGCCGCGGTCCGGTCGTCGTGGTGGCGGGCTCACCGAGCTGTTCGCGCACCCAGTCCAGCAGGGCCGGCACGGCCGCCTCGATCTGTGCGCGGACCAGCTCGAAATCGGTGTCGTCACCGTAGTACGGGTCGGGCACGTCGTGATCGTCGGCGGCGGGATCGAAGCTGCGCAGCAACCGCCGGCGATCCTGCGGGATCCGCAATCGGGTCAGTTCCCGGTCGTGTGAGGAATCGAGAGCGACCAGCAGGTCGGCGCCGAGATGGTCGGGCCCGACGATGGCCGCGACATGACCGATCGGATAGCCGTGGCGCGACAGCAGCGCGGTGGTGCGCGGATCGGCGTCCGAGCCCACGTGCCAGGCGGTGGTGCCGGCGCTGCTCACGCGCACCCGATCGGCCAGTCCGGCCCGATCGATATGCGCGGCGAAGATCTTCTCGGCCATCGGCGACCGGCAGATGTTGCCGGTGCAGATGAAGGTTACGTGCAGCTCGCCCACGAACCCATTGTGGCCGGTCGGCGTGGGCGGCGGCCACGTAGGGTAGGTGGCTGTGCCCGAGGACACCGTCACGACCGCCGAGACCGCCGCCGCGCCCGCACCGGATGCGGCCGTGGCGGCCACGCCGACGTCGCGGGCCGGCGGCGGTGCGGACCCCTCCGGCGGGTTCGAGCGGGCGGCACTGCGGCATCACGGCGACGCGGACCTGCGACCGGGGATGCTGGATTTCGCGGTGAACGTGCAGAGCGCCGCACCCCCGGACTGGCTGCGGCGGCGGCTCGCGGACCGGCTGCCCGAACTGGGCCGCTATCCCTCCGAATCGGAGGCCGCGGCGGTGCGGGCGCTCGTCGCCGCCCGGCACGGCCGCACCGCCGGGGAGGTCCTGCTGCTGGCGGGTGCGGCCGAGGGATTCGCCCTGCTGCCCCGGCTGGCGTCGCGGCTGGCGGCGGTGATCCACCCGTCGTTCACCGAACCCGAATTGGCGCTGCGCGAGGCGGATATTCCGGTGACCCGCGTGGTCCTGGCGCCGCCCTACGACTTGCGCGCGGCGTCGGTACCGGAGGCGGCCGATCTGGTCGTCCTCGGCAATCCGACCAATCCGACCTCGATGCTGCATCCGCGTGCGGTGATCGAATCGCTGCGCCGGCCCGGCCGGATCGTCGTGGTCGACGAGGCCTTCGCCGATGCCGTGCCGGGGGAGCCGGAATCACTTGCGGGACAGTCGTACCCGGATGTCGTGGTGGTGCGGAGCCTGACCAAGACCTGGGCGCTGGCCGGGTTGCGCTGTGGCTATCTGCTGGGCTCGCCGGATGTGCTGGCCCGTCTGCGTCACGGCCGCGCCCACTGGGCGCTGGGCACTCTCCAGCTGGAAGCGATCGCCGCGGTCAGCACGCCCGCCGCGATCGCCGAGGCCGCGGCCGGCGCCGCCCGCATCGCGGCCGATCGCGCGGCGATGATTCCCCGCCTGCGGGCGCTCGGCATCGAGGTGCAGGAACCGGCCGCGGGCCCGTTCCTGCTGATCCGGGTGCCCGATGCCGAGCTGTTGCGAAAACGATTGGCGGACAAGGATATCGCGGTCCGGCGCGGAGATACCTTTCCCGGGCTCGATCATCGATTCCTGCGTCTCGCGGTGCGGAGCCCGGACGCGGTGGACCGGCTGGTGGCCGCGATCGACGATGTCGGGTTGTGAGCGGGCGGCCCGATGGATCGGCGCCGGACCGCGTCCGGGAACAGCGCCGGGTATGGATAATGACCGGACGGGCGAAATGGTGGAGGTGCGCTGGTGACGGATGAGACTGTGGCACTGGGGGATCTGATCGCGGTACTGGACGGCGCGTATCCGCCCCGGCTGGCCGAATCCTGGGATTCGGTGGGGCTGGTCTGCGGTGATCCGCAGGCCCCGGTATCGCGGGCGCTGTTCGCGGTCGACGCCACCGCCGCGGTCGTCGACGAGGCGATCGCCTGGGGCGCACAGGCTTTGGTGGTCCACCACCCGCTGCTGCTGCGCGGAGTCGACACGGTGGCCGCGAGTACGCCGAAGGGCGCGCTGCTGCATCGTCTCATCCGCAACGACTGCGCACTGTTCACCGCCCACACCAACGCCGACTCCGCCGATCCCGGCGTCTCGGATGCGCTCGCCCGGGCGTTGGGGCTCACGGTGACCGGTCCGCTGGAACCGAAACCGGCTGCGCCGGTGGATACCTGGGTGGTCTTCGTCCCACGCACCCACACCGACACCGTGCTCGCCGCCTTGTTCGGCGCGGGAGCGGGCGGCGCCGGGGCCTATCGCGAATGCGGCTGGCGGGTGCCGGGGACCGGGCAGTTCCGTCCCATGGCGGGGGCGAATCCGGCCATCGGCACGGTCGGCGATCTGGAGTTCGTCGACGAGGACCGTATCGAGGTGGTGGCGCCGCCGTCGGCCCGCGCCGAGGTGCTCGCCGCTCTGCGCGCCGCCCATCCCTACGAGGAACCCGCCTACGACCTCACCGAGCGCGCGGCCCTGCCGTCCGGGCTCGGCTTGGGGCGCGTCGGCGTCCTGCCCGCACCGGAAACATTGCGCGAGTTCACCGGCCGCGTCCGGGGTGCGCTCCCGGCCACCGCGTGGGGCGTGCGGGCGGCCGGTGACCCCGATCGCGAGATCCGCACCGTCGCGGTCTGCGGCGGCGCCGGTGACTCGTTCCTCGGCGCGGCGTCGCGCCTCGGTGTGGACGCCTACGTCACCGCCGATCTGCGCCATCACCCGGCCGACGAGCACCTGCGCGCGGTCGGGCCCGCCTTGATCGACGTGGCCCACTGGGCCAGCGAATTTCCTTGGTGCGCGCAGGCCGACGGCCTGGTACGGGCGGCGCTACCGGGAGTGGCGACCCGGGTCAGCACGGTCCGCACCGACCCCTGGACGCTCGGCGCGGCCGACGGGTGAGGCCGGATCCGGCCTCACCCGACCCGGATATCCGGTTCGTGGCCGACCGGGAAGTTGACCGAGTTCGCGATGAAGCAGCGTTCGTGTGCCCGCGCGTGCAGGGCGCGGGCCGGCTCGGTCCGGGCGGGGTCGGTGATGGTGACACGCGGGTGCAGCGTGACCTGCTCGAACCGGCGCTCGTTCATCACGCCCTCGGCCTGGTCGAGATAGTCGACCACCACGATCCCGGCCTCGGTGCACAGATGCAGATACCACAGCATGTGGCATTCCGACAGGGACGCGACCAGCAGTTGTTCGGGGTTCCAGCGGGTCGGATCGCCGCGTCCGACGACCGGATCCGCGGACGCGGCCAGTGGCGGGCGGCCCTTCGCGAGTACCTCGTGATTGCGTGAATACGAGCGGTAGTCGGTGGTCGAGCCCGTCCACACCACATCCACCCGATAGCGATGTTCGGCCATACCGTGAGCCTGGCACAGTGCGCGCCCGCCCGCACCCGAGTTCCGGTCAGGGCCCGGTCCGGGCCCTGCCGTGCCGCCGCCCGCCCGCCGTGGCGGAGCGGGGTCGTGGCGGGCAGGACGGGCTCGAGGCGAAACCGGGCGCGGGCAGAGTACGGTTGAGCACCGGCGTCGCGCACCCGCTGTGCGCCGCCTCGCAACCGTCCATAGTGTCGAGGAGTACGTCCCGCGTTGAATGTCGAACCATCGATCCAGGCCAAACTGCTCGACCTCGCGGCTGTCGACGCGGAGTTGACGCGGATCGCCCATCGTCGTCGGGTGCTGCCCGAGCAGCAGGAGGTGGAGCGGCTGGAAGCCGAACGCACCGATCGCAAGGACGCCGCGGTCAAGGTCGAAATCCAGCTCGACGATCTCGATCGCGACATCCGCAAACTCGAGGGCGAGATCGATGCCGTGCGCAAACGCGAGGAACGCGACCGCGGCATGCTCGAGGGCGGCACCATCGGCGCCAAGCAGCTGTCGGAACTGCAGCACGAACTGGGCAGCCTGGAGCGCCGCCGCGGTGTGCTCGAGGACGAGCTGCTCGAGGTGATGGAGCGACGTGAGGCGGCCGAGGCCGATCATCAGCACGCGGGGGCGAATCTGTCGCGGGCCGAAGCGGATCTGACCCTCGCGCAGAGCCGGCGCGACGATGCGGTCGCCGATCTGGACGTGGCCGCCCAGCGGTGCGACACCGACCGGGAACAACTGGTCACCGCGTTCCCCGGCGAACTGCTGGCCGTGTACGACAAGCAGCGCGATCAGCACGGCGTGGGCGCGGCGTTGCTACAGGCCCGCCGGTGCGGCGCCTGCCGGATCGAACTCGATCGCGGTGAGATCGCGCGGATCGCCAAGACCGAGCCCGAGGTCGTGGTCCGCTGCCCCGAGTGCGGCGCGATCATGGTGCGCACCAAACAGTCCGGGTTGTGACGGTGCCGGCGATGACGGAGCGCAGTGTGATCGTCGAGGCCGACGGCGGGTCCCGGGGCAATCCCGGACCGGCCGGTTACGGTGCGGTGATCTGGGATTCCGACCGCGAAACGGTACTGGCGGAACGTCGCGAGTATCTCGGCGTCACCACCAACAACGTCGCCGAATATCGCGGCCTGATCGCGGGTTTGGCCGCCGCGGCCGAGTTGGGTGCGCGCACCGTGGATGTGCGCATGGACTCCAAACTCGTCGTCGAGCAGATGTCGGGCCGGTGGAAGGTCAAGCACGCGGCCATGATTCCGCTCGCCGAGCGGGCGCGGCAGCTGGTCGCCGGTTTCGATCGCGTGGGCTTCCAATGGATCCCGCGGGAGCAGAATTCCCACGCCGATCGGCTCGCGAACGAGGCCATGGACGATGCCGTGCTGGTCGCGGAGGTCCGTGACGCCGATTCCGGTCGTACCGCGACCGCCGACGACGGTGCGGCCGGACCGGATTCCTCCGCGCCGGGGGCGTCCGCCGTCGGCGCGGCGCGGGGCGCCGAGGCCGACCTTTCCAGCTGGATCGACGAGGCCGCGGACGCTCGTGCGGCGCAACCGGATCCGCGAGCCGACCTCGCCGCGGCTCCGGCCGATGCGGGCCCGGGCTGGACCGGCGCCCGGGGCCGCCCGACGCGGCTGTTGCTGCTGCGCCACGGACAGACCGCATTGTCGGTCGAACGCCGCTACTCCGGCCGGGGCAATCCGGAGCTCACCGAACTCGGCCGCGAGCAGGCCTCGCGGGCCGCGAAATATCTTGCCGCCAAGGGAGATATCGCCGCGGTCGTCACCTCGCCGCTGGGGCGGGCGCGGGAAACCGCCCAGGCCGCGGCACAAGCGCTCGACGTTCCGGTCCGGGTGCTGGACACACTGACCGAGACCGATTTCGGTGAGTGGGAGGGCCTCACCTTCGGCGAAGCGGCCCAGCGTGATCCGGAACTGCATCTGCGGTGGCTGGGTGATCCGGCCCTGCCGGCGCCGGGCGGGGAGAGCTTCGACGAGGTGCGTGAGCGCGTCGAGAGCGCGCGCCGCGATCTGGTGGCGCTGTATCCCGGGCAGAACGTGGTGGTGGTCAGCCATGTGACGCCGATCAAGACATTGCTGCAACTGGCGCTCGAGGTCGGGCCCTCGCTGCTGTACCGGTTGCACCTGGATCTGGCGTCGCTGTCGATCGTCGAGTTCTATCCCGATGGGGGATCGTCGGTCCGGCTGGTCAACGACACGTCGTATCTGTGACGCCGGGCGGCCGCGCGGGAGGGAAGCGGGCGCGGCCGTGGCCGGGCTCAGGGGCGCAGGACCGAGACCAGGAATTCGGTCTGGTCGTAGACCGCCTTCTCGAACCAGTCGTCGAAGTAGATGTCGAAATGCCCGATGGGGTAGCGCTTGACGACACTGTGCTTGGTACGTTCGGCGGCCTTCAGGGTCGGCCGTACCGGTGCCACCGAGTCGTTGTCGCACACCGCGTACATCACCGGGACCTTGATTGCCTTGGTGCGCCGCCACGGTGAGTCGAACAGCACCGAGATGCCCACGCGGGCAGCTACTTTCGGTTGATACTGTTCGCTCTCCTCGGCCAGGCGGCCGAAACCCTCGGGCACGTCGGACGCGCTCATCAGGGCCGCCGACCGTTTCCGTCCCGCCAGCCGGACGCCGATCGGCTTGCGGCGGATCGGCCCGAACACGATGTCGGTGAGCGCCAGGGTGCCGGTCTTGGTCAGGCTGATCGGCCCCTTCGCCATCGCCGAGGACCAGCCGCTGGTGAAGGGGCACTGGGCGACGACCGCGGCCAGATAGTCGTCCTCGTGCGCGATCGAGAGTACGTGGCCGCCGCCGAACGAACTGCCCCACAGCGCGATTCGGGTCGCGTCGAATCCCTTGAGCGTGCGGGCGAAGGCGATCGCGGCCCGCCAGTCGTCTCGTTGGCGGGCGATAGTGATCAGCTGGCGGGGATTACCTCCGCTGGCCCCGAAATGCCGGTAATCGAAGACCAGCACGCCCATTCCGGCCGCGGAGAACCGGCGCGCATAACGATCCAGGCCCATTTCCCGGTTCGCGCCCAGTCCGTGCCCCATGATCACCAATGGCCGTGGTTTGGGCGGGCCGTCCGGAAGATAGAGCCACGCTGCACACTGTTCGTTTCCCGAACCGAACCCCACCTCGACACGCTCCATGGGCGAATACCGTACTGTGTCGCGCCCGCGGCCGCTGACGTGGATCCCCGGTCACGGCCGCTTCACGGGTGAACGGAACGCAAACATTCGCGAGTCAGATCCCGTCGTCCGGGATAACCGTCGACGGCCATGATCAGGTCGGCTTCGGCGAGCAAAGTCCGTAGTACGTGCACGATTCCGTCGGCTCCGCCGAGTGCCAGGCCGTAGGCGTAGGGCCGGCCGACACCGACGGCGGTGGCGCCGAGTGCGAGGGCCTTGACGATATCGGCGCCGCTGCGGACACCGGAATCGAAGAGCACCGGCAGCCCGTCCGCGGCATCGACGACCTCGGGCAGCATATCCAGGGCGGGCAGCCCGCCATTGGCTTGGCGGCCACCGTGATTGGAGCAGTAGATACCGTCCACCCCGCCGTCGCGGGCGCGACGGACATCATCGGGATGGCAGATTCCCTTGACGATCAACGGCAGGTCGGTCAGCGAGCGTAACCAGCTCAGATCCTCCCAGCGCAGCGGATTTCCGAACAGCTGCACCCAGCGCAGCACCGCGCTCATCGGATCCTCCTCGGGGGAGCGCTGCAGGCCGGAGAGGAAGACCGGGTCGGTGAAATAGTTCGCCAGGCAGTGCCCGCGCAACTGGGGGAAGTTGCCGGTGGCCAGATCGCGCGGCCGCCAGCCGGTGATCCAGGTGTCGAGGGTGACGACGATGCCCTTGTATCCGGCGTGCTCGGCCCGCTGCACCAGACTCGCCGCCAGATCGCGATCGGTGGGCGTGTAGAGCTGGAAGAACCCGGGAGTGTCCCCGAATTCGGCGGCGACGTCCTCCAGTGGATCCACGGTCAGAGTCGAGGCGACCATGGGGACACCGGTGCGCGCGGCGGCGCGGGCGGTGGCCAGATCACCGTGCCCGTCCTGCGCGCACAATCCGATCACGCCCACCGGTGCCATGAAAAGTGGTGTGGGAAGGGTTATTCCGAACAGGTCCACCGACAGGTCCCGCTCCTTCGCGCCGACGAACATGCGGGGGATGAGCCCCCACCGGTCGAAGGCGGTGACGTTGGCCCGCTGGGTCCGCTCATCGCCCGCACCGCCGGCCACATAGGACCAGATCGAGGGTGGCATCGCCGCCCGGGCGCGCTCTTCCAGTTCGGCATGGGCGACCGGGTATTCCGGGACCACGCCGCGCAGACCCTGGAAGTAGATCTCGTTCTGGAAATCTCCGAAACCCATATGCGCCGCCCTTCTGCCGTCGGTTCACCCCGGGCACACGCGCCGGGGTGAATGCGGGCTTCACTGTATGCGTAACCAGCGGTACCGCGCCACGACCCGCGCGACACCGGCGGCAGCGGGGGCCGGGGTGCGGGAGGCCGGGGGCGCCCGGCACAATGGTGCGCGACGAGTCGGTCGGGCGACCGCGTCGACGGGAACGGGCACCGCGGTGCCGCCGCCCGTCGCCGAGGAAAGTCCGGACTCCACAGAGCAGGGCGGTTGTTAACGGCAACCCGGGGTGACCCGCGGGACAGTGCCACAGAAAACAGACCGCCGGCGGCCTCTCCGGAGGTCCGCCGGTAAGGGTGAAACGGTGCGGTAAGAGCGCACCAGCGCCCCGGGTGACCGGGGCGGCTCGGTAAACCCCGCCCGGAGCAAGGTCGAAGGTCGCACTCTCACGAGTGCGACTGCGCAGGTGTTCGAGGGCTGCTCGCCCGAGCCTGCGGGTTGGCTGCTCGAGGTGCCCGGTGACGGTGCACCCAGATGGATGGTCGCCCCCCGGTGCGAACCGGGGACAGGATCCGGCTTACAGACCGGCTCGTCACCCTCAGGGGCACGCCGCACACCGCTACCCGCGGTGCGGCGGCGGCACCGCTGCGCGCCGCTCTCCGCGGAGTGCCGCGGGAGCCTTCGGAATCATTGTGGCGGAGACTGAGCCGGTGATTCGGACGCTGTAGTGGTGGGCAGCTGGTGCGGACCTCTCTCCGGCATCGACGCGGTCTCATGAGGTGCGGGCGGGGCGAGCTCGGCGGGTGGCGGTACTGCGGGCGCGGTGCGGACCTCGGCTTTCGACAACGGATCGGTGATGTCTTCCAGGGATTTGCCTTCGGCATCGACACCGAAGACCCATGCGATGATGCCGCCCGAGATCATCGCGGTCGCGCCGATGAGGTAGCCGATGGTCAGCGGTAGACGGTCGGTGGCGTCACCGATCAGCCGGCTGAACAGGAAGGGGGCGAGAACACCGCCTGTGCCTTGGGCGATGGCGAAGAAGAACGAAATGGCTTGTCCGCGCAGCTCCAACGGGAAGATTTCGCTGACGGTGAGGTAGGCCGAGGACGCGCCGGCGGAGGCGAAGAAGAAGATGACACACCACAGCATGGTCTGGGTGACGGCATCGAGCGCACCGGATTGGAATGCCCACGCCGAGAGCGCCAGGAGCGCACCGGAGCCGACATATGTCGCGAAGATCATCCTTCGGCGGCCGATACTGTCGAAGAACGGTCCCAGCACCAGCGGTCCGATGAGATTCCCCAGGGCGAAGGGGAAGAAATAGTATCCGATGTGGTGGTCGGGCACACCGTAGAAGTTGGCGAGTACCAACCCTTCGGTGAAGAAGATCGCGTTGTAGAGGAAGGCCTGCGTCGCCATCATCGTGAAGCCGAGAAACGAGCGTGAGGGATAGCGACCGAAGAAGATCTTGGCCATTTGCAGGTAGGAGATCCGTTCGGCATCAACGATCTCGAGGGTCTTGCCGTCGTCGACCGGAGGCAAGTTCACGCCCTGGGCGCGGGCCTGTGCTTCGATGTCGGCGACGGTCCGTTCGGCTTCCTCGGCCCGGCCGTGGGTCAGCAGCCAGCGCGGGCTCTCCGGGATATGGCGGCGCAGGAAGATGATGACGCATCCGAGCATCGGCCCGATGAAAAAGCCCAGCCGCCAGCCCCATTCGTTCGGGACCAATTGTTCGTTGAACAGGAACAGGCTCGCCATCGCGCCGATTGCCGCGCCGCCCCAGTAGGTTCCGTTGATCGCGATATCGACACGGCCCCGGTATTTCGCCGGCATGAATTCATCGATCGCGGAATTGATCGCGGTGTACTCGCCGCCGATTCCGGTGCCTGCGATGAATCTGAAGAGGTACAGCGACCACACGCTCCAGGACAAGCCCGCCAGGCCGCTGCCGACGAGATAGATCGCCAGGGTCAGGATGAACAGTCGTTTGCGCCCGAGTCGGTCGGTGAGCCGGCCGAATCCGAGTGCTCCGACGACCTGACCAGCCAGGTACCACGAGGCCATCGCCCCGACCTGGCCGCTTGTCAAGTGCATGGTATCCGCATGTTGCAGCGGCCCGCCCATACTGCTCACGATCTGAATCTCGATGCCGTCCAGAATCCACGACACACCCAGACCTATGACGATGAGATTATGGAATTTCGTCCACGGCAACCGATCCATACGTGCTGGAACGAGGCTGCGTACCGATTGTATGTGTGTCATTTATCCATCCCCGGTCATCTGTCAGTTCGTCCACGGCCCGATATTCGTACCAGAAATCCCCAAATCGATATTCAGGGCACGGTTCTTTCTTCTTCGTGCTTCTGCCAGTAGTGCATCGGAGGGATTCAGGTCATAATCACGGGATACATTCGCGAGGTCCCGGGCCAGTCTGCTGCCGATGTATCGGCGGGTATCCTCATCGGCCCGCTGCCACCTCTCCGGCGTGACCACCCTGCTGAACTCCTCGAAGTTCCGATAGTCGCGCAGCGAGTCTCGAACCAGTTGATTTCTCTCCCATTCCGCGTCTGTGCGAACTCGGCCGGGGCGGGGTGCGAGGCGGTAGAACATGGCCGCGGATTCGGCGAACTGCGCATTGTGCGCGGCTTGCTCCGGTCCCCCGTGGTCCCGGGCGCTCTCGGCCAGATCCAGTGCCGCGGCCGTCTGCGCCAGCGGCGAATACTGAATCTGGTTCTCGGCAGCCGATGTCATGACGCGGGCGTGAGCTTCGGCCGCCCACCTCCGGGTAGCCACCGGGAATCGGGTGGCGGCCAGAGCGGCCATGGCGTCGGCTCGGTCACCGCCGAGTCCGAGGACGGTCGTCATGGTCGCCGCGGCGGCCCGCGGGTTGGTGCCGCCGAATCCCGATGCCGCCGTTCTGGCCGCACTGTCATGCATATTCTTGCCGGTGGTGAGTCGCGCCATCCAGCTGTTGGCGGCCCGGGCCGGTACATTTCCGCGCAGTAACTCGTAATTCAGGTAGTTCATTTCCTGCATATGCTTGGAGTAGTAACTCAACGGCGACGAGCGTCCGAATATCCATGATGCGGCGGGGTTCGAATTGAATTCGGCGGCCCGACGCAGTGCCGCCCCCGCCGCGCGGCCCGGTGACAGGGCGTACCGCAGACTTCCTTCATCGATTCCGGAGGATCCTCCGCCGGCCGGTGCGGGTTTGCCTTCGAGTACCGCGCGCAGTCTGTCCGCGATGCGGCGCTGGCCGCCGATCATGTCCAGATCGAGCCGCTTCAACAGGATGAAGCCCGCGCTCGTTGCGAGCCCGCCGACGAATATGACGGCGATGCCGTTATCGGGTGCGGATCGGAACAAGGCGTCGAAGACGAGATCGTAGGTGCCCAGAAACAACGTGAAGGCCATCAGTGAGGCCGCGTCGCCGACCATCTCGACCAGGTTGCGAAGCAGGAACGCCTGGGTCGGACCGTAGATGAATCCGCCTGCGGCAAAACCGAATATGGCCAGGATGGCGTGGAAAACGGAGGACAATGCGGCGAGGAAGATCTTGACCGCGAGGTAGGCGAGAAACATCAGCAGGATCGCGCCGAAGACGAGGAGCACCAGCCCGGTGCCGATCTGCCCGTAGCTGGGGTTCTCGATCTTGCGGGCGGCGCTGTTGTCGCCGCAGCCTCGCATCTCTCGCGCCAACTGTGCGTCACTGCCCGTCCGCACGGCCGACGACCATGCCGCGCGACAGCGTGGTGAGTCGTCGACCACGTGACCGAGATTCCAGAGCTGTACCGGGTGGCGCGCGAAGTTGTCGGCAAGGGTCGCGTTCAGCCGGCCGACGATCGACTGCGCGTTCGGCTCGGAATCCCCGGTGAGCCCCGCCGCGACCGATATTCCGACGTCGCGTCCCTTGGCCAGTAAGCCGTTGGGCGAGAGCACATCGGCGACCGGATGTGCCAGATACAGGGTGCCGAACATGGCGACCAGGACCATCGTCAGCACTTGCAGCGTCGCCTTGGCGTGGTACCCGCGCAGAACGAACCACGCCACAAATAACGCGCCGATGGATACCGACACGGTCGCCATGAGCGGGGTGGCGATTTGACCGCTGAGACTGTCTGCGACCGCCGTCAGGGGTTTGCTCAGCCACTCCAGCCACCGGAAACTCACCACGAAGCCGGTCAGCCAGATCGCGCTGATCACGGTGACCATGAAGGCCGCGAAGAACATCCCGAGCACCATCGCCAAACCGGATGCCTTGGGGTTGAGGATGCTGGTCTCTGTGGCGAACATGTAGTCCGACAACGGAACTCCGTATGAGTCGCGAACGTCGGTCCAGGACAACCCGTCGATT
This sequence comes from Nocardia spumae, assembly GCF_020733635.1. Lineage (NCBI taxonomy): Bacteria > Bacillati > Actinomycetota > Actinomycetes > Mycobacteriales > Nocardiaceae > Nocardia > Nocardia spumae. Next base: position 4,934,795 of record NZ_JAJFZL010000001.1, on the reverse strand, counting down.
GCCGACGCCGAGTGGCGCTCGGTCGCGGTGCTGGTGCGTGCGCGGGCCGGGCTGCCGCAGGCGACCCATGCCACCGCGAAGATCAGCGCCGCGACGAATAGGCGTGTCGCCATCCGCCGTATCCGGGTGGCGCGGGCCCAGGTGCGGTATCGAACCCGGATCGCCCGCGGGGTCCACGCCTCCGGATCCCAGGTCAGCTCGCGGCGAGCGGTGGATTCTGGATGAAATCTCGGCAGATGCAGTCGCATGTACCCTCACCTCGCGCTGACGTTCCACGTTGCCGTCGAGTGACGTCTTTGTTGAACCATCATTAAACGTCCCGTTACTTGGCGGCTCAATGTGTCACAGAGTAACTGAAACTTCGGCAGGCTGTGTACGGGATAGCGAAGGTTTTGCTAAAAGCGTTGCGGGAAGGCAACTTCCGTGCTCTGGGAGGACGTCGGCGCGAATTCCTCGACTGCTGATCGAGGGCGAAATGTGTTGCACGGTAACGGGTTCTGGCGCTGAGTGTGCGACTGTTGCGCGAATTACGCTGCGCTGAACACAGTTTCGACGCCGGCGCGTTCGGTCCGCGAGCGGTGATCGAGGATCGAACGCGCCGGTGACGGCACAGTGGTCGGACGCGGTGACGTCGGTCGCGCCGCGGCCGGCCCGCGCGTACGCGAGCCGGCCGCGATATCGGGCCTCGTCCGGTCTGCCGGACCGCGGTGCTACACCCGGACCGCGAAGCGGATCTTGCGGCCCATCGTGTGCGGTTGCGCCTGCGAGATGATCATCTCCTGGACTCGCTCGCGGCTGGTGCGCACGAATTCGACGGCCTCCTTCACCGCCACGTCGATATCCATGACGGTCGGGATGTCGAGCACCTTCACGATCTGCTCGAGCCGCTGTTCGGGAGTGCCGCGGACGGTCACCACCGGCACCCCCAGCTCACTGATGGTGTGCAGCAGTTTGCCGTCGGAGATGGCCCGATAGCGCTCATCCACCGGACGATGTCCGTCCGGATCCATGGGCACCTCCACCGGGAGGTGGAAGAAGATGTCGTACCCCTTGCGGGCGCGCTGGCGCGCCATCTCTCCGTAGGCGTTCAGGTAGCGCCGGAAGAACGGGCGGCCCGGCAGGGTCACGGTGTTCTTGACGATCTTGTGCCAGCGGCTGGATCCCGGATTGGGGCCGGTGACCAGACGGGTGGCGCCGTAGACCCACTCGTTGAGCACCGATCCGTCGGCGATGAAACCGTTGCCCTGCGCCTCCAGCAGGGTTTCCGCCTCGATGCGCAGTTCGAGGCGCCGGAAACCCAGCGCCATGAGCTCGGTGGTGCTCAGGTCCTGAAAGCGCATCCCCGGGAAGAATTCGGTCACCACCTCCCGGGCCGAGGAGGCGTCGACCCGGGGGATTCCGGTGAGCAGCGCCAGCGCGGTGGACGTCGTGGTCTTGCCGGTGGAGTAGGTGCCGGACACGACGATGCGTCGATAATCTGTTCCCGACATGGAAAGCCTTTCGAGAGAGGATGTTCGAGGTTCAGGCGGGTAGCTGATGGGCGAGGTCGTAGCGGATCGAGCAGCCGGCGAACTCCGCCTCCCAGTTCGAGATCCGCCACTTTCCCCCGCCGAAGCCCAGGACCATCGAGCGCGCCATGCGCGTGGTGGCCGAACCCGGGGTGTACGGCGGTGGGGGTGCGTCCGCGCGCGCGGTCATCCGGCGCATCCACAGCGTCTCGCTGTCCTTGCGGGCGATGTTGTCCAGCTCGTACAGCACGACCTGGGAGAGTTGGGCCAGGATCACCGTGGCATCGACCAGGGTGATCGAGGGCTGATAGGAATCCGCGACACCGGTGCCGACGGAATCGGAATCGACCGGCGCCAGTGCGAATTGCGCGCTCGCGCCGGTGCCGTCGGAGTCCAGCCGGATATCGCGCAGATATTGGCCGCGCCGGTAGACCGGACCCCGCGAGTATCCGCCCGCCGGTTCGGCGACCGGCCGGGCCGGCCCCGGTGCGGGCAGCCGGGGCGGGGTGGGCAGTGCGACGACCGCCTCCAGTTCCATTGTGCTGCCGAAGGATCCGGAGATGGTGAGCGTCGTCTCGGTGCTGCCGGTCACGGTCGCCTCGATCGGGAACCGGTCGAGGTTCTCGGTGGCCACCGTGCCGCTGCTGAACTGCACGTAGGGCATCCAGCAGCGGCCGATATCGGCGTCGCTCACACCGCACTCGCGCAATATCACCGCCAGCAGACGGAATCCGAAGATCGAGCAGTCGATACTGCTCAGATGCGGTGTGAGCACGCGGGTGCTCTTCTGTGACCAGTCCAGCGGATAGCGCACCCCGGCCACGGCCGACAGTTTCGGCCCCTGGGCCCGGGCTTCGACGGTGATATCGAAGATCTCGTGCTGGATGCGCTTGTAGCCCTCGCCGAAGAAGCGACCGGCCCGGTCGCCGAGGACGGCATCGATATCGGGGTAGGCGATCTGATCGGTACTCATGCCGCGTCCGCCTCGTCCTCCGGGTCGTTGTCCGCGGCCACGGTGGTGACCGGCCCGGCCGCGGGGGCGTCGCCGAACCGTTCGACCACGCGGGCCGCGATGCCGCGCAACGACAGTCCGCGACCGAGTTCGAGCGCGGACACCTTCACTTCCAGTGATTTCTCGGCACGAGCACCGAATTCCATTGCCATCAGCGAATCCATTCCCAGATTGGTGACCGGTTCGTCGATATCGACGGTTTCGGCCGCGACGCCGAGCACTACCGCCAGCTGCTCGGCGAGTTGCCGGGCCGCGAAGTCCGCGCGTTGTTCGGGCGGCAGCGCCAGGACCTCGCCGCGCAGGCTGCTCTGCCCGTCACCGCCGACACCGGCGTCAGCCAGCAGTTGCCGGAAGCGACGGGTCTCGACCGACGGTCGTGCGCCACCGGCCCAGACGCCCCAGTCGATATCGGCCACCGCGACCTGTGCGGTGTCCAGCGACAGGCATTCGTTGAGCAGCCCGGTCGCCCGATCCATATCGATCGGGCGGAACCCCAGCATCTTGACGTATCCGACGAGCGCCTCACTGCCGTCGGCCATCCCGCCGCCGGCCATGAAGCCCCAGTTCACCGACAGCGCCGCGGCACCGCGTCCGCGCCGGCTCGCGGCCAGGCCATCGAGTGCGGCATTGGCCGCGGCATAGCCGACCTGCGGGGTGATGCAGCCCAGCGCGCTGATCGAGGAGTAGAGCACGAACAGATCGGGCTCGATTCCGGTCGCGGTGAGTGCGCGGTCGAGGTTGTAGGCGCCGCGGACCTTCGTGAACAGGCCGTGCAGCGAGTCGCGGGTGATCTGCGGAATCGGCAGGTTGTCCACGACACCGGCCGCGTGGAAGATGCCACGCAGCGGCGCCGTGCTCCGGATGCGTTGCAGCAGCGCGACAGTCGCGTCGTAGTCGGCGATGTCCAGGCGTTCCTCGACGACCTCGACGCCGGCGTCGGTGAACGCCGCCACCTGTGCGACGGCCTGCGGTGTGACGGCACCGTGGCGGCCCACCAGGACCAGCCGCCGTGCTCCGGAACGGGCCAGCCAGCGGGCGGTCGCCAGGCCGAAGCCGCCGAAGCCACCGGTGACCAGATACACCCCGTCGGGGTCGATCACCGGATGCCCGAGCGCCGGCCGCACCGCCGGATGCCGCTCGCCCATATCCACCACCACCCGTCCCACATGCTGTGAGCGCGCGACACTTTCGAATGCGGCGGGCAGTTGGGACGCCGGATAGGCGGTATAGGGCAGATAGCGGTAGGTGCCCTCCTGCAGCCGCTGCTGCGCGATCCGCAACGGCGCCCGCAGGATCTCCGGATCGTGGGCGAGCGCACGGTCCATATCCACCGCGAAGAAGGTCAGGTTGCGGTCGAACGGGGCCAGGTCGATCACCCCGCCCCCGTAGATGTCGGCCTTGCCGATATCGACGATCCGGCCGAATTCCGCGGCGACCCGGAAGTTCTGACGCAGGATCTCGCCGGGTGCCGAACTGTAGACGACATCGACGCCGCGACCACCGGTCGCCGCCGCGATATCGTCGGCGAATCCGGCCGACCGGGAATTGAGGACCTCCTCGACGCCCAGCTGCCGCACCTGCTCACGCCGCGATTCGGTGCTGGCGGTACCGATGACGCGTGCGCCGATGTGCTGGGCGACCTGCACCGCGGCCATTCCCATACCGCCGGCGGCGCCGTGGATCAGCACGGTCTCGCCGGGTCGCAGCCGCGCCAGCGTCCGCAGCCCGAATTCCGCTGTCAGATACGGCAATCCGGAGCCGCAGGTCAGTGGGTCGTACTCGACCGCGGGATCGAGCCGATGCGGTAGCGAGGCACCCGCGTCGACCGGCATCGTCACATAGCGGCGCAGGATGTCACCGGCGCACACCATCATCCGATCACCGATCGCGACCTCGTCGACGTCCGCGCCGACCCGGGTCACGACCCCCGAGCCCTCCATGCCGACCGTCATCCCGAAATAGGTGTCGCCGAGCTCCTTCTCGGTGAGGACGCCGAGTACCTTCATGGCGTCCTTGTAGTTCAGGCCGACAGCGTCCATGCGCAGTTCGACCTCACGGGGTCCGGGGGCGCGCCGGGGGGATTCGCGCAGCGCGAGGTCCGACAACAACCGGGAGCGCGGAATCTCGGCCTCGAATCCGGCCTCCGGATCGGTGAGCGGCCGCGCCGTATCGCGCTGCCGCAGATAGTCGTCCAGATTCTGTTCGATCCGCACCGCCCACGCGGTACCCGCGCGCAGTGCGATCTCGTCACCGATCTCGTCGGCGGCGATCAGTGCGCGGCACTCGCTCCAGCCTGCCTCGTCCAGGTCCAGCAGCCGCCATCCGGCCGAGGGCTGTTCGTTGAGCAGGGCGCGCCGCGCCCCGACCAGCGCCCCGTGCTCGGGGTGGGTCGAGCTGTCCGACGGTGTGCACAGAGCGTGCTCGGTGAGCACCACGCAGCGCAGATCGGTCGAATCATCGTCGGTGAGCAGCGCTTCCACCACCGCCGCGATCCGGGTCAGGCCGTAGACGGTATCGGCGGCGGACGTGTCACCGCTCGCCACCACGGCGACGTGGCGGGGGCCGGGGGCCGAGGTGAGCGCCGATCGCAGCCGCTCCTCGTCGATATGGTTCATATCGGTGACCACCACGTTCGTGCGCTCATCCGGGCCGGCCAGTGCGGCCACCCGCGCGGCGGTGTCGGCGCCGAGCCCGATGACGACCGGATCCGCGGCCCCGGCGGGCATGTGCTCGAGCTCCACCTCCTCCCACACCTGCTGGTAGAACACGCCGCCCAGTTGATGGACGACATCGGGGGTGACCGATACCGGCCGGAATTCCACACCGCTCATCCGCATGGACACCGCGCCGTCCTCGTCGAGGATGGCGATATCGGCGCGCAGGGGAGCGGTGCCGCGCCGGGTGACGACCACCCGGGGCCGATGCGGCAGCGGCGCCAGCAGGCGCACGGCGCCGATGGCGGCGGGGACGATCGCCCCCGAGTCCGCGCCGCCGTCGGCGGCCAGCGCCGCGACGCACTGCAGCGCCGCGTCCACGACCGCGGGATGAGTCAGATGCGGATGCTCCGGATCGGCGGGCGCGTCGCCGGTGACACTCGCCAGCACGGTATCGCCGCCGATGACCGCGGAGACGATGCGCTGGAACGCCGGGCCGTAGTCGAGACCGCGTGCGGCCAGACCGGCATACAGATCCGCACCGGCTACGACAGCGGCGCCCTCCGGTGCGGTCATCGGTTCGACCGCGGTGTCGAAGTCGGTTTCGACCAGGCGCCCGACCGCGTTGCGCGTCCAGGTCTCGGCCGCGGCCGGGCGCGAGTGGATGGTGAAGCGCCGCGTGCTCTCCTCCACCGTGAGGCGCAGGACCGGGATCTCGTGTTCGTCGATCACCAGCGGCGCGACGAATTCGACATCCTCGAGCCCGATCCGGGTGCGGCCGGTGCGCGCGGCCGCCGCGCTCAGCGCCGCGTCGAGATAGGCCGCGCCGGGCAGCACCACGTGGCCGTCGACGACATGGTCGGCCAGCCACGGCAGTCGCGACACCGACAGTTGCACTTCCCATTCCGCACCCGACCCCGCCGTGCTCTCGCCGAGCAGCGCGGGGCTGTCGGCCGTGCCGAGCCGGTCGCGAGTCGTGATCGGCTCGTCGTGCCACAACCGTTTGCGCTGCCAGGGATAGCGCGGTAGCTCGGCATGTGGCGAGGCCGCCCGCGGGTGGCCCGGGATCCGGGTGCCGTCGAGCGAACCGGCGACATACAGATCCGTCACCGCCTGCAGGACGTGGCGGCGATCGTCACGGTCGCGGGACAGCGTGCTCACCGCCGCGCCGACCACGCCGCGATGGATCAGCAGTTCGCGAATGTTGCCGCTGAGCACCGGATGCGGCCCGACCTCGACGAAGACTCGATGTCCGGCATCGAGCAGGGCAGAGATCGCGTCGGCGAATCGCACCGGTTCGCGGACGTTGCGGCACCAGTACGCTCCGGTCCAGCCGGTGCCCTCCAGGGCATCACCGGTGACCGTCGAATAGCTGGGCACGGTGGCTGCGCCCGGGCTCAGCTCCGCCAGCGCATCGGTCAGATCCGCGAGAATCGGATCCATCAGGTGACTGTGATACGGCACCTCCACCCGCAGCATGCGGGCGAAAGTGCCGGTGGCCGAGAGCATATCGCGCAACATCTCGAGATCGGCGGTGTCGCCGGCGAGGGTGACGGCGCTGGGGCTGTTGACCGCCGCGATCGAGATGCCCGGGGTATCGGCGAGCAGGGTGCGCACATCCGCCTCGGGCATTCCGACGGCCAGCATGCTCCCGGAGCCGGCGGTGGTGGCCTGCAGCCGCGAGCGGTGGTAGCTGACCAGGACCGCATCGCGCAGCGACAACGCACCGGAGATGTAGGCCGCGGCGACCTCGCCGACACTGTGGCCGACGACCACGGCCGGGCGCACGCCGTACTCGGCGAGTTCGGCGGTCAGCGCCACCTGCAGCAGGAAGTTGGCCGGTTGCGCGACTTCGGTGCGCGCGACCTTCGAATCCTGTTCCTCGGCGAGCATTTCCGTCAGGATCGACCAGCCCGCCACCGCGGTGAATTCCGCGTCGACCTCGCGTGCCACCCGCGCGAACGTGGTGTCCGCGGTGAGCAGTTCCCGGCCCATTCCCCACCACTGCGGCCCCATACCGCTGTAGACGAAGACCGGTTCGACCGAGCCGTCGCCGACCGCACGGGCCGGCGCCTTGCCCGCACCCGCGGCGAAATCGCTCAGTTGACTGCGCAGGTCCTCGGTATCGCGATAGACGAAACCGGTGCGCAGCGCGTGGTGCGCGCGCCGGGTCCACAGCGCCGCGGTCACCGGGGCGACGGTGTCGTCGCTCAGGGCGCGCGCCAGCTCCGCCGCGGTCTCGCGCACGGCGGCCTCGGAGCGGCCCGACAGCGGCAGGATCGGTGGTACGTCGAGCGGCGCGCGGGTTTCGCGCGCGGCCGGGGCCTCGGTGAGAATCGCGTGGGCATTGGTGCCGCCGTAGCCGAATCCGTTGACCGCCACCGCCCGCCGCCCGGGCACGCCGGGGAGCGGCTCGCCGGCGAGCGGTACCCGTAGCCGCCATTCGTCGAAGGCGATCTCCGGGTTGGGATCGGACAACGAGAAGTGCGGTGCCACGGTGCCGTGATAAAGGGTCAGCGCCGCCTTGATCAGGCTCGCCACCCCCGCCGCGGCCTCGGTGTGGCCGAAGTTGGCCTTCACCGATCCGACCGGCACGGCAGCGGAGCGTCCGGCGACGGCGCCGTAGACCTGTCCGAGCGCCCTCATCTCGATCGGATCACCCACCGCGGTGCCGGTGCCGTGTGCCTCGAGGTAGCCGATATCGCCGGCCGGAATACCTGATTCGGCGCGCACCTGCTCCGCGAGCTGTTGCTGGGCAACGGGATTCGGTACCGGAATCGCCATGGTCCGGCCGTCCTGGTTGACCCCCGTCGCGCGGATCACCGCATAGATCCGGTCGTTGTCGCGTCCGGCGGCCTCGACCGTCTTGAGCACCACCGCGCCGGCCCCCTCGGCCCGGCCGTAGCCGTCGGCCGAGGCCTCGAAGGTCTTGCACCGGCCGTCGAAGGACAGGAACCGTCCCTTGCACATGGAGATGAAGGTCTCCGGCTGCAGCATCGCGTTGGCGCCGCCCACCACCGCGGTCTCGCACTCCCCGGCGACGATCGCCCGCACCGCCAGGTGGGTGGCCACCAGCGACGACGAACACGCGGTGTCGACGGTCAGGCTCGGCCCGTGCAGATCCAGCAGATACGAGATCCGGTTGGACAGCAGCGTGTGTGATGCGCTCATCGCGGTGTGGTTGTTGATCGCCGATCGCACCAGCGGCCCGCTGCGGCCGAGTGCGTTGTCGAGGATGAATCCGCCGACGTAGACCCCGACCTGCCGCCCGGATACCCGGCCGGCCATGCCGGCGTCGTCGAGCGCCTCCCAGGTGACCTCCAGCAGCAGCCGCTGCTGTGGATCGAGGATCGCTGCCTCGCGCTGGGCGATGCCGAAGAAGTCGGCGTCGAAGTCCCACAGCGGCTGGGTGAGGAATCCGCCACGGCGGGTGTACATCCGGCCGGGTGCGTCCGGATCAGGGTCGTAGTACTTGTCGATACTCCACCGGTCCGGGGGAATATCCACGATTCCGTCTCCGCGCCCGATCAGGAAATCCCAATAACTCTTCGGATCGGTAATGCCGCCTGGAAAACGGCAGCCGATTCCCACTATCGCAATGTCGACCATTGTCACTCCTGGCTGTGAACAGTGCCCGAATTCGTTCTCACGAGACTCGGCGTTGTCCAAATTCCGGACACCTGTACCGGATGTGTGCAGCCTATGATGTGCGATTCCGGGTGGTCAACGAATTCCGAACGCGCACAAATGAGCGAGGCGCCGGAAGAACCGGCGCCTCGCATATTCGATCGTTCAATTGTTGACGGGAACCGGATCCGGTCCCGGACGTGTTCGGGCATCCGGTTCCGGCCCGCCCTCGAGGGAGGCCGGCACTCGCCGCAGCCATCGCGGCCCCCACCAGTTGGCCGCGCCCAGCAGCCGCATCAGGGCCGGGACCAGGATGCCGCGTATCAACGTCGCGTCGCTGATCACCGCGAGTGCCAGGCCAAGGCCGAACAACTGGATGAAGGAGACGCGGGAGCCGGCCATGCCCGCGAACGCGATGGTCATCAGCAGGGCGGCGGCGGTGAAAATTCGCGCGGTGCGCGCCACTCCTATCGCAACCGACCGGGCGTTGTCTCCGGTCGCAAGCCATTCCTCCCGAATGCGGGACAGCAGAAATACTTCGTAATCCATGGAAACGCCGAAGGCGAGACAGAACATGAGAACGGGCATGGTCGGAACCAGAAATCCGGTAGGCGTGAAACCGAATATTGCCGACAGATGACCTTCCTGAAAAATCCAGACCATCGCGCCGAAGGTGGCCGACAGGGACAAGGTGTTCAGCAGTAGCGCTTTGATCGGGAGCCACACACTGCCGGTGAAGGCCAGCAGGACGAGCAGGGTCGACACCGCGATGAGTCCCAGTGCGAGCGGCAGCCGGGAGGTCAGCGCGTGGACCGAATCCGCGTTCTCCGCCGCCGCACCGCCGTACGACGCGGGACCCGGCGCCGCGACCTCGCGGATGCGGTGCAACAGGAGGGTGCCGGCGTCCGAGGACGGATCGGCCTCGGTGCCGATGCGCAGATAGGTCCCGGCCCGCGTACTCATCCCGTCCGGGGGCGCCGCGATCCGGGTTCCCTCGGCGAAGACCCCCGATGCCGACAACACCGAGGTCACGCCCTCGACCCGGGACAGGTTCGCGGCGTAGTGCTCCAACTCCGGCGTCACGGAACCGTAGCCCGGCAGCGTGACGACCACGGCGGCCATCGCGTTCTCCCGGAAGTCGCCGCGCAACGCGTCGCCGACCTGGTGACTCGACGCGCCGTGCAGCACCCGGTCGTCGGCGGAACCGAACCGCATCGACAGCGCCGGCGTACCCAGTACCAGCAGCAGCGCCACCACGGCGACGGCGGACAGCACCGGCCGGCGCATCACCGCCCGCGCCACTCGATACCAGCGGGTCCGGGTCGGATCGGCCGGCGCAGCGGCCGGTGACCGGCGGCGCAGCAGGCGCCGCAACGGAACTCGCAGATCGAATCGATCCAGATGTGGCGCCGCGACCGACAGCGCGGCGGGGACCAGCAGCAGTGTCGTGATCACGGCGGCGGCCAGTACGGACAGTCCCGCGAAGGCCAGTGATCGCAGGAAGTACAGCGGGAAGACCAGCAGGGTGCACAGCGAAAGCCCCACGACCGCACCGGAGAACAGCACCGTGCGTCCCGCGGTCCGCGCGGTGCGCACCACCGCCGCGCCGGTGTCGAGGCCGGCCGCACGCTCCTCACGGAATCTGCTCACCAGGAACAGACTCGAATCGATCGCCACCGCGAAACCCAGTGCGCTCATCATGTTCAGCGCGAAGATCGACACATCGCCGACCTCGGCCAACACCCGCAGCAGCGGCAGTGTGACCGCGATGGTGAACAGTCCGACCGCCAGCGGGATCGCGGCGGCGACCACGCTGCCGAATACGATGATCAGCGCCAGCCCGGTCAGCGGCACCGCGATCGCCTCGGTGACGATCAGATCCTTCACCACCTGCCCGCTCATCTGGTTCAGCGCGACGGCCTGACCGCCCGCGAGCACCGTGACGCCGTCGTGGTCACCGCCGATCCGGTCCACGAGTTCTCCCGCACGCTGCGGCGCGGTCGTGTCGTCTCCCTCGACATGTGCCAGCACCAGCGCCTCGGTGCCGTCCTCGCTGCGCAGCGCCGAGCGCAGATCCGGCGCCAGCTGCCAGTACGACTGCACCGCGTCGACATGATGGTCGGCGTGCAGCTGTGCGACCACCCGCTGTCCGGCCGTGCGCGCGGCCGCCGACTCGACTCCGCCGGGCGCCCGTATGAGTAGAACCACATTCGGTGCGGCGGAAGGGAATTCGCCGCCCAGAAAGGACGACACTCGCGACGACTGGGTATCCGGAGGTGAGAAGCCGCCGGTCTTCAGATGGGCCGGCGCGGTGGCGCCGAGGGCGATGCTGACGATGCCGATCAGCAGGCAGGCCGCGAGTACTGCGCGGGCGTGACGGGTGGCGAAAGCGGCGACGGTGGACAGCATGTGCCGAACCTCTCGAGAATACGACGGAACGAGTGGCGGGTCGGAACGGTCAGATTGCGGTGTCGGTGGACTGGATCCGGTCGGCGAAGGCGCGCCACTCCCGCGCATTTCGGCTGGCCAGTTCCGCGACGGTGGCGGCGAGGTGCGGTGGTACCGCCTCGGCCACGCGCGGCCACATCGTGCGGTTCATGGAATGGGAGTGCAACCAGCGCAGCAGATCTCGGCCCTGCTGACTGGCCCGCATCGCGGGATCGCGGGTGAGTTTCTGCAGCAGTAGGGCATTCGTGTCGGGACCGTCCTCGCCGCCGGCTTCCGAACACAACCGCTCACGCATCTTCTTGCGGATCGCGTGCGCGGTGCTGACCGACACATCGGCGGCTGCCGCCAGGGCACGCAGCGGCATATCCGGTGAGGCGGTGAGCAATTCGATTACCTGCTGACGCCGCCGGGAGGAATCCAGCGGCCGGGACCGGCCGTCGGCGCCGATGCGAATGTTCGACTGCGGAATTTCCCCGGTCGAACGCAATCGGATGCGGGCCACGGTCTTCGACGACAAACCCGTGCTGGCCGCGATCGTGCGATCCGATAATTCGGGCAGTGATTCCAGAATTCGCATCGCGGCCGCCTTGCGGTCCGGCAGCGTCAGCGGAAGTCCGTGCACCACATTGGATTCGACACCACGCAGGAAGGCCTCGGCGGCGGTGCCGTCGAAGAACAGCACCTCGATATGGGTCATTCCCTTCATCCGTGCCGCGTGTACACGGTGCATCCCGTCGATGACCCGCATGGTGGCACGGTGGACCAGGATCGGCGGCCACCGGGACTCGCTCTCGGCCAGTCGCACGATATGACGGCGATCCTCACCGGTGGAGCGCGGCGAATCGGCCGGCAGCAGCCGCTGCAATTCGACTCGATAACACGCATCGGAGGTCAGCGGCACCACTGCGCCGACATTCGCTTTACGCTGAGCGGACATTCCAGCCCCCAAAAGAAGTTCGTCCGAAACGGGACCGGTCACCGATGACCGCAATCGGCCGTACGAAACCCGGTGCCGGGCCGACCGATCGGTCACAGCGTAGGCGTGACCCAGGATCACGACTAGACTTTCCGAACAGAACGCTTCAGGAGTGCCCTCGTCATGACCGTCGTCGCCGAATCCGGCCGCGCCATCCTGCTCACCGCCGGCATGCTCGTAGCCGAACGCGAAGGACTACAGCGTCTTTCGATCAACGCGGTGGTAGAGGAGGCGGGCATGGCCAAGGGCACCTTCTACCGGCATTTCCCCAACCGCCACAGCTACCTCGTGGCGTTGTACCGCCAGTTCTTCACCTTGATCGGCGCGCGGGTCGCGGACGCGATCCGCGGTATGCCGCCGGGGCCGGACCGGCTCGCGGTCAGCGTCGACGCCTTTCTCGACGCGTGCCTGCACAGCTGCGGCACCGAGGCATTCATGATCCAGGCGCAATCGGATCCCGGATTGCGCACCGAGATCTCCCAGCGCCGGGAGGGTTTTCTCGCCGCCAGCCGCCCGGATATGGTCGCGGTCGGCTGGTCCGATCCCGACGCGGCGTCGATGTTGAAGGTCGCCATGGTGCGCGAGATCTGTATCGCCGAGCTGGAAACCCGTACTCCGCGTGTGGATCTGCGCACCGCCGCGAAGGCGATGCTCGCCGGCCGGGCGCCCCGGTAGACAGTCCCGATCTCCTCCTCCGGATCCCGGTCCCGGGACTTACGGCGGATGCGACCTCATCACCGGGTGACGCCCGGTGCGGGCCGGGACCTCGGGGTACCGGCGGACACGGGCCCACCCCCGGTCCGGATTCGGTCAGCGCGTTCGAGCGGTCCGCCAGCACACGCCGGCCCGGCGCCCACAGTTCGGCGATATCGGCGGCTGCCCGGTGGTCGGCTCCGGCGCCGGTCAATCGGCTCGTGTTCAGCAGTTGACGGTCGGCCCAGGTGGTGATGCCGTATCGACGGTCAGCAGTTTCGGCCGCAGGCGCTCGAGCACGCGTCCCATCGGATCCCGGTACATCGTGGCCAGCACGAGAACGATCACCGGCCATTTGAGCGCATTGACGAATTCGAGCGTCGACCGAGCCGCGTCCACGACTCGATCCTCATCGGCGTGCCGCGGTTTCACTGTCGACCACAGCCGTCGGGATCCGAGTATCGGCCGGCGGTCATCTCGGGCGAGACATCGTCGTAGACAACCGATTCACGGCCGCAGCGGTGTGCGGCGCGGGCGGACGATGCGGTGGGTGATCTTCCAGCCGTCCGCGGTTCGAGTGATGGTGTCCTCGTAGGTGACGCTGCCCGTCGACCCGTCGGTCATCACACCGAGGCCCTTCGACAGCGCCCGCACCGTTCCGTCGGCGACCTCGTTGAGCACGATATTGGTGACGTGGTGGGCGACGGGATTGTTCTCGCCCAGTGCCAGCGCGGCGTCGCGGCACGCTTCCAGGCCCACCAGCACGCCGCCGCCCAGGGCGCTGACGTCGTAGACGATGCCGTCGTCGAACAGGGCGGGCCAGCCGTCAAGATCGCCGTTATCGGTGAGATGGCCGTGCAGATTGATCAGATCGGTGATGGCGAAACGGTCTTCGACGGTGAGCATGGAACTCTTTCGATGTCGGGTGCGGGAAACCGGTACGAAGTCAGCGGAATCCGGTGTCGGCTGCCCACGGTTCGAGTTCGTCCAGATCGGCCAGGCGCTGAGTCAGGGTGGCGCGGATTCCGGCGAAGGCCTCGGGTCCCAGCGGCAGGCGCAGCGGTGGTTCCTCCATGGCGACCGCGCGCAGGATGGCTTCGGCGGCACGGGCCGGATCGCCGGGCTGGGAACCGTTCTGAGCCTGGAAGCGCTCGCGCTCCTCGGCGAAGATCGGCGTGTATTCGGAGATGGGTTCGGCCCATCGGATGGAGCGGCCGGCGAAATCGGTGCGGAACGGACCGGGTTCGACGATGGTGACTTTGATACCGAAGGGCGCGACCTCGTAGGACAATCCCTCCGACAGTCCTTCGACCGCGAATTTGCTCAGTGCGTAGGGGGTTCCACCGAGCCGGGCGCGTACCCCGCCCACGGAGGACAGTTGCACGATGTGACCGCTGCGCTGGGCGCGCATCAACGGCAGTACCGCCTTGGTGACCGCGATCAGTCCCCAGACATTGGTCTCCATCAGCTGCCGCAGCTGTTCGTCGTCGCATTCCTCGAGTGCGCCGCGCAGTCCGTAACCGGCGTTGTTGACCAGGACGTCGATGTGGCCGAACCGAACTCGCGCCGCCTCGACCGCCGCGGTGATCGAGGCCGGATCGGTGACGTCCAACTCCGCGATCAGTACCCGCTCCGGATCTCGATCACGAAGGTCCGCAAGGGATTCGGGGTTGCGCGCCGTAGCGACCACCCGGCCACCCGCGGCCAGCACGGCCTCGGCGATCGCGCGTCCGAATCCGGCACTGCTGCCGGTGATGAACCAGACGTGATCGGTGGACATGACCTCACTCCTGTCGGATCGTCGTGGAGAACCGGGTGGGGCGATCGCATCCGCCGCCCGTGGCCTGACGGATGCGATCGCGCGAACTCAGCCGGCCGGATTGACGACCAGGATCTGGGCCCAGTAGGTCGCCTGCTCGGGACCGATGAGAGGCAGCAGGTAGTCGTAGACGATGGACGACATTCGGTGTGGAACTCCTTTGATACTCGATGAACTGTGTACGCGACGATTCTCGTCGTAGGGCGAACTCTCGTTACCGCGCGGACTCTCTGATCGCGCGGATGCGACCCGGGAGTCGTTCGAGTTCGGTGGCGTCGGCGCGAGGGAGCGCCGGGCCCACCACCCGGTCACATTAACAGCGACCCCGGGCCGTTGCAGGGGCAGCGGAAAACGGACGCGACCGGCGGTTTCCCGGCCGTGGGGAGATGACCTGGACATCTGCCCGAATTGGGCAATCCATACCAGATCGCTATGGGTCGGCAATCGCTCCGGAGGGGTGTGGCCGGGCCGGCCCGGCGGGTCGGCGCCGTGGTGTCCGCCCACGCTGCCGGGCGTCGTCGCCGGTCGCGCGCATTGTGCGGTGCGCGCGGAGGCGGAGGGGAAATCGCAGGCCCCGATGGTGCGCGAGGTCGGCGGACGGGACGTGGTGTGCGGCGCATCACCGGCAAATCGGGCGTAATCCGCCGCCGACGGCGTGTCTGTGGCGACGACCCGCCCCGGAGTGGCCGCAACCGTGACCGACGTCATACAGTGTTGGCCGTTGGAAGTGTCGCTGCCGGGGGTGGCAGCGGCAACGGGTGCTACGAGTGTCGGAAAGCAGGTTCTGTATATATGCGAGCAGTTCGCAAGTTGGCGGCCGGTGCGGCGATCGCCGCGGCCGTGTCGGGTTTGGCGGTGCTGGGTGCCGGTTCGGCGTCCGCGGTCGCGGTGACGCCACTGCCGGGTGGTGTACAGGTCGACCTCAGCCCGGGTGACACCCAGTGGGTGCATCAGAGTCACTTCGGTCAGACGCTCGCGGTGCTGCCGCATCCGTCGGCCGCCTCGTTCGGTCAGGCTCTCGACTCCGCGGCGACGCTGTCGTCGCAGTACCCCGACGGCCGGGTCGTTTTCACCGTGTACGGACCGTTCGATCAACTGAACGGCACCATGCTGGCGCTCAAGTAGGGCTGCGCGCCCCGCGTGGAACCGCATTCCAGGATCGCCTCGGCGCCGGTCGATTTCGGTGTCGTGCGATCCGAATTCGGACTCGCCTCGGACTACCCGTCCGAGGCGGTCTCGGAGGCCCGCGACGCATCGGATGCGTTCGCGGGCGTCCGGGCCGATCGCACCGATATCCCGTTCGTGACGATCGACCCGCCCGGCGCGCTGGACCTGGACCAGGCGCTGTATCTCGAACGCACCCCGACCGGATTCCTGCTTCACTACGCCATCGCCGATGTCGGCGCGATGGTCTCGCCCGATGGGGCGCTGGCGCGGGAATCCCTCGCTCGGGGACAGAGCTTCTATCTCCCCGACGGCACCGTGCCGCTGCATCCGCCGGTGCTCTCGGAAGGGTCGGCCAGTCTGCTGCCCGGCCGGAATCGTCCCGCCGCACTGTGGACCATCGAATGTGACGATCGGGCCGAGCCCCTGCGCTACGCGGTCCGGCGTGCGCTGGTCCGCTCCCGCGCCCGACTGGACTATCCCGGTGTCCAGGCCGATGCCGACGCCGACCGGCTGCACCCCTCGATCGCCGCACTGCCGGACTTCGGCCGCCTGCGCATCGAGGCGGGCCTGGCGCGCGGTGCGATCGAATTGCGCCTGCCCGCCCAGACGGTGATCCCCGACGGCCACAATCGCCGCACCGAGCACTGGCAGCTGGTGATCGAGCCGCGCACCGAGGCCGATGACTGGAACGAGCAGGTCTCGCTGCTCACCGGCATCTGCGCCGCGCGAATCATGCTCGACGACACCGGCTCCGACGGACGGATCGGACTGTTGCGCACGATGCCGGCGCCGCCCGCCTCGGCCATCGCGGCGATGCGGCGCACCGCCGCCGCGCTCGGCGTGCGGTGGCCCACCGGCATGGTCGTCGGCCGCATGCTCGCGGGACTGGATCCCAACACCCCCGCAGCCCTGGCGCTGATGTCGGAGGCGACCGGGTTGCTACGCGGCGCCTCCTACACCGTGCTCGACGGTGAGGATCCGGATGTCTTGCAGCACAGCGGGATCGGCGCACCCTACGCGCACGTGACCGCACCGCTGCGGCGGCTGGCCGACCGCTACACCACCGAGATCTGCCTGGCCCGCTGCGCGGGCACGCCGGTACCCGGGTGGGTGCGCGACGGACTCGGCCCGGCCGCGGAATCGATGCGCCGCAGCGACGCCGTCGGTGGCAAACTCGAGCGCGCCTGCCTCGATCTCGCCGAATCGACCGTTCTGGCACCGCGTTTGGGCGCTGTCTTCGAGGCGGTGGTCATCCGTGAGGGCAACGGCAACCGCGCCGCCGAGATCTTCATCACCGATCCACCGGTTATCGCCAAATGCGCCGGATCACCACCGGAGGGGCAGCGGGTGCGGGTGCGTCTCGATATCGCCGATCCCGACAAGCGCCTGGTGGGCTTCGCTTTTCCGGCGGATCCGCCGGCGTAACCGCGTTGGTCAGGGCAGATACTCGTCCCGCAGGAACGCCACCGTCTCCGGATAACGATCCAGCGCCTTACGCGCGGCATCGGTCTCCGCGGCGACGAGTTGCTCGTAGGCGGTGACATCGGCGGTGCGGGCGTGCGCGGCATAGGTGGCGATGGCGGCGACCGCCTCGATCGCGTCACGATGATCGCCCAGCACACTTTGCACCCTCTTGGCATGGCGCGCGATCTCGGCCGCCGGACCGTCGAGCACATCGGTGGCCGCCTCGGCGCAGTAGCGTAAACGTTTGGCGGCCTTGCGGATTTCGTGCAGGATTTCCACCCGATCGGCGTCGTCGACATCGGGCTCGGCGCACACCAACCGGTCGAGCCGGTCGCGGTCGGCCCGCACGGCGGCGAAGAAGACCCGGTGTGCGTCGCGCTCGGCGATATGACGGCGCAGCGGCGGATCGGTGCGCATCCGCCGCAGTTCCGACCGCAGGCGCGCGTAACGGGCGCCGTCCAGCGCGTCGAGGACCATGCGATGGGCGTCGGCGTAAGCCGCCCGCTCGGCGCCGACCAGCCGGTGCCCCAGATGGTGTTCGACATCCGGATACTCGTCCAGCAACGCCGCGAACCGTTGTGCGCGCACTTCGGCGTCGCGGGCGGTGCCCAGTACTCCGGCCAGCCAGCGTAATTCGTCGCGCAGGGCGTCTATGTCACCGCGGTGGAACACCTTTCGATACGAACGCAGGACCGATCGCAGCCGCCGGGTGGCGACCCGCATCTGATGGACGGAGTCGTAACGATCGGCGCGCACATCCGGCTCGGCGGCCAGCAGCCGGTCCACGTCGTCGCCGAGCACGGCGACGACGGCGGGGCCGGCCGCGGCGTTCACCGGCGGTCTCGGAATTCGTCGGTGGCCTCGACGAGGTGGTGGGTGGTGCCCGGTTCGGCGGCGGCATGTCCGGCATCGGGCACCAGGTGCAGTCGCGAATCCGGCCATGCCCGATGCAGATCCCATGCGCTGACCGCCGGGCATACGATGTCGTGGCGGCCCTGCACGATCACCCCGGGGATGTGCGCGATGCGATCGATATCGCGCAGCAGCTGTCCCTCGTCGAGGAATCCGCCGTGCACGAAGTAGTGGTTCTCGATCCGCGCGAAGGCCAGCGCGAAGCGTGGCTGCGCGGATTCGGCGACCCGCTCCGGTTTCGGCAGCAGCGAACTCGTCGCACCCTCCCAGCTCGACCAGGCCACCGCGGCCGCGGTCGCGATCCGCGGATCGGGGGAGTGCAGCAGCCGGTGGTAGGCCGTCACCAGATCGCCGTCGCGATCGGCGGCCGGGATCGGGGCCAGATACTTCTCCCACTCGTCCGGGTAGACGAAGCCGGCGGCGCCGTTGTAGTACCAGTCGATCTCCTTGCGCCGCAACAGGAACACCCCGCGTAACACCAGTTCGGTGACGCGGTCGGGATGGGTCTGGGCATAGGCCAGGGCCAGGGTGGAACCCCAGGAACCGCCGAAGACCTGCCACCGGTCGACACCGAGGTGGGTACGCAGCCGCTCGATATCGGCGACCAGATGCCAGGTGGTGTTGGCCTCCAGGCTCGCACCGTCGGCCACGTGCGGTGTCGAACGGCCGCAGCCGCGCTGATCGAACAGCACGATCCGGTATGCGGCCGGATCGAAGAACTGCCGGTGCGACGGATCTGTTCCGCCACCGGGGCCACCGTGCAGGAACACCACCGGTTTGCCGTCGGGGTTTCCCGACTCCTCCCAATAGATGTGCTGCCCGTCGCCGACATCGAGCATGCCGTCGCGGTGGGGCTCCAGGGGCGGATACAGGGTGCGCATCAGAATGCGATTCCCGAGGCGAGATCGGGCAGTTCCAGGGCCTGCAATGCCTGTGTGCGGACATCCGAGCAGCTCTTGGTGGTGATCCGGTCCACCACGGCCTTGTCGCCGAGGACGGCGAGGTTGATCCCGCCGTTCTCCGCCGCCCACTGGTGCACGGTGAGGTTGAGCGCCACCCGGCCCAATGTGGGACCCTGCACCCGCCAGTCCGACAGCTGCGGGGAGATGGTGTCGCAGAGGTTCTTCGCGACCGGGTCGGGGACCTCGACCGGGCTCGCCGGGCCGGCCTTGGTGGTGACACCGGCCGACCCGCCGGGACGTGCGGACGTCGAGGTCGCCTTGGTGCCCGACCCCGCGGGTTCGGGTGATCCCGGCTCTCCGCCGCCGCATCCGGCGACCAGCGCCACGGCCAGTGCACCTGTGACGGCGAGCGCTCCGCGAGTCATCCAACGGCTCTGCGACATCTGTTCCCTTTGTTCGATTCCGGCATCTATTCGATTGTCATGCTGTGGACCTACGAGTCTGCCACCGCGGAACGCGCGGCCCCCTCCCTCACGCGAAGTTCGACCGCAGCCGAGCCAGCATCTCGGCGACGAACGGCGCGAAGCGTTCGCCCGGGGTGCCGGGACGGGTGTCGATGGTCAGCCACGAGTGCAGGGTGGTCAGCGGCGCCAGCCGTGCCGCCAGCGTGATCTCACGATCGGTGATCGTGGTGAACGTCCGCCAGGCGTCGAAGTACACCGCCCGCCGCGGGTCGGTGTGGGTGCGCACGGACAGGAACGGGTGGGTGATCACCGAGTCGCCCCAGTCGAACAACGTCGCACCGGCGCGGAAGACGTGGCCGGGATACAGATCGTTGTGCTCCACGCTGATTCGGCCGAACCGTTCGAGCTCGTCCGAGGCGGAGGCGATGGCGTACTCGAGGCCGGGGGCCCGGTCGGCGAAACGGCGGTAGATGTCGACCAGCCGCGACGGCGGCACATCCGGAGTTCCGGTGGCGCGCAACGATTCCGCGTGCGCCCCCACCGAATACTGCAGGCCGGCGTAGGAGCGCATCACCGAGTCCCACTCCGGTGGGCGCGGCGGCGGCGCGGCGCTGTCGCGGGTGATCTCACGATCGAGAACTCCGCCGCGCATCGTGTCGCCGCCGTCGGGACTGAGCATCCAGCCGTTGTCGCGATGTACCGCAACGGGTTTCGGCGCCATTCCCGGCGCCAGTCGATCCAGGATCTGCAATAGCGGCCCCTCGTGGGCGAAGGCGCGCGCGCCGGCCTTGGCCCAGAACGACCCGGCGCCGGTGTGGATCCGGGCGAGCAGCGTCCAGTCCCGCCGCCGCATCTCCTCGGCGCCGGTGACGGTGTGCCCGTGCGCCGCGAGTTGCTCTGTGGCCCAGTCGATCAGAGGTTGCAGCGGCTGCGCCGCCACCGAGACAGGGGCGTTCGCCGGTTCTCGCACCGCAGCCATCCGCTCAACCTAACCCACCGGCTCGGGCGCCGGCCAGTACGAAAGCCTCGGGTGCGGGCCGTGCTCGGCCCGCACCCGAGATCGTTCTCAGAAGCTGTGCTCGGGCCCGGGGTAGGTCCCGCGCGCCACTTCCGCCGCGTAAGTCGCGGCCGCGGAGCGCAATTCGTCGCCCACCCGGCCGAAGCGCTTGACGAACTTCGCCGTCTTGCCGCTGGTGTAGCCGGCCATGTCCTGCCAGACCAGCACCTGGGCATCGCAGTCGCTGCCGGCGCCGATGCCGACGGTCGGAATGGTCAGCTTGTGGGTGACCTGACCGGCGAGTTCGGCCGGCACCATCTCCATCACGACCGCGATCGCCCCGGCCTCGGCCACCGCGATCGCGTCGGCGATGAGCTGTTCGGCGCCGTCGCCGCGGCCCTGCACGCGGAATCCGCCCAGGGTGTTGACGCTCTGCGGCGTGAAGCCGATATGCGCCACCACCGGGATACCGGAAGCGGTGAGCCGAGCGATGTGCTCGGATACGCGTTCACCACCTTCGAGTTTCACCGCGTGCGCACCGCCCTCCTTCATGAAGCGAGTGGCGGTGGCCAGCGCCTGTTCCGGCGAACCCTCGTAGCTGCCGAACGGCAGATCGGCCACGACCAGGGCGTGCGGCGCGCCGCGCACCACGCCGCGGACCAGCGGAATGAGCTCCTCGGCGGTGATCGGCACGGTGGTGTCGTAGCCGTAGACCACATTGGCCGCCGAGTCGCCGACCAGCAGTACGGGAATGCCGGCCTCCTCGAAGAGCTTCGCGGTGGAGTAGTCGTAGGCGGTCAGCATCGCCCACTTCTCACCCGCGGCCTTCCACTGCTGGAGATGGTGCACTCGCGTCTTCCTCCGGGAAGTCGCCGGTGCGGCACCGTAGGCAGTGGTTTCCGCGGGAGCATGGGTGTCGGAAGCAGAATTGTCCTGAGCAGCGGACATCGTCGTCCCTTTCGTCTGTCCTCGAGGCCCGAACGGGGTCCCCGGGTTGCTATGACCTGTCCAGTCTGCCACCGCGGCACCTGCGCTTCTAAGGCGTGTACAGGATGGGATTGGTCACATGCGGTGGGAGCGACGCGGCCGGAGGGGGCGGCCTGCGTCACCACGGAGGCCGCCGCGGACACCGCCACGGTGCACAGGCGGGGATGGAAGGATGGCGCGCATGTCCTTGTCGCGATCCGGTCGCGTCGCAGCCGCGGTAGCACTGATGTGTGTGGCCGCCGCCTGCTCGTCGACGTCGAAGAATCACCCCGCACAGCCGTCGGCGCCGAGTGCGGCCGCGCTGCAGAAGTACTACACCCAGGTCCCGAAGTGGGGTAGCTGCGACGGCTTCGGTGATCCGTCGACCACATTCCCCGACGGCACCGAGTGCACCCACATCTCGGTCCCGATCGATTACGACAAGCCCGAGGGCGATACCGCGCAGATCGCCGTCTCCCGGATCAAGGCCAGCGGTCCGCGCATCGGCTCGCTGCTGTTCAACCCGGGCGGGCCGGGGCAGGCGGGTCTGTGGATGGCCGCGCAGGGCCAGGACACTCCGCTCGCCCAGCGTTTCGATCGCGTCGGCTTCGATCCGCGCGGCGTCGGCGCCTCCACCCCGCTGATCGAATGCCTGGACGCCCAGCAGTGGGACCACCAGCGCGCCGAACCGCCCAAGGACTACACCCCGGCCGGCATCGCGGCCGCCGAGCAGGAGAACAAGGACTTCGCCGGGCACTGCACCGAGAAGACCGGGAACGAATTCCTGGCTCATGTCGGCACCCGAGAGGTGGTGCAGGACATGGATATCATCCGCGGTGTGCTCGGCGACGCGAAGCTGAGCTACGTCGGCTACTCCTACGGCACCCGGCTCGGCTACACCTACGCCGAGAAGTTCCCGGACAAGGTGCGCGCCATGGTGCTCGACGGCGCGCTGGACCCCGATGCCGATCCCGAGAAGGAGTCGGTGCAGCAGGCCGCCGGTTTCCAGAAGGCGTTCGACGCCTACGCCGCCGACTGCACCGCCAAACCGGACTGTCCGCTCGGTCAGGAGGCGAGCCGGGCGGTCGCCCGCTTCCACGATCTGGTCGACCCGCTGTGGGAGCATCCCGCCGAGACCCGCGATGGGCGCGGCCTGACCTACAGCGACGCGATCACCGGCGTGCAGAACACCCTCTACGCCGAGGACAGCTGGAATGTGCTCAGCGCCGGATTGGCCCAGCTGGCCAAGGGGCAGGGCAATATCCTGCTGCAGCTGGCCGATCTCTACGACGGCCGGCGCAAGGACGGCAGCTACGACAACTCGCAGGATGCCTTCCTGGCCATTCACTGCGTCGACGATCCGGCCATCACCGATCGGACCGAAACCGATAAGCAGGACGCCGAATTCCGCAAGGTCGCCCCGTTCCTCGACGACGGTCACGCTACCGGACGGGCGCCGCTCGAGATGTGCGCGTTCTGGCCGGTGCCCAACAGCGGCGCGCCGCACAACATCTCCGCGCCGGGGTTGCCCAAGACGGTCGTCATCTCCACCACCGCGGATCCGGCGACGCCCTATCAGGCCGGCGTCGACCTCGCCCATCAGCTGGGCGCGGCCCTGATCACGAACAAGGGAACCCGCCACACCGCGTTCCTGTCCGGCGGTGTGCCGTGCGTGGACGATGCCGTCTTCGCCTACCTGACGGACCTGACGACACCGCCGGAAGGGCTCACCTGCGGCTGACGCCACACACGCGGACCGGCGGTTGTTGCACGATGTAACACGGATTTAACCGCGGGTGCCTACGCTCGCGCGTATGGATCGCCAGAAGGAATTCGTGCTGCGGACGCTCGAGGAGCGGGATATCCGCTTCGTGCGACTCTGGTTCACCGACGTCCTGGGATATCTGAAGTCCGTCGCGATCGCTCCGGCGGAACTCGAGGGCGCCTTCGAGGAGGGCATCGGATTCGACGGATCGGCGATCGAGGGCTTCGCCCGGGTCTCGGAGGCCGATATGGTCGCCAAGCCCGATCCGTCCACCTTCCAGGTGTTGCCGTGGTCCACCAGCAAGGGCCATCAGCACTCCGCGCGCATGTTCTGCGATATCGCGATGCCGGACGGTTCGCCCTCGTGGGCGGACCCCCGGCACGTGCTGCGGCGGCAGTTGAACAAGGCCGGTGACCTGGGCTTCAGTTGCTATGTGCATCCGGAGATCGAATTCTTCCTGATCCGCTCGGCACTCAAGGACGGCCGTCCGGTGGCCGCCGACAACGGTGGCTTCTTCGATCAGGCCGTGCACGACGAGGCGCCGAACTTCCGCCGTCACGCCATCGACGCGCTGGAGTCGATGGGCATTTCGGTGGAGTTCAGTCACCACGAGGGCGCGCCGGGCCAGCAGGAGATCGATCTGCGCTACGCCGACGCGCTGTCGATGGCCGACAACGTGATGACCTTCCGCTACCTCATCAAGGAGGTGGCCATCGACGAAGGTGTACGGGCCTCGTTCATGCCCAAACCCTTCGCCGACCATCCCGGATCGGCCATGCACACCCATATGAGCCTGTTCGAGGGGGAGCACAACGCCTTCGCCGACCCCGACGATCCGAACAACCTGTCCGAGACGGCGCGGGCGTTCATCGCCGGCATCCTCGAGCATGCCAACGAGATCAGCGCGGTGACCAACCAGTGGGTGAACTCCTACAAGCGGCTCATCCACGGCGGCGAGGCGCCGACCGCCGCCTCCTGGGGCCGGTCGAATCGCTCCGCGCTGGTGCGGGTTCCGATGTACACACCCAACAAGCAGTCCTCGCGCCGGGTCGAGATCCGCAGCCCTGATTCGGCGTGCAACCCCTACCTGTCCTTCGCGGTCCTGCTCGCGGCGGGCCTGCGCGGGGTCGAGAAGGGCTACACGCTGCCTCCGGAGGCCGAGGACGACGTGTGGTCGCTGACCTCCGCGGAACGCCGGGCGATGGGCTTCCGCGAACTGCCCTCCACCCTGGACGAGGCGCTCAAGGCGATGGAACGGTCGGAACTGGTCGCCGAAACCCTCGGCGAACATGTCTTCGACTTCTTCCTCCGCAACAAGCGCCACGAATGGGCGACCTACCGCAGCCAGGTCACCCAGTGGGAGCTGCAGGAGTACCTCACACTGTGATCGCTTGCGCGAGACCGGCTTCGGATACCGCGGCCGGTCCCGCGCCGATCCGCACGGCCTCGCATCGGAACGGGCGAAAACCCGCATTCCGGGCCGGGCCTTGCTATACCTATGAGACCTGTCCCATTGCCGGGCCACCCGCTGCGCCCATCCGGGGTTGTGCGCGGACCCGGCCCTCGCAGGGGTAATTTGAGCATATGGTCCGGCCACCGACTGCACGTCCCGCAGTGCCCGGTGCCGGTCGGCTGGGATTGCTGGAGCCGACGGCAGCCGCGTCGTTACGAGAGCTCGCCTGGGATAATGTCGACAGCGTTGCGCTGCTGTGGGCATTGTCGCGTTCGCCGGACGCGGATCTCGCCCTGCTCACCCTGGTCCGACTCCGTGAGGCGCTCGGATCCGGTTGGGCGGCATTGGATTCCGCACTGCGCACCGAGATCTCGTTGCGCGGCAGACTGTTCGCGCTGATCGGTTCGTCGAGCGCGTTCGCCGACCATCTGGTCGCCGATCCCACGTCCTGGCAGTTGCTGCGGCGGGAACTGCCGGCCGCTCCGGATATCCTCGCCGACCTGCTCGACGCCGTCGGCGCCACCGCCGAGACCGGCCCCAATGCCGCCCCGATGCTCTACCGTGCGGCCCACAGCGGCCCCGACGTCATCGCCACGCTGCGCAAACGCTACCGCGATCAGTTGATGGTGCTGGCCGCGCACGACCTGGCCGCCACCGTCGAGAACGAGCCGGTGCTGCCCTATCAGCAGGTCGGCCGCCATCTCACCGATCTCGCCGATGCCGCCCTCACCGCCGCGCTGTCGGTCGCGGTGGCGCGGGTCTGCCCCGATGAGCCGGTCCCGGTCCGGCTGGCCGTGGTCGCGATGGGCAAATGCGGTGCGCGCGAACTGAATTACGTCTCCGACGTCGATGTGGTGTTCGTCGCCGAACCGGCCGACACCACGGCTACCCGGCTGGCCGCGGAGATGATGGGTGTGGCCGGCAACGCCTTCTTCGATGTCGATGCCGCACTGCGCCCCGAGGGGAAGGCCGGCGCCCTGGTGCGCACCCTGGACTCGCACGTCACCTACTACAAGCGGTGGGCCCGGACGTGGGAGTTCCAGGCGCTGCTGAAGAACCGGCCCTGCACCGGTGATCTGGAGCTCGGCCGCGAGTACAGCGACGCGCTCATGCCCATGGTCTGGAGCGCCTCGGAACGACCGGATTTCGTTCCCGACGTGCAGGCGATGCGGCGCCGGGTCGAGGACCTCGTCCCCGAGGATCTGCGCGAACGTGAACTGAAACTCGGCCACGGCAGCCTCCGCGATGTCGAATTCGCGGTTCAGCTACTGCAATTGGTGCACGGCAAGGCCGATGAGTCGCTGCACGTGCAGGACACCGTCGAAGCGCTGACCGCGCTGGCCGCCCGCGGCTACGTCGGCCGCGACGATGCCGCCAACCTCACCGCCTCCTACGAATTCCTGCGGCTGCTCGAACACCGGCTGCAGTTGCAGCGGCTCAAGCGCACCCACACCCTGCCCGCATCCGACGACGAGGAGGGCATGCGCTGGCTCGCCCGCGCGGCCCATATGCGGCCCGACGGCCGTCAGGACGCGGTCGGGGTCCTGCGTAGCGAGATCAAGCGCAACGCACTGCGGGTGCGGCGGCTGCACGCCAAACTCTTCTACCGCCCGCTGCTGGAATCGGTGGCACGGCTCGACGCGGCCGCGCTGCGCCTGAGCCCGCAGGCCGCGGTGCGCCAGCTCGCCGCGCTGGGCTACGCCGCGCCCGAGAACGCGCTCGGTCACCTCAAGGCGCTCACCGGTGAGGTCGGCCGCAAAGGCCGCATCCAGGCGCTGCTGCTGCCCACCCTGCTCGAATGGCTCGGCGACACACCGAATCCCGATGCCGGCCTGCTGGCCTATCGGCGGGTGTCGGAAGGTCTCGACGATCAGATCTGGTTCCTGCGCGAACTGCGCGACGAAGGCGCCATCGCCCAGCGGCTGATGATCGTGCTCGGCTCCTCGGCCTATCTGCCCGATCTGCTGATCAACGCGCCGGAGACGATCCGGATGTTCGCCGACGGACCCGACGGGCCGCTGCTGCTCAGCCCGAAGGCCGAGGACGTCCGCATCAGCATCCTCGCCGGCACCGCCCGCTACGAGGATCCCCGGCGCGCGATCGCCACCGCCCGCTCGCTGCGCCGCCACGAACTGGCTCGGATCGCCTCCGCCGATGTCCTCGGCATGCTGGAGGTGCCACAGGTGTGCCGGGCACTGTCCTCGGTCTGGGTGGCCGTACTGGAAGCCGCGCTGCAGGCCGTCATCCGCGCCTGGGAGAACGAGCACGGCGGCCCCGCACCCGCGGACTTCGCGGTCATCGGCATGGGGCGGCTCGGCGGGATGGAACTCGGCTACGGCTCCGACGCCGATGTCCTGTTCGTCTGCGACCCCCGCCCCGGCGCCGACGAGACCGTGGCCGTGAAATGGGCGATCGGCATCGCCGAACAGGTGCAGCGGCTGCTCGGCGCACCCAGCACCGACCCGCCGCTGCAGGTCGACGCCGGCCTGCGCCCGGAAGGCCGCAACGGAGCCCTGGTCCGCACGCTCGCCGCCTACCGCGCCTACTACCACCAGTGGGCTCAGCCCTGGGAGGTCCAGGCGCTGCTGCGGGCGCACCAGGTCGCCGGCGACCAGGAACTGGGTGTGCGATTCCTGCACTCCGTCGACCCGGTCCGCTACCCGAAGGGCGGGGTCTCCGAGGAATCCGTGCGCGAGATCCGGCGCATCAAGGCTCGTGTGGACTCCGAAAGACTGCCGCGCGGCGCCAATCCCGCCACGCACACCAAACTCGGCCGCGGCGGTCTGGCCGATATCGAATGGACCGTGCAGCTGCTGCAACTGCAGCACGCCCACGAGGTGCCCGATCTGCACAACACCTCCACGCTGCAATGCCTCGCGGTGATCGAACGCGACAAGCTGCTCGATGCCGAGGATGTCGAACTGCTGCGCGACGCCTGGCTGACCGCCACCAAGGCCCGCAACGCACTGGTCCTGGTCCGCGGCAAACCCGCCGACCAACTGCCCGGACCCGGCCCGCTGCTGTCGGCCGTCGCCCGGGTGGCGGGCTGGCCCACCGACGACGGCAGCGAATTCCTCGACCACTACATGCGTGTCACTCGCCGCGCGAAAACCGTGGTCGAGCGCGTGTTCGGTGTCTGATCGCCGCCGCCGCGGCGGGGGCCGGAGTCGCGGTCCGGTTATCGAACTGATGCCTGATCGCGGCTGTGGTGCTGGTCACGCCGTTGACCGGCGGCGACGGGGCGCGTGCTCGTCATCGGCGGGCGGTCGGGGCCCGGTGCGGGGGCGGCAGGAAGCGAAATGGTGTTGCGGGGAACAGCGGCCGCGCGATATCGGTTGATATCGGAGTGTGCTGTGCCGTCGTGATCGTGTCCTCGATGATCAGCACCGATTCATTGGGAGCTACCGATGCCGGTTCGTCTGCGCGAGGGTGTGCCGCGAACGAAATGCCGTGTCGTCGCGGTGCATCTGATGGGGCCCCGCCGAGCTGGAACCAGCGTTCCGCATACAGTGATGGAACGCGACCATTCGGAAGGACCGCCATGGTGAGGATGTTCGTGGACGTGCGCAACGGCCACCGGTTCGACGACGCGCGCACCGTGCCGTGTGATCGGAGAGCGTGATGGCAGAACTCAACTCGGCCGTCGCCGGTTATCGGACCTACCGGCATGCCGCGCTGAATCCGACACGTGCCGTGCGGGTTCCGCTGATCGTGGTCCTGGTGCTGGTGGGTGTGGTGCTGCTCTACGCGGCCGATCGTGCCTCCCGCGAGGGTGTGAACCGCGGCTGGTTCGTGGCGGTATCGCTGTCGGGACTGTTCGTGGCGCGGGGTCTGCATCTGCGGCGCCCGATCACGCTGCCGCATTTCACCGTCGCGGTGATCGTGCTGGGGGTCTCCAATATCGCCTACCGCAGCGATCACGCCACCGTCGGCTTCGTCTGCCTGGCCTCCACCGGCCTGATCCTGATGTTGCCGCAGGGTTCGCGTCCGCAGCCCGATCAGCTGCACCGCATCGCGGCGCTGGTCGATCGCACGGTCGAGGATCCGCTGGCTCCCTTCGCCCTGCATTCGGCGAAGTCGTACTACTTCAGCACCGATTCCACCGCCGCGATCGGGTACCGGGCGCGTTTCGGCATCGCCGTGGTCGCCGGCGACCCGGTCGGTAGCTGTGCCGAATTCGGCACGCTGATCGCGGAATTCTCCGATTTCGCCGCCGGTCGCGGCTGGCGCATCGCCGTCCTGGGCGCCAGCCCGGCGGTCACCGAACTGTGGCGGACCAGGGCCGGCGATCATCATGGGTTGCACGCGATTCCTATCGGCCGCGACGTCGTCATCGATGTCGATTCCTTCGATATGGTCGGCCGTAAGTTCCGCAATCTGCGCCAGGCGGTCAGCCGCACCCGCAATTTCGGCGTCAAGACCGAGGTGATTCCGGAACGCGAACTGGACCGGGAAACCCGTGCGACGCTGCTGGACATCGTCGACGAGTGGGGGACCGGCCACCAGACCCGCGGCTTCTCGATGATTCTCGATCACCTCCTCGACGGCCGTCATCCGGGCATGCTCGTGGTACTGGCCCGGGACGCCGAGGGCGCGGTCGCCGGATTCCAGCGCTACGGATCCTCCAACAACGGCGGTGAACTCAGCCTCGACGTGCCGTGGCGGCGCAAGGACGCCCCCAACGGCCTGGACGAGCGGATGATCGTCGACCTCGTCGACTACGGGCGCGACCACGAGGTCCATCGAATCTCGCTGGCGTTCGCGGCCTTTCCCGAATTGTTCGCCGACAAGGAGCGATCACGCTCCAAGCAGGCCATCTATGTGCTGGCCCGCACCCTCGATCCGTTGATCAAGCTGGAATCGCTGTATCGATTCCTGCGCAAGTTCAACTCGTTCGGCAATCAGCGATTCGTGCTCATCCGCTGGCGTGAGATCGTGTTCACCGCCGCCGCTCTGCTGACGTTGGAGTTCGTCCCGCATCGCAAGCAGGACGCGGCGGTGGCTCAGGCCAGATTGCCTTCGTAGCACAGGCTCCCGGTGCGCCAGGTCGGTTGCGGGGCAACGCTTCCGTGATCGAACTGCCAGGCGCTGATCGGCTCGGTGGCCTTCCAGAACAGGGTGCCGTCGTTCGCGCGCGCTACCTGATAGACGTCTTCGGTGCCCGCGATCAGCTGATTGCCCACACAGTAGTCGTTGTAGTCGGTGCCGGGCTGGCGCGCGCCCAGGCTGAAGCGGTCGGTGGGATCGGCGCCGGAGCCGGGATTGCTCACGGTATCGGCGCGCTGGGATATCGCACCGGCCGACCAGATCGGTGTGCCGAGACCGTCCGCGCCGCAGGTGTAGTCGCGGCCACCGGCGATCACCGTGGCCCCGGTGGGATGGGTGGTACCGGCCCACAGGCAGTCCGTCGCCGGCTGTGCGGCCTGTCGCCGGCTCTCGGACTCGGCTTCGGCGGGAGCTGCGCCGAAACCCAATCCGGCGGCCGCCAATGCCGCCATCGCGGGAAGGGTGAGGGAGATACGAGGGATGCGGGGCATGGGATCGGCCTCTCTGCTCGCCGTTGAGCATCTACTACCTACGTAGGTAAATAGTAGATGAACATCCGACCTGTTCGCCACGTTGTGACTGTCACGATCGCGGTGGCGGACGTATGGATCGCACACCGTTACGCATCCGCCGGTATGCCCGATTACGATGTGAGCGCTCGGGAGATGGGGGGAGCCGCTGTGCGGAATCCTGACCGTCGTCGGTCCGGGCGCCGACACAGAATCGGGGAGGACTCCATGAGTGACAACAGGCGGCTGCGGCTGGCCGCGACGGCGGGGCTGCTGATACTCGGCGCCGCGCTGGCCGGATGTGGCAGCGATGCGAAAACGCCGGTGGCGCAGGAGGTTGCGGCCACCGGCGAGAATCCGTGGGCGCTCAGCGGCGCCGCACCCGACCGATCGGGCCCGAGTGGACCGCGGCCCGGTGTGCCCGACGCGCCTCTGCGCGCCGATAACGGCGACGGCGGGGAGATGGATCGGCTGGCGCTCAATACGCTGTCGGATCTGCAGGACTACTGGGGCTCGGAATACGGCAAGGACTTCCCCGGCGCCTTCAAACCCGTCGACCATTTCATATCCTGGGATGCCAACGCCCCCAAGGAACAGTCGGTGACCTTCTGCCGCTCGAGTACCTATCGGGTGGTCAACGCGGCGTACTGCAAAATCGACAAGACGGTCGGCTGGGACCGCGGCAAATTGCTGCCGTTGATCTCGGACAAGTACGGGAAGATGGCCGTGGTGATGGTGCTCGCGCACGAGTACGGGCATTCACTGCAGGACCAAGCTCGGCTCAACGGCTTCTTCACGCCCGGGATCGTGCTCGAACAGCAGGCCGACTGCTTCGCCGGAGTCTTCTTGCGCCACGTCGCCGAGGGGGGATCGGCGCACTTCACGCTCAACACCACCGACGGACTCAACGGTGTCCTGGGCGCGACGGTCGCGGTGCGCGACCACGACCCGGACAACCCGAAGAATGTGCACGGCTCGGCGTTCGAACGGGTCACCGCGGTCCAGATCGGCTGGTCCGACGGCACCGCGGGCTGCAAGAACATCAACAAGAAGGAGATCCAGGAGCGGCGCGGCGGTCTGCCGACCACCTTCGAACCGGGTGACCGGGAGAGTCAGATGCCGGTCGACATCGACGGTCTCGATGCCGTGGCCGCCGCGCTGGGACGCCTCTACCCGCTGGCGAAGCCGCCGTCGTTCGACTACTCGGGCATCGTCGAGCTGTGCCTGAAAAACCAGGCGGTGGAACCGGTTTCCTACTGCCCGTGGATGAACAAGATCGGCACCGATGTGCCGGAACTGGCCAAGCGCGCCGGCGCCCAGCCCGGTGACGAGGAGCCGCTGACCGCGGTGGTCGACGGCAACTACAACGCCTACGCGGTCTTCATCTCCCGCTACGCGCTGGCGGTGGAGAAGGATCGGAGTCTGTCGCTGACGGGTCCGGAGACGGCCGGTCTGCGTACCGCCTGCCTGACCGGTGCCATCACGACCAAGCTCAGCGATCCGGCCAGCGACCCGCGACTGACCGCGGGCGATCTGGATGCGGCGGTCTCGGGGCTGCTCGCCGACGGGCTGGTGGCCTCCGATGTCGACGGCAAGGTCGTCCCCAGCGGCTATCAGCGGCTGGACGCGTTCCGCAGCGGTGTGCTCGACGGTGAGGGCGCCTGCCTGACCAGCTACCGGTGAGCGCCCGGGTGCGGCCGGACGCCGGTCCGGCCGCACCGTGGCGACATCAGGCCGCGCCGGTGGGCAGGGTCTGCAGCGAGCTGAGGGTGGTCGCGGCGGCTCGCGCGGCCTCGGCGCCCTTGGTGTGGAAATGCTTGGTGAAGTAGTCCACGTGCTCGCTGTGCTCGTGGAAGTGATGCGGGGTCAGCACCACCGAGAACACCGGGACGTCGGTCTCGAGCTGGACTCGCATCAGCCCGTCGATCACCGCCGAGGCCACGAAATCGTGCCGGTAGATGCCGCCGTCGACCACCAGCGCGGTGGCGACCACCGCGGCGTAGCGGCCGGTACGGGCCAGCCGCTGGGCGTGCAGCGGAATCTCGAATGCGCCGGGCACGTCGAAGACCTCGACCGAGCCGGCCGAATACCCCAGATCGCCGTACTCGGCCAGGAAGCCCTCGTACGCCTGGGTGACGATCGATCGGTGCCAGTTGGCCCGGATGAAGGCGATACGCCCCTGGTCGGTATTGCTCATCTTCGGATGCTACTGCGCGCCGCTGTGCTCCTCCAACCAGCCGAGCAGGTCGCCGAGGACGGCGTCCTGTTCGGGTTCGTTGAATATCTCGTGGTAGAGCCCCGGATAGCGGAGCACCGTGAGATCGGTCGCGGTGGCGCCGGCCTCGATGCGGTCGGCGCCCACGGGCGCGGCCAGAGCGTCGGCGCCGCCGTGCATGACCAGCGTCGGCACTCGCAGCGCGTCCAGATGGCCGAGGACGAATTCGGCGCCGCGCAGGATCTCGGTGGCGGTCCGGGCCGGCAGTTTGCCCCGGAAGACCAGCGGATCCTGATCGTAGATGCGAACCACTTCGGGATCGCGGCTGATCATCGCCGAATCCAGTTGCAGCACGCCCAGTTTCGGGGCCCAGCGGCTCAGTGCCGGAGCGAGCAGGCGCTGGACGGGGTTACCGGCCTCGATCACCACCGGAGGCGCCGAGACCGCGATGCCGGCGACATCCAGCGGCGCGCGGGTCGCCAGGTACAGCGTGATCAGGCTGCCCATACTGTGCCCGAGGACGAACCGGGGCAGATCCGGGTGCTTGGCGCTCGCGATACCCAGCATGGTGTTCACATTGTCGGCGGCAGCGTCGATCGATTCGATATTCGCCTGCGAGCCCGCGGAACGCCCGTGTCCGATGTGGTCGAAGGCGTAGACCGCGAAACCGCTGTCCGCCAGCCGTTTACCCACATGGTCGTAGCGTCCGGAGTGTTCGGCCACCCCGTGCACCAGCACCACGACCGCTCGCGCCTGTTCCGGCAGCCACGCCCGCCAGAAGATCTGCCCGCCGTGCGCGTCGAATTCGCCGGTATCGCCAGTTGTCATCGCCAGCCTCCGTAATCCGCGGGACACCCACACCTGGTCGGCGCGGTGAGCCGCTGCGCCGATTGTCGCGCATGGCGGGCCGGAATCGGTATGTATCGGCCCGGCTGCGTCGCGTGGGCCGGTCAGCCCAGGTCGTAGTCGAACCAGATCCGATGGGTGCCGTCGGCGTCGACCGCCATACCGCCGGTTCCGGTGATCTCGCTGAGCTCCCCGGTGCCGCTCGACGGCACGATCGTGAAGAATTCCGCCGAGCGATCGGCGCCGGATGTGGTCGCCGAGTGCGCGAAGTTGAAGGTCCCCGCCAGCCCGTTGAGCGATCCCTCGAACGATTCCATCGCCACGTAGGTGCCCTGACCCGTGAGCTGATCGAATGCGGCGGTGAACAGCGTGGCCGACCGTCCGACCGCCTCACCCTCGAAATGCTTTTCCAACTGCGCGATTCCGACCGGCGTGGCGGTGGGGATATCGGGATCGGGAAGCACCTCGGTGGCGACGAAGGATTTGACGGTGAACATTGCTGTAGCTCGCACCCGCTGAGCCTAGCGGCGGACTACGACATTACCGGCATCAGCCGTCGACGGTGGTGTAGTGCGCGAGCAGGCGCCGGTTGAATTCGATCAACCGCGCGTAGTTGGCCCGTGAGAGCCGTTCGTCGGTGCCGTGGATGCGTTCCAGATCTGCGGCGTCCACCATGATGGGGGCGAAATTGCAGCGGGTGGCGGCCAATCCGTCGTAGTGCCGGGAGTCGGTGGCGCCGGGCACGATGCCCGTGGTGACCACGGCCTCGGGGACGAGTGCGCGGGTGATCCCGGCGATCGTGTCGAAGGCCGGGCCGGGGCCGGTGATGTGCGAGGGCTCCGATGCCGCCCCCAGCAGCTCGATCGTGACCTGCGAATCGGCCACCACGCGGCGGCAGTGCGCGAGCACCTCCCGCACCGAATCGCCGGGCAGGATACGGAAATTCACCAGTGCCTCTGCGTGCTGCGGCAGCACGTTCTCCTTCACGCCGCCGCGGATCACGGTGGGTGCGGTGGTCGTGCGGACCAGCGCCTCGGTCTGTGCGCGGGCGGCCATCAACCGGGTAACGAGGCCGCTCGCGACCGGCAACAGCCGTAGTGCCGAACGTCGCGGTTCGGCCATGGCGGGCCGCATCCGCGCCAGCATATCGGCGATCACCGGTGTCATGCGCAGCGGCATCGGCTGGTCCTGGATCCGGGCGACTGCCCGTGCGATCCGGCCGACGGCGGTTTCGCGGCCGGGCATCGACGAGTGACCGCCGGGTGCGACGGTCAGCAATCGCACAGTGGCCCAGCCCTTTTCGCCGAGCATGATCGAGGCGACCGGTGCGGTGGCGCCGTCGGCGACACCCTGGGTGATTACCCCGCCCTCGTCGAGCAGCACATCGGCCCGCACCCGGAGTTCGCGCAGCCGGGCGGCCATGCGTCCGGCGCCGGTGTGGCCGAAGACCTCCTCGTCGTGGCCGAACGCGAGGTAGATCGCGCGTCGCGGGCGGTGCCCCTGTGCGAGCAGGGATTCGGCGGCTTCGAGTATCGCCATCATCCGGCTCTTGTCGTCGATCGCGCCGCGGCCCCAGATGAAGTCGTCGTCGACCACTCCGGCGAACGGCGGATGGGTCCAGCGCTGCTCATCGTCCACCGGGACCACATCCTGGTGGGCGAGCAGCAGCGCGGCGGTCCCCGGCTCGGACCCGGCCCAGCGATACAGCCTGCTGTGGCCGAATCGCTCGAGCTCGAGCCGCGCGTGCACCAGCGGAAAGCAGGCTTCGAGGTGATCGGCGAGCCGGTCGAATTCGGCCACATCGGCCTCGGCGTCGTCGCGGGAGACGGTGACACAGCGCAGCGCCTGGGCCAGGCGTTCGGCGGTCGCGTCGTCGATATCGATCTTCTCGAGCACCATAGGACTATCGAGTGTGCACCGCCGCCTGCCCGGACCGCCGCACCGGGGTCGAATACCCGGCCCTCACATGGGCCGCAGATCCAGCACCTTGCGCAGCCGCGCCCGGTCGCGCTCGAGGCGGCGGGCCTCGTAGGCGATGGGGAAGTAGCGGATCCGCTCGGGCAGCAGCGGGACCAGTCGCGCGATCAACCAGCCCAGCACCCGCAGCGTGCGCTCGTCCGCGGCGGTCCAGGTCAGGCCGAGTTTGCGGCGAGCGGGTTCGGGGGTGGTGCCGACGGTGCAGAAGTACTGCAGGCGTCCGACCGGCGAGACCGCGGCATTCCACAGCGGAATCAGCGGCTTGGGCATCCCCTTCGGGGCGGCCACGTGCCGGATGGTCTTCAGGTAGTCCCGGGCGGTGTCGGTCGCGACCAGATGGTTCTCGACGGTGTCGGCGAAGAACACCTCGAACTCGGCATAGGTCGCCGGGATCTCCTTGGGGGCCACCGAGAACATGCGCAGCAGCTGCAGCACCTCCTGGTAGTACTGCTCCTTCTCGGCGTAGGTGAGCGTGGTGCGGCCGAAGTACTTCGAGCCCTCGGTGAAGGCGAAGGTGCCGGTGTGCAGCACCCAGGCCCACGGGCCGGACGCCAGTGCGGAATGCCGCTTGCCGGTCTCGTCGACGGTGTTGAGCGAGGCGTGCATGCGGCGCAGGCGGTCGGCCTCGGCGACGGCCTCGTCACCGGCGTAGGTCCAGGTCATCACGGCCGCGAGGCTGCGCAGCGCCCGGCCCATCGGATCGGTGCGGAAGGTGGAGTGTTCGTCGACGACCGCGGAGATCGTCGGCTCCATCGTCTGCAGCAGGAACGCGGATCCGGCGGTGAGGGAGAAGGTGATCAGCCCGACCTGATCCCACATGCGAGTTCCGGGCTGGATCGGCTGTCGTGGTCCGAGCTCATGGGGCGTGTGCTCGGTGCGTGCGACGGTCGCGGTCATACGGTGATCTCCTTTGACCCCTGGACACGATGAGAGGATTACATGCGAATCATCTCATCATGTCCAGCTCTTGGCAAGGAAACGGGATTCCGGGTCGGAGCGGCGTAGAGATCCTGAAATTCGGGTGACCAGGTGGAAGAATGGTGTTCCACTCGAACCGGCACGATCGGGGGAGGAGGGAGCCGGCCATGGCCCACATGCACACTCACCCATCGGTATTGCGCGGTGTGCGCGACTACATCCGGCGTGCGCTGGCCCGCCACACCCTGACCCGTCAGGAACGCCGTAATCTCGCCGCCGCGCACGGTCACCCCGCGGTGTACACCGCATCGCTGGGCAGCCATCCGCATCTGTGACGGCCGCGCTAGGCGGGCCGGCGTTCCGCGCGCTCCCGGATCAATTCCTCGACCGCGCTCGGCAGGGTGGTCTCGAAGTCGATGAGCTTCACCCAGGTCGGCGTCACGACGATCCGGACCATGCCGTCGTAGAGGGAACGGACCTCGGCCTCCCACTCCACCCGCTGCGCGGCGGTCATCTCGTAGCTGCCGTTCATCTGCAGATATTCCGCGGGGATGCCCTCGACGGTGTCGAGTTCGGCCCGCCCGCGCATCAGCAGGATCTTCGGCGGATGCACCTCGGTATCGATCGTCAGCGCGACTGCCGGATTGTGCCGCAGTGAGTGCAGCTTCGGCGCGTTCTTCGCGGTGCACATGATGATCTGCGCGCCGTTCCAGGCGATCGCGATCGGAATCGACCGCGGTGTGCCGTCTTTCGCGACATAGGCCAAGCGGGCCAGATCGCGGGCCAGCAGTTCCCGGCTCGCCGGACGGTTCAGGATCTCGGTGATCTCGTGCTGGTGCATGACGGGCCTCCCTGGGTCGTGCGGCCCCTGTCGGCCGCTCATATCCAGGGGACGGAGCCGTGATCCCGTTCTCGACATGTGCCGCGAAGAATTCTTCGGAAAGGTGGGAAACGGCCGGAGCCCCGGTCGGCAATCGACCGGGGCTCCGTGAGAACGTTTCTCCTACCACCGCATGACACGGCTCGCCGTGGCGACTTACACGTCGTAGTAGAGCTCGAACTCGTAGGGGTGCGGACGCAGGTTGACCGGCGCGATCTCGTTCTCGCGCTTGAGCGTGATCCAGGTCTCGATGAGGTCGTCGGTGAAGACGTTGCCCTCGGTGAGGTACTCGTGATCCTGCTCGAGGCGATCGATGACCGACGCCAGCGAGGTCGGGGCCTGCGGGATGTTCTTGGCCTCCTCCGGCGGGAGCTCGTAGAGGTCCTTGTCGACCGGGGCCTTCGGCTCGATCTTCTTCTTGATGCCGTCCAGGCCGGCCATCATCATGGCGGCGAAGGCCAGGTACGGGTTACCCGAGGAGTCGGGCGCGCGGAACTCGATGCGCTTGGCCTTCGGGTTGTTACCGGTCACCGGGATGCGGACCGCGGCCGAGCGGTTGCGCTGCGAGTACACCAGGTTGATCGGAGCCTCGTAGCCCGGCACCAGGCGATGGTACGAGTTCACCGTCGGGTTGGTGAACGCCAGCAGCGACGGCGCGTGGTGCAGGATGCCGCCGATGTAGTGGCGGGCCAGATCGGACAGGCCACCGTAGCCGGCCTCGTCGTGGAACAGCGGCTTGCCGTCCTTCCACAGCGACTGGTGCACGTGCATGCCCGAGCCGTTGTCACCGAACAGCGGCTTCGGCATGAAGGTGACCGACTTGCCGGCCTGCCACGCGGTGTTCTTCACGATGTACTTGAACAACTGCAGGTCGTCGGCCGCGCCGAGCAGCGTGCCGAACTTGTAGTTGATCTCGGCCTGGCCGGCGGTGCCGACCTCGTGGTGGCCGCGCTCGAGCTCGAAGCCCGCGTTCTGCAGGTTGGTCGAGATCTGATCGCGCAGGTCGACGTAGTGGTCGTACGGGGCGACCGGGAAGTAGCCACCCTTGTTGCGGACCTTGTAGCCCAGGTTGCGCGAACCGTCCGGGTTGAACTCGGCACCGGTGTTCCACGAGCCGGAGACGGACTCGATCTCGTAGAAGGCGCCGTTCATCGCCGAGTCGTAGCGGACGCCGTCGAAGATGTAGAACTCGGCCTCGGCACCGAAGTACGCGGTGTCGGCGATACCGGTCGACCGCAGGTACTCCTCCGCCTTGCGCGCGATGTTGCGCGGGTCGCGGGAGTAGGCCTCACGGGTGAACGGGTCGTGCACGAAGAAGTTCAGGTTCAGGGTCTTCGCGGCACGGAACGGGTCGATCCGGGCGGTGGAGTAGTCGGGCAGCAACAGCATGTCCGACTCGTCGATCGACTGGAAACCGCGCACGGAGGAGCCGTCGAACGCCAGACCCTCTTCGGCCAGGTCGGCGGTGAAGGACTTCGCCGGGATCGAGAAGTGCTGCTGAACGCCAGGGAGGTCCGAGAAACGAACGTCGACGTACTCGACGTTCTCCTCCTTGATGTGCTGGATGACCTCGTCGGCCGTGCTGAACGCCACTTAGTACTCCTTACGGATCGGTTCCCAGCCTGTGCCGATTGCTGGGTTTCAGCGTCGAACGGTATGGATGCGGTGTTTCCCCGCAATCAAGGCTGTGTTTCGCCAGTGTTACACGTGCTGCTGGACGGGGTGGCGGCCTCCCCGCGCGTCGCAGCATCACGGGGCGGTCGAGATGCGGCGCCGGACCAGCACGCTTATCCTGCCATCACCGCCGCGCGCCACTGCCGCAAGGATCGTGAATCGTGGCCGGTCGAGGGGTGTGCGGCCGAGAGTTTCCCGGCCGCAACCGCTTTGGTGAACGCTTCCGGGCGGGTGTGCCGCCGCCCGGCGGGTGCCGCGCGCGTCACCGCGGCACCGGCCGCGCGTGCGGCGAGCGGGTGGCCGATCCCCTTCCTCCGCGGAGTCCCGCTCAGGGACGGGTGTGACGTAATCCTCACCGCCCGCGCGCCTAAGCTGGAGTCATGTCGCGAATTACCGGTTCCTGGCTGTCCGGCCCCGATGCGGCCCGCCCGGGGGAGCCGCAGCCCGACGAGTACCGCGGTCAGCAGCTGGGTCTGCCGCAGGCCGGTGCGGGATCGCTGGCGCCCATGTCGCGCCGCATCGTCGCGCTGTTCGTGGACTATTTCATCGCGATGGGCATCGCCGCGCTGATCGTGCACGGCTCGGGTTCGCTCAACACCGTCACCTATCTGGTCTGGTTCGTGATCGGCGTCGTCACGGTGGCGGTATTCGGGTTCACGCCGGGGCAGTATTTCCTTCGGATGCGTACGATCCGTGTCGATGCGCCCGCGCATGTCGGATTCGTCCGCGGTATCGCCCGGCAGGCACTGCTGACCTTCGTGGTGCCGGCGCTGTTCACCGATGGTGACGGACGCGGTATGCACGATCGGGCGACCGGGACCGCGCTGGTCCGGTCGCGGTAACGGCAGGAGCGAATCGGCCGGGCCGGGGACGCCGCCTCGGATCCCTAGCGGGCGCGCACCCCGTCGACGAGTAGATCGAGCAGGCGATCAGTCTGCGCGCGGTCGGTACCGGCCAGCGTCGCGCCGGCCATCGCCGCTGTCACATCCTCCGGCCGGATATCCCCGCGCAGCGTTCCCGCTGTGCCGCCCGCGGCCAGTATCGACGCGATCGCGGCGCCGAGCCGTTCGCGGGTCCCGGCCGAGGTGACCGCGCCGGAGGCGATGACCTCACGCAGCGCCTGCGCCATGCCCTGTTTGGTCGCGACGAAATCCGCGTAGCGGCCCAGCCAGGTGCGTAGCGCCTCGGCGGGCGGCCGGGTGTCGAGTAGCGGACCGGCCTCGTCGCACAGCCGTTCCAGTTCGTTGCGGTAGACGGCCTCGATCAGCGCCTCGCGGGAGGGGAAGTGCCGATACAGCGTGCCGATTCCCACACCGGCCGATCGGGCGATCGCCTCGAGGCTGATGGTGTCCGGCTCGTCGGTGAACGCCGCGAGCGCGGCATCGAGGAGCAGTCGCCGGTTGCGTTGCGCGTCGCGGCGTCCGCTCGGCTGCGCAGACAAAGCGGAGGTGCCTCCGTTTCTGTATCATGGAGTCAAGCGGAGGGGCCTCCGCTTCACTTCCGAGGGTAGCAAGGAGTCGGTCATGACGATGACGACGCAACCCCGCGACGGCGAACTCGCCGGCCGGGCGGTCGGCAGGATCGGTTACGGCGCAATGCAA
Organism: Nocardia spumae; assembly: GCF_020733635.1. Classification (NCBI taxonomy): domain Bacteria; kingdom Bacillati; phylum Actinomycetota; class Actinomycetes; order Mycobacteriales; family Nocardiaceae; genus Nocardia; species Nocardia spumae. The sequence goes on along the minus strand of NZ_JAJFZL010000001.1, from coordinate 4,894,302 downwards.
TTGGAAGCCGGTGGCGACGGTGTCGCGGTCCTGCGCCGCGCGGTCGAACTGGGTGTCGATCACATCGACACCGCCGGGTTCTACGGTGACGGCGCGGTCGACGCGCTGATCCGGCGGGCATTGCATCCGTATCCCGAGCGGCTGATGCTGGTCGGCAAGGTCGGCGCCGCGCACGCGGACGGCGGGCTGATCCCCGCGCAACGTCCGGAGCAGTTGCGGGCCACGGTGGAGGCGGATCTGCGCGGACTCGGCGTGGATCGGCTCGATGTGGTCAACCTGCGGCGGGTCGACGGTCCGCCCGGCATCGTGGCCACCGGCGATCAGATCGTCGACCTCGACGATCAGCTGGCCGAACTGATCTCGCTGCGCGCGGAGGGCAAGATCGGCGCGATCGGGCTCAGCGCGGTCACGGTGGAGCAGCTGATCCGGGCCGCACCCGCCGGTATCGCCTGTGTGCAGAACATGTACAACCTGCTGGAGCGGGAGCACGAGCCGATGCTCGCCGAATGTGCCGCGCGCGGAACGGCTTTCGTGCCGTTCTTTCCGCTCGGCTCCGGATTTCCGGGCCGCCCGAAGGTGAGCGGACATCCGGTGGTGCGCGCGGTCGCGGCCCGGCTCGGGGTGACGGGCAACCAGGTCGGGCTGGCCTGGCTGCTCGGCCGCGACCCGCATGTGCTGCTCATCCCCGGCACCCGCAGCCTCGCCCACCTGGAGGAGAATGTCGCGGCGGCCCGGGTGCGCCTGGACGATCGGGCCTTCGACGATCTGAATGCCGTTGTGCCACACGGGTGATCAGAACATCATCTGAACGGTCTTCTCCTCGGTGTAGGCCCCGATTCCGGCCGGGCCGAGTTCGCGGCCGATACCGCTGCCGGCCCGGCCGCCCCAGGGCGTGGTCATATCGGGGATGCCGAAGGCGTTGATCCACACGTTGCCGACTCGCAGATCGCGGGCGGTGGTCGCCGCGGTGTGCAGATTCTCGGTGTAGATGATCGCGTTGAGGCCGAAGCGGCTGTCATTGGCCAGTGTGAGCACATCGGCGGTGTCGGAGAACGGGATGATCGTGGCGACCGGGCCGAAGATCTCCTCCCGGGCGATCCGATGGTCGTGACGGCCGAGGAAGACGGTCGGTTCGACGAAGTAGCCGGACCGGTCGGCCAGGGCGCCACCGGTCACCAACTCCGCGCCCTCGCTGATACCGAGATCGAGATAGCCGCCGATCCGCTCGTGCTGCTGCCGGTTCACCACCGGTCCCATGGTGATGTCGGGGGCGAAAGGGTCGCCCAGCGTGAGGGTCTCGGCATAATCGGCCAGCCGCCGGGTCACCTCCGCGACCAGGCTGTCGTGCACGTAGACCCGGGTTCCGGCCGCGCAGACCTGGCCCTGGTGCAAGAAGTTGCCCACGGCGACGAACGGCAGCGCGCGATCGAGATCGGCGTCGGGAAAGACGATCTGGGGATTCTTGCCACCCAATTCCAGTGTCACCTTGCGGAACTGGCCGCCCGCATGGGTATTCATCGAGGCGCCGACCTCCGGGCTGCCGGTGAAGGTCAGTTTCGCCAGGCCGGGATGGCGGGCCAGCGCGGCGCCGGCGGTCTCGCCGCGGCCGGGGACAACGTTGAACACGCCGTCCGGGACCCCCGCCTCGGCGAGGATCTCGGCCAGCCGCAGGATCGACAGCGCGGCGTCCTCGGGCGGTTTGATCACGACGGTATTGCCCGCGGCGAGTGCCGGTGCGACCTTCCAGCCGGCCACCACGATCGGGTTGTTCCACGGCGTGATCGCACCGATCACGCCGAGCGGTTCACGCAGCGTGTAATTGAGCCGATGACGACCGGCGTAATCGGGGAGTTGCACCGTCGAGCCGTGCAATTTGTCGGCGTATCCGGCGTAATACCGGAACGTCGCGAGGGTGGCCGGGATATCGCCGAATACGCCGTCCTTGTAGAGTTTTCCGACCTCCAGCGTCTCGAGTGCGGACAGATAATGGGTCTGCGCTTCGATCAGTTCCGCTGCCCGCAGCAGGATCCGGCCACGTTCGGCGCCGCCCCTCTCCTTCCAGCCGCTGTCGTCGAAGGCCGCCTGTGCCGCGTGCACGGCGTCGTCGACATCCTCCGCGGTGGCGTCGGCGATATCGCAGATGTGTTCGCGGGTGGTCGGATTCTCGGATCGGTAGGTCGCGTGGTCGCTCGCATCGCGCCAGCGGCCCCCGATCCACAGGCGGCGGGGCGGGAAGGTGGTCGGTGGCTGCGCTCCATCGGCGTGCGCGGTGGTGGTGTAGTCGGACACGGCTGCTCCTGGACGACTGAACGAGAGTGTGAGCAGGCTAACGCCGTGACCGAATAATATGAAGTGAAATCCGATTATCGGACGGTTTCAGCCGAGTGTCTCGTGCAGGCGAGAGGCCGCACGCCGGACCGCCTCGGTCATCGCCGCAGTCTCCTGGCCGACCAGGGTGACGACCCCGACCGCCGCCGGCGGGCCGGGCAGGCCGGGCAGCGCCGCCACGATGCCGTGCGCGCCGGCCACCAACTGGCCTTCGCTCTCGAACAATCCCATCTCGCCGCGCTGCGCCGCCTCGATGGCCGCACCGAGCGCGCCCTGACCGCGCGCGGTGCGGGCGCCGACCCGATAGGCGACATGGAAGGTGGTGAACGGTGGTTCCACCACCGCGACCGCGAGCACATCGTCACCGTCCGCCACACAGAAATGCGCGGTGGCCTCCGCCTCGCGGGCCAGATCCTCGAGGATTTCGCGGGTCGCCTCCCGGACCGACCCGAGCACGTTCTCGGTGAGCATCAGCGCGCCCGCGGAGATGGCCACCGTCCCGTCCGCGCCCCGGCGCACCAGTCCGTGCTCGACGAGGGTCCCGACCAAGCGGTAGATGATCGTGCGGGACAGGCCGAGTTCGGTCGCCAGCTGGGCCGGGGTCCGGGCATGCGGACTGCTGGCCAGCACCTTCAACACGTCGAGTCCGCGGCTGAGGGTCTGCGAGGTGTCGGGGACCGGCATGGCCCAGATCCTACGTGGGCGCCGGGACGATCAGATCCCGCTCGGCCGCCCACTGTTCGACGTATTCGAGACAGGTGCGCAGGTGGTCGGGCTGTCCGACGTAGTAGTGCGTCGCGCCCGCGATCACCCGATAGGTCCGGTCCGGAGTAGCGAGCGCGTCGCGCACGATCGGATTGTGGGTGGCCGGCACCGCGTCGTCGGCGGAGTTCTCGATCTGCAGGACCGGACCCGCGGTGATCCGGGCGGCGTTGCGGGCCCCGCCCGCCACCGAATGGTCCAGGCTCCACTGGCTCAGCCATGATCGCAGCGTGGTGTAGCGAGCGAGTCCGACCGGTCCGACATTGGCGGTGCGCGGGTCGCCGAGATAGCACCAGTTGGGGCGGCGATCGTTGGGATCGACCGCCGGATCGATCCAGCGCACATCGCACATGGTCCGGTGGACCAGGAAGGGCTGCTCCTGTTCGGGCCCGTCCGCCGCACGGAGTTCGGCAAGCCGACCCAGCGCCCACTCGGAGATGCGGCGGTTGCGGGCGCGCTGGGCCGCCCGGAATCCGGCCACGAATTCGGGATCGAACGGCGGCTGTCGCCGGGCGTTGTCGGCGTAGATATCCCAGGTGGCATCGCGGTGATAGGGGTCGGTTTCGTCGATCACCGACGGATCCAGCCATTCGGTGAGCGTTTCGGCGCGCGACAGGTGGGCCGCGATGAACACGACCCCGTCGGCGGGGGAGAGTCCGGCACCGGCGATATCCACCGGATCCCCGGCCGGTGTGGCGGTGATGGTCGGATCGAGTGCCTCGGCCTGATACAGCAGCGACAGTGAACCGCCGCCGGACCAGCCGACCAGGATCACCCGCTCGTAACCGCCGGTCTCCCGGGCCCAGCGCACCCACGCTCCGAGATCGAGGACCACCTTCTCCATCACCAGCGCGGAATCGTTCTTGGGATAGCGACCTGCCGCGCACAGCACATGATGGCCGCGCTCGGCGAGTGCGGTGGGCATCGGCAGAAGGTTCAGGGTGGAGGTCGGATGCTGGAAGACGAAGACGGTCCCGCGGCGCCGATCGCCGGGCGGGCGCAGCAGTTGCCCCTCGAGGACGACACCGTGGCCGCCGGTGAATCCGTAGGTCTCGCGGACCGTGGGCTGATTCTCGTGCCGCAGGATCACCGGGATCCGTTCGAACGATTCGCTCACTGGCTCTCCTGTCGTGCGGTGGATTCGCTCCCGGCGTGACGCCGGCCGGCGTGCGGTTTGTCCGACCAGCTCCACGGATAGCCGGGGACATCGCTGGCGGTGCCGCCCTCGGCCACCTCCAGCGGGCGGAAGGTGTCGACCATGAACGCCATCTCGTTGGGCTCGGTGAATCCGGGCGAGTCGAGGTAGGCCTGGCGACGCGGGCCGTGGGTGTAGGCGGCGGGGTGCAGGGTGATCGAACCGGTGCGGATGCCCGAACCCTTGCGGGCGGCGGTCTCACCGGCGAAGTAGAACATCACCTCGTCGGAATCCACGTTGGAGTGGTAGTAGGGCACCTTGATCGCACCGGGCGCGAATTCCAGTGGGCGCGGAACGAAGTTGCACACCACGAAGCCCTGCCCCTGCAGGATCTGATAGGTCGGGGGCGGCTGCAGTACCGCGCCGACCACGGGGGAGAAGTCGCGGTAGTTCAGGGCGTAGGGATACAGATGGCCGTCCCAGCCGACCACATCGAAGGGATGGTGGTCGTAGACGACGACCGTGCCGTGCAGGCCGGCGCCGGCGCGATGTCTGACGTAGACCTCGGTATCGGCATCGGCCTGCGCGTCGTCGGCCAGCAGCGGCCCGACCGGTCCGCGTAGATCGCGCTCGGTGATCGGGGAGCCCTCCAGGAACTGGCCGTAGCGGGTGCGATGTCTATCGGGTGGGCGCACATGTCCGGCGCCCTCGACGCACAGCAGTCGCAGCGGTCCGGCCGCCGCGTCCGGGAGCCAGCGGTGGACGGTGGCCCGGGGTACGACGACGTTATCGCCCTGGCGCACCGCGATCCGGCCGAAGACGCTGTCCAGGGTGGCCGCGCCGGACTCGACGAAGATCACCTCGTCGCCGACGCCGTTGCTGTAGAGCGGCGAGACCCGGTCGGCGACGACATAGGAGATCCGGACATCGGCATTGGCCAGTACCGTGCGACGGTCACGCACCGCGTCGCGGCCGGTGCTGTCGGAGAACAGATCCGGCGGGTGGAAATGGCGGGGCAACAGGGGAGTGTTGGCGTTGAGCGCCTGGTCGCCGAGATCCCAGTCGCGGGCGTCGACGAGGGCCGAGGGCACGCGGCGGTGGTAGAGCAGGGAACCGGCCCCGGAGAAGCCCTCCTCTCCGATGAACTCCTCGAAGGTCGCGGTGCCGTCACCCAGGGTGAAGGCGACATGACGCTGCCGGGGAAACTCTCCCACCGCTCGGTAGTACGGCACCGCTCCTCCTGCACATGTCCGACATTCGTGACTCGAAGTCCTATATTCGAACATAGGGGAGGGTGCGCGATCCTGTCCACGGTATCGAAACGACACTGCCGCCACCCGCGTATCACGGTGTGGCGGCAGTCGATTCGCGAGCGGTGCCGCTAGCGCTCCCCGGCCGCGCCGCGCTTGCGGTGGGGATGCCGATGTGGTGTCATCGGCAGTCGAATGCTGGAGCCGCAGATCGCTCGTTTCGGATTATGCACTCGCTCATCGGGATTCACGTCCGACGTGGGCCGGTTTTCGCTCGTCCGACTATCCGGTGCTGCCGGTCGATCCTCGTATTCGCCGTGATCAACATGCCGGCACCTGCTCGGCCACGGCGACCGGGGCGAATTGTCCCCCCGCATTATCGATTCCGTTGCGGTACGTGCCGCCCGAGCTGCTCCGGGGGCAGTGATTCGCCTCGGCGCAAATGTGCTGAGCATGAGTAGGAGGGCCGCCTGCCATTCGGACATGTCCGATGGCCTCGGCCGGTCGTCACCGCGAACCGTTCCGGTTGTGGGCAACTCGATATCGGCGGACCGCCGGGACGGTGTGGTCCAGGTGCCGCTGTCACTGGGAAAGCGAATCTCGTGCTGAATTCCCGTGTCGGACGGGTCGGTCCGCCAGCGCTTGCGGCAGAGGGGAACGCGGTGCACACGCAGGCCGCGTTCCTCCAGCCGGTCCGCGATGTCGGTCATCACATCCAAGGTGTCGGCGAGCTGGGACAGCGGGTCCGATCCGGCGAGCCCTCGATTCGCCGTGGCGGAATTCGCCTGGCGAGGCGCGCCGTCGACGACGATGAACGCGGCCGCGGTATTCGTGGCGATCTGCCGTATCGCCCGAGCCGCCATATCGCTCCACCGGGTGTCACCATCCTCGACACCGACCGATACGAGCAGGCAATCGAAGAACACCCTCCGCACGCCCACCTCCGACGGTGCCACGATGCCCGGGAACGGAGCGGTTATCGCGTACTCCAGCGTGCGATAGCGATGACAGGTGATTCGCATGATCGATCGTGTCCCTTGCAAGAGGCTGGCTAGTGGTCCGATATCGGTCGCCGACTGCTGCGATTGTCATCGGGAAAGCCCGTGTGCCGCATCGGTGAAAACACCCCTCGGCGGCCTACGTACTTCGGTGGACATCTGTTCCCGGCCCGTCACCGCGATCGGGAAAATCACGCAGATGCTCTGCTCGATACGGCAACACGATCGAGCTGGTCCACGGGGGGATGTGGTGGGGGAACAGGCTGTGACCGGCGCCGGAGTCCGCATTCGCTTCCTGGAGACCACGGTGAGTTCACGGCCGTGCCGAAAACGGGTATGGGCGTGGGTATTTCTACGGTGGCCGGTAGTGCCCGGGCATCGGAGGCTGTACGGGTAACGCCTGGCGCCCCACTCCATGGCCGGTAACAGCGGTGCTTGGCCACGACCAGAAGGCTCGTCGTGACATCGGATGTGTTCGGGAATTCGATCGGCCCCGAAAGCTGCACGTCCGTGTTGTCCGGCGATCCCCGCAGAGGAGATCGTCATGTCGGTAATGTCATCGTCGGCCCCCCTATTCGAGGGACGTGAACTTCCACCGGGCCCGCGGAGGAAGCTGCGGGCGACACTGGCGTTCCAGCGCTCGCCGTTGCAATTCCTGTCCCGGATGATCGAGGACCACGGCGATATCTTTTCTCTCGATCTGCTCGGAATGCCGATGGTGCTGATCAACCATCCCGACCACGTCGATCACATCCTCAGAACCCGCCACCGGAACTACGATCGGGGTGGCCCCGCCTACGACATCATGCGGACGTTGTTCGGCGCGGGTCTGACCGTGGCGTCCAGACCGGGATGGCTGTTGCAGCGCCGGCTCTTGCAACCCGCCTTCCACCGCGAGCGGGTCGCCGCCTTCGGTGAGCTCATGACCGACACCGTCGAATCCATCCTTGATGGTTGGGAGCAAACGCAGGGCAGACCCGTCGATTTGCGTGCCGAGATGAACCGGCTCGCGTTGCGGGTCGTGGTTCGCGCGCTGTTCGCGATGGATCCGGCCGACGCGATGATCCGGCGCTTCACCGATGCGGTCGACACCGCGACCGAGGAGCTGGCCGCCTATCTGAGATTTCCGCTGGTGCCACTGTCGGTTCCGACCCCGGGACATCGGCGTTTTCATCGCGCCCTGCGAGTCGTGAACGAGATCACCCATGAGGTGATCCGTCAGCACCGGCGGGACGAGCACGATCGCGGCAGCCTGCTGTCGATGATGATGCGGGCCCGCGACGAAGACACCGGTGAGGGTATGAGCGACACCCAGCTGCGCGACGAGGTGTTCGCCATGCTGTTCGCCGGACACGAAACCAGCGCCAGCACGCTCACCTGGGCTTGGTATCTGATCGGTCGTCACCCCGAGGTCGAACAGCGACTGCGCGCGGAGGTCGACACGGTGCTGGGTGGGCGTCGGCCGACCATGGACGATCTGCCGCAGCTGAGCTACACCCGCCGTGTCATCGACGAGACACTGCGGCTGTATCCGCCGGGCTGGCAGCTCGTGCGGCAGGCGGCACACGAGGACGAGATCGGTGGTTATCGCATTCCCGCCGGCAGCACGATCTTCTTCAGCAGCTACTTCGTGCACCGTCACCCGGACTTCTGGGACGCCCCCGAACGATTCGACCCGGACCGCTTCGCGGACTCGGAGGGTGGGAGACGAGACAGACTTGGTTACTTCCCCTTCGGCGCCGGCCCCAGGCTCTGCATCGGAAACGTATTCGCCATGGCCGAAATGCAGTTCACACTGGCGATGACCGTGCAGCGCTACCGGTTCGTGCCGTCGTGCCGGACACCGATCGAACCCAAAGCTCTGATCACCCTCGGAATGGCCGAGCCGTTCACCGTCCATCTCGAGCCTCCGCAGCATCGAGTCGCCACCGAAGGGTTCGGGTGATCCGGTCTCGTAACCGCCTGCCCGCCAGGCGATTACGGGAATCTGGAGGCTAGGGTCCGGGCTGCGCGGTGGCCCATGCGGCGATCTGGGCACGCGAGCTGAATCCGAGTTTGGCGAGGATATGCTCCACATGCCCTTCGGCGGTGCGCGGTGAGATCACGAGGCGGGTGGCGATCGCCTTGTTGGTCAAACCTTGGGCGACGAGATCGGCCACCTGACGTTCGCGCTTGGTCAGATCGCCCCCTGATCGGGGCTCCGTGGCCTCGGCGGGCTCGCCGAGTGCGAAGCCGACGGCGGTATCGAAACTCATCGCGGCGCCGTCCGCACCGGCCGTGTCGAATGCGCGCACGCCGAGCGCCGCGCGGCTGCTGGAAGCGCATTTCTCACGATAGGAGCGCAGTTCCTGAAACATGAACGGGGAACCACCCACAGCGCGGCCCAGGGAATCGGCGGCACCCATCAGGACCGCGGCGCGGCGCGGGTTGTGCTGCTCGGCCGCAATCCACGCCAGCATCTCCAGGCATCCGGCAGCGACGAGCGGGTCAGCGGCCGTGCGAGCCGCTCGAAGGCCCCTCCGCAACAGCTCAGCGGCGCGCTCAGGTTCATTGTTTCGCCATACGGCAAAACCCGCCGCCCACGATCCCCACGAATGGAACATGGTCTCACCGGCGGATGCGGTGATTGCCAGCACCTCGTCGAGGTACCCGAGAGCCTGCGCTGTATCGCCCTGTAGTGCGCAGACCCATCCCAGCGAAATCATGACATCCAGCTGCAGCGTGACGTCGCCCGCACTCTCGTAGATGTCGACGGCATCGGCCAGCAGGGCCACGATCCGCGCCGGATCACCGTCACCGGTGCCGAGATGAAGATTTCCCGCGGCGTCCGTGGCCAGCGCTCGCACCAGTGGTTCTGCGGTCTGCTCGGCCAGGGCCGTCAGCTGCGCTGCCCGGTCGGTCGCCGCGGGCAGGTCACCCTGCATCGCGGCCATCACATTGGCCCCGTAGAGCGCTTTGGCCCGGTCTACGGTCCGCGCGCCGGTCGTACGGTCGAGGACACGCTCGCACCAGCGGCGTCCCTCGCCGAGTCGTCCACGCAACACCCAGAACAGGTAGATGGCGGTGTTGATCCGCAGTGCGGTCTCGCTTGCCTCGGCCAGGCCGAGTTCCAGTGCTTTCCGGAGATTGGGTAGCTCCCGCTCCAGTCGGGCGAACCACTGGACCTGATGCGGGCCTATCCATTCCGCCTCGGCCCGCAGGGTCAATCGCTCACACCAATCTCGGTGCCGCCGAACGTATTCGAGATAATCTCCGCTGTCTTCGGCTTTATCTCTGCCGTACTCTTGAACGGTTTCCAGCATCCGGAAGCGGATCGTGCCCTCGGTTTCGTCACGAATGAGGACAGACTTGTCGACCAGCGCCGCCAGCGCATCGTGCAAGTCCCATTCGGTCAGTTCGGTGTCGCAAACATCCGCGGCGGCGTCGAGTTCGAAGCCGCCGGCGAAGACCGACAGCTGATTCCACAGTCGCTGCTCCATCGAGGTGCACAGGTCGTAACTCCAGCCGATGGACCACCGCAGAGTCTGCTGGCGTTTCGGGGCGCCACGGCTTCCGCGGGTCAGCAGTGTGAATCGGTCATCGAGCCGGGACAGGATCTGCTCCGGTGACATCGTCCGCAATCGTGCGGCGGCAAGCTCGATCGCCAGCGGCAGGCCGTCGAGCCTGGCGCAGATCCGGGCCACGGTGAGCCTGTTGTCGTCGGTGATCGCGAAGCCGGGCACGGCCGCGGCCGCGCGTTCGGCGAACAGGGTCACCGCATCGAAGCGTGCCGCTGTCCGCAGTGACGGCTGGTCGGTCACACCGGGAATCGCCATGGGGGGCACCGCGAACACCGATTCCCCGCCGAGGCCCAGGGCTTCGCGACTGGTCGCCAGAATTCGCAGGTTCGGGCAGGTCCTCAGCAGCGATTCGGCGAGTTCGGTGACCGCGTCGATCACCTGCTCGCAGTTGTCCAGCACGAGAAGCAGGTCGCTCGGGGACAACTGTTCGATGAGCATCTCGAGGATCGGCCGGGCACCGCGGTTCCGCAGGCCGACGGCGGCGGCCACGACATCGACCAGCAGGTTCTCATCTCGCAGGTCCCCCAGCTCGACCAGCCACGCGCCGCCGGCGAACTCGTGTTTCACCTTGTGAGCGACACGCAGCGCGAGTCTCGTCTTACCGACGCCGCCGATTCCGGTCAGCGTCACCAGGCGTGAACTCGCCAACCGGTTTCCGACCTCGGCCATCTGGGCCCGCCGATCGATGAAGCTGGTCAATTCGAGCGGCAGATTCCCCGGACCATTCGCTGTGACGGGCCCTGATCTCACCGATGATGCCGGGGCCGCATCGGGCCGCGGTGGCATGTCATCGACCGGGAAACTGTGATCGCGTTCCGCCTGCCGGATACCCATGCCGACATCGTGTTGCGTCTCGAACGGATCCATCTCCACCATCGACTACTCGTGACCCGAAACAGCGGGCACTGGGCACGATACCGTGTGGTCCGCCTCGGACTACGACGTTCGTGGCCACCGACCGGCATCGCTCGGCAAACCCGCATCCGCGGGATGCGGTCCTGCCCGAACCGTGCGGCGGACGACCACGAACACGACCGGGTCGGGTGCCCGTCCTAGCGGCGGCGGATGGTGCGCTGCACTCCGCGCATCTTGGCGCCCCCGGGCAGCGGGCCCTTCGGCAGCGCCGGGCCACCGCGGGTGGCCAGTGCGGTGAGACGGCCCTCGATGAGGTCCATACGCTTGGCATCGATATTGCGCGGCAGCTTGGTCAGGTGGCGCTGCAGGCCCTTCAGCGGAACCTGGCCCTCGTCGTTGCCGATGACGATGTCGTAGATCGGGGTATCGCCGACGAGTCGCGCGGTCTTCTTCTTCTCCTGCGCCAGCAGCGATTTCACCCGCTGCGGCGAGCCCTCGGCGACCAGGACCACACCCGGCAGGCCGATGACGCGGTGGACGGCGTCGAGCTGGGTGGTCGCGGCGACGGCCTGGGTGGCGCGCCACTTACCCTGCAGATTGTCCAGCACCCACCAGGCCGCACCGGCCTGGCCTTCGGCCTTGGCGTAGACGTTCTTCTGCACCCGGCGGCCGAAGATGATGAAGGCGACCAGCGCGCCGAGCAGAATGCCGACCGGCAGCAGGAACCACTGCATGTCGAACAGGAAGCCGACCAGGAACAACACCACGGTGATGCCGACCAGCGCGCCGATCATCAGCGGCAGCAGCAGCTTGTCTTCCTTGCGCACCATCTGGAACGTCTGCCAGAGCTGCTGACGCCGCTCCTTCGACGCCTGCCTGCGCGCAGCCTTCGCCGCGGCCTTGTCTTCCTTCGACGGTGTGCCGCCCTTACCTGCTGCCATGCCCTCCAGGATAGTGGGCGAGCCGGGCATACCCCGCACGGGCTGGGCGAGGCCGTGATCGCGCACCCGCCGCGGTCGCGGTGCCGCCACGGCGCGTCATCCCCCCGCCGGGCCCCGCGATGCCTAGACCGCCGATTCGGTGCGGTCGCGCAGGTCCGCGGCGACCTGACCCGGCATCGATTCGTGCCGGACGTAGCCGCGGTCGAACTGCGCCGCGCCGCGGGTGAGCGACCGCAGGTCGATGGCGTAGCGGATCAACTCCAGCTCGGGGACCTCGGCGCGGATGACGGTGCGCCCGGCACTCGCCGGCTCGGTGCCCAGCACCCGGCCGCGGCGACCGGACAGATCACCCAGAATGGTGCCGACGTGCTCGTCGGCGACGGTCACCCGGATCTCGGCGATGGGTTCGAGCAGCTTGATCCGGCACGCCCCCGCGGCCTCGCGCAGTGCCAGCGCGCCCGCGGTCTGGAAGGCGGCGTCGGAGGAATCCACCGAATGCGCCTTGCCGTCCAGCAGCGTCACCCGGATATCGACCAGCGGGTATCCGGTGGTCACGCCCCGTTCGGCCTGGGCGCGCACGCCCTTCTCCACCGAACCGATGAACTGGCGGGGCACCGCGCCGCCCACCACCTTGTCGACGAATTCGATCCCCGAACCCTCCGGTAGCGGTTCGACCTCGATATCGCAGATCGCGTACTGGCCGTGCCCGCCGGACTGCTTCACATGCCGCCCGTGCCCGGAAGCCTTGCCGCCGAAGGTTTCTCGCAGCGCCACCCGGTACTCGTCCACATCCACCTGCACACCGAACCGGGAGCGCAGCCGTTCCAGCGCGACATCGCGATGCGCCTCACCCAGACACCACAGCACCAGCTGATGAGTGCGCGGGTTCTGTTCCAGCCGCACGGTCGGGTCCTCGGCCACCAGGCGCGCCAGCCCCTGCGACAGTTTGTCCTCATCGGACTTGCCGTGGGCGCGCACCGCCACCGGCAGCAGGGGATCGGGCAGCGGCCACGGTTCGATCAGCAGCGGAGAATCCTTGGCCGACACCGTATCCCCGGTCTCGGCATGGCCCAGTTTGGTGACGTAGGCGATATCGCCGGCGATCGCCTGGCCGATCGGGAACTGCTGCCTGCCGAACGGTGCCGTCACCGCGCCGACGCGTTCGTCGAGATCGTGCCCGTCACCGGCGGAGTCGGCGTGCCGGCCGCAGATGTGCACGGTGTCGTCGGCGTGCAGGGTGCCGGAGAAGACCCGCACCAGCGAGACCCGGCCCACGTACGGATCCGAGGCGGTGCGGATCACCTCGGCGGCCAGCGGCGCCCCGGGGTCGCAGGACAGCGCCTGCGGCTTCGCGCCGTTGCTCGGGCAGCGGGCCGATACCGCGTGCTCGGCCGGAGTGGGGAAGCCACGGGTGATGAGCTCGAGGATCTCGACCATGCCCAGACCTTCGCGGGTGCCGTCGGGCGGCGGGGCCGCGATCAGGATCGGATGGAAACGGTCATGGGCCACGGCACGTTCGAGATCCGCGGTCAGTGTGGCCAGATCGATGGTCTCGCCCTCCAGATAGCGGTCCATCAGGGTTTCGTCTTCGCTTTCGGCGATGATGCCCTCGATGAGGCGGTTACGTGCGGTCTCGATCAGCGCGGACTGTTCGGCGGTGGCGTCGGTGCGGGTGTGCGCGCCGGCCGAGTAGTCGAAGACCTGCTGGTTCAGCAAGTCGATCACTCCGGTCACCGGGCGATGCCCGTCGGCGCCACGCGGGCCGTGGACGGGCAGCTGCAGCGGCAATACCGCATCGGAGTCCCCGTCGCCGAGCAGGTCGGCACACGCCTGGGTCATGACATCGAAATCGGCGCGCGCCGCATCCAGGTGGGTGATCACCAGTGCGCGCGGCATCTGCACGCGGGCGCATTCCTCCCACAGCGCCAGCGTCTGACCGTCGATGCCATCGGCGCCGGCCGCGGCCGACACCACGAAAAGGGCCGCGTCCGCGGCTCGCAGACCGGCCCGTAACTCGCCGACGAAATCGGCATATCCCGGTGTATCGATCAGATTGATCTTGATGTCGTTCCAGGCGACCGGCACCACCGACAATTGCACCGAGCGATGTTGCCGCTGCTCGATATCGTCGTAATCCGAGACGCAGGTGCCGTCCTCCACGCGGCCCGCCCGGGTGAGCGCTCCGGCCTCCATGGCCAGTGCCTCCACCACCGTTGTCTTGCCCGACCCGGTGTGACCGACGAGAACCACATTGCGAATGCCATCGGGTCGCGACGCCTCGAGGACTCTGCCGCTGGTATTTCCACGGGCGCCGGTGCTCGCTTTTTCGGCCATGTCTCTTCACTTCCCGGAGTCGACACGTGCGGTTGCTTTCGAGCTTCCCACCGGCGGGCGGCTGTGTCACCCGTTCCGCGGATCCGCACCCCTTCCGAGAACGCGCGCGATGACATCCGGCACGCCGGCCTTCCCGACGCGGCGTTGTCCGGCACGGCGACCGGCTGCCCGTCGGCGGGAAGAACCCGTCACCTGTGACACAGTGCGATCGCGCAGCGGGTGCGGATGTTCGTCCGGGGCATCGCCGATGTTTCTCCCGCGTAGCTGTCTTATCGCCGGGCTCGGCGACTGGACGAGTGACCGGGAATGGTCACGCGGTCGGGAAGGCGGACATGACGAGCGTGGTCGAGACCGATCCGAGGGCCGGGGTCCGGCTCGGTACCGCCGCGGGGCGCCGACTGCTGGCCGCGACCGTACTCGGTTCCGCCCTGGTCTCGCTGGACGCGACGGTGGTGACCGTGGCCGTGCCCAGGATCGGTGCGAGCCTCGATGTCGCGATGGTCGGTGCGCAGTGGGTGATGAGCGCGTACATGGTTGCGCTGGCCTCGCTGATCCCGGTCGGCGGTGCCCTCGGTGACCGTTACGGCCGACGTGCGGTACTGCTGTGGGGCACTGTCGGTTTCGCGCTGGCCTCGCTGTGGTGCGGCCTGGCGGGCACCATCGAATCACTGGTCGCCGCTCGGGTCGCGCAGGGCGTGGCCGGAGCTCTCGTCACTCCGGGCAGTCTGGCCCTGCTGTCCGCGGCGATCGATCCGCGCGATCGTGGTCGAGCCATCGGGCTGTGGGCCGGCTTCGGCGGGGTGGCGGGGGCGCTCGGACCGGTCGCCGGTGGCTGGCTGGTCGAGTCGGCGGGCTGGCGTGCGGCATTCCTGGTGAATGTGCCGCTGGCGATCGTGGTCGTGATCGTCGCGGCACGCATATCCGAACGCCGGGAGCCGCGCGTCGGCGGCCGGCCGGATCTGCTGAGTTCCGCGTTGTTCGTGGCGAGTCTGGCCGTGACGAGCTACGGCTTGATCGACGCCCGATGGTGGTGGGCCCTGGCGGGCGCGGTGGCGCTGGTGGCGGTATCGGTGGGGCAGGCGCACACGAGGGACCCGCTGATTCCGCCCGCACCGTTTCGCTCGCGCACGTTCACCGCGGTCAATCTGGCAACTTTTCCCGCCTACGCGGCACTGGGCTGCGGGTTGTTCCTGCTGGTGTTGCAACTGCAGGTGAGCGCCGGATATCCACCGGCCGCCGCCGGTGCCGCGACCATCCCCGTCACGGCGCTCATGCTGGTGATGTCGGGGTGGTCGGGCGGCTACGCGCAACGCCACGGCGCCCGCGCGCCGATGACGATCGGCTCGATCACAGCGGGGTTGGGAACGGCACTGCTGAGCGGGGTCGGTGCACACGCCCCGTACCCGAGCGCGGTACTTCCGGGAGTGACGCTGCTCGGCGTGGGGCTGGGCATTCTGGTCACCCCGCTGACCGCTGCCGTATTCGCGGCGGTGCGGACCGAGGACTCCGGACTCGCTTCCGGAGTCAACAACGCCGTCGCGCGTGCCGGTCAGCTGCTCGGGATCGCCGCGATACCGAGCGTGGTCGGTATCTCCCGGACCTCTCTCACCGCCGCCGGGGGCCTCGATGGCGGCTACCGGGCCGGCATGTGGATCTGCGGTGGCCTGTTCGTTCTCGCCGCGGCGCTGTCCGCGTTTCTGCTGCCTCGGGCGGTCACCACCCGCGATGCCGGCGCGCGGCCGCGGACGGCAGGGCCGCGGTACGTCTACCGCGGCCCGCGCATGCTCAGCCGCCGAAGCGAGCCAGCACCGAGCTTGCCTCCTGGGTAGCGGAGCCGCCCTCGGCCAGATGCGCCATCTCCGGGGCGATCGCGCGGCCGTGATGCGCCATCGCCTGCGCGTACAGCCGGCCGGCGCGGTAGGACGAGCGCACCAGCGGTCCGGCCATCACACCGGCGAAGCCGAGTTCGGTTGCGACGCGGGAATGCTCGACGAACTCCTCCGGCTTCACCCAGCGGTCGACCGGATGGTGCCGCGGCGAGGGACGCAGATACTGCGTGATGGTGAGGATGTCGCAGCCGGCCTCGTGCAGATCACCCATGGCCTGGGTGACCTCTTCGGGCGTCTCGCCCATGCCGAGGATCAGATTCGACTTGGTGACCAGACCCGCATCGCGCGCCGCGGTGAGCACGGCCAGCGACCGCTCGTAGCGGAAGGCCGGGCGGATCCGCTTGAAGATGCGCGGCACCGTCTCCACGTTGTGCGCGAGCACCTCCGGGCGGCTCGAGAACACCTCGGCCAGCTGCTCGGGGTCGGCGTTGAAATCCGGGATCAGCAACTCCACACCGGTGTGCGGGTTGAGCCCCTTGATCGCACGCACCGTCTCGGCGTACAGCCACGCGCCGCCATCGTCGAGATCGTCGCGGGCGACACCGGTGATGGTCGAGTACCGCAGGCCCATGGCCTGCACGCTCTCGGCGACGCGGCGCGGTTCGTCACGGTCGAGCGCCGCGGGCTTTCCGGTATCGATCTGGCAGAAATCGCAGCGGCGGGTGCACTGCTCGCCGCCGATGAGGAAGGTGGCCTCGCGGTCCTCCCAGCATTCGAAGATGTTGGGGCAGCCCGCTTCCTCGCAGACCGTGTGCAGGCCTTCGCGTTTGACCAGGCCCTTGAGCTCGGAGTACTCGGGGCCCATGGTGGCGCGGGTGCGGATCCACGTCGGCTTGCGCTCGATCGGCGTCTGCGCGTTGCGGGCTTCGATGCGGAGCATTTTGCGTCCACCCGATTCACGCACCAGCGGATCGGGGGACGACGTGGCCGGCGTGGCGGTGTGTGCCGCGCCGCTGTTCGATGTCGGGGTATCGACGGAGGTCACTCGAACGACTCTACGCCCGCCGAAATCGGGCCCGGCAGCGTGCGTTGCATCAAGGTCAGATCCATCCAGCCACCGAACTTGTGACCGACCTCCGCGAGCTGTCCGACCACCCGGAATCCGAATTTCTCGTGCAGCAGGATCGAGGTCTTGTTGGAGGTCTCGATGGCCGCGATCACGGTGTGCACCCGGCCGGATTCCTCGGCTCGCGCCAGCAGCGCGGTCAGCAGGGAGGTGGCGGCGCCGCGCCGCTGGAACCGGTCCGCGACGTACACCGAATTCTCCACGCAGTAGCGATAACCGGACTTCGGCCGCCACTGCGCGTAGCTGGCGTATCCGGCCACCTCACCATCGATCTCGGCGACCAGCACCGGATATCCCGAGGCCACCCGATCCCGCCACCACCGCAGCCGGTCATCGAGATCGACCGGTGCGGAGTCCCAGATCGCGGTGGTCTCGGCCACCGCGGTGTTGTGGATCGCGAGGATCGTGGGAAGGTCGCGCTCCTCGGCGTCGCGGATGTGGGGGCCGGCCGGCGGGATATCGGTCACTGCCTCAACGTATCCGCAGCCGCGACCCGAATCGATTCCGAAACCGTCCGGGCGCCGGAAAACGTGAGCATCACCTCACCCCGGCGGCCGATGGTTTCGAGCGATCCACCCGGGCCGCAACCCCCGCCGCGGCGAAGCGCAGGCCGAAATTCAGCCCACCGCCGCGGCCAGCGCCTCGCCGACGGTCTCGTGCCGGAACGAGTAACCCGCCTCCTCGAGCACCGTCGGGATCGCCCGCGGGCCGCGCAGGATGGCCTCGCGTGCCATTTCACCGACCACGGCCTGTAAGGCGAAGGCGGGCACCACGAACGGCGCCGGGCGATGCAGGGCCCGGCCCAGTGCGCGGTTGAATTCGGCGTTGGTCACCGGGGCGGGACCCACCAGATTGACCGGTCCGCGCACGTCGGAATGGGTGAGCGCGAACTGGATGCCGCCGACCTCGTCGTCGAGTGAGATCCACGGCTGATACTGGCGGCCACTGCCGAGCCGGCCGCCCAGCCCCAGCGAGTACAGCGGTCGCAGCAGGGCGAGCATGCCGCCGTGGCGCGACAGCACGACCGCGCTGCGGATCTGCACCACCCGCACGCCCGCCTCGGCCGCGGGCTCGGTGGCGGCTTCCCAGTCCCGGCACAGGGTGGACATGAAACCCGTTCCGGCGGAATCGGATTCGGTGATCACCCGATCACCGGTCTCGCCGCCGTAGAAGTGCACGCCGCTGGCACTGACCAGCGTCGGCACTCCCGCGGCGGCGACCGCGGTGGACAGCACATCGGTCGGGCCGATGCGGCTGTCACGCAACTGCTGTTTGTAGCTGCCGTTCCACCGACGCGAGCCGATTCCGGCGCCACAGAGGTTCACCACCGCGTCCGCGGAGCGCAGGGCCGCTTCGGGCACCTGCGCTCGTAGCGGATCCCAGGTGAACTCGTCGGCCGCGGCCGCGGGACGGCGCACCAGCCGGGCTACCTCGTGCCCGTCCCGGCGCAGCGCGGCGACGAGCGCCGTCCCGATCAGCCCGGACGAACCGGCGATCACAACCTTCATGTCGGGAACCGAATCGTCGTGTCGGTGAGCGGTTTACAGGCCCAGATCGGCCTCGAAGGCGGCCTCTTCCAACCGGTGCCTGATGGTGGTCAGGAAGCGGCCGGCGTCGGCGCCGTCGATCAGCCGGTGATCGTAGGTCAGCGGCAGGTAGCACACCGAACGGATGCCGATGAACTCACTGCCGTTGTCGGAGATCACCATCGGGCGCCTGACGATCGCGCCGGTGCCCAGCATCGCCGACTGCGGCGGAACCAGGATCGGGGTGTCGAACAGGGCGCCCTGGCTGCCGATGTTGGTGATGGTGAAGGTGCCGCCGGCCAGCTCGTCGGGCTTGAGGCCGCCGGTGCGGGCGCGGTGGGCGATATCGGCGATGGCGCGGGCCAGACCGGCCAGCGACAGGTCACTGGCGTTGTGGATGACCGGCGACAGCAGACCCTGGTCGGTGTCGACCGCGATACCGAGGTGGACCGCCGAGTGGTAGGTGATCTCCTTGGTGTCCTCGTTGTAGGAGGCGTTGACGTTGGGGTGCACGCCCAGCGCCTCCACCGCCGCCTTCGCGAAGAACGGCAGGAACGTGAGGTTCACACCCTCGCGCTCGGAGAACGCGCTCTTCGCCTTGGCCCGCAGCGCCGCGATCTTGGTGACGTCGGCCTCGTGGGTCTGGGTCAGCTGCGCGGTGGCCTGCAGCGATTCGCGGGTCTTGGTCGCGGTGATCTGCCGGATCCGGCTGGCCTTCTGGACCGTCCCGCGCAGCGCCTGCAACTGCGGGCGCGCACCCGCCGGTGCCGCGGGAGCGGCCGGGGCCTGGGCAGCCGGGGCCGCGGGGGCGGCGGCCGGTGCGGCGGCGGGCGCCTTGTTCGCCTCGGCGGCGGCCAGCACATCCTGCTTGCGGATACGACCGCCGACACCGGAACCCTTCAGGGTCGTCAGGTCGACGTCGTTCTCCTGGGCCAGCTTGCGGACCAGCGGAGTCACGTAGGGGGATTCACCGTTGCCGGACGCGGTCGAGGATGCCGCCTGCGCGGGGGCCGGGGCCGGCTGCGACGGAGCCTGCTGGGCGGGCGCCTGCGGGGCCGGAGCCTGCGGGGCGGGCGCCTGCTGCTGAGCCGGGGCCTGCTGCTGGGCGGGCGCTTCCGGTGCGGGTGCCTGCTGCTGCGCGGGCGCCGGAGCCGGGGCGGGCGCGGCCTGCGCGGCCGCGGGCGAACCGCTGCCGATCACGCCGAGCTGACCGCCGACCTCGATGACGTCGTCCTCGTTCGCGCTGATCTCGAGCAGGGTGCCGGCCACCGGAGACGGGATCTCGGTGTCGACCTTGTCGGTGGACACCTCGAGCAGCGGCTCGTCGACCTCGACCTGGTCACCGATCTGCTTGAGCCAGCGGGTGACGGTGCCCTCGGTGACGGACTCGCCCAGTTCGGGCATCTTGACCGGGGTGCCGGAGGCGGGGCCCGACGATGCGGCCGCGGCGGGCTGCGGTGCGGGCTCCGGCTGTGCGGGCGCCTGCTCGGCGGGGGCTTGCTGCGCGGGCGCGGCCGGAGCCGCGGCTTCCTGCGCGGGGGCGGGTGCGGAGGCGTTCGCCTCGGAGGCGTCGCCGATCACGCCCAGTTCGCCGCCGACCTCGACGACATCGTCTTCCTGGGCCACGATCTTGGAGAGCACACCCGCTGCGGGGGACGGGATTTCGGTGTCGACCTTGTCGGTGGACACCTCGAGCAGGGGCTCGTCGACCTCGACCGTGTCTCCTTCCTGCTTCAGCCACCTGGTCACAGTGCCCTCGGTGACGCTCTCACCAAGAGCTGGCATCTGGACGGAGAAGGCCATGTCCGTTGACTCCTCTAACTGCTCGACGGGTCTACAACAGTTCGTCTCTCGGCGGGGGCACGCCGCGGGTCGCGGTGAGCACCCGGCTGCCACCGAACATTCCTGTGGCACCGGAGATCCGTGCGGTTCTTGTTCCGGTTCTCCATCCTTGCACTCGCCGTTGCGATGCGTACCACAGGGCGGGCCGTCGGCGGCCCCGTGGCGACTTCACAGCATCCGTGTCGTCCTCGGGAGCAGGTCGGATGCCGACGCGCACCGCGGCGTGTCTCGTTCGACACTCCGGCGCTGTGTGGCGATTCCCGCTTCCGGACCCTCGGCCGGCGCCGGGCCTCCGTCCGAAATGCCCGACAGCTGGCACTATCGATGGATCGGGAGTGCACACACCCCGATCTGCGAACAGGAGGTAGGCGGCCGTGGGGTTGCTCGATCGTTTCCGCGGCGGCCGCGCGGGCGGCGGTGCCGATGCGTCGGATGTGCGCTATCTGGCCGAGTGGACGCGCACGCACGTCGGCGTGGAGGCCTACATCGAACCGAAAACAACGGTGACCGATGTCACAGCGGTGCTTATCGCCGCCGATGGGGAATGGACTCGCCGGGTGGTGGGTGAACGCGGTGCGCGGCAGTTGTCGAGCCGCCTCGGGATACCCGTGTACGACGCGGCCCGCACCGGCTATCCGCAGCGGATGCGTGACTACGACTCCCGTAAACGGATCGAGCGCAAACGCGCCCTGGAAGCCGACCTGCGGGATCTGTCGGCGGACTAGGACCGAACCGGCCGGCCGCCCTCCCCCGAGGGCACGGCCGGCCGGTTCGAATCTGCTGCGCCGCTTACTCGCCGGCGATATCGGTGAGCACCGCGACCAGCGTGCGAACCGGAACGCCGGTGCCGCCCTTGCCGATGTAGCCGAACGGCCCGCCGGTGTTGTAGGCCGGTCCGGCGACATCCAGATGCGCCCACTGCACGCCGTCGGGCACGAACTCCTTGAGGTAGGTGCCCGCGACGAGCATGCCGCCCCAGCGGTGCGGGGAGACATTGGCCAGATCGGCGACCTTCGAATTCAGGTCGGCGCGCAGCTCGCTCGGCAGCGGCATCGCCCAGCCGTTCTCGCCGACCTGCTGCGACAGCAGCGCCACCCGGTCGCGGAATTCCTCGGTGCCCATCACGCCCGGCGTGCGGGTGCCCAGGGCGACCATCTGCGCACCGGTCAGGGTGGCGACATCGATGAGGTAGTCGGGTTCGTCCTCGCCCGCGCGCACGATCGCGTCGGCCAGGATCAACCGACCCTCCGCGTCGGTGTTGATGACCTCGATCGTGGTGCCGCCGTACTGGGTCAGCACGTCACCGGGTCGCTGCGCGGTTGCCGAGGGCATGTTCTCCGCCATGGGCACGGTGGCGGTGACGGTGATCGGGAGGCCGAGCCGCGCCGCCACCAGCGTGGTCGCGATGACCGCCGCCGCACCGCCCATATCGGAGGTCATGTTCTCCATATTGGCGGCGGGCTTGATCGAGATGCCGCCGGTGTCGAAGGTGATGCCCTTACCGATCAGCGCGACCTTCTTCTCACCGCCGGCGTAGGTGATGCGGAGCAGCCGTGGCGGGCGCGACGAGCCCTTGCCGACGCCGACGATGCCGCCGTATCCGCCGGCCTCGAGTTGCTTCTCGTCCAGGATCTCCACCTCGAGCCCGGCAGCGCGCGCCAATCCGGCCGCGCGATCGGCGAACTCGGCGGGGAACAGCGCGTTCGGCGGGGTGTTGACGAAATCGCGTGCGGTGGCCACGGCTTCGGCCACGGCTTGCGCGCGGAACAGTTCCTCGGCGCCGGAATCCGGTGCGGGAACCAGGAATTCGACACGCTGCAGCGGCTGCTCGGCCGGCTTGGGCGCGGACTTGCCGGATTTGAACGTGGTGAAGGTGTAGGCGCCCAGGTAGAAACCCTCGGCGGCGGCACCCAGGTCCAGTCCGGACAGCGTCGTGACGGCGGTCGCGGTGCCGGCCAGCGAACGCGCGGCCACACCGGCGGACTTGCGGATCTGCTCGGCGTCGAGGGCGTCCTGCGCGCCGAGGCCGACCGCCAGGACGCTGGTCGCACCCAGGCCCTCCGGCGCCGGAATCCGCGTCAGTTCCTCGGCCTTACCCTTCGCGCCGACCGCCAGCAGCGCCGCCAGCACATGCTCGCGGACCGTGGCGTCGATCACCTCGTCGAATACGTCGGCCGCCGCGATCACGGGACCGTCGTCGCCGGTCAGAACGCCGATCACGAGGACATCGGTATCGGGGCCGATGCTCTCGGTACGTGCCAGTTCCGGGCCGAGTGAACGATCTGCAACAGCTGTCATGCGCCCAGGTTACTGCGTGGGTTCGGACCAGGCGGCGGGTGCTCACGGGGTGCCGAAGCCGCGATGCTCAGGTCTCCTCGGACTGCGCCGAGAGCGGCACCCCGGTGTGGAAGAACCGGATCAGCCGTCCGATCCGCACGCAGTGCACGGCACATCGCTCGAAATGGTGTGCCAGCAGTGCCGTTTCGACCGCCATCGCATTGCCGTGGGTCCAGTCCGCGTCGGCGACCGCCCGCATCAACTGCTGATGGAGGCGATCCATCGCGGGATCCGGCGGGATCAGGCTGGTATCGGGCGGTACCTGCTGGGCTGTGATCGCCGTGATCGCCGCCGCGGCCAGTTGCGCGACGACACCCGCCATCGCGGTCAGTGCGGCCGTGATCTGTTCGGGCGCCACCGGATCCGGGAAGGCCCGCACCACGCTGTCGGCCACCCGGCTCAACGCGGCCGCGACGCCCGAGAGGTCCTCCGCGATCTGGATGGCGGTCACCACATTTCGCAGATCCCTGGCGACGGGCGCCTCGAGCGCGAGCAGGAGTACCGAGCGGTCCTCGCATCTGGCATGGTCGGCCTGGATCTGTTCGTCCAGGGCCAATACCTCGTAGGCCGCGGTCAGGTCGGCGTTCTCGATGGCCACCGCGGCGCGCTCGGCCGCCTCGTGAGCCAGCCGAGCCATGTGGGCGAGCTCATCGGTGAGCGCCGCGAGCTCGGAGGAGAATTTCGTTCGCACCCTGGTATCTTCGCCGCCCCGGGCGCCGAACGTGCAATATCCCAGGAAAACTCGTCCGATCTCAACCTGTGCGGTGGTGTGGTGCACTGGCGCAACGCGCGTCGATCACTAGTCTGTAGCGAACCGTGCCGACGGTGGTGTGATTGGAGGGTCTCGGGCTGGTGGAGTCGCGAAGCGAGGCGATACCCGAACAGCGCGCGGGTTCGATCGATGTGGTGCCCCCGCTCGACGCGACCGGGCCGGCGGGTCCGGCGGGCGACGAGGACGGCTTCGACTGGCTCGGTAAGGCTCGGGCCGGCCGCGTGCTGCACCTGGAACGGCCGCAACGGATCTGGGAGGGGGAGCACACTCCCGGACGTTCCCGTCCCTATGTGGTGGCCACGTTCAATCTGAAGGGCGGGGTCGGCAAGACCACCACGACGGCCGCACTGGCCGAGATCCTCTCGGCCGAATTCGACAAGCGGGTGCTGCTGATCGATCTGGATCCGCAGGCGAATCTCACGGCCATGATGGTGGGTGAAAACCGGGCCGTGGAACTGGATTCCGCCGATCGCACCCTTGCCGCCGTCTTCGCCGCGGCCGTCGCCGGCCGTCCCGCACCCGATGTGCGCACGTTGATCCAGCGGCAGGTCTCGGCGATGGACGCGGTCACCTCCGTCGACCTGCTACCCGCCTCCCCGAAACTCATTGCGCTGCAGGACGAGATGCCCGCGCTGCGGCAGAGCGATCCGACCGCGGTGCTGGCCCGGACGCTGTCGGGTGCGCTCGAGGACTACGACTACGTCCTCGTCGACTGTCCGCCCAATCTGGGGCCGATCACGCAGAACGGCCTTCGGCTGTCCGACGGATACCTCATTCCCACCATCCCGGACATCATGTCCACCTACGGTATTCCGCCCGTGCAGGCCCATCTGCGTCATCTCGCCGGCCGGTGGGGGGCTCCGCTCGAAGAGGTCGGCGTCGTGGTCACCAAATACCGCCGGTCCTCGGCGGTGCACCGCACGACACTGGAGATCCTTCGGGCCAACCGCACTCTGCCCCGGCTGTTTCCGACCCGCATCCCCGATTCGAATCAGATCGCCGCGGCCGCCGCTTACACCGACTTCGGCAGTCTTCGTAGGAAATACGGCGCCGGCGGCCAGTTCCTCGCCCTGCGCGAGCTGACCGCGGACTTCCTCGCGACCACCCGGATCACCCTCGCGTGGGGGCGCTGATCCCGGCCGGCGCCACCCGCGAACCGAGATCGTCAACCCAAGGTTGACGCAAGGATGATGCGGTTCTACCGTGGGCGCATGCCCTCCACTGAACCGTCTCCGCGCGCTCTCTCGCCGGAATCGCGCCGCAGCATCGGCGAATCCTTCGGAGTCGATCCGGCCCGATACGACCGCACCCGACCGCCCTATCCGCAGGCCATGATCGACCGGATCGTCGCCGAAAGTCCGGGCTCGAACCTGTTGAACGTCGGCTGCGGCACCGGAATCGAGGCGCGCCAGTTCCGGGCCGCCGGATGTGAGGTGCTCGGCGTCGAACCCGACGCTCGGATGGCGGAGTTCGCGCGCCGCGACGGCCTCGAGGTCGAGGTGGCGCGCATCGAGGACTGGGATCCGGCCGGACGCGTCTTCGATGCGGTGGTATCGGGTACGGCTTGGCATTGGGTCGATCCGTCCGCCGGTGCGAACCAGGCCGCGCGGGCACTGCGGCCGGGCGGCCGAATCGCACTGTTCTGGCACGTATTCCAGCTTCCGCGCCCCGTTGCCGAGGCATTCGCCGCGGTCTACCGCCGGGTGCTGCCGGACTCCGCGTTCCAGCTGCCCGCGCGCCCGGGATCGGCGATGGAGGGGTACCGGACCATCTTCACCAACTCCGCCAACGGAATTCGTGAATCGGGTGGTTTCGGTGCGGTCGACGAGTGGCGGTTCGATTGGGAACGCGTCTACCCGCGCGCGGAATGGCTGGATCAGATGCCGACCCAGGGCTCGCTGACGCAGGCGCCGCCGGAGGTGGCCGAGCAGGTCCTCGACGGTGTCGGGGCGGCGATCGACGAGTTGGGCGGCAGCTTCACGATGCAGTACGCCACGGTGGTCGTCACCGCCGTCCGTGTGGGGGAGTGAGCGAGGCCGGTTATGACGTGGATCACATCACGGTATTCGGGGAACCGTGGCGGCGCGGGAACGTCCAATCCCATGACGGACATCACCTTTCGAGACAAGGAATCGGCATGAGACGTTCCACTGCCACACTGCTCGCCGCCGCGGCGATCGCGGGATTCGGCCTGGCGATGGCCGGGCAGGCAGCGGCCGCGCCCCTGGCTCCCGCCCGGCACCAGGCCCTCGACCCGGCGGCGTCGAACGGCTGCCCGCCGCCGCCGACCGGTCCCGACGGCCGGCCGCTGCCCCCGCCGCGGGGTGTGGACGGTAAGCCGCTGCCTCCGCCCACCGGTGCCGACGGTAAGCCGTGCCCGCCGCCGGCCGGCCCCGACGGTAAGCCACTGCCTCCGCCGCCCGGCGCGTAACGCGGTCATCCCGCGCGCACGACGGCCGAGGAAGCCGTCACGTCGTGCGCGCGGGCGTGCCCAGCGGGGATCGCTGTCGCCGGGTGGAGTGTCCATCGGGTGCCCGGGCTCGATCACCGCACGGCGCGCACCACGAAATCCGCCACTTGCCTTCCGGATTCGGCATCCAGCGGCGCATGGTCGAGCAGGAGCCGGTACCACAGCACCCCATACACGACGTCGAGTATCAGATCCGGGTCGATATCCGCGGCGACCCCCCTCTGGCGATCGCGCGTGGTGGCCTTTTCTGTCACCGCAGGACCGTGCCGCCCAGTTCGGCGTCGCCGCGCAGTCGGTGCCCGCCGGGCGGGTGGGCACCCCGGCCGAGGTCGCCGACGCGATCCGCTACGTGATCGGGGCCGACTACGTGACCGGTGCGGTCCTGCCGGTCGACGGCGGGTTCACCGTGGCCTGAGGCGCGATCCACCGGTGGGAACGGTCTCTCGAGTTCCGCGGTCATCCGGTCGGCCCTGCCCCGCGCCGCACGGCCCCGACGGCACGGTCCTTCCGCCGCCGCGCTGAGGGAGGTCGTTCAGCCCGGTCGCACGACATCGAAACGAGCACAGGCGAATTCACCGTTGCGTGCCAGTTCGGTCAAGGTCAGCTCGACCCGGCGCGGCAGTAGCGGCCGTCCCGAGCCCAGGGTGACCGGTGCGATCGACACACAGATCTGGTCGAGCAGTCCGTGGTCGGCGAACTGCCCGGCCAGATCACCACCGCCGACGATCCAGATGTTCTTGCCGCCGGCCGCGGCCGTCATCTCCGCGTGCACGACCGGAACCGGGTCGTGGGTGAACCGGACATCCGCGCCATCGGTCCGCGGTGCGAAGGTGCGGTGCGTGAACACCCACGCGGGCATCGCATACGGCCACTCCATATCCGGATGATTGTCGAGCAGCCACCGATAGGTGCTCGCGCCCATGGCGAGGGCGCCGATCTCGGCGATGAAGTCGTCGTAGCCCATCGGCCCATCGCCGTCGTTGTCCCGGGTGAGCAGCCAGTCCAGCGAATGGTCGGCGGTCGCGATGAACCCGTCGAGAGTGGTGGCGGTGTAGTAGACGGTGCGGGGCATGGTCATCCTCTCCGGCGCAACCACATAATCGGGTCGCCGTGGTCGTGTTGCGGTGCACTGCTGGGGTTTTCGCTGCGAATCCACTGCCGGACCAGCAGCCGTCGATAGGCGGAGTAGGTGAGAACGTGGGCGACGACGGATCCGAGCACGAAACTCTCCGGCGGTTCGCACAACGCGTCGATGAGGGTGTCGCCCCAGCCGCCGCGCCGGTCGATCTCGCGGACCGTGTCCAGCCAGCGCGGGGTGATCTCGTCGTGGCGCCGGCGCAGGTGCGCGATGTCGTCGGGGCCACGGTCGGGCTGATCGGCGCCTTCGACCGACGCCAGCCAGACCTGTTTGGTCCAGATCAGATTGCCGAGTACGCCCGCGATCGTTTCCTCGGGGCCGTCCCACTGCAGCACCGTGCCGCCGCCTCGGGTCCGGCGGTATCGCGCGTCGTCGAGTTCGGCTGCCATATCCAGTAATTCGCGAGTATCGGCGACGTCGTGGTGCAGCAGCAGGGAAGTCGGATCCATATCGTGTCTGCCTTTCGGTTCCCCCTCCACCCACAGCGACATGGGTGGATGGAAATGAATCCCGTTCACCGCGGGCAACCAGCGTGCTCGTGGCGATGCGGGGGTCGCGCTCGGCGGATGTCCGAAGGCCCGGCTGTAGGCCCGGCTGAACCCTTCGACCGAGTCGTATCCGGCCGCGAACGCCACCTCCGTGACCGCCTTTCCGCCGCTCAACTGCCAGGCGGCCCGCTCGAGCAGCACCCGTCGCCGCATCGCGACCGGCGACTCACCGGTGCCCCGGGCGAACTGGCGGGAGAAGTGATAGGGCGAGGCGAACGCACCCTGTGCCATCGCGCCCAGCGTGGTGTTGTTCTCATCGAGAACGGCGTCGAGCAGTTCGCGTAGTCGGTCGCGTCCGGTGGTCACGCGAATCAGTCTGGCCGGATGCGGGCAGGCGGCGCTTGACCGAAATTGCGCATGTCGAATCGCGGCGGGAACCGGTCATCGGTTCCCGGCGGTCAGCGGGTGACCGTGCACCTGGCGCCCGGCCAGGAATGTGGCGCGCACCTCCAGGCCGGCGATATCGGCCGGCGCGACGGTGCGCGGATCGGCGGACAGGACAACGAGATCGGCGTACTTGCCCACTTCCAGTGAGCCGATGATGTCGTCGGAGAACAGCTGCCAGGCCGCATCGAGGGTTTGCGCGCGGATGGCCTGTTCCACGGTCAGGCACTGCTCGGGAGCCAGGACCCGGCCGCTGGGAGTGCTCCGGGTGACCGCGACCGCGATATTGCGCAGTGGCTCTTCCGGCGTGACGGGCGGATCGTTGTGCAGGGAGATCCGCATACCGGTCGCCACCGCCGACCCCGTCGGCATCCAGCGCGATCCGTGCTCGGCGCCGAACAGTCCGTCGACGATGATGTCGCCCCAGTAATGGATCTGGTCGACGAAGATGCTGCACGTGACGCCGAGGTCACGGGCCCGCCGCAACTGCGCGTCGGTAATGGCACCCACATGTTCGAGGCGCAGTCGGTGATCGTGGCGTGGATGGGCTTGGAGCGCTTCGGCATACACATCGAGAATGGTGTCGACGCCCGCGTCGCCCTGTACGTGACATGCCATTTGCCAGCCACGCGGGAAGTACGAGCCCACGATCTCCGACAGTTGCGCGCGGCTGTAATTGGCATGCCCGCACGAGCCGGGGGCCACGCCGATGGTGCGGGTGGCCGCGGTGTCCAGATAGGGGAATGTGAGGTCGATGTTGCCGATCCACGGTGATCCGTCGACCCAGATCTTGATCCCGGCCTGGCGCACCAAATCGTCGCCGGAACCCGGCATCGCGTCGGTGTGCAGCTGCGGGTTGGAGATCTCGTAGACGCGCAACCGCACGGTGAGGTCGTCGTGGACGACGTCGAGCACAGGGCGGAATATCGGATCGAAGGCCATCTCCGAACATGTGGTGAGCCCGGCCCGATTGAGCCGGGCGCATTCGGCGCGCAGCATCGCGGGGTACTGCTCGGGATCGATGACTCCACCCAGCAGGGGGAAGACGGCCCCGGTCTCCTCGGCGGTGCCGTCGAGGTTGCCGTCGGCGTCGCGGCCGTAGCGGGCACCCTTCGGGTCGGGGGTGTCTCGGGTCAGGCCGAAGCGCTGCGCGGTGGCGCTGTTGAAGTAGGCCAGATGGCCCGAGTTGTGAATGATGACCAGTGGTGAATCCGGCGCGAGCTCGTCGAGCCAGGACAGTGTCGGCTGGGGGAGACCGTCCTGCAGCAGCGGATCCCAGCCATTGAGGTACGCGCCCTCGGATCCGCGCGCGGTGATTTCGCGGCCGACGGCGGCGACGACCTCCTCGGCACCGCGCATCGTCACCGGCCGGATGTCGACGATCCGGTCGGAGAGCACGACCGCCTCCATCAGCGGGTGCCCGTGTGCTTCGACGAAACCGGGCATGACGCAGGCGTCGCCGAGGTCGGCAACCGTCGTGTCGGGTCCGATCCATCGGTCCACCTCCGCGGTGGAACCGACCGCCGCGATGCGGCCGCCGGCCACCGCCAGGGCCGCGGCCGTGGGACGGGATTCATCGACGGTCAGGACATTCGCGCGAATGACGAGGTCGGCTGCGGGCATGTAGTCACTATGCGCGCGCGGCATGTCCGGATGCCCGGTTCGTCAGGGCGTGTCGGCGCTCGTCGTCGTGGCCGTTCCACTGCGGGCGCCGGGGGCCGAGTCAGTCGGCGTCGAGGATCTCGCGGGCCTTGTCGTAGTACCTGCGGCGTTCGTTCGCACCGGTGTTGCCGCCGTTGATCTCGCGAGTGATCGCGTCGAGGTCGGACTTGTCGGCGTCGTCGTTGAGATGATGCGATTTCCAGTACCAGGCCGCGACATCGAAAGCATGCTCCGGATCGGCGGCCTGCTTCGGATGCCCCTCCAGATCGATGCCCAGTGCCTTGCCGGCCTCCCGATAGTTCGAGCGCCCGGTGATCTGCAGGGCGCCGCGCCCGGGGTAGCGGGAGCCGTCTCCGGGACGGGTATTGCCGAGCGATCGGCCGACGGAGGTCTGCGGACCGTACCGGGAGTCGAAATAGTCGTCGTCACCGTATTCGGTGAGGGTTTTCAGCTGGTCGGTTTCGTGGATGACCTGGGCCAGGAACGCGGCTTCGCGTTTCGGGTTGGTGATGCCCGCTTCCCGCATCGCCTTGTTCAGGTACGGCAGATACTCTCGCAACCTGCCGGAAGTCGTTTTCGGTACCAGGGACTTCAGGTCGGCCAGTGTCAGCGGGCCCATCCCGTCGCCGTTGGATTTGTTCGCGCCGACGACGGCGTCGTATTTCTTCCACATCTCGCGCAGCGAGGTGCGCAGCCGGTCGAGCAGGCCCACTTCGACTCGCGCGGACAGTTTCCCGGTGCCCACCGCGTGCAGAGCGGTCCGCAGTTCGCCGACCTCGTTCCAGATATCGCGGTTGAGTGCGGTGCCCACCTTCGCGGTCGTCGCCACGCCGGCGGCGATGACCGCGTGCTGAGATATCAAGCCCTTCTTGATATTCCGTATGCGCTCGACGGTGGCGCTGTGCGCGTCCGAAACCAGGGACTCGTCGAGGGCGTCGGACAGCCCGGTAGTGCGCAACAGCTCGTTCACATCGGGCACGGTGGCCTTGTCACCGACGCCCAGTTGGTCGACCATCGCCTGGAATACCACCTGGACCAGTTCCGTCAGCTGTTTCACGGCGTCGTGGGCGCCGGGCGGCGGGGAGAGTTCGACCGTCCAGCCGGTCCAGCCGTAGGTAGGGCAGATGGTGGCGTCCGCGGGCGCCGCGGCCTCGGGGGAGGTGGCTCCCGGGCTGGGCCGGCCGGCAGCCGCCGCTTCGGCGACGATTCGCGATGTGGATACGGCCTGCTGGTCGTCCATGCCGCCATGCTCGCACGGGTCCGCAGGCGCTCTCATCAGCGTTGGGAAATCCGGCGGCGGGGCAGGTGCGATCCGGGATCAGGTCCCGTAACGCCCCCGCCGGCCGTAGCCGGGCGGACCGAATCGGCCGCGACCGTGGATGACCAGGAAGATCAGCGCCGGGAAGATGAAGAACGGCACCATGTGAGTGGTCGCGGCGACCACGATCGCGAGGACCAGTGTGGCGAGCAGCAGAGCGGGCATCAGCGGGCGCCGCCCCCGGCTCGGTCGTGGCGGCGGGGCCGGTGGCACGGGTTGCGGCCGCGGCAGGTCGGCGAAGAGCGCGATCAGATCGCCCGTGGTCTTCGCCGTGTAGGCCCGGCTCACCCGGTCGTCGTATTCGTCGAGATCGAGGCGTCCGGCGGCGAAGTGATCACCGAGTGCGGCCGCGGCCTGCTCCCGTTCGGCCGTGCCGACGCGCACGGTCGGGGGCCCGAACACCGCGGGATCGAAATCGGTCATGGCCACCGCCTCACCAGGGGAACGAATCACGTTGACCCCAGCGTAGGCCGGTCGTCGGCCGCGCGCCTGCGCCTCTGAGCGTAGGGAAGGCTACATCGAGCGACGGACCGGCGGTTCGCCCGGATTGTCGCCTCGTGGGCGACCGTTCCCGGCCCTGGACCCGGTTCCGCCGCACTCCTCGTTCCGCTCGTGCGCCGACCGGCGCGTATAGAGTCGGGTGGTGCGCGATTTCCGCTTCGGAGTCAATTTCCTCAGCCCCGGTTCCGCCGACGAGTGGACGGCCAAATGCCGGCGGGCCGAATCACTGGGCTACGACGTCCTCCAGGTTCCCGATCACCTCGAACTCCCGGCACCGTTCCCGTCGCTGATCGCGGCGGCCGCGGCGACCGGCCGTCCCAGGGTGGGCACCTTCGTACTCAACGCGGCCTTCTGGAATCCGGTCCTGCTGGCCCGCGATGTCGTCAGCACCACACAGCTCACCGGTGACCGCCTCGAACTCGGTCTCGGAACCGGTTATGTGCGAGCCGAATTCGAGGAGGCCGGTATCGATTTCGGTACTCCCCGGACTCGGGTCGACCACCTGGAACGGACCCTCACCGAACTCCAACGGCTGCTGCCCGAGCCTCGCCCCGCGCTGCTGCTGGGCGGCAACGGCAACCGCATGCTGCGCCTGGCGGCCCGCCACGCCGACGTCATCGCCTTCACCGGCGGCGAAGCCGTACCTGGCAGCACCGACGGTTCGATGCGGCTGTCCAGTGCCGACTCGGTACACGAACGGGTTACGGCGGCACGGCGTTTCACCGCCGAATACGGCCGCGACCCCGAATTCAACATCCTGATCCAGCAGGTGGTCGTGACTTCGGATCGCAAGTCCGCGGCAGCCGATATCGCCACGAAGATGAACCATCTCAGCGCCGAGGAGGTGCTGGAGATCCCGACCCTGCTGATCGGCACCGCCGCCGAAATGGCCGATCAGCTGGCCGAACGCCGGGAACGGTTCGGATTCACCTATGTGACGGTCCTGGAACCGGCGCTCGAGGACTTCGCGACGGTGATCGACCGGGTGCGCGGCTGAGCATTTCCGCTACGGGGTCGCGTCGATGGTGACGGGCCCCAGTTCGGCCCGTCTCGCGGCCCGGCCGTGGCCGGTGGAGACGCCGCGCACGCGCCGCCACAGCCAGGGCCGCACCGTCGCCACCATCCAGCCGAGCTCGCCCAGCGTCGATCCGGCGCGGAAACGCTCGCTGTGCTGCGGCGGATGCGCCCAGCTGTGGTCGGCGCCGTCGAGGCGCATCGCCTCGGCGGCGGCCAGGGCGAATCGTTCGTGGCCCAGTTGTGAACCGTGCAGCCGATCCGGACTCCACATCCGCAGATCGGCCATCGACGGTGCGCTGTACAGATCCACCAGCCGCAGGTCGTATCGGGTGGCGCACAATCGGATTCGGTCGTTGATCAAGTCCATGCGCGGCCCGATCAACCGCGCGGCCAGCGGCACGATGCGGCGCGCGTCGGGAAAGGTCGTCGTGACAACCGTTGCGCCGCAGGCGGTCAGTTTCGCGTACAGCTCCTCCATGACGTCGAGCGCGGTGGCGAAATCGCCGCCCGGCGCGGTGACATCGTTCATACCGGCGCAGAATCCGACCACGTCGGGACGCATGGCGAGGGCGGCGTCGAGCTGCTCGTCGCGAATCTCGGCGAGCCGGCGCCCGCGCACCGCGAGGTTGGCGTAGAGGATTCCGGGATTGTCCTGAGCGAGACGTTCGGCGAACCGATCGGCCCACCCACGCAGACCACTGTCGTCATCGCCGTCCCACAGCCCCTCGGTCTGGCTGTCGCCCAGTGCGACGAACCGTGCGTACCGGGTCTGCGCCGCTGCCGGCCGGTCGGGTCCGGGTGCGGGAAATATCGTCAAAGCAGACCTCCGGGGAGAGAAGAGGGCGGCAGCGGCGCGGCTGTCGGATCGACACGCTACCGCGCGGTCACCGGCGCACTGTGGGTGGCGCGGTCGCGGCCGCGGTATCGGGGTGTGTGAGAGGACCGCCCGCAGGGGATCCGCCGCCCGCGGGGCGAGTGCGATGAGCGGCCTGCTCACGGGCACGGTGGCGCCGGTGACCGGCGGGATCCGTGATTCGCACCCGATGAGCTCGATGATCGATCTTCGTGCGCCGTATTCGCTGCGCCGATCATGACAATGTAATAGCTTGTAGGACACAGGTTTTGGTAGGCCGGGTGCGGCATCCTCCTCCGGTATTCCTGCCCCGGCCGGACCGGTTAGGGGGATCGCGGTGTCCGATATCGGATTCGAACAACGTCGCCACTGGGTAGAGCAACAGCTCGGCGAACCGGCCGCATTGACACCGGCGTGGCGGCGCTTCCTCTCGGTGCCGCTGATGCGCAAGGGCTGGCATGTCCTCGTCGAACGCGAGAACAGCCGATCGGATCGATTCGACGCCTACGCCATCGGACCGGGCGGGGTCTTCGCTCTGGTCCTCACCGATGTGGTGCCCACCGCGGCCGAGCTGCGGCGGATCCGCTGGCGTGCGGAGGAGACGTTCGCGAACCTCGTCGCGGGCCGGAAGAGGTATGTGCCACATATGATCGAGGTGATGCTGCTGATGGAGCAGGCGGCGCACACCCCGGCCGAGGCCCGCTACGTCGCGGTCGACCCGACGACGGTCGCGGCGCGGCTGTTCGCCGAGGCGACACTGTCCGCGCAGACCGCACGGCAGATCGCGATCAACGTCGCCGAACGCAACACCTGGTTCACGCTGATCTCCGCCGACAGTGCCCCCGCGCACGAAAACACCCCCGCCGAAGGTCTTTTCGCCTCCGCGGAGCTGCGCGAGAACGCACGCGCCCGGGCCCTGAAGCGACCGTTCAGCGAATGGATGACCTTCCTCGATCCGGACCAGCTCGACCTGGTGTACCGGAACTACAACGGGCCCGCGAGATTCAGCGGTCCGGCGGGTACCGGCAAGACGGTCGCCGCGCTGCATCGCATGGCGCGGTTGTCCAAACAGGGCGCCGGACGGCAGTTGTTCACCAGCTTCGTGCGGACGTTGCCGACCTACCACGAATCCGCCTTCCGGCGGCTGGCGCCGTATGCGGGCGAACGCGTGCAGTTCATCGGGCTCCACGCGTGGACCAGGCAGTTGCTCGACAGTCGCGATATCGAATTCCGCATGCCCAGCGGCGACAACGCCTTCTACCACGCCTGGCGGCACGCCCGGCGGCATCTGGAACCGATCGAGCCCAATCCGAGCTACTGGAAGGACGAACTGCATCGAGTCCTGAAGGGGCAGGGGATCGACGATCTCGAGCTGTACGTCAAGATCGACCGGGTGGGCCGAAACCGGCTGCGGCTGGACCGATCTCAACGCGAACTGGTCTGGAACCACCTGTACGTGCCCTATCAGGCGACGTTGCGCGATCTCGGGGTGGTGGATTTCAACGATGTCATCGACACGGCGATCGACGAGCTGCGCGCCGCACCCCTCGACGATCCCTACGACCTGGTCGTGGTCGACGAGGTGCAGGACTTCACCCTCATGGAACTGAAACTGGTCCACCAGATCGCCGGTGGGACCTCGACATCGCCGTTACTGCTGGTGGGCGACGGCCAGCAGCAGGTGTATCCCGGCGGCTGGCGGCTGTCCGATGCCGGCATTCCGATCGTGGGCCGCGGCGCTGTCCTGCGCACCAACTATCGCAATCGCGCGGCCGTGCACGACTACGCCAAGCGAGTCGACGCCACCAATATCGTCGACGATCTCGACGGCGCCCCCGGTTTCGTCCTGCGCGACAGCGATGTCGTTTTGCCCGGCGGCACGGCGAAAGCCGAAACCTTCCCGCGATCGCGGGCCGAAGCCCGGCTGCTCGCGGCGCTCACCGACTCGGGCTTCCTACACGCGGATGTCGCGGTCGTCACCGATACCAACCGCCAGGCCGACCGTATCCGGGCGGCA
The DNA here is from genome assembly GCF_020733635.1 of Nocardia spumae. Taxonomy (NCBI): domain Bacteria; kingdom Bacillati; phylum Actinomycetota; class Actinomycetes; order Mycobacteriales; family Nocardiaceae; genus Nocardia; species Nocardia spumae. The sequence continues at coordinate 4,858,799 of NZ_JAJFZL010000001.1, read as the reverse complement.
TTGCGGCGCACGAAGATTCCCACCCTCTCGCTCGCCCAATACGACGGAACCCAGCACGACGCGGTGAAGGTGGGCACCGTTCATCGCGCGAAGGGGATGGATTTCGCCGCGGTCTTCCACCTCACCGATGCGCCCACCGGGCCGGTCGATCGCCTCACCGGCAGTAAGCGCGACCGCGCGGAGCTGGCGGCACGCCAGACCATGGTGGCCCTGACCCGGGCCCGCGACTACATCTGGATCGGATTGATGCGGGATTGAGCCCACCGCACCGGGGATCTCGGCTCGGGCTGTGCCCCGCGTCGCGACGGTACGCTGGTCGAAGGGATGATTCGAAGCATCGAGGGGGATTCATGCACGGGGATCGGTCGCGCGATTCCTACGGTGGGCTCACGGCCGACGACATTCGCGATGTCGCATTCGGCAAGCCCGCCCTCGGTCGCCGGGGTTACGCACAGGACCAGGTCGATTCCTTTCTCGAGCGGATCGAGCAGGAATTCCGACGAGGGACTCTCACGATCACGTCCACCGATATTCGTCTTATCGCATTCTCGAAGCCGTCCTTCGGCCGCCGCGGATACGACGAGGAGGAAGTCGATGGATTCCTCGATCTGATCGAGAACGAGATTCGCCGGCGCGAAGACCGATAACCGCCAGGTGACCGCGCCGATCGCAGCGCGGTAGTCGACCCGGCGGGACCGCCCGCGACCTGCTCGGCGACCATCGCCGACGTGGCGCGGGACACGGTACCCGCCGCGCGTGAGAGTAAACATCTTCGCAGCGAGTCGGTCTTTCTCATCTCCATCGGTTACCTTCGGCATCCATGACCGACGCATCACCGGGTCCGGCCGGGCACGACACACCGCCGGAGCCACCGCTCGCCGCATCCCGAGATTCCCAGCGACGTCCGGGCCGGGTGCGGCAAGTGGTCGGTTCGCTGGTGCTCGCGGCCATGACCGCGATGGTGCCGCTGGCCTTCGCGCCCGCCATGCCCGCGTCGGCGGCGGTGACCAAGCCCGGCGTGGAGAATCCGTCGGCCCGTGCCGCGGTGATCGATCTGGTCGGCGATCATCCGTGGTCGGTCAGCGTGCCCGCGGATTTCGCCGCCGGGGCCGGCTACCGCCCGGCGGTCGAGGGCGGTCTGCTGGTCGACCCCCAGGGCGACTGCTCGTCGCCGATCCAACTCCCCGAGGAGTTCACCGAGGCGTGCAAGGCCCACGATCTGGGCTACGACATGCTGCGATACGCCGAGCAACGGCAGCAGCCGCTGCGTCCTTGGGCGCGCCAGGCGATCGATGCCATGCTCCAGCGGCGCATGCACGCCGCCTGCGACACCCGGCCCGACGCCGCGGCTCGCGCCCGCTGCGATGTGCTGGCCACCGTCGCCACCACCGGAGTCGACCTCAACTCCCGGCGGCAGAACTACGCGACACCGGATCCGGAGTACCTGTTCGGCACGGAGCTGTCGGGTGAGCGGCTCAACGACCAGCTACTGCATATCGGCGGTCCCACCGCGCTGGGGTCGGTCGTCGCGGTGATCGTCGGTGTGGTGACATGGCGGCGCCTGGGCCGCCGCCGCGCGGCCGGTGCTGTCGTCGAGGCCGGTGCCGCCTGATGACCACTGTTACCGCTGTGTCTCCCGCCACCGCGGATCGTCCGGATCAGCCGTCGAAGAATCCGGACCCGCGTCGCCACCGGCCCATCCTGACCCGGCCCCGCATCGATACGGTCGCGGCCGTCACCGCCGCGGTCGTGGTGTCGTTGCTGCCGGCCGTCCTGCCGCGCACCTCGGTATCGCAGGCCATCATGACCGGGGTGCCGGTCGCATTCGCCATCGGAATCGTGGCGCTGGTGCGAATGGTGCTGGGGCGCTGGCGAATCGACGTCGACGCGCGGTTCGGCCGGCATCGGGTGCCGGTGCTGCTGATCTGCGGATTCGTGGCGACGGCGACCGCGGTGCGCGCCGCGGCGTGGCAGAACGGTATGCACGCGGCGATGGGGATGGCGCCGGCCGGTGCGGGGTACTGGCTGCGCTGCCTGCTCGGCTCGGCGTTGATCGTCGTCCTCCTGGTCGGGACCGGGCGGGGGCTGCGCTGGGGGGTGCGCACACTCGTCCGGCTGTAGGGGACCGGACCTCACAATCTCGTACCGACCTGCCACGCGGTACGAATCGCACCCTCGATGTAGTCGACCTCGGCCGCATCGCCGACCACGTGCACTTCGGGCACCACGCCCTCGAGCGCATCGGCCAGCGGCGCCCGCGCCGAAACCCCGGAGGCCACGACGACCATGTCGGCCGGGGCGGTCGATATCCGGTCGCCGACGCGGAATTCGACATGATCCCGGGTGATTCGCCGCACGGTCGCCTGCCGGTGCATCGTCACGCCCGCCTCACCCGCATGACGCACGGCCGTCCACCGACGTGGCATCGCCATCGGCACCCCGAGTTGGCGGCCTTCTTCGAGCAGTGTCACGGTGCGCCCCCGCTCGGCCAGGAACTCCGCGAGCTCGAGCCCGACGAGCGACCCGCCGATCACGACGACGTTCTTACCCATCGGCAGGAATTTCCGGGTCACCGCGCGGATCGCGGCGGGGCTTGCGGTGATGCCGGACAGCTTGCCCAGCCTGGCGATGAGCCGCAGCAGCGGCGGCGCTTCGGAGACGTCACCGGAACCGGTCATCAGCGCGCGCAGTGAGTCGCCGGTGTGTACGTGCGGCAGCGTGCTGCCGGGGACGGCCGGGCGCTCGCGCACCGCACCGGTGGCCACCACGACCACATCGGGTTTCAGGTTCGCGAGCACAGCGACGGTCGCCTCGGTCCGCAACCGGATGTCGACGCCCAGGCGCTTCACCTCGGTCCGCAGCCACGTCAGCAGCCGCTGGTTGTCCGGTGTGGTCAGGCTGGAGAACCAGAGCGTGCCACCGAGACGGTCGGATTTGTCCAGCACGGTGACGCGGTGTCCGCGCTCAGCGGCCAGCCGCGCGACCTCGAGTCCGCTGGGGCCCGCGCCGACGACGACGACGTGTTTCGCGCGCGGGGCCGGTACCAGCGGCAGCAGCGTTTCGTTGCCCAGCGCGGGATTCACCGCACAGACCGGGGTGTCGTCCCAGAAGTTCTCCTGAACGCACACATAGCAATTGATGCAGGGACGGACCCGTTCCGGCGTTCCGGCCGCGAGCTTGTTCACCAGCTCCGGATCGGCGAGCAGTTGCCGTCCCATCGCCGCGAAGTCGGCGGTGCCGTCGGCGATCACCCGTTCGCCGACCTCCGGCAGCACCCGGCCGACGGCGATCACCGGGATCGACACCGCCTTCTTCACCTGCGCCGCCAACTCCGTGTACGCACCGACCCGGTCGGGTAGCGGACCGTCGGTGAAGTTGGAGAACGGATTGCGACCCCAGCCGGTCACGTGGATCGCGTCGGCGCCCGCGGCCTCGAACAGCGCCGCGGCCTGCGCGGCTTCGGCGGTGGTCAGCCCCTCCTCCTCGCCGAACTCGCGTCCCGCGACCCGAACCAGGATCGCCAGCGAATCACCCACCTCCGCCTTGACGGCCCGGATGACCTGGACGGCCAACCGCGCCCGGTTCATCAGCGATCCGCCGTAGTCGTCGGTGCGCTTGTTGTCCGCCCGGCTCAGGAAGCCGCCGAGGATGTAGCCGTGCGCGCAGTGGATCTCGACGGCGTCACCGCCGGCGTCCCGCACCCGCCCAGCAGCCGACGCGAAACACCGCACCACCCAATCGATGTCGTCCTGGGTGGCCTCGCGATAGGTGGCCTGCTGCCCACCCGTCACCGCCGCCATCTTCTGCAACTCGGCGGGGGTGTTGTCACTCAGTGCGGACATGTCGGCGCGGCCGGTCGGCGTCGACGGCACCAGCAGCGGACGACCCTCGACGGTGTCGATCCGGGCGACCTTGCCGTGATGGGTCATCTGCACACACAGCTTGCTTCCCGTGGCGTGGACGGCGTCGGCGAGCGCGGTGAGTCCGGGGATGAACCGATCCTCGGACAGTCCCGGTTCCTTCCTGCTCGTACATCCGACGGGGTAGGCGACGGCGCAGCAACCGGTGATGATCAGGCCGGTCCCGCCGGCGGCGCGGGCGACGAAATGGTCGATGTCGCCTTGCTCGATCTCACCGTCGTCGCAGAGGTTCATGTCCATGGCGGGCAGGACGACGCGGTTGGGCACGGTGAGGGGACCGATGGTCCCGGGAGCCAGCAGGTGGGGATAGGTGCGGTTGCGGGTCACAGGGAGAAGTTAGGTCGCCTGAGCGGATGACATGGCGTAGCTCCCGATCATCGAGACCCGCACCGGCGTGACGCGCGACACGGCGCGGCCCGCCGCGGAACGACCCCGCGGAACGACTCAGCCCACCGCGAAGGTGGCGAATCCCGGCGTGGTCGTGCCGCCGTTCAGCGGGGTGAGGATCAACACGATCCGTCCCGGACCGGTATTCAGCGTGGCCTGCGGCGGAATCCCGTTGAGCCCGTTCGACAATTGAGCCACCCCGGAGACGCCGGTGGTGAGGTTCAGCCACTGCACCGTCGACGACAGCAGACAACCCCACTGCCCGGGATTTCCTCCGGTGATCACCGCGGAACCAGGGTGGTCGAGTACGACGGCGCAGTGGATCGGCGGGACGTCGAAACTGCCGTTCGGATTGCCGTAAGGCGCCGGGTTCACCTGGAAGGGAACAGGTGTCGGATCCGCGGCGGCGAATCCGGTCGCCGACAACCCCGCGACCGCGAGTCCCGCTATTGCGATGCCGACCCGACGAACGATATTCATCACCGCGAACTCCTGCCACCTAGACGGACCCGACCGGACTGCGCCTGAGCCTACGCCCGATGCCGCGCCGCCTGGTCCGATCGGCGTCCTCGAATCTCCGCGTCGACGAATCGGAACCGGCGGACCGCGGCGACAGCGGCCGGATCACGTTGCTGGTCAACCCTTTTCCATCCGCTGACCGGTCGCGGACGGTTCAGGGTGCGAGGTTCGTCAGATCCTCCAGCAGGCCGGGATGCGTCGGCTTCCAGCCGAGCGCCTGCTGGGTGTGGGCGCTGGAGGAGGGCTGATCGGTCGAGAAGATCTGGCCCAGCGGGCCGTAGGTCTCGGCGGACACCGACGCGACCGGCAGTCCCAGCTGCCGGCCGATCACCGTCGCGATGTCCAGGACGCGGTCACCCTCGTCGGCCACCGCGTGCCAGGACGTTCCGGCTTCGGCGTCTTCCAGGGCGAGCCGGAACAGGACGGCGGCGTCGAGCGCGTGCACGGCCGGCCAGCGCTGGGCGCCGTCGCCCGGGTAACCGGACACACCGGTGCGGCGCGCGATATCGGTCAGCAGACCGGCGAATCCGCCGCCGCCGTTGTTGTGCACCGTGCGCGGCAGCCGCACGGCCGTGCTCCGGACCCCGCGCGAAGCCAGACCCAGGATCGTGGTGACGGTGTGCCCGCGACCACCGACGGGCCCGTCGGTCGACACCGGATCGAATTCGGTGGAGGCGCGGCCCGGCACGTACGGCGTCCCCGAGACGGTGACGAGCGGCCGGTCGCTGCCGACGAGCTCCTCGCCGAGGGTGGCCAGCGCGGCGCTCTCCTCGGCGATATTCGCGGCCAGGGCTTCGGCGCTACTGAAATCGTTGCCGAATGCCAGATGGATCACTCCCTCGGATTCGGCGACACCGTCGCGGAGAACATCGAGGTCGGCGAGTCCGCCTCGGAGGGTTTCGGCGCCTGCCGCCGCGGCGGCCGCGGCGGCCGCATCGGAGCGGGTGAGTGCGAGCACGGTGTGACCGTTGCCGACGAGCTCGGCGACCACAGCGGAACCGATCACGCCCGTGCCCCCGGTGACGAATACGCGCATGAAATTCTCCTCCAGTGATGAGACCTTTGTCCCGTCACGCTACCACGGCGACGGGACTCTTGTCCCATCACTTATGATGAGCCTATGGGTCGATGGGAACCAGGCGCACGAGAACGGCTGGTCGTGGCGGCTGTCGATCTGTTCACCGAGCAGGGCTACGACGCCACCACGGTCGCGCAGATCGCCGAACGCGCCGGAGTCACGAAAAGCACCTTCTTCCGGCACTTTCCCGATAAACGCGAACTCCTGGTGGCCGGGCAGGAGACGCTGAGCCGGCTGCTGACCGAGGGGATCGAAGAGGCATCGGCCGCCGCCAGCCCGCTCGAGGCGGTCGCCGCCGGCCTCGAACGCGCCTCGACCGCCATGGGGCCCATGAATCGAGAGCTCGCACCCCGCCTCAAAGCAGCCGTTGCCGCCAGCACCGAACTTCAGGAACGGGACGCCCTCAAAACCGTCAGCCTGGCGGCCGCCATGACACAGGCTCTGATCACCCGCGGGGTGCCCGGCCCGACCGCCGCGCTCGCGAGCGAATTGGGCGTCCTCGCCTTCAAACGCGGATTCGCCGAATGGTCCGAAGGTGAGTTCGAAACCTCCGAGGAGCTCTCCCGGCTCACACTGGCGGCGCTGGGCGAGTTGCGAGCGGCCAGCGCAACGCTGGGATGATCGGCTCCCGCCGGCCCGGAAGCGTTGCGGTCGATCACTATTCGACCGCCGCGAGCCCGGAACTGTCGAATTTCCCACAGTCCTGGGCGAATGCGAGCTCCGGCCTCGATCGGTAGCGTGGCGAGAAGCCCGAGATGCAGTCGTCGCGAGGAGTTGGAAGCCTTGGAGGAGGTACTTCGACCGCTGGTGGTCCTCGCGGTGACCCTCGCGGTCACCATCACCATCGGCATACTGGCCGACCGCCTGCTGTCCCACGCCGCCGACAAACATCCTCGGAACCGGCTACCCGCCCTGCTGCGGCGCATCCATCTGCCACTGCAGATCTTCCTCGCGACACTCGCCCTGCATTTCACCTATCCGCTGGCCCGGATCCAGCTGCGACACGACGGGGTCGTGCTGAACATTCTGGCGGCGATGGCCATCCTGTCCGCGGCCTGGCTGGTGATGCGCGCCGTCGACGCGATCGCCGAGAACACACTGGACAAGTACGCCAGACGGGCCACCGACACCGCCCGGGTCAGACGCCTGCACACCCAGTTGACCCTGGTCCGGCGCATCATCACCACGGTGCTGGCGATCACCACCGCGGCCGTCGCGATCCTGCTGCTGTTCCCGAATCTGCGAACTCTCGGCACCTCACTGCTCGCCTCCGCCGGCGTCATCGGCATCATCGCCGGTGTGGCCGCGCAATCCACGCTCGCCAACCTCATGGCCGGTCTGCAGATCGCCTTCGGGGATTCGGTGAAGATCGGCGACACCGTCGTGGTCGAGGGGGAGTGGGGCACGATCGAGGAGATCACCCTGTCGTTCTTGACCGTCCGGATCTGGGACGACCGCCGCCTCACCATGCCCGTCTCGTACTTCAACTCCAAGCCCTACGAGAACTGGTCCAAAGGCGGCCCTCAGATCACCGGCACCGTCTTCCTCTACCTCGACAGCAGCACGCCGGTCGACGAACTGCGCGACCACCTGCGCGCCTACCTGCGCAGCCGCGACGACTGGGACGGCCGGAACTGGAACCTCCTCGTCACCGACAGCACTCCGTTCGGAATCCAGGTTCGCGCCTCCATGTCCGCCCGCAACGCCGACGACGTGTGGACGCTGCGGTGCGCGGTGCGAGAGGAACTGCTGGCATGGCTCGGGCGGGAATATCCCGGTGCGCTGCCGAAGGTGCCCACGAGTGTGGTCGAGCGGGCGCACGCCATGGCGGAGTAGTCCGCGCTATCCCCGTCCGTGGCAGCAGGGTTCGGGACCGAATCCGACACCTGCCCGGTTTACACTCGCCTCGCATTACCGACCTGTGGGTTGGTTCTCGAGTGATGAGGTACGAACGTGGTTGTTCACACGGAAACCGCCGTGGTGCTGTTCTCCGGCGGGTTGATCTTCTTGTCGGCGCTGGTGCTCGGGGTGTGGAAATGGCAGGCGATGACCGCGTCCGCGAACGGCCTGGCGCATCCCTACATCGACATCGCGCACCGTGCGGCCCTGATGTATTCCTTTGCGGTCGTTCTTATTTCGCTGTTCGTGGAGCTGTCCGGCTGGCCCGCGGTGGTGAACTCCGTGGCCGCGGGAGCCATGATCGCGATGTTCGTCATCACTATCGCGAACTACGTCCGGCTCGGCCTGCGGGGTGAAACCGATAATCAGATGCACAACGCCCCGCCGAGTATGCGGGTCATCCTGGCGCTGTTGATCGTCGGTGAGATCGGCGGCTTCCTGGTCTTGTTGACCGGATTCGCCGCCGGTCGATTCTGAGCGCCATACCGGGGCGGATCGACATCGAATGCACCCCCTCGCCGCTGCGGTTCAGGTGAACAGGCCGGCACGCGCGGCCGTCAGCGCCACTCTCGCGGCAGCGTCGGCGGTGCTGTCGTCCACCGGCTCGCCGGTGATCAGCACGCGGAAGTAGATCGGCGCCACCAGCGTCTTGATCATCTCGGCCGGATCGGTGCCGTCGGGGATCTCGCCACGGGCGGTCGCGCGCGTCACGACCGGCAGCGTCTGCCGAATCCGGTCGCGGAACACGTGGCGAGCGGAATTGGGTGGTGCGGGCAGGCCGGCGGCGGTGGACACCAGCACGGCCGCGATGGCGCGGCCGGAGGCGCTGTCGGCCCATGCGACGAGGCTGCGCGCGAGGGCGCGCAGGTCGTCGTCGACCGAACCGGTATCGGGGATCGGGATTTTCGCGGCGACACTGTCGGTCAGCGCCTCGGCGATCAGGCTGTCGCGATCGGGCCATCGCCGGTAGACGGTGGTCTTGTGCACACCGGTGCGCTGGGCGACGTTGTCGATCGTGAACGCGGCGTATCCCCGTTCGCTCAGCTCGTCGACGGTGGCGGCGAGCACGGCGGCGCGGACCTTCGGTCCACGCCCCAGCGGTGCGGACGAACTCATTGCAACTCCTAGTTGCGATATCGACTGCGGGCGAGCATGCTGACACTATCGCAACTCGAGGTTGCGATATCCGATGGGAGTCTCGATGCTGTCGAAATCCGTCCGGGGCGCCGCCCTCCTGTTCTCCGGATTGCTGGCCGGCGCGTTCGGCTACGGCGCCGTGAATGTGCTGTACGCGTTTCGCGAAGTGCCCCTTGATGTTCGGTTCACCTTCCACGTCGCACTCATGCGGGTCAACGGGCCGGTCATGCAATCGCTGATGGGTCTGGCGGTGCTCAGTACCCTGCTGCTCGCGGCGCGATCGCGGGGCGGCCGGCGGTGGGTCGCCGCGACCGCCGCCGCGCTGCTGGTCACCTCATTCCTGGTGACCCGATTCGGGAACGTCCCGATCAATCAGCAGATCAAACGATGGGCAGTGGGTACCCCGCCCGCCGACTACGCCGATATCCTGCGACGCTGGGAACTGTTGCATGTCACCCGAACCGGTTGCGCGCTCCTCGCCTTCGCTCTGGTGATCGCGGTGGTCATCGGGTTCACCGCCACCGCCACCGCCACCGCCGGCGTCGGCCGGCTGCGCGACGAACGCCACACGCCGTCCACGACACGCGGTCTCCGCAATCGGGTCGTCGTATTCGCCGATCGAATCGGCATGCCGTTCGGCCCGATTCATCTGCTCACGGTCAAGGGCCGCGCTACGGGAACACCACGAACCACCCCGGTCGCGCCGATACTCGTCGACGGCGTCGAGTACCTCGTCCAGGCCTATCCCGATGCCGATTGGGTCAAGAACGCTCGCGTCGCCGGACACGGTGTGCTCGCTCGCGGCCGGAAGTCCCGGATCGTCGACCTGATCGAAGTGACCGAGCCGCAGCGCGTCCCCGTGCTACGCGCGTTCCCCCGCCAAAACCCCAGGGGAGCACAGGCATTCGTCAGAAACGGGGTGGCCGAATCCAGCTCCCCGGACAGCTTCGCCGCCGCCGCGAGCCGTTGCCCCGTCTTCCGGATCGAACCGGTGAGCGTCCAGCCTCCATGCGATGGCGGCGGCCGGGATCAGGACACGGCGGTGGGAGATCGTCACCGGCGCGGGCCCTGGACCTGATCGTGACCAGTGAATTCACCTGCGGCATTATCGAATTCGCCGGAAGGATGAGCGGTCGCCACCTCGAGCACGGTGCGGAAGCCGTCGATGAGACAATCCTTCAGCACTTCGAGATCCGGCACGGCGGCGGTGTCCGCGTTGATCCCCACGCAGCAGGTCCCGACATGGGAGATCAGGGTCACGTTGAACGCCGTGCCGATCGTGGGACCGAAGGCATACATCCGCTCGACTTTCGCGCCGGCGACATACATCGGTACCGGTGAGCCCGGGACGTTCGACGCGACGAAGTCCACATGTTTCAGCATGGCGGTCACCATGCCGACGGGCAAGCGATTCAGGATGGCCGCCGCGGCAGCCGAATACGGCAGTGCGGGTTCGCTGCGGCACCCCACGATCGCCTCGTGCAGGCCCCGCATCACGTCCGCGGGGTCCGCGCGGTCGGCTGGAAGCGCGAACCTGGACAACGTGAGGCGATTCCCGCCGATCGGATCGCCCGCCCTGCGCAGGCTGATCGGCATCGTCACTCGAAGCCGCTCGACATCCGCGCCGTGGCGGGCATGGTAGGTGCGCAAACCCACGACGACCGCGGCCAGAAAGGCGTCGTTGATCGTGCAGTCCGCGGTATGCGCTGCCGCACGCAAGTCCGCGACGGGGACATCGAGGGTCGCCAACCGTCGTCCGAGACCGCGCCGCGTCATCACCGGGGACCAGGTATCGGTGACCGGGCGCACCAGACGCCCGAACGAAATCGCCATGGCCGCGCTGTCGCGGACGGTTCGAATCGGAGCTGTCACAGCTCGCCGAGCCAGCAGCGGCAGCCGTGACGCACCGCTGCGCGCCAGTGCCGAGCCGACGGCCCAATTCCAGGCCACGATGGCGGGCAGCCCGCGGCGCTGTGCGACAGGGCGCTCGGGAACCGGTTCCGGATCGCGCCCGGCCCGGGTGAAATCGACAATCTCGTTCGCCAGTTGAATGCCGCCCACACCATCGCTCAGCGAATGATGAAACTTGAGAACAAGCGCGGCCCTCCCGCCGCTCAGTCCGCTCAGCAGCGTCGCCTGCCACAGTGGTCGTGCCGGGTCGAAGGCGGTCATCGCCTCGCAGCGGGCGAATTCCAGGACCGAGGAAGCATCTGTCGACGCGGGCAACGCGACGTGACGCACGTGCCATGACAAATCGAAATCGGTGTCCGGGGTCCACCGGGGCGGAGCCAGGCCGATCGGCAACGCGACCAGTTTGTCGCGGAACCTCGGCGCCATCCGCGTTCCACGGTCGATCATTCGCAGCAATCGATCCACGTCCGGGGTGGTATCCAACATCAGAGTCGACACCACTGTCGAGCGCAGAATGGCATCGCGCTCCATACTCCAGGAGAACAAATCCGACTGGGTCAGATGAGATTCGCGTGGATCGCCCATCAGTTCGCCTTCGAATACTCGTCGTCGAATAGGCGCTGCCGAACCCTGTCGGCTCGGCCGCACCACTCAGCAACCGACGCTATCCGCCGGGAGCGGAGCACCGGTAGAGACGGAACGCCCGGTGGGGCACGTCCGAAAGACCCTCGTCGCCGACGGTCGCTTCTACTGCGACATCGAGTCCACGGCCTTGCCGATCCGCTCGAGGCCGGTGGCGTACTTTTCGTCGACGCTGGCCCGCGTGGTGACGACTTCGACGCTCTTCTTTCCGATGGTCTCGACTTCGGTCAGGCTCGATATGACCGAACGCACCGCTGCCACTGCCGCGACGATCAACAGGATGGTCGCGGTCCAGCTGAACGCCGTCGCGGCAGTGGGATCCGTCGCAAACGAATTCGAAACGTAGCGGTATATACAGGAAGCCCTCGAGGTGCGTGATCAGGGTGTGGGGTCCGAGCGGTCGGCTCTGATTGCCGCCGCGGCAGCCGCCCGCGACCGCACCCCCAGTTTGGTGCGAGCGTTGGCGACGTGCCGATGAACCGTATGCGGACTCAGCATCAGCCGTTCGCCGATCTGCGCGTCGGTCAGCCCGTCGGCGACCAGCCGGAGAATCTCCCGTTCCCGCTCGGTCACCGCGTCGGGTCCCGCTGGGACCGGCCGGGACCGCACCGGATGCCCGAGCCCGCGCAGGATCTCGTCGACCACAGCGGTCGCGTCCCCGCGCCACGGGAAATGATCCTCGCCGTGAAGTTCGACCACGGTTGCCCGGCGGACGCGGCGAGCGACGTCGGCGCCCAGCGCGAAGGGCACCGCGCGATCGTCGCGGCGGTGCAGCACCGTCGTCGGAACTGTCACGGCCGCAAGATAATCCGTCGCATCGAGTTCGTAGGTGGCCGACAGTGATCGCGCGGCCTGTTCGGCGGTCGCGGACAGGCGCTGGAACCGGGCGAACCGCTCACGTTCGGCGTTGTCCGCGCCGGGGACGAAGATATCGGCGAGCAGACGCGAGCCCAGCCCCCAGTGCGCGGAGATGGTGTTCACCAGCGCTTCCCGCACACTGGCCGGCGCGATATCCGATCCCCGGGCGAACGCGCCGTAGAGCACCAGCCGATGCACCCGTCGGGGTAGCCGCGCCGCGATGCCCGCCGCGACCGCCCCACCCGACGACGCGCCGAGCACGGCGACGCGCTCCAATTCGAGCGCGTCAATGATGTCGGCCGTCACGGCGATCTCACCGTCCAGATCGAGTGGAGATCCGGCGGGCCCGGACATACCGCGCCCGGGTTGGTCGTATCGGATGACGGTGAATCGCTCAGTCAGCCGGGACAGGAATGCCCGGAACCGGGGATCCTCCCAGTTGAGGGTCAGATGACTGCACCACCAGCCGCCGATCAGCAGCGCGGGACCCGTGCCGACCGCCGAATAGGCGACGTCGCCACCGACGGTCGTCACATGACGAACTACCTGGTCCTCGATGCGCAACATGATGTCCCTCTAACGCGTCGTCTCGTCAGGGTCTCACGACAAGAGATGATCGTGCGAGGCGCTGGGCGTTGCGGTCGCCGACAATGGCCCGAAAGGGCCATGACGTGGCCCGCTGTCACAGACCAGACTCGTCTGCATGACTACCGCAACCTTCGGCCAGCGCCAATTCGCTCGCTGGTATCCCGGCTTCATGGCCCGCGTCGATCGAGCCGGCCAAGCCGATATGCGCCGCGCCCAGCTCGCCCGCGCGCGCGGCCGCACCTTGGAAATCGGCGTCGGCAACGGCCTGTCGCTCCCCAACTATCCCGACGACCTGGACGAACTCGTCCTACTCGAACCGAACCCGGTGATGCGCGCCCAGCTGGCGGCGCGGGACGACGCGCCCGACGTCCCGATCGCCATCGTGGACGGTGACGCCCACAACCTGGAATTCCCCGACGCCAGCTTCGACACCGTCACCGCGTCCCTGGTGTTCTGCTCGCTCCGCGACCCGGCAAGAGCCCTGAGCGAACTCCACCGCGTCCTCCGCCCCGCAGGCCAGTTCCTCTTCCACGAACACGTTCGCGGCACCGGCCTGCGCGCAGGAGTGCAAGACCTGATCACCCCGCTGCAACGACGCCTCGCCGACGGCTGCCACGCCAACCGAGATTTCGAATCCCTGCTGGAGGCAAGCGATTTCGACATCGACGAGATCGAGCACACGCGAATGCCGACGATGATGCCGACCATTGTGCCGTTGGTGGTCGGGACCGCGCGGCGGCGGTGAGCCCCATGGGGACGACGTATCGCCCTGGCCCGGGATCGAGTCTGTGATCAGCCGATGTGGTGGCCGTGTTCGTTGTGATTGCGGTTCGATCCCCGGTTGATGGCGATGAGCAGGTCCCCGGCTTCGGTGCGGCGGTAGGTGACTCTGCGGCCCATCCGGGTGCCGGTGATCAGTCCGGCGTCGCGCAGCACCGTCAGGTGCCCGCCGACGGTGCCCAGGGACAGGTCGAACAAGGTGGCCAGTTCGCTGGTGGTCGCTGGTCGTTCGAGTTCGCGCAGGATCGCGGCGCGGTTGTGGCCGATCAGCCGCTCCAGAGCGGTATCGACCGGTTCGCGATCCTCGACGGCGAAACCCCGGGCGGGGTAGACCAGCGCGCGCCGGTCCGGTGGCGCCTCACACAACCAGGAGCCACTGGTATGGGTGACCGGCACGAACAGCATTCCAGCGTCGCCGACTATACGGTCCGGAGCGTCCTGCGTACCGAACTGGATCGTGTCCGACCCGACCCAGGCGCTGCGCCGGGCCATGTGCCGCAGCGCAGGCGGCCAGCCCTCACGGGCCAGCACACCGGAGCGATAGGTGATCTCGCGCTCCAATACCGCACGGCGACCAGGCCATTCCGGAAACACATATGCCCGCCAAGCCGACCGCAGCATGTCGGAGGTTCTGGCTCCCCAGCTGTGCCCGGTCAGCCAGTCCAGGTCATGGCGCAGCCAGCTGTTGGCCACCGAAAGCTCCAGTTCGGTGCGCACAAGCGCGTCAGGCATGGCGGCGACCGCGGCCAGTTCGTCGTCGAGTGTTGTTCGCATCCCGCCGGGCGGGGGGATCGCGACGAACCGCGGTATCCATTTCGTGGTGGCCAGCAGCCGGACCAGACCGATCGCGAACGGGTCACCATCGAGGCCGGCCAGGAAATCGGTGTGGTGACGCCCGTACCAGGAGGCGAGCCACGGCTTGGCGGGCCCGTCCTTGCCCAACACGAGCACCGACCCCAAGGTCTCGGCAAGCGGGGACAGCGCGAACCGAGACTGGGACACCGCCGCCGCGTTCAGCCGAAGCCTGACCATGTTTCGCCTCCATCCGAAACATTAGTCGAACCGTGGTCCGCTCCGCAGACTCGTGCAAATGCGTTTTTCTCCCCTGCGGCATGCGGGATTCCGGTGGTTCTTCTTCGGGCAGACCGTGTCACTGTCGGGCAGTGCGATGGCTCCGGTGGCGGTGGCGTTCGCGGTGCTGGATGCCTCTGGCAGCATCGGGCAGCTCGGTGTGGTGTTGGTGGCCCGCACGGTGCCGATGCTGGCATTCCTGCTGATCGGCGGCGCGATGGCCGACCGCTACTCCCGGCGGACGGTGCTGCTGGTGACCAATGCAGGTTCCGCGCTCACCCAGGGCAGTGTCGCGGTGCTGCTGTTGACCGGACACTATTGGTTGCCCGCGGTGGCGTTGCTGGAGTGCGGCAACGGTGTCCTGGCCGCGTTCACCACACCGGCCTTGCGTGGGGTGGTATCCGACCTGGTCGATAAATCCCAGCTCCGCCAGGCGAATTCGCTGCTGGGTATGGCGCGCAACGCCACGAAGATCCTCGGGCCGGGCGCGGCGGGCGTGATTGTCGCGACGGTCGGTAGCGGTGCGGCGATAGCTGGGGATGCGGCCAGCTTCCTTGCCGCGGCGGTGTGCCTGGCCCGGTTACCGCTGGCGACACCGGTGACCTCGGCCGCGCGTAGTCTGCTGGCCGAGATCGGTGAAGGCTGGGCGCAGTTCCGGTCGACACCGTGGATCTGGACGGTGACAGTCGCCTTCTTCGTGGTGAACCTGGTCCTGACCGGAAGCTGGCAGATCCTCGGCCCCGCCCTGACCAAACACCTCTCCGGAGAACAGCTCTGGGGGTTCGTGCTGTCGGCCCGAGGGCTGGGCATGCTGCTGATGAGCGCGCTGATGTCCCGCCTGCTCATGGGACACCTTTTACGGTTCGGACTACTCATGGGCGTGCTGTCCGCCCTGCCGATGATCGCGCTCGGTGCACACTTGGCGCCATCGTGGCTGATCATCGCCGCCTTCGTCGGCGGGGCCGGGATGTCGGCGTTGGCGATCAGCTGGGATACCTCGCTGCAGGAACACGTGCCCGAACACACCATCTCCCGAGTGTCGTCCTACGACAATCTACTGTCCTACGCAGCGATCCCGATCGGCCAATCGTGTATCGGCCCGCTCTCCGGCACACTCGGAGGTTTTCACGTGGCCCTCGTCACCGGCATTCTCGCCGCAGCCGCAGCCCTGGCTCCACTCGCTTCCACCGCCGTGCGCCGGTTGCCCCACGCCCTGCCCGAGCGTTCACCGTCCGAACCAACGCCCATTACCAGCTGAAGGAATCGAGTTTCGGGACGTCTGCCTAACCCTCGATGCGGCTCGCCAGCTGCCCGGGCAGGTCGAGTTCCTCCATCTGCAGGACCAGCTCGTCCCAGCTGCGAGCCGGATGTTCGGTCGCCGACCGCGCGTCGCCGACGACATTGATCGCCAGCCATCCGGCGCGGACCAGCGCGGGCAGCTGGAGGTGCCGAATCGCGGGATCCAGGACGCCGCGTTCGGTTCGAATGGCGAGCAGTTGCGCTGTCGCCGTGCCCAGCGAGGCCGCGGCAACCAGCGTGTGCGCCGCGAGCAGGAGTTCGTTCTGTTTTCGGCGATATCGGTCGTTGGAAGGCGTGAAACTGCCTGACTCGCGATAACTTTCGGCACAGGTATGGGTGCGGATCAGCAGTTCGGTCATGGTCGTGGGTAGGGGCGGAACCATCGTGGCGTCGCGCTGATTCCATCCCTCACCGGCTCGCATGTCCGAGTAGGCGTGTAGCGCGAACTGTCGCGTGATCTCGCTGTCGGCCGCACGCAGCCACGACATCCCCGGCATCGGAAGGCTCATGGGGGTGAGGAATTCCGTCGCGAGATGTTGCATCAGTCGCCGGGCCGCGTCCGGCCAATCCTGCGCTCGGTCGAAACGGTCGCCCGCGGTGACCTCGATCCTCGGGCTGTCCTCGTTGCGAGTTCCGTGGAATTCACCGGCGAGAATCTGCCGGAGTGTCGTGAAGATTCGGAGCAGCTCGTGGCCACCGGATGCGATTCGGTCCGCGCGACCGCCGAATTGGGCTCCCAGGAAGTCGATCGGAAGGCGCTTGGCCTCCCGTTCCCGGCCGCGACCGCGCTCGCCGTCGGCAAGGCGGTGGAATCGGTTGCCGAGCGGCCGATCGACGGTCGCGTCGAACCACACGCACAGTGCGCCGACGAGCCCCGCGATTCCGACCGCGGCCACATCCCGAGTCGACCACACCTGCCGATGCCGTTCACGCCACGCCTGCAACTCCGCGCGATGATCGGAGGACAGGGCGGCGTCGAGATCGACATCGGTCCAATCGAACCGGACACGGAGTTCGTTGTAGAACCCGGTGATCTCCGCATAGGACAAGCATTGCTGCGCCACCGGCAATTCGGCCAGGTCCGGGTCGTCGGAGAGTGTGTCGTCCATCGCTCGATCGATACGGTCGCCGCTCATCGCACCGCCACCCGCGCACCGCCGGAGAAGATCGAGTCGTGGAACTCGATGGTGGCCGGCACGGTCCCAGGTGACACGTCGAACGCGATGGCGACCGAGATCTTGTTGCCGGGGTTGATTTCCGCGCCGATGACGCCGCGGTCGTTGATGTCGATCTCGGCCACCGTGTCGTTGGTGTATCGGCGGCCGCGGTCGTCGATGAGCTTCTGGTTGGAGCCGAAATAGCTCTGCGGTGTGGTGCCGATGTTGGTGACATCGGCGTGCACGACGACGTATTCGCCCTGGGCGGTCTGCCTGAGGAACCGGTTGTCGCCGAGAGTCGCGACCGGTGCGTCGATCCCGGTGATCACGAAGGCGAATGTGCCGTCGCGGACTTCAGCGCCGGCCGTGGCGACAACCGGTCCGCGTGGCCCACTCGGCGTTGTCGCGGCCTGTTGCTCGGCGGCTTCGGGCGAGGGTGCCGCGGTCGACGTCTTGTTCGCCGAATTCCCGGCGATGCCGACGAGTCCGAAGCATCCACCGCACAGCAACACCAGGCCGCCGATCAGAATCCACGGCCAGATCACGGTCTTTCGGGGCGGGGGCGGGGGCGGGGGATAGGGAGCGGGGCCGTAGGCAGGTCGGCCGTAGGGAGGCTGACCGTAGGGCTGGTTGTCAGGCGGCTGCGCTGTCATCGATTCTCTTCTGCGAGTCGGGGAGCGGCAGGGCCGACCGCACTCTCGGCGGCCGGCCCGGTCGACTACTTCTGACCGGCGTCCCCGGTGCAGCTGGCGGACGCGAAAGGACCACTGGACTTCTGCTCGGAGATAACCTTGTCGCCGAGCAGGATTCGGCAGGTGACGTCGCCGCCCTTCTCGTCATTGGTCGCACTGAGGCTGACCGTCTTGCCGAGGCCGTCGATGGTCACCTGCTTGGACCACGGCAGCGTCGCCCCGTTTTCCTGTGCGATGTTGAAGTCCCTGCCGGAGTAGGTGATCGAGCTGTCCGGACCCGTCCCCTCGACCTGATAGGTCACCGTCACCTCGCGCTTGGACTCCTTGTCGACCGAGTTCACGGCCCCGCCCACCAACGCCATGCAGCTACCCATCAGCAGCACGAAGAAGAGCACGATCCCGCCGAGCACCCATGGCCACTTCTTCCGTTTCTTGGGCGGCGCCGGGTAGTAGGCCGGCGGCGAGTTCTGCGGATATTGCGCCTGCGGTGCGTTCGGTGGATTGGTCAAGTTCCCTCATCTCTGTACGGCGCGAAGGTGTTCCCCCGCGGCGAGCCGGCCGGCGTACGGTTCGCGTCGGCCTGGTGTGAGATAGCTATGACTGTGAGGAGTGTTACAGGGAACTGAGGTTTAGAATCGAAATGTCTGCTTTTGGCTTATCTGTCAGGGGTTTCGCGGCTCGCCCAGATTCGAGCCATGTCGAAACCGTATCGGATCGAACTCGAGGTGACGCGAGAATCGCCGCTACCGACCCCGCCGCGCGCACCGTCGACACCATGGAGGAGGGGCGAGAGGCGCAGCGCGCCAAGGGAGTGTGTGGCTCTCGAACGACAAGTGAGCCACCGGGATAATCCAGGCCGAAGACGGTTCACCCGTCCGGCTCGGCCTGCATGTCTCTGTCCGGCCTACGCCAGATTCAGTCGAGGTGACGGAGGGAAGGTGACCGGCAGTGCGGTCATCGCCCGGTGGAATGGGCCGGGGCGCCAGCTGATCTCGCCCGGATCGACAGCGAGGCGGATCTCGGGCAGCGCATCGAGCAACTGATCGATCGCGTCCTGGGCCACCAGATATGCCACCGAACGAGCCGGGCAGGCATGCGGGCCCGCACCCCACGCCAGGTGCGATCGGTTACCCGTACGGTCGCCGCCCTCGATCGACGGGTCGTTGTTGCAGGCGGCAAGGCTGACCACCACCGGTTGATGGGCAGGCAGCCAGACGTTGTCGATCAGAATCGGCTGGCGCGGATAGGTGATCGAGAAATTCGCCATCGGCGGATCGGTGAACAACACCTCGTCCAGCGCATCGCGAGTGGACAAGCTGCCGGCGAGGAAATCGCCGCCGAAACGTTCGTCGGTGATCATCAGCAGCAACGTGTTGGAGATCAGATTCTGCTGCGGTTCGATACCGCCGCCGTAGAAGACGATCAGGTTGTAGAGCATCTCCTCATCGCTGAGTTTGGCCGGATGGTGGGCCAGCCGCGAGGTGACGTCGTCGCCGGGGGACGCGCGGCGCAGCTGGACCTGTTCCGACAACGCCTGGCTCAAATGGTTCAAACCCCAGGCGGCGTTGACGGTGTCGAACATGGCCGCCATACCGGTGGCCACCCGCCGGCCCAGCTCGGCCGAACAGCCGACCATGCGGTTCAGCACCTCGAACGTCAGTGGAAACGCGTACTGGGACAACAGATCCGCCGAACCGGTCTCGCAGAACTCGTTGATCAGCGGGATGGCGATCTTCTCGACCGTGGTGTGCAGCTTGTGCAGGTCGACCCCGTCGAAGGCCGCAGTGAACGCCTGCCGATAGCGCAGGTGAACACCGCCGGTATTGCGGATCACGTTCGGATACCACTGCATGATCGGGCGGACCGGGCAGTCCTCGGGCACGGTCTTCTCCCACGACCGCGGGTCGGCCGGGAAATGGTCGGGATCGTTGAGGATCCGCAGCGCGGTGTGATAACTGATGACCAAAGTCGCCGGCACACCCGGGGACAGTTCGATCGGCACCAGAGACCCATAGCGACGGCGCATCTCCCGATACGCGCTGTGCGGGTCGGCGACGAATGCCGGTGTGTCCAGCAGGATTCGGGGACCGTCGGTGTCGACGGGGGAGCCGGCGTGCTGAACCGGGCAGCCGGGAGCGGCCGGGGCCGCGGACAGATCAGTACGTGGGGTTGTCAAAGGGGGAGACTCCAGAGAATGAACCGACAAGCGCGACAGGGGATTCGCTATCGAGCGTCAGCTAACAACGTAACCTCATGCTTGTTGGTGGGAACAGTGGCTGCGGCAGCCCGCTGGCTAGCTTATTCGTAAAGCGCGCTGTGGGTAGAGGAATCGCTCGCAACTTGTGGGGGAGTCCATTTGTCGTTACCACCACTCACCGCGCCGCCGCTGCGGTCGATGCCGGTAGCGGTTGGCACGTTCGGTCGATGGGGCGCGGTGGCTGTCAGCCTGTGCTCACGCCTCTGTGTTGCGGATTGGCCTGCAAACGTGGGCCGCAGTGGCCCCATGGCCAACGCCCCTCGGTGTCCCGACATTCCATGTTTGATGTGACTCTAATTCACCGGTATCTGTGCCGGGAACACCGTTGACGGGTAATCATATTCGGTGGCATCTGGGCCGGTCGCTCGGCCGATCGGAGGCAGGGTCGCGCGCGGCCAGCTTCTCGATCGTGACCGGCGTGCGGTAATCCGGCGAGATTCGCAGCCGCGCGTACCGGCACCCAGGAATCAGTCATCGGTGGCGATAATGTTCTGTCTGATATACGGATGTGGAGAGATGGCGCTCAACCAGTAGGGTCCATGAACGGCACCATAGAATTGTCCAATTCGATGTAGAAGCGGCTCCCTTGTGTACCGGCTTGTCCGCCGCGCGGAGATCCTCGGCGAGTTGACGGCACTTGCTCGCGACATCGTAGTACGTATGCCAGTCGACGATCATGTGTCGGCGCTGTCGAGTATCTGCCGGTTGAGTTCCAGGGCGCGGCTGTAGGCCGCATGCGCCTCCTTCGCAGATTCACTCATCTCGCGAACGCCATCGACGAATTCTCTTGCCCCGCTCATCCACTCGCGGTGAGCGTGGTCGTAGGCGCGGGCGGCTACACCTTCCCAACCGGTGCCCTGCAGAGCGCCCACGCGCTGTTCGATATCGGTGATGCGATCCCGATGTATGCCGATGATGCCGATTGCATTGTGAGCGTGAGCATTCCAGATACGCACGGCGTGATCGTAGGAGCCGGCGCGGTCTGCGCGCCGTCGGGAGACCATGCGACTGCGTTGACGCGTGCTGATCACGACCTGCCCGATCGATTGCTTGCCGATAATCATGCAGGGCTGGATGATCAGGCCTGTGGTACGAGTGGGAGCACAGGAGTCGGCAGCGTAAACTACGGTGCCGGTGGACAACACGCCCGAGCGGCGATCGAACTGACGGTTGACGTGGGCCTGCCGATCTTCATGCGGTGACCGGGCTCTGTTCGCACCACGCGCACAAGGGGGAGTCGATGGCGGTCTTCATTAGCTATCACAGCAGCAAGCGGGCAGTGGTCGAGCACATTGCCAGATACTTCCTGCGGCATGGGATCGCCACCTGGTGGGCGCCCCGGGATGTCCCGCCGGGGTCGAAGTGGGACGAGGCGATCTCGGAAGCCATCAATGAAGCGTCCGCGCTGGTGCTGCTGTTCTGTGCATCCGCCGATACGAGTATTCACGTCAAACGCGAAGTGGCGCTTGCCGATCGGGCCAAGCTGCCGATCTACTGGGTTCGTTTGGAGGACGTGCAACCGCACGGGCTCGGCTATTTCCTGTCGCCCACCCAATGGGTCGACTGGCTGGATCGGCGGGACGAAACACTCGACAGCCTGGTGGGTGATCTGCAGAACCCGGCGGTCGACGGTCGTGCCCTCGGGCCTGAAACTCAACAGCCGAACAGGCCCCCGAGAGTGTCCGGATGGCCTGCTGGTGTCGTGGCCTTCGACAACGAGATGCTGGCGGCAGAGGCTGCCGCTCACACCTATTTCCGTATCGCGAACGAAGCGCCGCATCGCAGTGTCGTGTTGCCGACCGGGCGGGCCGCGACGCAGCTCTTCGGCGCCATGTTGCGCATCGCTGACCAGTACGCGCCGAAACCGTTCGGATCGGCGCCTATACTTTCCGACACCGAGACCTTCGGCGTATTCACTCGCCATCACTCGTCGCGTACCCGGCATGTCCTCGAGGCGCTGATCGAGCCATTGACCGAACGCGGTCTGGGTCCTGATCCGCGCCAGCTACATCTGTTGTCGGGTCAGATCAGCGAAAACCTCGATCCGGTGCAAGCCGCACAGCGGATCATTCGCCTGCATCCTCCTGCTGTGCACGGTATTTCGATCTCGCCGGAGGGAGAAGTGCTGGGATACGAGATCGGCACCTACAAAGATCCGGACGACATTGCCGAAGATGGCTGCCGCATCGTCGAATTGAGTGAACACGGACGTCGTTACATCGATCCGAACCAACCATCCCGATCGGTGATCACCGTCGGTCTGTCGTCCGCAATCGAATGCGCCGGGCTGATGGTCCTCGGGTTCGATCGGAGCAAAGCACGGATCATCCACCAGATGACTCATTTCCCGGAGGCGGCGGGCGTGCCGGCAACCATGCTCCGCCGCAACGCCGGGACCGTTATCGTCACGACGCGGCGCATCGCCGAGGATGCCGATCTCGAAGATGTCCACTACCCGACCTCAGCCAAGGCAGGAAGCGAATGGATAGCCGGCAAGTTCTCGTGAATCCGTCCCCCACGGTAGCTGTCGTAGGTATGGCCACCATCGACTATCTCTACGTGCTGGACAGTCACCCCGATGAGGACAGTGAGAATCCGGTCCGCCAATACGCGGTGGTGGTCGGTGGTCCCGCCGGGCGAGGCGCAATAGCCGCCGCACGACTCGGTGACGGCGGAGTCAGTTTGCACGCCATGTGCGGTTCCGGTGTCCACGCCGAGGTGTTGCGGCAGGAACTCGGCCGGGAGCCGATTGATGTCAACCTGTTCGAACGGGACCAGATCAGTCAACATTCGGCGGTGATCGTCGCAGCGGATCACGGAACCCGCTCGACGATGTGGCTCCCGCAGCCGGCGGCCGATTCGGAACTCTTGCACCGCTTGCCGACAATTTTCGACTGCGCCGACACAGCGCTGCTGGATTGCACCGACGCGGTGCTGAGCCGGGCTGCGGTCACCACCTGCCGCGACATGGGAGTGCCGGTGGTCATGGACACCGGAGGCTACAAGGAGACGAGCGAGGACTTTCTGAGCGGCATCGAATACATCGTCGCGCCGGAGAAGTTCTTCACCAAACGGCACCCAGGTCAGTCGCTGGACAGCGCCATGCAGCGGGTCTTCGAGGATTTCCGGCCACAGGCGCTGGTGGCAACCCAAGCCGCCCTCGGCGGAACATATCTGGACGGCACCGGAAGTCATCGCTATCGGGGCTATCCGGTGGACACCAAAGATTCCTGCGGTGCGGGCGACACCTTCCACGGCGCGCTCGCCTGGGCAATCGCGGCGGGATCGGAAATTGGCGCAGCGCTGGATATCGCATCATGGTCCGCGGCACTGAAGTGTGCGGTATTCGGCAACGATGGGATCCCTGATCGTCTTCAGCTGAAACGACACCTCGCCGAATCGGGTCAGGTGCGGTGACGCGGATCGGTGTCACCGGGCACATCCATTTCACCTCGCACACAGCCGATCTGATCCGGCGCGAGTTCAATACTCGGCTGCAACCGTATGCCGAGGACCTGGTGGGGGTGAGCTGTCTAGCGCCCGGAGCGGACACCATTTTCGCCAGCGCGGTCCTGTCGGCAGGCGGCCGTCTCGAGGT
Organism: Nocardia spumae; assembly: GCF_020733635.1. Taxonomy (NCBI): domain Bacteria; kingdom Bacillati; phylum Actinomycetota; class Actinomycetes; order Mycobacteriales; family Nocardiaceae; genus Nocardia; species Nocardia spumae. Next base: position 4,835,006 of record NZ_JAJFZL010000001.1, on the reverse strand, counting down.
CGTCCTGCCGGCTCGGCGGTATCGGGAGCGGGTGGTCCCGGCCGATGCACGACATGGATTCGACGAGTTGCTCGCACGCGCCGAGACGGTCCGGGTGATGCCCTACGACGAGCCCTGCCCGGCCGCCTATCGCGCTGCCAACGACATGGTCCTGGCCGATATCGAAACTCTTCTGGCGGTCTGGGACGGCGGCTCGGGGGAGCCGGGCAGCGCGGCCGACGCAGTGGCTTCCGCGCGTCGCAGTGGTATCGGTGTGGACATCGTGTGGCCCGCAGGGGCGCGGCGCGAATTGGAATAGTCTCTTCCGCAACAGAATTCACGATCACGAATGTCACGACGAATGCGAGCCGCGCTGCTACCGTCAGGTCATGATCACCATCGAAGCCGGTCGATGTGATGCTCCGGTTCGATGACCTACCGGGCCTATTTCAGGCCGCCGATGAAGCAGCAGTGGCCGGCCAACGTGCCTATCTGCGCGGTCACGGCCTCCGGTTGGTGCTCGCGGTCGTAGCAGCTGCCTGCGCAGCCGTGAGCTTCAGGGTGGGGGCGGCGCGCACAGACTTGGCTGCTGTCGCGACCGCACTCACCTTCGTCGTCATCCTCACCCTGGACATCGGCCTGTTGAGCTCGCGCCCCAATCGGACCTGGCACGAGGGCCGGGCGCTGGCCGAAGCCGCCAGGGCGGTGGCCTGGAAATACGCTGTGTGCGGCGCTCCATTCGAACACACGCTGTCGGAATCCGACGCCGACGGCCGGCTCATAGACCGGATCCGCCAACTACAGTGCAGCTTTCCGGAGGTGCAACTTCAGCCCACGACGAGCGCTGCCATCAGCGAGCGCATGCGCGCATTGCGCCAGTCCTCCTTCGCTGAACGTCGCCAGGAATACCTCGAACAGCGCATCCACGGCCAACAGTGTTGGTACGCGGCAAAGTCGACACGCCACCGATACCGCGGACGGGTCCTCGGGATGACGGCGCTCATCTTCGAGATCGCCGGGGTCTCCGCGGCGCTGGCAAAGGCATTCGGCGCCATCAATTTCGACCTCGCGGGCGTGGTGGCGGCGTCCATCGCGGGTTTAGCCGCATGGTCGTCGGCCCGGCACGACAGTCGCGTATCCAACCTCTATGCGGTCACGTCGAATGAGCTGGCGCTCATCGCTGAAACCTTGCGGCACACCGATGAAAACCACTGGGGCTCTGCGGTAGCCGACGCTGAGAAGGCGGTCAGCCGCGAGCACGTCCTCTGGCGCACCTCGCATGTGGAGTAGGGAGGTGACACTGTCATCCGATGTGCAGCAGTCCCTTTCGCCTCAGGGGATCGAGCCGCGCGGCACGATCCAGTGCTGACGCAGACCGGGGTGCGCGGCGGATATGAGTTCGAAGTGTTTGTCGTAGTGCAGGGCGGTGGCACCGTAGTGGACCGCGGTTGCGGCGATGAGGAGGTCGGTGGCCTGAGCGGAGCGCCCTTGGCCGGCGGCCCGGAGCTGTTGCCGGATCGACCGGACGATGGGGTCGATCGCCGGGTCCATCGGGAGGTATCGGAATGCCTCGGTGTAGATCTGGAGGATTTTGTGGAGTTCGCCGGGGTTGCGGGCGCTGAAGGCCGCTTCGTCGGTGGTGACGGCGCATGAGCAGATGACTCCGGCTGAGGTGTTGAGCCGGTCGAACGCGTGTCGTACCGGTTCGTGACGCTGGATCCGGGAGACTGCGCTGTGATCGGCCAGGTAGAGGGCGCGAACCGTAGGGGTCACCGTGGTGGCTGCCGCTCGCTGTCTTCGGCGATCTCTTCCTCGGAGAGAAAGGGCTAGTGATCGGCGAGCCAGGCGATGGCGTCATGTTGCTGTTGTTGCCGGACGAGCAGCCGCAAGGCGGTGCGTGCGGTCTCCGTTTTCGTCGCCCCGCCGGTGATCTGCCTGGCTTGCTCATCGTGCGACTCATTGGTTTGTGCCGTCGTTCCGGCAGTGTTACCACCAGGATCAGTACGGTCAGTGGCAGGCCCGATCGCGGTGACGAGTCCGAGTGTGATCACTGTTCGCGTCTCGTCCCTGGGCGGCAGCCGACTGTCGACGTACCGCGACCGAAAGGCATGTCCTCAGGCTGGTGGTCGTTTCAGAGCCGCCCAGCTGGGGCGTACGCCCGGTTCTCGAGTTCGTTGATCACGAGACTGTTCCCCGCGATTCGAACGCCTTCGCGAAGTCCGGATGCGCCACGATCTGCGCTGAGCCCAGCTCGGTGATCGGTCGGAACAGCACGTAGGTCGTCGACCGCCGGTAGATCAACACAGCGGCGAGCAATCCGAATGGCAGCCATCCGGGAAAGACTGCCAGCACCAGCGGTACAGGTAGGTGATCCGAGCTCGTCGTTTGGGTTGCGGCCAAGACGATCAGGATCAGGGCGACCCCCGCCAGGACGATGACATGCCCGATGTACTGGAGAATGCGTCTAGTACGTTGACATTTCGCGCACACCGGCCAGGCACCTTCGAGGATCGTCGACGGCGGGCTGTTGTCCTGCCACCTGAAGGTCGAGAGGCGATAAATTCCCCGAAGTAGAAATCCGATTTCGTAAGTGGCCGTTCGCTGTACCCATCGAGTGCGGTCCGGATCTCGTCTGGTCCGTCGTGGACGGAATTCGAAGTCCTTCTCCGGCTGTTCGACAGCCTGCTCACCGTGGCGGGTGCAGGCGTCGGGCAGCTGGTCGACCAGTTGCAGGACGAAGGTCTGTTCGGGATCGAATTCCGGGTCCTTGGCGAAGTCTTCGCGCAGCTCGGTTCGCACAGTGACGTCGAGATTCTTGCCGGGGCGTCTGCTCACGCGAGCCACCCGCGGTCACGTCGCTGTTGGAAGTAGAGGTCGTCCTCATCCGGTTCGTCCGGGGTATACAGCTGTTCGCGATTCGGCTTCCGGGTTCCAGGAATAACTTGGCTTCCAGTATCTTTCGGTCGATCCGGTGGGCTCGGCGGCGAGGGCGCCGGTCGCACTGGAGGGCTTGGGGGCTCCTCCTGCTCGTTTCGGAGACGTTCGAGTTCTTGTTCACCACGTTGGGCCAGGGCCAGACGTTGGTCTTCCGGCATGGTCAGAGCCCGGTTGAGCTGGCTCGGGGGAACAGAGTCCATGATCCCCGCGAACGCATCGGAGGTGCCGAAGTCGCGCATGCTGCGGCGCCCGCTCAGCACATCATCGAGTTGTTTGCGTAGATGGGGGTCGGTGACGGCGGATTTGATCGTCTCGAGGGAACGGCGCAATTGGCGCGAGGCTCCGAGGTCGCCCTGAGCTACGTCGAAGCTGAATTCGGGCGGATTCTCCATTCGGTCACACCCCCGGATGGTCGTAGGTTGAATTCGGCAGCGGCGGAAGGTTGTCCGGTGTCGTCTGGCTCGACAGGGCGTTCAGTGCACCGATCATCCCGTATATCGCCTTGTACGCGGTGGTGACGAGATTGATGAGTTGCCCCACCTTGGCGACGATCTGGACGAGGTATGCGGCCGAGACCGCGGCTTGTGCCGCCGCGGCAGGCGCACCGACGAGGCTGGAGGCGAGGATGGCCTCGGCGGCCTGTGAGGCGAGCCAGAGCAGGACCATATCCGAGATGTCCTGCAGGAAATCCCCTACTCGTCGGCCCAGTTCCCGCATGCCGGTGCTGATGTTGGTCAGCTGCCGTTCGATCTCCTCGAGCGGGCGAGCTTGGAACTCGACGCAGGCAGCCAGCTGTTTGAAGTAGGTCTCCGAGTTGCCCGCGGCGTGACCATGCCAGGTGGCACCGGCGGTCTGCTGCCACTGCGTGTTGATCGACTCCGCGTACGCCGAATTGAAACGACTCAGGTTGCCCGCGGCTCCGGCAGCCTTCTTGACCGCCTCCCAGTCGCCGTTGACCTTCTCTCCCGCCCAGCCGTAGACATCGAAACCGACCAGAGTCTTGATCGTGGTCGAGATGTAGTACGCGGGGGAGATGAAGTTGCCACCGGCGACGAACGAGACCGGACCGGGCATGGGATCCTCGGCCTGCGGCTCGACCAGTTTCTCCTCGGGGCGGGTCATCGCGCGGTCCCGGGGTAGGTCTCGTCGAGTTGGCGTGCGTGCTCGTAGTCGGTGGTCCGATAGAGCTGCGCGGCTTTGCCGAGCTCGGTTGCCGAGTTGTCGGCCAACGTCTGCAGGTGCTTGTAGTTGTCCTCGAGATTCTGACGGATGTGCTCGACGATCCCCTTGACCTCGACAAATATCCCGGTGTGTGCCTCCGACAGGTTGTACCACTTGGTCACGTGAGTGCCGGCTGCACCGGCCTGACCGGCGAGGTCACGCATCGCCCCACCGAACTTGTCCACGTCATCGGGTACGACTTGAAAGTCGGCCATCTCGCTCCTCGCCGGGACATCGAACAGTTTCTCGTCTGTTGGACGCACGACAGTGGCGTTCGGTTCCGCCCCGTCGAATCTCTGAGGTGCCGAGAATCCACCCAGGCCCTGTGCTGACCTCGATCGACCCACACTGTTCGATATCGGCGAAATCAATTCCGTCCCCGTGGAATTCGGTGTGCACGAAGTGCGTCCAGGTCGGATGGCGACGGCATCCCCCTGGTGCGAGCGCCGTACCGTTCATCTACCACGGCGAGGACCTGACCGACGAGCGTGCGGAAGTGATCACTGCCGAGACTCCGACCGGAGCTGCATAAGCGCAATCCAATCTGCATGCATCGGCTCGACGAGCATCGCCGGCGTGGTGCGGGAGAATCTGTCGGTCATACCGGTGGCCTATATATCTGGCAGCTCGCTGATAGTTCCCAGCTGCTGGTCGGGTGGCGCGAAGAACCCGACGCCTCGGCGCTCGAGCCGTCGATGATCCAGAGCTTCAAGGCAATGCACGGCGGCAAACGCCCGTTCGCCAACCTCAGCGACTGACCTGGTGCCCCCGGGCGTCGGGTTGTTCAGCGTGACGAGTGCTACCTGGAATCCGGCACCCTACGCGCGACAGCTACCGGTCCGCCCACCGCGCGGGCTCCTGTAGCACTACCTGAGCCGTCTGTGGGTCTGTGAGCCGGCTTCCGATCGTCGCATCGGCGAGCTGGTCCGGTAGCAATGCCGAAAACTTCAGTCCTGCAACAGCTCGCGAGTCGACACCTGGTAGTGGAAGCTGATCGACGTCCACAGTCTTGCTGACCGCGGTCCAAACTGCAGGAGTGAGACCGGTGTCGAGCCGGATCGCGAAGTCATCGGGTCGCTGTGCTGGATCGGCAACAGGCGCCAATGCCGCGGCGAGAGTCGCATTAGCTCGGTAACCGGCCCAAGTCCACCAACGGATTCCAGAGTCTTCCCGGGTGATGAGCGTGGCATCCTGTGCGACGGTGCCGACTTTCTCCTGGCGATGGTCGGTGAGGGCAACTTGTGCGCGGCGAGTCAGTGAGACATCAGGGTCGGAGCCGAGCAGGACTGCTCGCATCGCCCGGCACAGTTCAGCGGACAGCCCCCGGATGCCGAGACTCGCCCATTTCGCGATCCCCCCACCCTCGGCCGGCTCGACGAATGCCCGCCGCCGCTTCCAGTCGATATAGGTGACCCGCCAACTGCTTCCGGCGAGAAGGAGTAGTCGAGGTCCGGGCCGGTCGTCGGTGAGGACGGAGACATCGGTCATGCCGATCTCCTGCCGCCCGGCGAGAATGGTGAATTGTGGTGGGGCGGTGAAGGAAGCGGTCAGCTCGAGGAAGTTCCGTTTTCCGAAACGATGCTCGGCCTGGGGGCCGATGAAAGCCAGTTCCTGATCGCTGTCGAGGTATCCGGCCTCGAGTAGGTAGGTGAAGATGGGTTCGGCGGACCGATCGAAGGGGGCGAGGCCGTTCCATTCCTGCGACCACAGTCGTTTGCCGATCGTGCCGTGCTGGAGGGTGACGGCGAGCAGTTGCTGGGCGACGAGATGGCGTGGTTGTGGCGGAGCGGTCACCGGTTCGACCCAGCCGCGGCTCCACAGCAGCAACAGACCGGCGGCTTGGAGGAGGGCGTCGGTGGTGGTTGTCAGGAACAGGCAGTTGCGGGTGGTGCCGGTGCGGCGGCCGGTGCGTCCGATGCGTTGGAGGAACGAGGCGACGGTGGCGGGTGAGTCGATTTGGATCACGCGGTCGAGATCGCCTACGTCGATGCCGAGTTCGAGTGTGGAGGTGGAGACGATGACACAGTCGCGGGCCTCGGCGAAGGCTTGTTCGGAACGGGCGCGTTCGGATGCGGACAGCGAGGCATGGGAGAGGAATACCGTCACGTCGCGTTCTCGCAGTACTGCGCCGAGCTGTTCGACCTGCCGGCGCGAATCGCAGAACACCAGGCGCTTTTCGCCGCGGTGCAGTGCCGCGATGACCTTCGCGGCGTTGTCGAGCGATCCCACGTAGTCCAGTTCGACTTCGCCGGCCGGTCGGGGCAGGGGAGGGGAATCTGTGGGAAATCGGGACCCCGCAGGTGTGTCCTCGGTTGCCAGTTCCGGAAGGTCAGGCGCGACAACGGTTCCACGCCGCTTGCCCGAGCCCGATCCCTGCAGCCATCTCAGCAGCCGGTGTGGGTTGCCGACCGTTGCCGACAATCCGATCCGCTGGATCGGCTGTCCTGTCACACGCTGTAAACGTTCCAGTACCGCCAGCAGGTGCCAGCCACGGTCGTCTCCTGCGAACGCGTGGACCTCGTCGACGACGACGGCGCGAACCGACCCCAGCAATGTCTGATGATCGGTCTTGATCCCGATCAGCATGGCTTCCAACGACTCCGGCGTCGTCAGCAGGATGTCGGGCGGTTCGCGCCGGATCCGGTTGCGCGCCGACTCACTCGTATCCCCGTGCCAGAGTGCGGCGCTCCTACCGATCCATTGTGCGTAGGTGTCGATCCGGGTCACGAGGTTGTTGAGCAGGGCCTTGAGCGGGCACAGATACAACACCGAAACTCCCGGCCAGTTGCCGGCCGCCATCGCGGTCAGCAGCGGGAAACACGCCGATTCCGTTTTGCCGCCCGCGGTGGGCGCGAGCAGGATCGCATCGTCTCCGCGCAACAGCGGATCGATCGAAGCCCGTTGCAGCGGGCGCAGATTCGGCCAGCCCAAGGTGTTCACGATGTGGTGGACGAGCACCGTATCGAGGCGCTCGATCGGGTCGGGACCGGGCTGCTCGATCACAGCTCTAGGTCGACATCGTCGGCACGAGCCAGGTTGCGTTCCATATCGGTCAGTTCCGCCGAACCGACGGTGAGCTTGTAATGCTGGCGCGGGTCGAAATCGGGGAACTGGTCGATGCGGTCCAGCACGTCACCGACGAGTTTCTTCAGGAACAATCGTGGTGCGACGCCGACGTTTCCGCCGAGTGAGCCGGTGACCGCTCGGGCGAGATCCGCGATGTAGGCGTCGTCCGCGATCACGTTGACTCGTTCACCGTTCTCGGCTCCCGAGGCATAGAGTTCGCGGATCGTGCTGCCCAGCGTCACAAGAGAATCCATGGTGAAACCGGGCAGGCGGATCTGTACCGCGCGCGGATTGTCGAAGCGCGGATCGGTCGTGAAGTCGGTCGCGAGCCGTTGCGCGAGCGGTGGCAGCCGCTGCACGCCCTGCTGTCCCTCGTAGAAGGCCGGTGTCCCGGTGATCAGCAGGTACACGCCGGGGAAGCGGCCGGCGTAGACCTCGTCGATCAGCTGTCGCAATGCGTTGAGGGCCTTGTCGCGGGCATCCGACCGCACCCGCTGCAGGGTCTCCACCTCGTCGAGAACGATGAGCAGACCGCGATGCCCGGAATCACGTAGCACCGTCAGCAGCCCCTGCAGGAAGCCGAACGCGCCGAAATGATCGAGTTCACCGCGCACCCCGGCGGCCCGGCGGGCGGCCGCGGCGACGTTCGGTTGTCCGCCCAACCAGGCGAGTACGGCGCTCGCGGTGGCGTCGTCACCGGCCAGCACCGCCGTCCGGTATCCGCGCGATGCGGCGGCGAAAGACGGTGCGTGCCTGGAGACTTCGGCCAGCCGCGCGGTCATGAGGCGGTCGACGGACTCGGCCAGCTCGTCCTCGGTGGCGCCTTCGGCGAGAGCGTCTTCCTCCAGTGCGTAGAACCAGGCGTCGATCACGTGCCGGAAGGCGCTCGGTGGTGAGCTGGCCGTGGTGAGTCGCTCGGTGAGCCGCCGATACACCGTCTCCAGCTTGTGCAGCGGGGTTTCCGTCTCGGAGATCTGGATCTCGGACACCGCGAAGTTGCGTCGCTTCGCTCGTTCGCCCAGCCAGCGAGAGAAGAACGTTTTACCCGACCCGTATTCGCCGCGCACCGCCTTGAATACCGCGCCACCCGAGGCGACGGCATCGAGTTCGGCGTCCAACGCGGCCTCGAAGCGATCGAGGCCGGTCGCCAGCAGGTCGAGACCGCTGTCGGGAACCGCGCCGCGCCGCAATGCGTCGATGACCGCTCGTCGTCGGGCCGCACTCACCCCTGTCGGCTGCACGCTACTCACCGGACCAGTGTGGCATCGTGGCGACGGTGCGAGCACGTCCCGTGCCGATCATCGGAGTCCGAACTGTTCGCGAAGCAACCCGACGTGCAGGCGCAGCGTGCGGCCGTCGGAGTGAGTCTCCAGCACCTGTTGCCCGTCGACGTTGAGCAGTTGGGTCAGCACGGCCGCGAAACTTCGGGCCCGCGAGGGAAGTTCACCGATCCGCTGTGCGAGCGCGGTGGTGGTCTGCGGCCCGTCGAGTAGCGTGCTGATGGCCTTCTCCAGTTTGCCGGACGCCGGTTTGCGTGCCAGGGTCTCGAGTTGGGCGGCGAACGTGTCGGAGTCCAGCAGCTCCTTGATCAGGGCTTCTGCCGATCCTAGTGCCTGCCGGGCGGGCGGGGCCGCTTCCGGTACCACCAGATCGAGTGTGATCTGATCGCTGGCCAGCTCCCGCGCCTTCGTACTCACCCGTTTGGCGCGTTCGGTGACGGCCTCCTGTGCGGGGACGTCGAGGGTTTCCTCGGCGTCGTCGATCCACCATTTCGGCTGCTGGCTGCTGCCCAACTCCTGCCAGTCACCGGGGTCGGATTCGAACGGCAGGAATGCCAGTACGGGAATGGTCATTTCGGCGAGTGATGCCCCACCGTGGTAACCGGCTTTCTGTGCGGTGTATCGAGAATCGGCATCCCACAGTGCGACGATCGAGGCTCCCGGTTCCGGCCACACCACGCGCGGGCCGCGCAACGCGATCTCGGAGTCATCCAGCGGATCGTGGGCCGCCGTGGGCACTCGATGTCGTGCCGAGGCGACTCCGGTGCCGTCGCATGCTCGGCCGTGGCGGTCGATCACGTGCCCGTGGTCGCTGGTGATCAACACGGCCATATCGCGCGCCGCGGCCGAGGCGACGAGCGCGCGGAGATCACCGACTTCGCGTGTCTCCCAGGCGGCGTCGTCGAGTTTGAGTTCCTTGGCGAGCCGGTCGTCGATGGTGTTGAGCACGACGGCGACATGCTTGTCCGGATTTGCCAGTGCGTTCAGCAGGTCGGTGCCGAAACGATCGCCCGCGGCACTGCGCAGATCGTGCTTGTGGAACACCTCGGCCTGTTTCGCACCCCAGAACCGGTGGGCGGGAAACAATCGTGCCTCGTCCTTCTGGTCGCCCTTCATCAGCGTGCCCGCGAACAATGACGTGCGTGAGACCGCCGTCAGACTCGGCAATGCGGCGACCATCGAACGCCGCCGCACATGCTTGTCGCCGGGCAGTGGGTCGTACTCGGCGAAGGATTTGCGAAGCTCACCCGCAAGTTCGGTCGCGATCGCACTGCTCATTCCGTCGACCACGATGAGCATGACGCGCCGTGTGGCGGCCAACGGGCGAACCACGCGGTGCAGGAAGGTCTCGACGGTCAGCATGGAGCCGGGTGCGCTGCCCGACCCAGTCCACTGCGCGAGGACAGTGGCGAACTCCCGATCGAATTCGCGCCGCACGGCCCGGACTTTGGTCGCGATGTCCTGAAAGGCGATCCGCACCGCGGGATCGTCGTCGCCACCCGCCTCGAGTGTATCCAGGGCGCGGTCGGCCCAGGCGGTGTCACGTATCTGCCGGTCGATGGCCGCGGCGACGGTGTCGATGGTGGGGTCGGGTGCGGTCGCCAGCCACCGAGTCAGCCGCTGCGCCATCCGAATTCGCTGGATACGGATGTGGTGATCCGGTGCCAGCTTGTGATTGCGCAGCTCGGTGACGGATCGGTCGATGCTGTCGATCCGGCCGCGACCGAGTGCGTTCCCGGCCGTGGTGATTCGCGCCTCCAGGCCGACCGCGAGGATGGGGCTGCTCGCCGCCGCTTCGAGTGCCCCGAACTGGCGGGCCAGGGCATCGGCGCGGGAAAGCACCGTATCGGTGATCTTGCGGGCCTGCCGGGCGTGCTCGTCGGCCTCGTCTCCTGGATCGGTCTCGGTGCGGGCTCTGGTGAGCAGATCGCTGATGTAGTCCTCGCAGACCGCCCCGAAGGAACTGAGCACCGAATCGAGTGCCGCACCCTTGATCGGGAAGTCTTCGCCCAGCCACCGTTCGACTCGGCCTCGGGCTTGAAAGACCGGATTGCTCGGTGTGGCATGACGCCACAGCGCCGCGCAGAGCAGGCCGTATGCGACGGCTTCATCACCGTGTCCGTTGACGGCCAGTGTCGTCAGTACTCTGCCGGCGGGCCCGGATTGATCTGTCTCGCTGAGGAATTCGATCACACCGTGACGTTCGGGCCCGCGCAGTTCGAGCAGCAGTTGCGGGTGGCCCGGTCGCTGCGACCAGATGAGTAGGGTGCGCGCATCGATACGGTCGCCGACGTCACCGAGGTCGAGACGGCGAGCGGCCAGCGCGGCCAATGTCGGTGTGCGGGAGAGCACGTCACCGGCCAGCGCGGCCGGCCAGCGCCGCGCGCCGGAGGCATCGAGCAGCGCTTCGCAGACCCAGGTGATACGGCGCAGCATCGGGTCGATGTCTTTGGCGCCGAAGGTCTCTCGGACGATGTCCCACTGGTCGACGACATAGATGTGGGCGCGGTGGATCCGGGCCAGGATGGCCGGGTCGAGGTCGTGTTCCTCGACATCGGTGATCACCACGAGAACTCGCGGATCCGGATTGATATCTCTGGCGTGGGCCAGAATCTGTTCGTGCACCGCCAGCGGCGAGGGTGCCGGCTCCACCCGCACCGCGCGGCCGTCGGACAGCGGCAGCACCGGGTCACCGTCCCATGCCGGTTCGCCGCGCAGCAGGATCGTGATGTTGCCCTGGGGCGCGGTGAGGATCTCCGTGAGCTTGTGATTCGCGGCAAGGTATTGGGCGACCGTGGTTCTCGACAGGCGCATGGCCCCCGCGACGGTCGCGGTCATTCCACAACCTTCCAGGTGATTTCGATGGTGGCGTCGGGTTCGAGCTGCGAGAGCCGGTCGAGTTCCCGTGCGACGGACCGTGCCGCCTCGCGTGCGGTGGTCGTGTACACGTTGGCGCGCTTGAACAACGTCGCGTCGTCGTGGTCGGCCGAGGGATCCGGCTCCGCCGGCAGCACAGGATGACTGGTGTCCGTGGTGAGTTCGACGTGATCGGCCGCCACGGGGCCGGGATCGCGTGTCTGCTCCTCACGGCGCTGCCTGTCATCGAGCAATCGCTCCTTGGACAGCCTGGTCACTTCGGCATTGGTGCGGCGCAGTTTCTCGGCCAGATCGCTCGACCGCTGATCCGCACGAGCGACCGAACGCAACGAATCCAGCAGCGCCGCACCCTCCGGTCCCAGATGCTGCGCCAGGGCCAGGTTGTCCCACGCGGCATCGGCGAGTGCGGAAATCACGCGGTCCGCGGACTTGATCGAGGTCGCGTAGCGGTCCGGACTGATTTCGGCCAGATTGAAACCGGCGAAGGTCTCCACGGTTCGTTTCGCACCCGCCGATCCGCCACCGGCCTTCGTGAGTTCATTGAGCAACTGGACCGCACGGCGCGCGATGGCAAGCCGCCCACCGGGTTCGGTGTCGTCGAGCCGCAGGAACTCACTGTGCTGTTCGAGCTGTTCCACCAGTCGGACAGCAGGGTCCAGATACTTCGCCGCGGCGGTAGTGATCTGGCGGGCGAACTGCTGAACCAGCCCGCCGCGGCGCAGCGTCGGCGCCTTGTCCCCGAAGATCACCTCGAACCGATTGCGCGCGGCATCCCACTCGGCCTCACCGGGCAGCGGCTGGGTCCGCAGGGCGTCGCCGGCCTGGATCTTGGTCAGGTCTGGAGTGTCGATCGGGACGCCCCCGCGCACCCACACCCGATCGTCCATCTCGGCGAACGAGGCGATCACCAGGTTCGCGATATGCGGCTCGAGCCCGCGCTTTTCGGGCAGATCGGTCCAGTCGCCCAGGGAAATCACCGACAGATCACCGGTAATGCCTTCGTTCTGCGCCGTGAGGCGGAAATGATCGGCCCAACGCCGGGACAGCTCGAAATACGCTTCCTTCTGCTGCCCCAGCCCGAGCGGTTCGGCGATGCGCTTCATCAGCGGCCGATCCTTCGCCAGCACCTCGACCCGCCCGTCACGCGCTTCGGCGGCGCCGCGCACATGGGTGAGGACGAGTTTTGCGTCCGCGGGCTTCACTGCGGTCCCGGTGCCGGCGGCGTCGAGGTTTGGGTGGCCCGGAAGTTGGTGAGCCAGTAGCTTTCCGGCCACATTGCGCAGCGCGTCGTGCAGCGACTGACCGATGGAGACGGTGAGCCCGTCGAGATCCGGCAGCGGATAGAAATGCTGATCGAGCTCGTCTGTCACGTCGGCCGGTTTGCGTTCGGCCAGCCCGTACGCCTGTTTGAAGGTGGCGAGCACCTTGTTGCGCAGCGTTTCGCGCTGCGATTCGAGCAGCTGCTTGGCGCTGGCCCGGTTGTCGGGGTTCAGGTGCTGGGCGTACTGGGTGTCGAAGCGATACGGGTCGGCAAGGGCCTTAGTGACGACCACGAGCCGGCGGAAATCCTCCCAGCGCGGTTTCGTCAGATGTGTCGGCAGCCAGGCGACCGCGCGAGGATGGTTGTCGCCCTGCTGTTCCCGCAATCGTCGGATCCGGTCGAGGTCGACGATCGGGTTCAGGTTGTTCTCGTCGTAGGGCAGATCGACGATGATGCGCCAACGCCCCTCGATCGACGGCTGCATATCGTGATTCGGCAGCGTCTCCTCATCGGCCACATTGCCGAACAGCACCTCCACGACACGGTTCGACCCGCGCCACACGAAGCGCAGTTCGTCGGAGCCGAAACGGTCATTGGCGCGGTCGAGACCGAATTCCTCGGCGAGCAGATCCCGCGCCATCGCCAACCGGTTGGACGGATTGTCGTTGACCTGCGCGTTGGCGATCACCGATTCCACATCGACACCGGAAAGTTCCAGCCGCACACCCGGATTGGCGTCGCTACCGGTTTCCTTGATCTCCGGGAACCGCGACGCCCACTCGGTGACCATATCCTTGATGACACCCTCTTCGCGGCCCGGGATCATCGTGGTGATCGAGCCGTGGTTGAGGGCGCCGAGGCGGCGAATGGTCAAGTCGCGCAACGCCGGAACGCTGGGCGCGAGGGCGGCGAGCAGCACGGTGCAGGCCAGCCGGTTCTGGCCGACGAACTTCTTGCAGCGGCCGGCCAGCTGGGCGTCGGTGATGCTGTCGCGCCGATTCAGATAGGTGTCGACATCGTCCTCGGTCACCTCACAGGTGCTGAGCAGATACGGGCGCAGCCGGGTCTTGTAGAGCTTGTCGGCGGCGTCGAACAGCACCTTCTTGTCGGCGACGAACGGGCGGTCACCGCCCTTGGTCAGCTGCTCATAGAGGTCGCCGAGCGGCACGAGGTCGCCGAGGCGCAATTCGTTGCGGTGATCGGCGAGCAGCTGCCCCATCAGCTTGAGGCCGGTGCGGGAACGCTGCAGGGCCGCCGAAATGTGGACGAGCGTGTCCAGGAAGGCGGGGGAGAACGGGTAGCTCAACCGGAAGGCCGCCTCGTCGGCGCCGGTAGTGCTCTCGTCCGAACCGAGCAGCGTGTCCCAGACCTTCGGGCCGAGCTTCTTCGTCTTCTCGAATGCGGCATCGATCTGCGCGGCCGCGTCGTCGTCACGCGGCCTCAGCAGGCGGGCGTGGGCGATCTGCGGCAGGTTGCGGTCTTCCAGACTGATCAGGTCGAACCGGCCCGACGCGTGGTTCAACGCATCCTGGATCGCCGATTCCGCCGCACCGGCCAGTTCCTCGCCGACCAGCTCGCGCAGATCGCGCTGGCGGGCGATGAACGACACGATCGGAATGGCGCGGCGGGCATCGCCGCCCTCACGGAAGTTGGTGATCTTGCTGGCTTCGCGCGCCACCCGCTTCTCGTCGTGGATGAGACTGGCCAGCCACAGGATCAACTCGTCGAGGAACAGCACCAGCCCGTCGTAACCGAGCGACTTCGCATGGGCGGCAATGACACTCAGGCCCGCATCGAGTGAGATGAAGCCGGTCTCGTCCTCGGCGGCGAATTTCGTATAACCGGGTAGCAGAGTCGTGACCGCGTCGTGGAACAGTTTCCGGCGCAGCTCCCGCGGCGCGGTCGGATTGACCATATCGAGCTGACTGGAGTCCTCGGCCTCCTCCGCGGTGAGCGCGGTATCGACCTTGTCCGAGGTCCAGAAGGCCGCCGAATCGCCCCACTCGTCGTCGTCCTCCGCGTAATCACGGTTGAGGGCGTCCAGGAACTGCTGCTCACCCATGGTTTCGCGCAGGTTGCGCAGATCGATGAACAGGGCGTCGGTGCGATACACCGCGGGGACATCAGCGTCGGGATGGCGTTTGCGGACGAACTCGACGTACCCGCCGAGCACCCGCTGCTCCATCGTCTTGGCGTCGATCATGTGATACGGCACCATGAGGAACTTCTTGCCGTCCGACAGCAGCCACTCGTGCTTGGTGAGCAGCGAATCGAAATCGGTGCGCGACCGCACGGCCGTATTCCCGGACAGCAGTGCGTACAGCACAGCCATGAAGTGCGATTTACCGGAACCGAACGAGCCGTGCAGGAACGCAGGCTTGGAGGTGTTGCCGTCCAGCGCTGACTTGATCAGCGACAACGCTTCGTCGAAGTTGCCGACGAGGCGATCGGTGAGAACGTAGTCCTGCACCGCCTTCGCCGACCCTTCCTCGGTCACCGCGTCGGCGAGGGTGAGCACATAGTCCGAGCCGGCGATGTGCTCCTTGATGTCGATGAGGTCGCGCAGTAGCGGACGCTGATCCATCAGTTCGCCCCGCGCCCGGAATGCGGTTGTCCGTGCGCTGATTCGTTCGGGTTGCACTCCGGGGATATCGACTCGGTCACCGGTGAATGTTAACTTGCGGGCCAGTGCCCCCGGGCTGGCTCTGCGCTGGCAGGTGACCTGGGGCTCCGTGGTCTCGGTGCTGTCATCTGGTAGTTGAAAGCTGTTCCGTCGGGATGGGACCGCTGCGGCTGCGTGTCGTGTACAGCCAGCGCTCGACCGAGCACCGCCGCCGATCTCGATTACAGTGCTCAGCCCAGACCGTCGCCTTCGAGCAGACGCGCGGCCGTCGGTCGGACGTCAGCTGTTTATGTCGTCCGATTCCGGCCGGTCTTGCAGGTAGTCCGGACGGCTCGGCCAATCGGGTGGCGTGACATGTTGCCCAGTCCACGGATCTATTGGTTGGATATCGAAAATTGAGCGGTCGACAATTCCTGTGGGATTCCATAGAATGCGATTATTGAACCGCACCTCTGGGGGGTAATCGTGTGAGTCGGCTCCGACGAATAGTATCCATCCGTTCTTGAACGCCAAACGAACCGCGCCGGTTTTGAAGAATACGGCAGAGACAATTCTTGCAGCGAGGAACTCTTCAATCTGGAGTCGGCTCCAGTGGGTGATGCCGTGTCTGTTCGGTGAGTCTTTTGCGAGAGTCTTCGCGGACAGCTCGGCATCGTATCCGATCAGAATGTGAAAGTCGTCGTCAAAGACGAGTTCGATGTGGTCAGACTGCCAATTGATTCTGGATACAGCGTGGCCTCGCAGAGGTTTGAGTAGCCAACGATCATCGTGCTCGATGATCGTTCCCAGCCTGTTCTGGCCCTCCATCAATCCTCCAGCTCATCCAATATGTTGCCGATGCTATCCTCCGATGGCGATCCATCAGGCATTTTGACGTATACCTCGCCATCTTCCAGATCGACTACGATATCGGGATTTCTGCTGCCGCCGTTGCCGCGCCACGCGCCCTGGGCTTTGATTTTGTGAATAGCATCTCTCACGGCTTGAGGAGGAACACCGTAATGGGATGCAATCTTATTGACCTTCGTGGTCATCGACGCGGTGGTGAAGGCGCCCGTCGGGTTGTCCTGGTTGATGTCCTCCGAATCGTCCATGAAGACTTTCATGGCGATGATGGAAGCGAGTTTGGCGGCGTTTTTTTCGAGGTCGTCAACCGGTACGGCCTCGAAGGCTTTGACGGTGGCGACGGCGCCGATGGCGAGGGTGGTGACGCCGAGTATCTCGACAAGAGCGCTCGACGAGAAGGCTTCTTCGATAGCTCCGATGGTGGCGGTGACAGCGGCGGCGATGCCCTCGCCGGCGGCTTCGACGCTCATTCCGACCGTGAAGATGGCAAGCGCGACACCGGCCACGGCGGCCGCGGCGATGCCGGCTTCGAGCCAATTGATCTTGTTGGCGGTGTCGTCGCCGAAGGACACAGTGGCGTCGTGGTAGCGGCTGATGGGTGCGGCGATGTTCTGGGCGCCGGTCGCGACGTTGTCGGCGCTGGTTCGAAGAGTGGTGAAGTGGTCCTGGATCAGTTGCCGATTGGTGGCGTTGTCCATACCGTCGAACAGGCCGGAGATGGCGGAGATGCTCGCCGAGGCGCCCGTGAGGGTTTGGTGATTGGCGAAGGTGTTCCAGGTCGTGTGCGCGGTCTGCAGTTTTGCTGCGTCACCATTGGGTAATTTGTGAAATTTGTTGACGACTTCGGTGAGGAGTTCATCGAAGAAGGCTTTCACGCCGCCTTTGTGCTCGAACCCGGCTCCGTTGTCGTGGACTGAACTCGCGCCGGTGAGGTCGACTTTGTAATCGCCGACCTGGCTGATGTTGGGGCGCGGTGGGGCCGGGTTGGATTTGTTGGCGACGCCCCAGTTGTAGCCGTGGGCGTAGAGAACTGCGCCATAGTTGGTGAGGGCGTTGGCGAGGCTTGCGGAGGCTTGCAGGGTGTGTAGAGCGGATTTGTCGTAGGCCTCGCCCCACTGTTTGCAGCCGTTCGCGTCACCGGCCATTCCTTTGCAGTCAACTTTGACGGCATCGTGGACGGGTTTATCTGCTTTACGTAGTTCGGTAGCGAGGTCCTGGCACTTCTTGGCGGCATCGTAGTAGGTCTGCCAGTCGACGATCATCTATTGCCCACTTTGCAGCATCCGGCCGTTGAGATCCAGGGCGCGGGTATAGGCCGTGTGCGCCTGCTTTGCAGAGTCGCTCATCTCGCGGACTCCGTCGACGAGTTCTCTTGCCCCGCTGATCCATTCGCGGTGCGCGTCGTCGTAGGCGCGTGCTGCCACGCCTTCCCAGCCGGTGCCTTGCAGCGCAGCGACGCGTTGTTCGATATCGGTGAGGTGGTCGGCGATGAAGCCGGCCAGGCCGGACAGCCGCGAAACGATCTGGTCGAGGTGATCGAGGTCGACCGAGAATTGCGAACCCATGCTACGACCAATTCAGTTTCGGGATACCGAGCGCGTCGGCACTGGCCTGGTCGACGGTGGCGAATGTCTCGGCGGTGACGCCGAGCTTCTCGGCCATCGTGGTCAGGGCCGAGAAGATCTGACGGCCCCCATCGTGGACTTCGTCCCAGCCTTCGGAGAATTCGTCGGCGTAGTCCCCGGTCCAGCTGTCGTTCAGGAGCTCGGCAACCTCCTTGGCCGCGGAATCCAATGCGCCGGACAAGGTATCGGCCAAACCGTAGATGTAGGTTCCGACATCGCGTACCTGGTCCGGAACGACCGAAACCGACTGGCCAGGACCTGGAACGTTCCCCCCGCTCTCACTCATGCCGTCATGCTAAGTGATCAGCCGACTGCCGGTCCATCGCAGGTTGAGGTGCGGCTCCACTGCCGCCGCCGCACGCCTCTCGGTATCCTCGCCGGGTGACCGACCGGGGCGAGTTCCGAGACGAGAGCAACCCACCGATCGCCGGATCACAGGAGCGTAGAGACAGCACTGCTTCGGCCTGGCCGGTGGTCACGGATCTACTCGACCAGCCGGTTCCCTCGCAGCGAGGTCCGCGCCGACTCGATTCGGTGACTTATCGGGTGCGGGTGGATCTGCGGGATGCCACACCGCCGTTGTGGCGTCGGCTGGAGCTGTCGTCGGATCTGTTCCTCGACGAACTTCACGAGGTGATCCAAGCCGCCTTCGGCTGGACGGACAGTCATCTGCACGAATTCCGCAGCGGCGCCGACTATCACGGGCTCGACGTCGAACGCTACCTGTGCCCGTTCATGGTCGAAGAGGATGACGGCGGGGTTCCGGAGGAGCGTGTCCGTCTGGATGAGCTGCTGACCGATCCCGGCGATCAACTGTCCTATTGCTATGACTTCGGTGACGACTGGCTGCATGTGTTCGTGCTCGAGGCGGTATTGCCGCGCACCGCCGCCACTCCTCGAGCGGTCTGCACGGCCGGGCGGCGTCCGGGCCCACCCGAGGACTGCGGCGGGATCGACGGATACGAACTCGTGGCCGCCGCATCCGATGTCGCGCATCCCGATCATGTCGAAGCGTTGCGGACGTTCCATGAGTGTTATGGGGACGTCGACCTTGACCACTTCCGCCCCACACCGTTCGAGATCGACGAAATCAATTCCATCCTCACGGAATTCGGTCTCGGCGAAGGTGCGCCCAGACCGGATGGCAATGTCGGCGCGGTGCTCGACGGGTCCCCGGCACTGGCGGCGCTGTGGGCTCGGATGCCGGCGTCCACCGCACGGCGAAAACTGCTGACACTCATCGGGCGCGCCGAATTCGATCGTCCGGTGCAGATCGATGCGGAGTGGGCTGAGCGTGCCGTGTGGCCTTATCGGTGTCTGCTCGGCCACGTCGGTGCCGACGGGGTCGTGTTGACGCAAGCAGGTTACTTGCCGCCCCGCGTCGTCTCGGCCGTGTTCACCGAGTTGGGGATGGATGAGCATTGGATCGGCAAGGGTAACCGGGAGGATCTGACGCCACAGGTGCTGGACCTGCGCGAGTCGGCACAGAAATTGGGGTTGATTCGCAAACATCGTGGGCGGCTGCATGTCACGAAGAAGGGTCAGGCATTGCGGGACGATCCGGTCGCCTTGTGGCGACATATCGCCATGAAGACCCCCGACCTGGCGCGCGGCACCTTCGAACGAGAGGCCGGGCTCTTCTACCTCTCTGCGATCGCGGGCGGCGCTGTGGTGCCCGCCGATGTCACCGCGCAATCGTTGACCGCGCTCGGCTGGTCCTCCGCGGACGATATTCGATGCACCTCGGCCGACGCGCTCACGGGCACCCGGCACGTGCGATACATGCTCGACCGGCTCGGTCTGCTGCGGCGCGCGAATCGTCTCGACCCGCAGTTCGAACCGACGGACGGTGCGCGCGTGTTCGCCAAGGTCGCGCTGCTCGGGTGATACGACCGCTGACGTTCGTTCGGCGGGTAGCGGCCTGAAGCGCGGCGTCGCCCCGGGTAAGTCGGATTAGGCAGCCCGCTATTCCGAGTTTAAGATGAAACTCGGAATAATAGAACCGCTATTCCGAGTTTCGGAGGAGCTATGGCAGACGCAGGCTGGCCCCCGCACGAGCGCCGGGTGGTCCCGTGGCACCAGCAGTTCAGAGGCGGAACCCGCGAGGACCGGACCGTGCGGGAAGTCGCGGTCAACCTCCCCCCGTTCATCGCGGACTCCGAGGTTCAACTGCCCTCGCGCCTCTCCGCGGACATGGAAGCGGCGTTGCAGGAAATTACCGCACTCGACGCCGAGCACCCGGCTGTACTCGGTGCTCTCGGCACTCTTCTGCTGCGCACCGAATGTGTTGCCTCATCCCGGATCGAGGAGATCGACGCCGCGGTCGACGACTATGCTCGAGCGCTGCACGGCGTGAAAGCCAACCCATCAGCCACGTCGATGGTCGCCGCTACGACCGCCACCGACGCACTTCTGACCAAGGTCACCAGCACCCGGAGGGTCGAACTGGCCGACCTGACGGCCGCCCACCGCGAACTCATGCGGGACGACCCGGCGGACGGCGACTACGCGGGACGAGTTCGCGACATGCAAAACTGGATCGGAGGCAGCAAGTACTCCCCACGCGACGCCCTGTACGTTCCTCCGCCGCCGGAAACCGTCGATGAATACCTGCAAGACCTCATCAGGTACGCCAACCGGGACGACATCCCCGCACTGGCTCAAGCTGCGATCGCTCATGCCCAGTTCGAATCCATCCACCCGTTCACCGATGGCAACGGCCGTATCGGTCGAGCGCTCATCAACAGCGTGCTCCGGCGGCGAGCTGTGACGAACACGGTTGTGGTTCCGTTGGCCTCGGCACTTGTGGCCCACCGGGATCGCTACTTCGACGATCTGTCCGCGTACCGAAGCGGCGACCCGGAACCCTTGATGAACTCGTTCACAGCCGGTTCACGCATAGCTGCCTCTCAATCCCGCAAGACCGCAAGTTATCTCGCCGCCATTCCAGAACAGTGGCGCGAGTTGACAGGTCCGGTGCGCAGCCACAGCGCAGCCGCCAAGATCATGGCGTCGTTGATCGCCATGCCCGTCATCACCGCGGAAGACGTCTCGGACCGGTTCCGGCTCAGCACGAGCAGTACTTACGCCGCCATCGATCGGCTGCACGAGGCGGGAGTCCTACGCCCCCTGACGAATCGGAAGAGGGAACAGGTATGGGGCGCCGGTCTCGTCCTCGACGAACTGGACGCGCTCGGCGCACGAATCAAGAAGGCGGCAACCTGAGCCGTCGCTTCGCGCGACACCGTCGAGGTCAAAGGTTTCGCAGGATCGCGGCGACTTATGGTTTGTCTCGTCGTTCTGGCAGCATGACGGCCAGAATCAGCACGGTCAGTGGCAGACCGATCGCAACGACGAGTCCGAGTGTGATCACAGTTCGCGCCCCGTTTCTGGAACGGGGGCCGGCAGCTTGGGATAATTCCGTGTGTCCGTGACCAGATCGGTGACCTGGGTGATCGCCCACCACGGCGAGCCGTCCTCGAGAGCGCCGAGGTGTGGGATCACGACCGTGTCCGCGGCGTATTCGAAGGTGTATTGGACGACGATCAGTGCGGCCAGGACGGCGAGGGCGTCGGTGTACACGGTGTAGACGACATCCAGTCGGTGCTGCCGCGTCAGTGCTTCGTATGTGTCCGGATCATGGTCGCTGTGCAGGAGAGCAATCGTTCGTCGTGATGTGCTCGGTTCTGTCAAAGTGCTTGTCCCTCCGCGTATCGACGTGCCGCGATCGAACGGGCACGGGCCGGTGGTCACTGGTGGGCTTCGATGTACTGGGCTGCGAGGCGGAATCGGGCGCAGTTGTGGGTGGCGTGGTCGGCCATCACATGCGTCGCGTGGGCACGCCCGCGGACGGGAGCGGCGCTCTTGCACGCTGCCGGAGGGCCGAGATGACGGAGGCCGGCCGCGACGCGCTCCAGGAGGTCGATATTCCTTGTGTGCCAGAGCCGCAACGTGGCTGCCATCGACTGGTTGTTCGTGCGCCGGGTAGGGAGCTTCGGTAGTTGCTGGTTCGAGTGATCATCGGCCACGTCGGTGCCAGTGGCGGTCGGATCCACGCCGGTCGGTTCACGGTCGCTGGTTTCGATTGCGGGTGCGGGCATTTCGGTCGCCTCCGGTTCTGTGGCGAAGGTCGAACGGCACCTTCGCTGGTCTGCGATGATTGGTTTCAGCTTTGCCGCGTTGACGCAATCGAAGGACTCACCGAACTCGTACGGAGCTCGTACCGTGGCGGTACTGCAGCGGAGGGGAGAACGCCGAGAGATGACGATCATTACCTGGACGGGGATCGAGGTCGCTGCGCTGCGAGCAGCGTTGCGGGACACCCAGGTTCAGTTCGCCGACAGGATCGGATGCTCTGTCGAGGCGGTCGGTAAATGGGAACGCCGGGGTGCGGATATCGCGTTGGGCGCGAGGTACTCCGAGTGCATGGACACCGCCCGCAAGAGGCTTGATGATGAGCAGGAGGCTCGTTTCAAGCAGTTGGCGTCTGAAGTCGTCGACGTTGTCAGACACGATCATGTTGATGCCGGGTCGGAATCCCAGCTACACGATGGGGGTGATCCCACGAAACGCCGAGAAGCACTGCGAGTGTTGGGCACATCCGCGCTGACCGGCGGCTTAGGTGTCGCCGGCATCGTGAACCATTCCGCGCGAGAGTCGGCGGAGTTGATGAACGCGGTCGAGCGGTCCCCGGTGGATCCGGATTCGCTTCGCGATGCGGCCGAAGACCTGTACCGGCTGGCGTCGGACTATGCGGTCGATCCAGATGTCTGCCGGATCTTCGTCAGGCTCACTGCTCTCCGTGATCAGATCGCAGCGGCGATTCACCGGACTGGTCGGGTCACCGATCTTCGTGATTTGTACGTCCTCTTCTCCGCCACCTGCGTATTGCTCGCCTCGGTCTCGCACGATCTCGCCGAACCGCAAGCCGCGATGACTCAGACGAGGGCAGCGGGCAGGTTCGCCGAACTTGCCGGCCACCGCTCGCTGCTGACCTGGGTGTTCTGCACTCGGGCGATGATTGCATCCTGGTGGGGTCGGCCCGAGCAGGTATTGCGCGAGGTCGACAGGGCTGGTGTCGATTACGGTATCGCCGGTCTGCGACTGGGCGGCCTCGAAGCTCGCGCTCATGCACAGTGCGGCAACTGCGAATCTGCGCTTGCTGCGGTGAAGGTTGCTCGCAATCAACGGGAATGCTTGCCCGGCACCAACGAGTTGGCCGATTTCGGGCCGATCTTCAGTTTCTCCTCGGCGCGCCAGCACTACTACGACGCGACGACATTCGCCGCACTGGGGGACTGGGCGAACACCCAGCGAGAAGCGGAGGCCGTGATCGGTTGCTATCGGCCGAACCCGGCCTCTTCGTGGCCGGTCACCCTGACGTTGGCGCAGACACATCTTGCGCGGGCGCGCTTGCATCTCGAAGGCCCGCGTGCAGCTTGCGACACTCTGCAACCAACTCTGAAAGTCCCTGCGGTTCAACACCTGCCGCAATTCCACGCCGCCGTCCGAGAGATACAGAGCGATCTGGGGGCGCACCCGGCGGCAGCCAGTTCCGACAGCCGAACGATGCAGGAAGCCATCCGATCGTTCGTGATGGAAACGACAATGACGAGGGTGGACGATGGCAGACTCGGTTGACCTGGCACACCGGTTACTGGCGCCGCGCATCGCCTATCTGATCGGCACGAAGGACCAGACCGGAACTGCCAACCTGATTCCGGTGTCCAACCTGACATCGGTGTCCACGAAGCCTCAGCAGGTGGCGATAGCGGTGCTCAAGCAGTGGCGGACGTACGAGAATCTGCTGACAGCCGACGGATTCACGGTGACGGTACCGACCATCGAGCAGTTGGACTCGGTGTGGAAATTGGGTGCGCGCTATTCGAAGTACCCAGTGGTCGATCCAGTCGAGAAATTGGCGTCCTGCGGCCTCGAATTGGATCGCGATGCCTCACCGTACGGACCAGTCGTGCCTTCTGGGATCGGTTCGCTGAGTTGCCGGTTGGTGACGCGGATTGATCTGAACGGTGATCACGGCATCACGGTGGGGGAGGTGGAGCAGGTGTGGTTCAATTCGGAATATCTCACGGCGGAGGGGAAGCCGAAGGGCGTGGTGCATCCGCTGATGCAACAGACAGGGAATCTGTTCACGACTTCTACGGAGCCGGTCGTGGCGATCGAGTATTATTGATGATCGTCAATCTTTCGCGTTAGCCGCGCCTCGATCCGGATTTTTGCCCCTTGGAGGTCAACAAAGACCCTGAAATTGGAACGGACTCATTCGAAGGGACAGGCCGGCCCGAACCTGTCCCCTCGGTATTCGCCAAGCGGTACGGATGTGGCCGAATGGTCGAGAATCTCACCACACGCGCTTGATACCGCGGGGGAACGGGAAGGCATCTTCGACAAGGATCGTGGCGATCTCGAGCATCCGGAGTGATTCAGCCTTGCTGACCGATCCCCAGCCTGGGAGCATGTGGACCTCGCGGTTTCGCACGTCGAGAACTGCGGATTCGAAGTCAATCGGCAGCGGATAGTCGTCGTCACGGAGGGCGAAGAGAAATGTGCCGAGCGTCGGCTTGGGCCTCTTGATAGTGATGTTGCGCCTGTCCACGAGCGCCTTGGCTGCCATTTCAACAGCGCTACCGCATTCGACAGCCGCTCGGCGCGTTTGTGTAACTCGATGGAGTGCGCGGGCGTCGCGGAGCAATGTCCATGCCATCGGTACTTGTTCGTTGTCACCGGCCAGTGCGCAACTGTGTTCGAGCAATTCCGTTGTCGCTACAACGTGACCCAGATCTTCGTAGACCGGTGGAAAGGGGCGAAAAACATACTCAGATGTCAGCGATCCGTCGGGCTCGCGCACATACAAGCATGTTCGATTCATGGCCTGCCGCGGTGGTCGGTACCCCACGGTTGTCACATGCTGACCCGTGAGCAGATCCAGCCAGGACATAAAGCACTCCACCCAGTTGTCGATGTGCTCGCCGACGAGCTGAGTATCGGGGATCTTGGCAGTGAACCCGATGCGGTTTACTAGCACGAACTCCGGCGGCGGTGGAGGCCAGCACCCCCACGCACCCGGGTCGAGTTGAACGCGTCCCCCTATCCCGAGGGGTTGTGTCAGGTAGAGGGCACCTAGCTGTACCGGAGGCCCTGTGAGGTTCACCCTGAGTAGTGGACACCGACTTGGCAGGATCATCGATCCTGCTGGAAGGATGTTCGCATGTCTCGCAAACGCCGGTCGTTCACGACCGAGTACAAGGTCGAGGCCGCCCACCGGGTGATCGATTCCGGACGCACCGTCGCCGAGGTCTCCCGCGAACTCGGCATCCACGAAAGCCTGCTGGGGCGCTGGGTCGCCGACGAACGCCGCCGCCTCGACGCCGCCGCCGTCCACGGTGAGAAACCGCTGTTGCCAGCGGAACGCGAAGAGCTGCTCCGGTTGCGGAAACAGGTCGCCGAGCAGGACAAGGACATCGCGTTCCTGAAAAAAGCTTCGGCGTACTTTGCCGCGATGCAGCAGAACCGGCCCGGTTCGAACTGATGGCCAAGTACGCCGGCCCCGACGACATCGAGACCGCCGGCACCAGCCGCTGTGAGGGACAACGATTCTCGATCCGCCGCATGGCTCGCTTGCTGCGGGTATCGAAATCCGGCTACCACGCGTGGGTGAACCGTTGCGCGGCAACGTTTCCCACCGGCCGGCAGCAACGGCGAGCCGACCTGACCGCAAAGATCGTCGAGGTCCACGCCGAGTCCGCCGGCACTTACGGGTCGCCCCGCATCACCGGCGAATTGCGTGATCAGGGCGAGCGGGTCTCGGCCAAGACGGTCGCGAAGATCATGGCCTCTATCGGGCTGGAAGGCATCAGCCCGCGTACGTTCAAGGTGCGAACCACCGTGCGAGATCCGGCCGCGTCGTTCCCGCCGGACCTGGTGTCCCGCCAGTTCGACCAGGGCCGTCCCGACGCGGTATGGACAACCGATGTCACCTACCTGACCTGCGGAGAAGGCGACATGTTCCTCTGCGCGATCCGGGACGGGCACACCCGTCGCGTGCTGGGCTACAGCATCGCCGACCACATCGGTGCCGACATGGTCACCGCCGCTATCGACCATGCGGTGGCGGCCCGCGGCGGCCGGGTCGAGGGCACGATCCTTCATTCGGACCGCGGTGGTGAGTTCACCGCGCATCTGACCACGCTGGCCTGCGCCCGGCACGGGCTGCGGCGGTCGATGGGGGCGACCGGAATATGTTGGGACAACAGCGCATCCGAATCGCTGTGGTCGAGTTTCAAGCACGAACATTACTACCGGCACGCCTATGCCACGAAGACAGAACTTATTGCCTCGGTTGACAATTGGATGGACTGGTACAACAATCGCCGTCGGCACTCGTCGATCGGTAACGTCAGTCCCGTCCGTTTCGAGCAGTCACTGACAATCGCAGCCGAAGCTGCTTAAACCCCTGTCCACCATTCAGGGTGAACCTCACTGGCATATGCACAGTCATTGGTGTGCCGGCTAGCGCGGAAGCGAAATCCTTCCCAATTACGCTGGTTTCGCATCTCACACCAACTGGAATCTCTTGCTGCCACTCGACTTCTTCCATGTCGCTCCCCTGTGCTTTGGTTGACAAAATGGATGCACCGGTACGACATTCAAAGTCGTTATTCATCGACCGGGATGACAAGCCCTATTGCATTGCATTTGAACAGGCACTCCCCGTGGCTGCCACAGCCGCTTGATCTCCTGTCCAACGTTCTGAGGGAGGCCTCCGGGACGCAAGCGGGGGCTTTCCGGTTGAGTGGACGGGTGATTGACGTCTTCCACCTTGCCGACGGAAGGCCCGTCCCCTCTCGCCTGCCCTCACCCAAGCGTTAGTAAACTCATGACCCGCAATACCTACAGTTCACCATTGACACCCAGATCGAACCTGATCGCTTCTCGCTCGATATACTCCGCGGCTGTTCCGTTGCTTAGATGCTCCATCGCGAGCTCGACTGCACTCCGCGCGAAACTGACTGGCAAGCCCCCTTCAACCCACGGGAAATACGGCAGGGTTTGGAACCACGCTTCGATCCGATCCATCTTCACCGTGATGTCGCGTGCTTCATCCACAGTAAGGGCCGGCTGCCAGAGCATGAATTGATCGTTAAAGACACCTCGCTCGGTCTCGATCGTGTGGTAGCCCGGCGCCCATTCCACGAAAATTCCATCGGCCAGTCGACCGCCACCACCATGAAGCAGTGTGTTGCGGTATTTCTTGGCCAGGTAGTGCAGGTCGCTGAGCGCAGTGTTGTCACGCGGATTCTGTCTTCCAAGTGCCGCCGACTCAAACTGTCTCCACCATTCTTTGCCGACAAGTGACTCGACTGAAAAATTGCTCTCAAGAGCAGCTGGCGAGAACCCAGTGAGCAGTACCAGGCGGTGCTGCACTAACGAGAAATAGCCCGCGAGCAGCGCGGTAGCTAAGTAGGCGACTTCGTGTCGCCGATCCCGCTCCGCCCACATATGGCCCGCTATCTCCATTAAGTCAGATTCAAGATCACTTTCACTTCCCTGTGCTCGCGCTGACCGTGGCAATTCAGGTGATTCCTCGATCTGGTCGAGCGACTGGTCTAGCTTTGCTCTGAAGTAGGATACGAAGCCGGCATAGCGGTCGTGCTGATTCACAATCCGGACATTATTGTCCGCCTTTTGTTTAGCAATTCCTGGTTCAACAACTTTGATCTGGAGGTACTTTACTGCGCTGCCAAGCTTGGCCCCGATTTCCCTGGCGCGGGCATCGGATACGGGTGCAGCGACCATGTCATGCTCCTGCTCCACCCGCACTGTGAGCTTGATTCCGGATCGGGTATGTCGCAGCCGGCATGGGAAATTTTTGTAGGAAAAACTGAGTTCCCAAAATGTCTTCTCGATTACCGGCATATCAACCGCACCTCGACTGCGCAGCGCCAAGTAAAGCAACTGGTCCATCAATGCGTAAGTAGTGTCCAGTCTGTGGCTCAACTCGACACCTACGGCCGCTGAATCAGCAGAAGGCGGTCCAAAGTCGCGCAACTGTCCAGAGCGAAGGGAAGAGAGTGCTTGAATGAGATCATGGGGGTGTGGCACTTTTTCTCCTATGATGCCCCGGATGTGAAGCGGCGGAACCCGACTATTACCGGTCTCCTCCCTCGGCAATGGCATTCTTTTTGACTCTGCGTTTCATCGGGCCTTGACGGCTACGGACGGCCAGTTGGGGGCGCCAGTTGCGTAGGTCGTCGTCGGTCAGTCCGTGTTCGGCCTGTCGTTCTCGGCGGTCGCCGCTGAGGAATTCGGCTGGGGAGATGCCGAAGTCTGGGTCGATGTCGTTGTGCCACTGGTCCAGCCATGGTTGGAGTTCCAGCAGGCCGGCTAGGAATGGGATGATCTCCTCTGTCGACAGGCTGTGTTCGGCGAGGTGGATCGCGATTGCCATCGCCTGTTCGCGGTGGTCCCAGCCGGCCCAGCCGTAGAGGTCGGGGGTGGCGACATTGGTTGAGCCGTAGGAGATGAAGCGTTCCTTCGGGACGTCCAGTTTGCCACGCGCCTGCCAGAAGGATGTGCGCAGGAAGTCGGCATTCGTGTACTTCGGGGGGACGGGGATGGACTTGCGGAACTCGCTCTTCTCGTAACCATCCGGCATTGCGTCCTCTTGGCGCTGCATGTCCCACACGTGTTCCCAGTCCTGCCGCTTCTTCAGGCCGGAGGGCTTGTAGCGCAGGGCGGAGATGAACGGGACATGTTGGTCGGTGATGAGGTCGGCGACTACCTGTCCCAGGTCAGTGCGGGGGGAGTACAGGGCGGCGACCGAGACGAAGTCTTCGTCAGCTGCCAGGAGGTCCGTCAGGCGGG
This sequence comes from Nocardia spumae, assembly GCF_020733635.1. Taxonomy (NCBI): domain Bacteria; kingdom Bacillati; phylum Actinomycetota; class Actinomycetes; order Mycobacteriales; family Nocardiaceae; genus Nocardia; species Nocardia spumae. The sequence goes on along the minus strand of NZ_JAJFZL010000001.1, from coordinate 4,806,407 downwards.
AGAGCGTGAGCATTTGAGGCTGGTCGTTATCGCCGAACCAGAGATTGCGGGACTCCATTCGGTCGAGGAGCCAGGATCGTAGTGCCTTGTCTTGTAGGACATCCCAGCCTTCGGTTGCCCATCGCCGTTTGTAGTCAGGCTGCTCGATCATTCCAATTGCTCGTATTGATGCGATTGCATTCAAACGTCGTTGGACGACCTGCTTGTAGGAGTCCGGCCAATGAGCTGGTATCTCTTTAATCGGAACGAATCGGTGATTGTGGTGCGTGAACCAAGCTGACGTGGACAGTCCCTGTTCGCTCTTCTGAGCGAGCACGATAGCGAATGCACGTTCGGAAGGGGAGATCGGTGGCAGGTCGTCTGGGGAAGCTGTTAGTGGGTCGTCGATAAGCCCGTAAATCTCATAAGCCTGCCAGTCCAACTCTTCCTGTAGGGCAACTAGCCTTCCTCGAATGCGCTCCCATTCGCTTCTGGCAGCCCGGAGCGAGGTAACTGTGGGGATCTGGTCGGATACCACGATCGCGGGAGACGTAGCTGAAAGGTCTTGAGACAGTTGGTCGATCTCCCTCGCCAACCTACTGTCAGTTGCGCGTGGGAGGGGAAACTCCTCCAGTTTTGTGCCGGTGAATTCATAGTTCCATGACCACGGTTGATCGGGTATTCCACTAGCTGCGGTTGCATTGCCTTTGCTGTGGCTCACCATCTTGAGCCAGAAGCAGGCGGTGGAACTGTTGAGCAGTCCGAGCAGGCGCAGATGCTCCTCCTCGTTTGCTCCCTCCGGCAACTTGATCACCGGTGCGGACTGCTTGAACACCTTTCCGCCCCGATCCAGTACGAAATGGTTGTGCGTCGCGACGAAGGCGAAGGCGATGGAAAGTTGCGATCTGTACCGCTTAGGAAAGAACATACTGTGGTCGAACCACCGGAGCCCTCGTTGCTCCGGTGTATGACCGAAGTCAACCCGACGTTGCAGCAAGATTCTGTTCGGCCACAGGAACCGTGATTCGTCGATGTCGATATCGCGCGCCGCGCCATCGGCGTCGTATGGGAAGTAGGTTGACATGGACGGGGTAATCGTATAGTCGCGCACGGTATCCCCCAGGACGACGGGTACGCACGAGCCATCTATCCCGAGTGTCCTTGCGGCGCTTGGTGACAGGTAGTACGCGTCGTCTAAGCCGGTGTGGGTTGTGCGGCCGATGACGTCGATAGCCGACTTGAGCGTGGTGGTTGCATACAGCCCGAGTTGTTCGATCATCTCAAGCCCGCCGTCGGTGAGGACCCATGGCTGCTTTGCGAATTGATCTCGGGGGAGATCGTCTACGGAAACCCATTGGCTAGGGCCGGGCTGAGACGACATCTGGTTCACTATCGCCTGCCAGACAAGGCCCTTCGCTGGATCCTCAGGTGCCTTGGGTTCTCCCTGGATACTACGGACTGTTCGGATAGTCGGTCGCCGATCTCGCCCCGTCCTCCGGGTTCCGATAAGGATTACCGTGGGTGTTCCGTGTCCGGGAATGTAGGCTCCCGAAGTATCGATGACCTCAGTGAGCTCAACTGTATTCGCGAAATATTCTTCAATCAGCTTTGTGCCGAACTCTCGCTTCATGAAAGAGTTTGCTGTGATCTGTCCGACGAGGCCGTATCCGTCTCCGTTCGAAGAGCCAGCCTTCGCTAGCTCGAAGAATCTCTGTGCGAATGGGACGGATAGCGCGTACGTGCCGGAGCAAGCGTTATACAGACCTCGGTAAATCTCATTGAGGTTCTTGTCCTTCACAGTGATGTACGGAGGGTTCCCGACCACGACGTGATACCGCCCCGGATCCAGGATCCCCGGATAGTCCTGCACGTCTTCAGTGGCGTAAGAGAACTCAGCGAGCAGGTCGACCTGTTCGCCTTCGAGAGAGAGCTCAAGTTGCCGAGCCTTGATCAGCGAGTCACCGACCGCGAGCTTGATGGGCCACTCGTACCCCGCAGCGCCAGCAAGCGTGCGTACGTTCGCCGCCGCCATCGCCGCCACCAGGAGTCGGAAGCGAGCGATGGCGATCGCAAAGGGATTGATGTCGACGCCATGTACGGAATCGAGTGCGGCCCGGACGCGTTCGTGACGGTCCTTGGTGGGCTGTTCTTCGGCCCATAGTTTGGTGAGGCGTCGGAACGCACCCAGCACGAAGTGCCCGGACCCGCACGTCGGATCAATGAGTTTGATGCTCTCGTAACCGAATTCGCTGATCGCGGGGGTGAGAGTCCGGTCGAGTATGAACTCTTCAACGAACTCCGGCGTCTGCAACAGGGCATAGTTCTTGCGGATGTCTTCGGACAGATCTTGGTAGAGGTCACCGAGGAAGCGAGTGTCCCACCCGTTGATACCTTCATCGTTGAGCGGGTCGGTGAAGTCATGGATCAGCGAACCGGCTTCGTCCCGCTCACGCCAGAATTCGATGAGTTCCCGCGCACCGTCGTGGGAGAGCGGAACTTGGTAGAGGGCGTTGTGTGCCGGATCGAACAGGAGTTTCCCGGCTTGGCCGGCGCCGAGTTCGGCGAAGGCTCGGTGCAGCCAGCCGCGGTAGGTGGGGTCGGGGTCGGATTCGACGTAGGCTTCGTAGCGTGCCTGGGCGAGTTCGCGGCGGTCGTCGGTGGGGCCGGTGAGGTAGGGCTCGGCGATGAGTTCGTTGTCCTCGCAGAAGCGGACGAAGACGGTGCCGAGGATCCATGCGACCGCTACCTGGGTGACTCGTTCCTTCAGCCAGGCGCTTTCGGTGGCGGCGGTGCGCTTGAGTTTGAATGCCGTCGAATATTCTTCGTGCAGGCGGCTTTTCACCTCGTCCAGCACGCGCAACTGCTGGTGGAGATCGGTTTCGGCCGCGCTGACCTGTTTCTTGAGGTCGGAGAGTAGGGCGGCGCGGTCGATCATTGCTGGGCTCCTGATTCGGTTGTGGCGGGGGCGCGATGCTTGTTGCTGGTCCACGACTGCGGTAGCGGGATCCACTCGTTGAGGGCGGATTGGTACGGCACGGCAGTGGGGCCCAGATGTGGTGGGCGGGACGGATCGGCTTGTGGGCACAGCAACCACAGAGTTCCTGCGCCGCGGCGGGATCGCTCGGCGAGGCGGGCCAGGACACCCATGGCGTCGTAGCGGGCGAACAGCAGGGTGTCGTGCAACAGCAGCGGTCCGTCGGTGCGGATCGAGTCGCCCAGTTCCTTTTCGACCCGGCCCCACGCGGTGCGGGCGTATTCGGAGAACTTCAGTGCGGCTTTGCTGCCCGACTCGGCGATATCGGCGCGCAGGATCGTAGACCAGGTGGGTTTGCGGCCCGGTGGCACGAGGTCGTGCATATTCGCCAGGAACAGTGCGGTCACCGAGATGGGGTTCGCACCGAACCGGTCGCGCAGCTCGCGGATGGCGTCCGGCGTGGAATGCGGGGGAGCGGTGGGGCAGGTGAGCACGCGGAAACCCTCGCGGATCGCGGCGCCGGACAGAAGTTCTTCGGCCCGTGCGGCTTTCGCCAGATCGGGATCGTCGGAGTAGGTGTCGGCGAACTGTGACGTGGTGGCCGTGGACCAGCGCGGGGTGTGGGCGGTGTAGCTGGTGGCGCGGTCGAGATGTTTCGGGATGTAGCGCGGTTCCCGGGTGTCGGCGTTGGTGGCGACAACCAGGTCGAACCCCGCGTCGCCCAGTGCCTTGGTCAATTCCGGGGTGGGGAGTTTGCGGTCGCTGCCGGGGATGACGAGTTCGGGGAAACGGGCGAGAATTCGCTCGAACACGGTCTCCGCGCGCAGTCCCGCCTGCTTCTCGCGGGGAAGGTCGGAGGGGACGTAGAGGCCGGCCTGGGTGAGGCGAATCGCGCGCTCCAGCGGCAGATCACGCGGGTAGATCTCGAGGCGCGGCGTGACCGCGGCTGTGCGTGAGGATGCCGCGGCCAGCTGCACCAGGCGGCGTTCGTCGATGGTGGAGCGGCCGAGCGGGCGTTCGACCGTGACGAGCCGCTCCAGCACCACCGCGGCGGTGGGGACCGATTCGTGCCGGGCCAGTACGTCGGCGGCCTCACCGAGTTTCAGCGCGTAATTGGTGAGCGCCCGAGCACCCGGAGTATCCGGATCGGTGTCGTCGCCGACCTCCAACGCCAGGACGACGACGGGATCGAGGCCCTTCTCGCGTTTCTGCGCGACCAGGATCGCCGCCTCGTCGGGGACGAACTGTTCGACCTCGGTGATCACGCGCACCGCGGCCAAACCCAGTGCGCGACGGTCGTTTCGATCCAGCAGGCGGGTGCCCAGCCTGGTCACCAGGGCATCGGCTATCTCGGTGGCGGCGGCGACCCGGCCGAATCCCTCGAGCAGTTCCAGCACCTGTGCGCGCAGGTTCTGGACCGCGGGGTCCTTCTTCCAAAGCTGGCGCTGGGCGCGCAGCAGTTGTGCGACCCGGCCGCCGGTGAGGCCCAGGGTCTGCGCCACCGCGGTCTGGGTGGGCCACATGTCCAGCTCCGGCAGATCGCCGGAACCCGGAATGCGGAGCAGGCGCGCCACCGCGTCGACCTTGCTGGAGTTCGAGCCGTTGTTGTTGCGCTCCGGAACGAACCGCGCGGCGAGTGTGTCCAGGCTCAGGGTGCGCATCAGCCCGGCGGTCGACTCCGCTTGGGCGGCACTGATTTCCGCTTTCGCTTCCTTACGGGCCTCCGGTGTGAGCGGCGCCGGCTCCTGTTTGCCGAGGCGCTTGGCCCACTCCTTCACCCGTTCCTGAATTTCGCGCCGGGCGCGCACACCGAGGCCAGGGGCGTTGATCAGGCGGGTGCGGCCGTAGTCCAGCAGTTCACCGACCGTGGTGACGCCCAGACCGTAGAGGAACTGTTCGGATGCGGCGGTCAGACCGGCCTGGGACAGGTGCGTGTCGCGGGTCGCCTGCTCGGCGATCAGCAACCGCTGCTGCTCCGGGGTGGTGTCGTCGACATCGTCGAGCACCGGGTGGTCGCTGAGCGGACGCGACGGCACCGAGCGGGACATGTCGAGGAAGATCTTGCGCCAGGCGTCGCGCATCGGTTTCAGCTCCGGGAACCGTTGCGCCACATCGCGATGCAGGGCCTTGCGGAAGAACGCCACCAGGTCCTCGCGCACCGCCGCGTCGAATGCCTCGGCCGCCACCCGCGGATACGGGAACTCCTTGGCGTCCAGTTGCCGCGCCAGCACACTGCCGTCGCCCCAGCGCGGCAGTTCGCCCGATGCCATCTCATGCAGGGTCACCGCGAGCGCGTACCGCTCGGCGTGTGCGTCGTAGGACGAACGCAGCAGGGTGCCGATGAACGGGTCCAGGTAGCCGTCGGTGCCCGCGTCGGCGTGCTTGGCGGGATAGCCGGCCAGGGAGAAGTCGATGAGGACCAGTTCGCGGGTTCGGTTGGGGCGCACCCGGATCGCGATATTGTCCGGTTTGATGTCGCGATGCCAGACGCCCTCGCCCTCGAGGAAATCGACGGCGCCGAACAGGTAATCGCTGTAGGTTTCCAGGCGGCCGAGCTGGAGCCGGCCGTTGTCGCGGAGCTCGCGGGCCACCGTCTCCTCGGTGCGCCGGCTCGTATTGTTGTCGAGACCCTGTTCGTCGCCGACATATTCGAGTACCAGGGCGGTGCGGCCGGCGAGCGTGATCACGCCCGGATCGACGAGATTGATCACGCCGGAATGGCGGCGGATGCCGCGCAGGACGGCGGCTTCGCGCTCGAGGGTCTCCGTGCGGTCGGGCGACAGCGCGATCTTCAGCACCACATAGGCTTTGGCGCCGCGTTGTTTGTCCTCGGCCTGTAGGTCGCGCACCAGCAGCGCGCGGCTCGTGGAACCGGTGCCGAGACGGCGGCGCACCAGCCACCGGCCGCCGAGAACATCGCCCGGAACGGCTTCCAGGGGGTCCTTGTCCGGCTCGGTGTCCGGCTCTTCCGGTGCGGTGAGCGCATTCTCGACGACTTCGAGGAAATCCAGGAATTCGTTCATCGACGACACCCGATTGCCCGGGTGATACGCCGTCGCGGTCGCGACGAGCAGATCGATATCCGGCACCAGGTTGTCGACCAGGGCACTGGGCCGCAGATCCTTACCGGCCTCGAACTGGGCCAGCAGCTCCGCCTGACTGCCCGCCGGCGGCTTGCCGGTCACCAGCAGATAGGTCAGCATGCCGAGCCCGTAGACATCCATCGCGATCGGATCGGGTGCGACGGCCTGCAACTCGGGAGCCAGGTACACATCGGCGGCCGAACCCAGATGCTGCGCCGACAGCGCTGTCGGGGCATGTCTGGTCATGGTGGCGCCCGTGCCCTGGGAGCCCTGGGTTGCGGTCTGCCAGTCCGAAATCTGGAGTCGTGGATTGCCCCACCGTTTCGCGTCGCCGCTGCCCGGACGCGGCAGGACATGAATGGACCGTGCGGCCAGCGCGCGATGGAATAGGCGGGCACCGTGCGCGGACCGCAGAGTTTCCGCGAGCTGGCGGACCAGTTCGATGCGATCGGACAGATCGAGCAGGTGGCCGAAGCGCAGCAGGTACTCGTCCAGATGCAGGGTCTCGGGGTGGTACCGGAATATCAGGGCCGGACCGGCGGAATGGCCGGACGGGTCGAACAGTTCCAGGCGCACCACACCGGGGTGGGTGAAGCGGCGCAGCACCGACGCTTCCCGGCGTGCGGCATCGTCGACCGAACGGCGCTGTGCTTCATCGGCGCCGCGCTCGCGCAAGTAGATGCGCACCCGCGCGGGCTCGCGCAGCTCGGTGTGGGTGGCCAGATAGTCCTGCCAGGTGGCGCCCGCATCGAACGGTTTGCGTTCCAAACGGTAAGGGCCGACTGTGAATTCGGCGTCGCTGCGCCGGATCCCGATCTGTTCCAGCGCATTTTTGATCGCCCTCGAGCGCTGCATGTCGATGCGGTGCCGGGCGTCGCGCACCGGGCTCCCGAGCCGGTCGATCAGCTCGCGCACCGTGTGCGTGTTGGCGCGATCGCCCTCCGGCAGTTCGAACCGCAGGTTCGGGTTGGTGAGACAGACGGCGTTGCCGACGAAGACCCGCACTCCGTGGGACGCGAGCAGCCCGGCGAGCTCCTTGCTCTTCTGATTGGCCAGATGCAGCGGGCTGCGGTGATATCGGGTTCCGCCGCGCTGGAGTTCCTGCACCCAGTCACCGTTGCGGCCGTGCAGCCGGCCGCTCCAATCCTTCAACTCGATCAGATGCACACCGTTCGGCGCGACGACCAGCAGGTCGACCTCGCGGATATGCCCGGTCGTTGCGGTAAAGGTGAAATTCGACCACGCGAGCCACGGATCGACGTCCGGCAACCGCGTCCGGATCGCTTCCAGCCCCCGGCGCTCGTGCTCGAAGCTCGACTCGGTGACCGTCGTCCACCGACTCTTCTCCATACGCGCGCAGTCCTGTTCTCGTCGTCGACCAGCCACCGACCCCCACCACGGCGGTAGGTTCGCGACGCCCACGGCTGCCGAATGCCTACCGACCGGACGAAGTGCCGCCGGTCCGTTCTCGCCTGTGGCGCCACATTAGCGCCTGCACATCGCCGGGAAACTCCGGACGGCGGTATCCGGCCGGTCGGAATCTCCGACGCGGGTAGTCGCACTGGTGGATCGCCGGCGCGGGCGAATATGTTTCGCGGTCGCCTGCTCGATGCCGGGGCCGTGCTGCTCGTCCCGGCATCGCCCGGTCGCGCTATTCGAGGGTCCAGTTGCACCCTTCGACCTTGATTACGTCACCGTCGGACAGGCGGACGTAGGACGGCCCCGAATACGACTCCATATCGGTCGCCTCCGAGGACTTGGCGCCCTTGTAGGGCAGCCACGTGATGAAGCAGTATCCAAAGTCGTCTTCGGTGGGACCTGCGGTGTAGTAAGTGACCGGCAGGACGTCGGTGCCGGACCACACCGATCGGTCAGTGGCGTCCGCTCCGGCGGCGCGATGAACGATCCGGCGCCGGTTGCGCGGGCCGCTCGACCGATGAGGCGCGATCCGATCCGCCGAGTTGTTCAGTGGGCGGACGTGGAGTGCGCGGATCCGCGCGTGCTTGTCACAGGTCCGCTCGCCCGAACAACTGCAGAGTTCGATCGAGTACCCACCATCGATCCAGCGTGCGTGCATACTTGAATCCTGGTGTCATTAGGGGGTTTTCGATGCTGCCAGGAAGTGAACGTGCTCGGATTCTGATCACCGTGAAGGCCTATCCCGCTCCGTCGGAACGGTATGGCGAGACTGTTTGTGTCGCGGGTGTTCGTATCGATCGTCTGCCGCCGACGTGGATACGGCTGTACCCCATGAGGTTCCGTGGGATGGGGCAGGAGTTTGTATTCGGCAAGTACGACATCGTGGAGGTCGATGTTCGCAGCCGTCGCGGGCACGATCCACGAATCGAGTCGTATCAACCGGATCAGCAGTCACTGCAGGTCGTCGGGCACGTCGATACGAATCGCGGGCGGTGGACGCGGCGGCGGACACTGATCGGGCCTCTGATCGGGGCGACGTCGACGTGCGAGTTGATTCGGGCGAATCCGAAAGGAGCGATGGCCGTACCCGCGCCGTCGCTGGGCATGATCAAGCCGATCGTCGACGCTGTGCGGGTCGAGCGTGGAAACGGTTGGACACCGCAGCAACGGAGGAAGGCGCAAGCGGCGGCTGCGCCGAGTTTGTTCGACGATGCGCCGCCGGTGCTCGAGCCGATGCCGTATCGGGTCAGCTACCGCTATCACTGCACCGATATTGAATGTCGCGGTCATGTGCAGCAGTGCCTGGACTGGGAGATCGGTCAGGCGGGACGGAAATGGCAACAGATGTATGGAGTTGCCGGAGCTCAGCAGAGGTTGCGAGAGAAATGGGAGCGGGAGATTTGTGCTCCTGAGCGGGACCTCTACTTCTTCATTGGAAACCAGGCGCTGCACCGGAGGTCGTTCGAAGTGCTGGGTGCGTGGTACCCGAAGGTGAGTTCCAGTGCCGAGCCCGACCAGCTGGCCATGCTGTAAGTCGTTGTGTCACAGCTGAATTACTCCAGTGATAGCGGCATCCTGCACAGCATCGGCGACCATTTGACGGTGGCATGTGGTGTGGTCGTGCTCGAAGCAGAGCAGTGCAACCGGGCCCTGCGCCATGAGCGCCCTGACCGAGTGCAGCGCATCCGCTCCCTCCGGGCTGTCGAGCACATGCGCGTACCGGTCGCGCGAATCGGCCTCGCCGACGCGGAAACCGTCGCGATTGTCCCTGGGATTACCGAGCTCCTTGAGATGCACGTAGCGAATGCCGGCCTCGGCCAGGGCTGCCGACAACTTGGTCTTCGACAACCCCGGCTTGCGTGAGATCGGGGTGAGTCGTATGTCCACGACGGTAGCGACGCCGGCTTCGGCCAGAATCGCCACGAGCTCGTCCGCTCGTCGGCCTTCGTAGCCGACGGTGAACAGGCGATTCTGCGTGTGAGAGGGGCTGGCTACAGGCACAACGCCATACTCGCACGGAGTGGATGCGATCGGAGTGCGGGGACGTAGGTTGTGTTGGTGCCCAACACACGTTCCAGCCGGCCCTCGGGCGGGCGATGGGGCTGCCGCAGGTGAAGTTCACGTGCCGATCTACAACAACCCTGACTCCTCGAGTCCGGCACGCAGACGTTGCTGATGCTCCGGCGGGCCCTGCCGGTAGGGCATCCGCAGCGCGTCGGAGGAGATGACGCCGAGCATTTTCATCGCGGCTTTGGCCTGAATGGCGCCTTGTGAGACGTGCATGATCGCATCGACGGCGGGGATGAGGCGCCGGTGGATCTCGCGTGCGGAAGGCAGGTCGCCGCGGTCGACGGCGGCGATCATCTCCGCGTAGTGATCGCCCGCGACGTGACCGACCACCGACACGACGCCGGTCGCGCCTTGAGCGAGGTGCGGCAGGTTGACGACGTCGTCGCCGGAATACCAGAGCAGGTCGGTCTGCGACATGAGCCGGCTGGCCTCGAAGAAATCACCCTTGGCGTCCTTGACGGCGCGCACGGCGGGAATGTCGGCCGCGCGGCGAATGGTGTCGGTGCTCAGCGCCGTCCCGGTCCGGCCCGGGATGTCGTACAGCATGACGGGCACGCCGACGCCTGCCTCGGCGACCAGGCGGAAGTGTTCCAGGATGCAGTCCTGCGGCGGCTTGTTGTAGTACGGCGTGACAACGAGCAGAGCGTCTGCGCCGCAGGCGACCATCTCGCGGGCCGCGCGGGTGGAGTGCTCGGTGTCGTTGGTGCCGCAGCCGGCCATCACCTGGACGCGGTCGCCCACGGCCTCGACTACCGCCCGCACGCAGGCGTAGTCCTCCTCGTCGGTGGTGGTGGCGGACTCGCCCGTGGTCCCGTTGACCAGCAATCCGTCATGGCCGTGGTCGGCGAGATACACGGCGAGGTTCTGCAGGCCGTCGTAATCGATCGAACCGTCGGCGTGCATGGGGGTCACCATCGCCGTGATGACTCGACCGAAGGGGGTGTCCACCATGATCGTGAGACTACCTCCGGCGAGCACCTCACTCCTGCCCTGGTCGAGCGCGGCGTAAGTTGGTAGCTAGAGGTTTGCTTTATGCAACAGCGACGGTGGATGTGGATTGCGGCGTTCCTGACGGCACTGGGAATGTGCGCTGTAATCGGGTGTGTCAGCGGCACCCGGCCCGAGCACGCTGCTCCCGGCTCGGGCACATCCTCCCGGGTGCCGGGCTCGGGCACATCCTCCCCGGTAGGCGGCTCGGACATACCCTCCCGGGTAGGGGTTCCCGTGTTGGTCGTGAAGGTGGACAACAGTCCGCAGGCACGGCCACCGGTGGGGCTCGGAGCCGCCGATGTGGTTTACGTCGAGCCGGTCGAGGGTGGTTTGAGCCGGTTGGCCGCGGTTTTCTCGACCGACAAACCCCCTGTGGTCGGACCTGTCCGAAGCGCGCGGGAAACGGATCTGACGCTGCTGGATCAGTTCGGTAACCCGACGTTGGCATCCTCTGGTTCCGCACCCGAGCTGGTTCCCGCCATCGAGGGCTCCTCGCTCCAGAACGCCTCGGCCGATCAGCAACCCTCGGCGTACTTCCGCGACTACAGTCGCGACGCTCCGCACAACCTGTTCGTCCGCCCCGATCAACTACCCGTAGGCGGCGGCTGGCCGTCGGCCTCGCAACTGCAGTTCGGTCCGGCGCCTGCCGGTGGCCGGCCCGCGCAACATGAGGAAGCGCGGTATCCGGGCGCGGTGATCGGTTTCGACTGGTCACCCAGCGACCAGCGGTGGCTCGTGTCCATGGACGGCGCTGCCTACACCGATGCCGATACCGGGCAGCTCATGGCGAGCACGGTCGTACTGCAGAGTGTGCCGGTGCAGAACTCGGCTATCAGCGATGTCGCGGGCAGCGTCTCACCCCGGGCGCAGACGACCGGTAGCGGTCAGGCACTCGTACTTCGCGACGGTCGAGAGTTCCCGGCCGGGTGGTCCCGGCCCTCCCCGGAGGCGGGCACAACCTATACAACCCCCACCGGAACGGTCATTCCCTTCGCGCCGGGGCAGGTCTGGACAGTTCTGGTTCCAGAGCAGCTCTGGTGATCCTGTCCGTACCGCAGACGAGCCAATTGACGATGATGAGCGCTCGCGCCGGCCGCCGCATGTCTTCCGACGGCTGTCGACTCGTTCGGCGAATCAGATCTGCCAGTGCGAATGCGCTCGGGCCGCCTTGGCTTTCGTACTTGTGTGGGTCAGGCGAGCGGCTCGTCGAGGATCCGGGCCGGACCCTGGTTCGCGCAGGTATTCGATCAGGTTGGACCGCTGCTCGGCAATGGGAGGCGACATCACGTGGTCCACGACCAGGTCACTCCGCCTCGTTCGCAGGTCTCGAACGGGCGAGGTTTCGAGCACAGCGGCGGCGTGAAGAAGTTCTTCGTGCCCAGCGATAGGTTGCGCCATGGCGGAACATCCGGTCGCCGCCACCGCCACCGCCACCGCCGCTGCCGATAGGCAAAGCCTCCGGTCGAGCTCACGCCCGCGCCGGGCGGAAGGTTCGGGTCGTGCTCGACTACTACATCTCCCTCCCGAAGCTTCTCGGACCTGAAGCCCTTACGCAGTGTGCGGTCCTAGCGCGGGGAGGGGTGTGTTCGAAATAGTAAGCTGCGCAAACTATCCCACGTGCTGTGGTTCATCGTCCGGTTCGTCCCGCCCCATCTCACCCTCCGGTCCGGTCCACCCCCTACCGGAGGGTGACGCGGAGTGAGAGTTGCGCCGATAGCTTCGGTGTATCGACATCGTCACCTCTGCTCACCGCATCGAGCAATGCCCGCCGGAACTCCGATCGGCACCGACCTGTCGGCATTGAGACGAGTGGATGTGCCATCCGCCCCCAGCTTCCAGGAAGAAGTATGACGACACCGGTCTTGGCCTCAGAGTCATCCCCACGCCCATCCCGCCGCACCAGCGCCAACGCCGACTACACCCGCCTGCTGCGCCGCATTTCCGATGCGGGCTTGATGGACCGTCGCCCCGTCTACTACGCGGTCCGTCTCACCCTCGTCGGGATCGCCTTCGTATCCGCTTGGGCCGCTTTCGTTTTCCTCGGCGACTCCTGGTGGACGCTGGCTATCGCCGCGTTCATGGCCGTAACCAATGCCCAGGTCGCCCTGGTCATGCACGATGTCGCGCACCGTCAAGTCTTTCGTCTTCGCCGCCCGGCCGAGGTGATGGGACGGATCGCCGGCAATGCGGGGATCGGTCTGGGGTATGGGTGGTGGCAGGACAAGCACACCCGTCATCACGCCAATCCCAATCATGAGGAACTCGATCCCGATGTCGCGCCCGATGTTCTGGTGTGGTCACAGAAGCAGGCGCGGGCCAGTCGTGGTCTGCCTCGGCTGATCGGGCGGGCGCAGGCGTTCCTGTTCTTCCCGCTGTTGATGTTGGAGGGGCTGAATCTGCATGTGGCGGGGGTGCGTGCGCTCCGGAATCGGGCGGTCAAACGTCGTGGGTTGGAGGGTGCGCTGCTCTTCGGTCACTTCGCCGTCTATCTGGTCGCGCTGTTCGCGGTGCTGCCCGCTGACAAGGCGCTCGCGTTTCTCGTTGTCCACCAAGCGCTGTTCGGTCTCTACATGGGCGCCATCTTCGCCCCGAATCACAAGGGAATGCCGACCTTGACCGGCGACGACCGCCCGGACTATTTGCGGCGGCAGGTGCTGACCTCTCGCAATGTGCGCGGTGGTGTGTTGACCGATCTCGCGCTCGGCGGGCTCAACTATCAGATCGAGCACCATTTGTTCCCGAGCATGCCGACGCCGAATCTGCGGCATGCGCGGGTGATCGTCCGTGCATACTGCGCGGAGATCGGGGTGCCGTATCACGAGACCGGGCTGCTCTCCTCCTACCGAGAGGCGCTGACGCACCTGCACCACGTCGGTGCGCCGCTGCGCACGGGTGAATCGCACCGGGCAGCCGAGCCTTCGGCCCGGACGGCACAGTAGGCGGGGCTCTCGTGGATCGCGCGCGATGGTTGTCCGTCTGTGACGCGCGTGGCCGGCGGCGATATCTCGCCGCGCGGAATGGCCGCCGCGTCGTGTCGGCGCGCGCACAATGGGGCGTGCGACGATCTGGCGGACAGCCAACCACGGGAGATGTGATGACCACATTGCAGCAGGCGGTGGAACTCGGTCGTGCCGAGAACGGGCTCGCCGTCGTCTCTACCCTCAGGTCCGACCAGAGCATCCAGTCGACGCTGGTCAACGTCGGATTGCTGCCCCATCCGCTATCGGGCCAGCCGGTCCTGGGCTTCGTCACCTACGGCAAGGTGAAGCTGGCCAATCTGCGGGCCCGGCCGCAGGTGAGTACCACCTTCCGGCAGGGCTGGGCGTGGGCGACGGTGGAGGGCCACGCTCAGATCGTCGGTCCCGACGATCCGCAGCCGTGGATCGACGCCGAGGGGCTGCGCCGGCTGCTGCGCGATGTGTTCACCGCGGCCGGCGGTAAACACGACGATTGGGACGAGTACGACCGGGTGATGGTGGCCGAGCGTCGCGCGGCGATCCTCGTCGAACCGAGCCGGGTCTACAGCAACGGCTAGCGCCCGACGAAAAGGAGTGGGCCATGCGGATATTGAGAACGCCCGACGAGCGATTCGCGGGATTGCCCGACTTTCCGTTCGAACCGCATTACGTCGAGGTCCCGGCCGGTGACGGGACGGTGCTGCGGGTGCACTACCTGGACGAGGGCCCACCCGACGGGGAGGTCGTGTTGCTGTTGCACGGCGAACCGTCCTGGTCGTATCTGTATCGGTGGATGATTCCGGTGCTGGTGGCGGCGGGCCTGCGGGCGATCGCGATCGACCTGGTCGGTTTCGGTCGCAGTGACAAACCGGCCGACCGTGCCGACTACACCTATCAGGCGCACGTCGATTGGACCTGGGCCGCGGTCGAGGCGATCGGGCTCGACTCGATCACCCTCGTCTGCCAGGACTGGGGTGGGTTGATCGGGCTGCGCCTGGTCGGTGAGCATCCCGAACATTTCGCCCGGGTGGTCGCGGCGAACACCTTCCTGCCGACCGGTGACCGCCATCCGGGCGACGCGTTCCTCGCCTGGCAGCGCTACAGCCAGGACACCCCCGATTTCCAGGCCGGGAAGATCGTCAACGGCGCCACACTGACCGATCTCGCTCCCGAGGTGATCGCCGCCTACGACGCACCCTTCCCCGACGACACCTACAAACAGGGCGCCCGCCAGTTCCCGTTGCTGGTTCCGACCAGTCCGGACGATCCTGCCGCACCCGCCAACCGAGCCGCGTGGGCCGTCCTGGAGACCTTCCAGCGGCCGTTGCTGTGCGCCTTCTCGGACTCCGATCCGATCACGCGCGGCGGCGACAAGGTGCTGCGCTCGAAAATCCCCGGCGCCGCGCGACATTCACCGGTGACCATCACCTCGGCGGGGCATTTCCTGCAGGAGGACAAGGGCGCCGAACTCGCCGCTGTTGTCGTCGACTTCGTTCGCGAGACTCCGCCGGACACGTCGTTCACGTGATGTGATCGGGGCGGCGCCGACCGGACGGCGGGATGTGGAGGGCGCCGGGAGAGGGCGTCGATCTCGCCGACCCCAGGTGCACACCGCGGACCTCGACCCGAGCACCGTGCGGTGGTCGAATCGCGCCGCGAGGTCGGCGCGCCGATGCCCCGGGCCGAAAAGACAAGTTTCCTTGACATCTAATGTCAAACATCCTTAACATCGATCGCGTGGTCAGCGATCAGCGGGAGCATCCGGTCCGGACGCGACGGCGCGAATGCCGGATAACCCAGGCGAACTTGGCGACAACCGTCGGCGTCAGCCGGCAAACCGTGATCTCGATCGAACAGGGCGACTACGCGCCGAGCGTCTTTCTCGCACTGCGTATCGCCCGGGCGCTGGGGACGACGGTGGAAGATATTTTCTGGACCGAAGACCTGGAGGGGACATGACCAAAACCACCGCATTCGAGGACATCTTCCTGGCGGCCGACGAACCGGCCTGGGGTGATGAGCGTGCCCGGGAGGAGTTCTACCGGGGCTCGACCATCGCGCTGTGCGCGACGATCTACGGCTGCTACGTGATCGCCATCGTCGCCGCCGCCCTCGATGCCACGGCGGTGTCGCTGCTGATCTTCCTGCTGCCCAGTCTCACCTCACTGCTGCTGCTCCGCTACTGCGCGCGGCGCGGCATCGATATGCGGAGCCTGCTGAAAGGCTTTCCGCCGCAGCGCAAACGGATCGCCTATGCCACGACCTATCCGTTGGTCGCCGCATGGCTGGCGGTCTTCCTGTGGCGCACACTGCCATCGGACTCGCTTCCGCAGAGTCTGCTGGGCGCGGTCGTCGGCGGCGTGATCGGCGCGGTAGCCGCCCTGGCCATCGGCAAGCTCGTGCGACGCCGCTCCGCGATTCATCAGCTTCCCGAGGACGACACCTTCGACGTGTAGCGCCTCGCCCGAAAGCGGGCCACCGGGTAGCGTCGGCCTGTCCTGCACTGGTTCCGGATTCACGCTCTCGAGGAGAACGCGTGGTACTGGTTCGAGGTGGGCGATGGCGGTGGGCGCTACGACACCGGTCCGCTTCCGGAGGGGACATGGGTGGCGGGGACCGTGACCGCCCTGCCCTGGCATGCTCGGCCTCAGGGCGCCGCGGAAGCGGTCGTCACCGCGCAAGAGGATGCGCGTCGGATCGGTATTGCCCCGGGGCCGTGCTGTATTCGCGTTTGAACGCCTTCGCGAACGCGAATTCCGAGGTGTAGCCGACGCGCTGGGCCACGGTGCGTAGCGGGGTGTCGTCGGAGCGGAGCAGGCGCCCGGCCAGCGTCATGCGCCACCAGGTCAGGTAGGCGAGTGGGGAACGTCCGACGGTGGCGGTGAATCGGCGTGCGAACGCGGCGCGGGACAGGCCGCCGATGGCGCCGAGTTCCTCTACAGTCCAGGGGTTTTCGGGATTGGTGTGGATCGCGCGCAGGGCGGCGGCGACGGGGCGATCGGCCAATGCGGCGGCCCAGCCGTTGCGCGGGGCGCCCTCGTCCTGGGCGTCCAGCCACCAGGCGCGCAGGATGTAGAGCAACAGGGTATCCAGCAGGGATGTGACGATGGCCGCCGAGCCGGGCTGGGATTCCTCGAGTTCGGTGCCCAGGAGTTCCACCGCCGCGCGCAGGGAGCGGTGCGTGCCGACCCGGGGGCGCAGATGGATGACCTCGGGTAGATTCGTGAGCAGGGGGTGCGCGCGTCGGCGGTCGAGTTGATATGCGCCGCACAGCAATAGCGTGACCGGGGCGTCGGGCGCGTGTGGTTCGGCCGCGGGTTCCGGCCACGAGCCGTCGGGTAACGGCTTCACCTCGCGTAGCGGCGCGGCGGGATCGCCGGCCAGCGCGTGGCCGCGGCCGTGCGGCAGGAAGACGATATCGCCGGGGCCGAGCGGAATCGGATCGCCGCTGTCGAGGATCAACCAGGCCGAGCCCTGCAGGACGACGTGGAATCCGGTGCCGTCCGAGGCGGGGAAGCGCATGCCCCACGCGCCCGACTTGTGCTGGCGCGAGGAGTGCGGACGACCGGTGCGCATCGTCGCGACGGCATCGCTGAGTACATCCAAGCCCATATCCGAAGGATAGTCGTGGTCCTTCTCGCGAGACGAATGGACATTCGCGCGAGACTTTTACGCATAGATCATCTCTGTGGTGGTGCATAACGTCGATGGCATGACAATCGACGCGATTACCGCACGCACCGTCGTCTTCCACGAACTCGGTGACCCCGACGTCCTGACCATCGAAGACCTCCGGCTACCCGCCCCCGGACCGGGGGAGGTGCTGATCCGCATCGAAGCGCTCGGACTCAACCGCGCGGAGGCGCTGTTCCGAGCCGGCACCTACTACTACCTGCCGACCCTTCCGGGCTCCCGGCTCGGCTACGAATCCTCCGGAGTGATCGAGGCGGTCGGTCCGGACGTCACCGAATTCGCTGTGGGGGACGAGGTTTCGACCGGACCGAATATCGAGATGAGCGCGGCGGGCGTGTACGCCGAACGGGTGGTGCTGCCGGTGGAGTCCGTGGTCCCGCGCCCGGCGGGCCTCGACGCGGTGACCGGCGCGGCGACCTGGCTCACCTACTCCACCGCCTACGGCGGCCTCGTGGAAACCGGAGGTCTGCGCCCCGGTGACCATGTCCTGATCACCGCGGCCTCGAGTGGTGTGGGCATCGCCGCACTGCAGACCGCCGCTCGGATCGGCGCCATCCCCATCGCGGTGACCCGGACGGGTGAGAAGAACCGCGATCTGCTCGACAACGGAGCCGCGCATGTCATCGCCTCGGCGGATTCCGACGTCGTGGCCGAGACCCGCCGCATCACCGGGGGTGTCGGCGCACAGGTCGTCTTCGATGCGGTCGGCGGACCGGGCCTGGCCGAATTGAGCACTGCCGCAGCACATAACGGCACGGTTGTGGTCTACGGCTGGCTCGACCAGCGCCCGATGTCGATGCCCATGAACTGGCCGCTGCGCATTCTCGGCTACGCCAATATGGAATTGTCGACCACCGCCGAGGGGCGCCGCCGGATCAACCACTGGATCGCGTCCGGCATCCGCGACGGTGTCTTCCGCCCCCACGTCGGCGCGGTCTTCGCCGGCCTGGACAGTATTCGCGACGCCCACCGCCTGATGGAGTCCAGCACCCACACCGGCAAGATCGTCGTCGAACTCTGAGCGTCGGCTACCGGCCGGCGAGCTCGGCGACGACCGGAGCGAACCTTTCGGCGAAGTCGGCGCCGAAGATGAAGTAGGAGAACCCCATCTCCTCGCGTCGCCGCTGGATCTCCTCGATGGCGGCCGCCGGGTCGTCGGGAAGCACGGTCACCGCGTCCGCCGCGCGAAGTGCGGCGGGGTCGGTCCAGGGCGGCGCCATATGGGCGGCGACAGCGTCGCCGATGACCGGCACGGCGAGTGCGAGCTCGATGTCGGGGACGGCGCGGAAATCGTCTGCCAGCCGCGCGACTTCGGCCCGAGGCTGCGGGCCCAACGCGAAGGTGACCGTGTCCGCGACCTCGGCCGCCAGCGCCCGGGCCTTCGGACCGAGGACAGCCATCGCCACCGGCGTGCGATGGTCGGGGCCGTCGAAATCGCGTAGCGCGGTGACCGTGTCCCGTATCTGCGACAGTCGCTCGTGCGGCGGAACGACGGGCAGGCCCTTGTCGCGCAGCTCGTCCTCCATTCCCGGGCGGCCGGTGCCGATGCCCATCTCGAAACGACCCTCGGTCAGCAGCGACAGCGAATGCGCCTCCCACGCCGTCATCCAGGCCGGACGCAGCGGGGAGGCATACACCCAGGTGCCCACGCGCAGGTCGGTCAAGGCCGCGGCGGTGGCCAGCATGGGGCCGGGCGCCGGTTGTGTCTGCGGGAAGTCGGGCACCAGCAGGGTCGAGTAGCCGCTGTCGGCGATGCCGCGCACGCGATCGCGCCACGCCGCCACATCGCTCATGAGCGGGGCAACGACCCCGAATCGAAAGGGCTTCGTCATCTCGGAACTCCTCGGTGTGGTCGGCGAGCCCGGACTCGATGTCCGCACGGGGCCGCATCCGTGTGCTGTCGGTGTCTTCAGAGGTATCGACGGACGATCCATCCGAAACTCATCGGTGCGGCAGCCGAGATCGCTTACCCGGGTGCGAACGCCCTCAACTCGGCGACCGTAGACGGTGTGGGACGGTCGGGTTCGTGGGGCGACGGCGTCGGGTTTCGGCGTCGTGGCAACGGTGAGGTACGTACTGTTGTCGCTATGCCTGATTCCGGTGTGCGGCAGCCCTTTCCCGAGATCGAACCCTACGCGTCGGGGCTGCTCGACGTCGGTGACGACAACCGGATCTACTGGGAAACCAGCGGGAACCCGGACGGGCGGCCCGCGCTGGTGGTGCACGGCGGTCCCGGCGGCGGGGGACGGCGCGGAGCTCGCAAGACCTTCGATCCCGACGCGTTCCGGATCGTGCTGTTCGATCAGCGCGGCTGCGGTGAGAGTCTGCCGCACGCCTCCGATCCGGGTGTCGATATGGCGCACAACACCACCGAGCATCTGCTGGCGGATATGGAGCGGCTGCGCGAACATCTCGGGATCGATCGATGGGTACTCTACGGCGGCTCCTGGGCCAGCACCCTGATCCTCGCCTACGCGCAGCGCCACCCGGAGCGGGTCATCGGGATCGTGCTGGTCGGGGTGACCATGACGCGGCCGCGGGAGATCGACTGGCTCTACCACGGCCTGCGGTTGCTGTTGCCGATCGAATGGGAACGGTTTCGCGGCGGTGCACCCGCCGAGCACCGGGACGGGAATCTGGTCGAGGGATATCGGCAACTCATGCAACATCCGGACCCGGTGGTGCGCGCGGAGGCCGCGCGGGAATGGTGCGCCTGGGAGGATGCGGTGATCGCGCACGAAACCCTGGGCGCACCAGGCCAATACAGTGCCAAGCCGGATGCGGCGCGGTCGGCGTTCGTGCGGATCTGCACCCACTACTTCGCACACGCGGCCTGGCTCGAGGACGGCCGGCTGCTGCGTGACGCACATCGGCTCGCCGGAATCCCCGGAGTCCTCATCCACGGTCGTCTCGATCTGTCCGCGCCGTTGCTCACGGCCTGGGAGCTCGCCCGGGCCTGGCCCGACGCGGAACTGAGGGTCATCGACGACTCCGGGCACACCGGCAGCCCGGACATGGCCGCCGCGATCTTCGACGCAGTCGCCCGATTCGCCGATCAGGCGCCGCCGGCGATGTTTCGATGATCAGGTGTCGACGGAGTTCGAGCCCTTTCGGGGCGAGCTGATTGCCTACTGCTACCGGATGCTGGGCTCGGTGCACGAGGCCGAGGATGTGGTGCAGGAGACGATGTTGCGCGCGTGGCGGGCGCGGGATCGCTACGAGAGCACCCGCGCCTCGGTGCGGACGTGGCTGTACCGGATCGCCACCAATGTCTGCCTCACGGCATTGGACGGAGCGAAGCGACGGGCACTGCCGACCGGCCTGGGGCCCGCTTCCGACGATATCGACGCGAAACTGCTTCCGGCCCTCGATATTCCGTGGCTGCAGCCCTATCCCGACTCGCGATTCGAGACCGCGGCCCGGGAGGACCTGCGGTTGGCGTTGGTGGCGGCCGTGCAGCTGCTACCGGCGCGCCAGCGAGCCGTCCTCATCCTGCGCGAGGTGCTGGAGTTCAGCGCCGCCGAGGTCGCCGAGCAATTGGATACCACTGTCGCGGCCGTGAACAGCGCCCTGCAGCGGGCGCGGGCCGCCGTGGCCGACGCGCCCGGTCTGGAGGTCGTCACCGAACCCGACGACCCCGAGGTGGCTGCGGTGATCCAGCGCTACGCGCGGGCGTTCGAGGCCGCCGATGTCGCCGCGCTGGTGCGATTGCTGACAGCCGACGCGGTCATGGAGATGCCGCCGGTGCCGCTGTGGTATCGCGGGAGCCGGGATTACGGCCGGTTCCTGCAGCGAGTGTTCCGGATTCGGGGAACCGATTGGCGCATGCGTCCTCTCACCGCCAACGGCCAGCCCGCGCTGGCCGCGTACATGCCCGCGCCGGAGGGCGGACATCGGTTGCATACGCTGCAGGTCTTCACCGTCGCCGCCGGCCGCATCGCACACAATGTGGTCTTCGCCGATCCCGGAGTGTTGTCCATGTTCGGACTGCCGGAGCGGATCGATTCCGCATAGTTTCGACGACTCCGATGAGTCGGGCCGACTCCGCCGGTAAGTACCGGTGACAGACCGATCGAGCCCAAGGACATCATCATGAGCGTTGTCGTCATCGAGTTCATCACCCTGGACGGGCGGGTAGGCGACCCGGACGGCCGGGCGGGCACCCCACACGGCGGGTGGGCGTTCCGGTACGGCCCCGAAGCCGTGGCCGGGGACAAGTTCCGGCTCGGAAAACTGCTCGACGAGGGGGTCATGCTGCTGGGACGCAGAACATGGGAGTTGTTCGCCGAGATCTGGCCGGGCCGCGACGATCCGTTCTCCGCGCGGATGAACGCCGCGACGAAACTGGTCGCCTCCACCACCCTGACCGACGTCTCGGCCTGGCAGAATTCGCGGATTCTCGACGGTGACCTCATCGATGCCGTCACGAGCGAGCACCGGGATGTGATCGTCACCGGCAGCCTGAGCGTCGTCCACCAGCTGATGGGCGAGGATCTGATCGACGAGTATCGGCTGCTGACCTTCCCGACCGTGCTGGGATACGGTGCGCAGCTGTTCGCGCCCGACTCGCCGATCGATCTGGAGTGCCGATCGGTCGAGCCGGTCGGAGCGGCGGTGTTCACCCGCTACGGCAGGCCCGCACGATGACCGTGTTCTGAGGGACGCGCCACCGCCGGCGTAGGCAATTCGGCGGTGGCCTACCGAAGCGTCATCGGTCGTGCGACGGCTACGTCGTGGCCGACGGGGTGACCGAGGCTCCCGAATCCGGCACTCCCGCGTAGTCGGGCAGTTCGATGCCGTTGAGGGCGCGGTCGATCAGCTCCATATCCCATTCGGGCTCGGCGCCCGGCTCGGGTTCCGGCGCGGGGGCGGTGAGGCTGTCGGCGTGCAATCGGCCGATCTCCTGGTTGGCCTCGACGAACGGGCGCATCCGCGCCTCGTAGCGCGCGAAGCCCGCCTCCGGGTCCCAGCCGGCGGCGGCCAGCTCGCCGGCCAGCAGGTAGGCGCCGACCAGGGCCAGTCCGGTGCCCTGCCCGGACATCGGCGACGAGCTGAACGCCGCGTCCCCGAACAGCCCGACCCGTCCTGTCGACCAGCGATCCATCACCACCTGGGCGACCTGGTCGAGGTAGAAGTCCGGGGTGTCGTCCAGGTGGCCGAGGATCCGCGGGGTCAACCAGCCCATGCCGTCCATCCGCTCGCGCAGCAGGCGCTTCTGGGCCTCGATATCGCGGTAGTCGACGTCGAAGTTCCCCGCGGGGAAGGAGAAGATGGCCATCGCCCGGGAGGCGTCCGGGATGGGCCGCAGCGCGGCGGAGCGCCCGGACTCCTGGTAGTCGAGCATCCAGCGGTCCAACCCGAACTCGTTGGGCACACTGTAGAAGGCCAGCACGAGCCCGAGATGGCGGACGAACCGCTCACGCGGCCCGAAGACCATCGCCCGCAGCGCCGAGTGCAGCCCGTCCGCCCCGATCACCAGGTCGAAGCGCCGCCGGTCGCCGCCGGCGAAGGTGACATCGACCCCGTCCGCGTCCTGGGTGAGCTCGGCGATCCGATCGCCGAAGAGGTACTCGACACCGTCGCGGGTGTCGTCGTAGAGCACCTGGGACAGGTCCCCGCGCAGGATCTCGATCTCCGAGATGTACCCGTCGCCGCCGTCGTCCTGCGCGGAAAAGGTCTCCAGCACTTTCCCGTCCGCGTCCACGGTGTACGCGCCGGCGGTCTCGGTACGGGCCGCGCGCACCGCCGCGTCCAGGCCCATGCGCCGGATGACGTCCTTGGTCACCCCGCGCGCGTCCACCGCCTGCCCGCCGGGACGCAGTTCGGGAGCGCGCTCGACCACGGTCACCTCGGCCCCGCGCCGTCGCAGCCAGTGGGCCAGCGCCGGCCCGGCGATGCTCGCCCCCGCCACCAATACCCGGGGAGCCGCAGCCCCCTGCTCACCCGTCCGGATCGTGTGCTCCTGCGCGGGGTTGTCGACGCTCATCGTTGCCTCTCTGTGTTTGCTCCGGCGTTGGAACGAGTCCCAGCGCAGTGCACCGCTGTCGGTGTGGTCAGCGGTATGGACGACGGATATACACGAAATTCATCGGTGCGGCCGCGATCGTATGCACTCTCCCGCGATCGGCCCGGACTCGGCGTGGCGAATGATGACCACCAGGCTCTGTCCCGTCGTTCGTGGACCCGAAACCGCAGCGGGCACAAGGCGATGCGGGCAGCCGCCACCGATAACGGGGGCTGGACATGCCCTGCCCCCGGTCCTGACCCTCGACGAGATTGTGGTGGTCGGCCCGGAGCCCCCGGTCTACACATGGGAGGGAATGTCAGCACGGCCGGGAAATCTTCGAGAACCAGGTCGAAGCGGCCTTCGTCGCCACCCTCGCCGACAGCGAGACAACAGCGTGGCGTCATGCCGAGGACCTCGACCGGAGGGTGGGGCGAATCGGCCCTGACCGCGACCGATCAACGCCGCCGCGCGGAGCCACGCTGGCGTGGCTGTGGGCGGCCGTGTGCTGGCTCCCGGTCCCGATTACCCGGTCGATCGTCTGGGTGATGCACCGCGAACGTCCGGCGCACCCACTTCGCTGGATTGCCCTGTGCCTGTTCGTCTTCGGCTCGCTGCTCGATCTGCTGGCCGGCCAGTCCCGTCGTGAGTCCACCCGGGCGAGGCCGGGCGCCTCCGGATACCCGCCGGTCGACAGCGGAAGCGACGACTAAAACCGCTCGTTCGTGGTAGCCGGATCGTATGGCTACGCATGTGAACGAAAGGGAACGAAAGTACCGGTTGCCGGCCACCGGCGGGGTGCCGCTCGACGATATGCCCGGTATGACCCTGGACCCGTCGTCCGAAGAACAGGGGCTCGACGCCGTCTATCACGACACCGCGGATCTGCGGTTGGCGCACAAGGGAATTACGCTTCGCCGCCGGACCGGCGGTGACGATGCCGGGTGGCATCTGAAGCTGCCGCTGGGTGATGACACCCGCGAAGAGATCCGGCTGCCGCTCGGGGGCAAATCGGCGCCCCGGGAGCTGACCGACATGCTCACCGGGATCACCCGGGGCCAAGCGGTCGCGCCGGTCGCGCACATCCGGACGAAACGCCGTCTGTGGCGGCTGCTGGACGATCAGGGCGCGGTCGCGGCGGAGGTCGTCGCCGACCACGTATCCGGGCAGACGCTCGGCGAGTCGTCCACGGTGATGTCCTGGGAGGAGATCGAGGTCGAGCTGGCGGGCGGTGGCGCCGAGGTGTTCGACACCGTCGAGACCAGACTGGGCAAACCCTCCGACGCGCCGCCGAAGGCGCTGCACGTGCTCGGTGTCGGTGTCGAGCCCCGAACGCCCGAGCGGGGCGTGCGGGCGTATATGCGCAAGCAGGCGGACAGGATGGTCGAGCACGACATCCTGATCCGGCGCCGCCGCCCCGACTCCATACATCAGATGCGGGTGGCCGGACGGCGGCTGCGCAGCGTATTGCAGGCATTCGACGGCCCGCGAGATCTGCGCAACGAGTTGAAATGGCTCTCCGGGGTGCTCGGCGATATGCGCGACTTGGAAGTGCTGCACGACCACCTCGTCGAACAGGTCAGGGCATTGCCGGACGAGCTGGTGCTCGGCGAGGTGCGCCGGCGACTGACCGAGTCGTTCGCCGTCCGCCGTTCGGCGGCCCGCGCCGACATGCTCGAGGCGCTGAACAGCGAACGGTATTTCGCGCTGCTCGACCGCCTGGAAACCGGCCACCGGCTGCCACTGAAGCGCAAGAACGCGAAGGCGCTGCGCAAGGCGCGCCGACGCGTCGATCGGGCGGTGGGCAACATCGGCACGCTGGGCACCGACCGCGGCTTGCACGAGGTGCGCAAGGCGGCGAAACGCACCCGCTACACGGCCGAGGCGACCGGTGCGAAGAAGCAGGCACGTCGCATGAAGACGTTGCAGAAATCCCTCGGCGTCCACCAGGACGCGGTGGTCGCTCGCGCCGAACTGCGCACCCTCGGCGTACAAGCGCATCTGGCGGGGGAGAACGCCTTCACCTACGGCGTGCTGTACGACAAGGAGAACCAACGCGCGGAGAAGGTCAGGCGATCGCTGCGGCTGTGACGGCGGTGGGTGACGGCCGCGATATGCACGGGACATGTACTGATAACTGGGAATTTGCCACATCTGTGCTGCTGCTCGGTGTCACACTGAGGGGTATCCGGCGGAGCGGGCCGACGGCGCCCTGAACCCACCGTGGCGTCCGTCGCGTGCGCGGGGTGGTATCCGGTGCCCCGGCGGGTCCGGAGCCGCGAGCGGCCAGTCGGAAGGACAGAGATGCTCTCGACCGCACGGAACGACGAGGTACTCGCGGGATTGGCGGGGATCCGCGGATGGCAGGAGGAGTTCTATCGTGATCTGCACCGCCATCCCGAGCTGTCGCATCAGGAACATCGGACTGCCGGGCTGATCGCCGAACGGTTGCGCCGGGCAGGACTCGAGGTGCACGAGGGCGTCGGCGGGACCGGTGTGGTCGGGATCTTGCGCAACGGGGCGGGGGCCGGGGTGCTGTTGCGCGCCGATATCGATGCGCTGCCGGTGCGGGAGGCCACCGGGTTGCCGTATGCCAGTGAGGTTTCCGGGCGCGATTCGGCCGGGAACGAGGTGCCGGTCATGCACGCGTGCGGTCACGATGTGCATGTCACCTGTTTGCTGGGGGCCGCGCAGTTGCTCGCCGAGCACACCGACAAGTGGCAGGGGACCTTGGTGGCGGTGTTCCAACCCGCCGAGGAGGTCGGTGACGGGGCCCGCACCATGGTCGCCGACGGGCTGGCCGGGCTGTTGCCGCGGGTCGATGTGGCGCTGGCCCAACATGTATTCCCGATTCCGGCGGGGATCGTCGGCACCCACAGTGGGCCGTTCCTGGCCGCGGCCGACAGTATGCGCGTCACCGTGCACGGGCGCGGTGGGCACGGATCGATGCCGCAGACCACCATCGATCCGGTGGTGTTGGCGTCGATGATCGTGGTCCGACTGCAGACGGTGATCTCGCGAGAGGTGGCGCCGACCGATACCGCGGTGCTCACCGTCGGCAGTATCACCGCCGGAACGAAGAGCAATGTGATCTCCGATCACGCTGTGCTGCAATTGAACATCCGCACCTACAGTGAATCGACCCGCACCACGATCCTCCACGCCATCGAACGCGTCGTCACCGCCGAATGCCGGGCCTCGGGCTCTCCGCGCGATCCGGAATTCGAGCTGTTCGACCGATTCCCGGTGACCGACAACGATTCCGAGACCACACACCGCGTGGTCGACGCCTTCACCGCCTACTTCGGCAAGCGCCGTGTGGATATGCCGATGGGCAGTGCCAGCGAGGATTTCAGCGATATCCCCAACGCCGTGGGCGTCCCCTACACCTACTGGGGAATCGGCGGCATCGACCCGGCCACGTATCGGAAGGCGCAGCAGGCGGACCGGATCGCCCAGGACATCCCGGTCAACCACTCACCGACCTTCGCCCCGGTCCCACAGCCGACACTCGATACCGGAACCGAAGCGCTGGTCGTGGGAGCGCTGGCCTGGCTGTCGTGATTCGAAGGCGCTACAACCCTTTCGGCGTCACCGTGCGAGGGCGAATGAGCGTTCCCGATTCGTATTCTTCCAACGCGTGAGCCAACCAGCCCGCTGTCCGTGCGACGGCGAAGACGGTCTCGCCCGCACCGGGAACCATGTCGAAGACCGTGGCGAGCACCCCGAGCCCGAAATCGCTGTTGATCGCCGGCAATCGCCGGATCCGAAGTTCGGTGGAGATCGCCTCTGCCACCGCCACCGCCGGATGATCGGGCGCGATCTCGCGAATCGCGTCCACCAGGTAGGTCCCACGCGCATCGCCGGCTCGGTAGACGGCGTGACCGGCGCCGGGGATGCGTTCACCGCGTCGCAGCCGATCGTCGAACGCGGTGGGAACTCGGCTCGGAACCGTGGTTTCGGCGAACATTCGCTCCACCGCCAACGAGGCGCCGCCGTGCATGGGGCCGCTGAGTACACCGAGACCGCAGCTGACGACGGCATAGGGGTCGGCGTGCACGGACGCCGCCACCCGGGCGGCGAAGGTGGACGATGCCAGCTCGTGATCGGCGAGCAGAATCAGTGCCGCGCCGAGGATTCGGAGTTCCCGGTCGCCGGCGGGCGGACGTGCCGACAGTCGTGACCACAGCGTGGCGGCGACGGAGTGGCCGATCGGGGCCGACAGCTGAGGCAGTGCCGCGACCATCCCGGCGATCAACGCGCGGGCGATGCCGACGACGGTGGCGGGGTCACGGTGGAAACGCAGCGGATCGCGCAGGGCCAGGGTGATCACAACGAGATGGAGGCGATCCAGGGGCAGTACACCGGCGGGCAGGTCGGCCTGCGCCGCGCGGGCCGCGGCGACCGCTTCCTCAGGTGCTCGCCAGGGACCACTGTCGGTGAGGTCGGCGCGCCACAGCCATTCGGCGACCGCTTCGAAGGTGGCCGATGCCGCCAGTTCGACGGCGTCACGCCCGCGAAAGTACGGCCGGTCGGTGCCCAGGGCGGTGATGCTGGAGGCGATGGCGATGTCGGTCGGTGCGGGTCTGCGGCGGGGTTTGCCGCGTCGGGCCAGTTTCTCGATCTCACCCGGATCGAACAGGCTGCGTCGCCGATCGGGGTCGTAGCGGCGCGTGAGCACCCCTCGGCTGACGTAGGCGTAGAGGGTCGCGGGCTTGACGCCGAGGCGTTCGGCCGCGGTCCCGGCGTCGATCCAGTCCATGGGTTGACCATAATCAATATTGATTGTCGGGGGAGAGGGGCGCAGAGTGCACCCATGCACCTCGCACAGCAATTCGACCTGCAGGCGAAGGCCTGTGACAAGCTCGGCTCACCGTTGTACGGCTCGCTGCTGCGCGACATCGCGCGAGATATCGACGATCGCGGACCGTGCGCCACGGTATTGGCGGGCTACGAGGACATGCCGTTCGCCTCCGCCTTGCCGCTGCGACTGCTGGCCGGTGTGCACGCGCTGGTGTTGTCGGGTGCCGCAACCGATCTCGCGCCCTTCTATCCGAGCGCCGGCGCCGCAC
Source organism: Nocardia spumae (assembly GCF_020733635.1). Lineage (NCBI taxonomy): Bacteria > Bacillati > Actinomycetota > Actinomycetes > Mycobacteriales > Nocardiaceae > Nocardia > Nocardia spumae. The sequence continues at coordinate 4,778,166 of NZ_JAJFZL010000001.1, read as the reverse complement.
CGTGCCCGCACGACCACGCCGATGCGTGGCTTCCGTTCCGGCAGGCGGTGATCGATCGGCCCAGGTGGATTCGTGAGTGGCTCACCCGCCCGCCGCAGACCAACGAGGTCGGCAGAGCCGTCCCGTTGCTGGCCGGACTGCTCGCGGCGGTGGACGCGAATCCGTTGCCGGTGCGGTTGCTCGAGCTGGGCGCCAGCGGCGGGCTCAATCTGCGCGCCGATCATTTCCGTTGGGACAGTGGCGATATCGGCTGGGGACCGGAGGGCTCCCCGGTCACTGTCAGCGATGCCTGGCGCGGACCGGTGCCGCAGTGGCTCGCCGGGGCCGTGCGACGTCATCCGCATATCGCCGTCGTCGAACGCCGCGGTTGCGATCCGGCGCCGCTGGATCCGCTGTCGCCGCGTGATTCGCTGGCGCTGCGGTCCTATGTCTGGCCGGATCAGCGCGCACGTGCGGCCCGGCTCGACGGCGCGCTGCGGCTCGCGGAGAAGATTCCCGTCGATGTCGCCGTGACCGGCGCTCGGGATTTCCTGGCCGATATCGAGCTGGTGCCCGGCACACTGACCGTTGTCTGGCATTCGGTGATGCGCCAGTACGTCGGTGACGACGAATGGCGGGCGGTCACCGCCGAGCTGGACCGGCTGGCCGCCGCCGCACGTCGCGACACCGGATTCGCCTGTGTCGCTTTCGAACCCCAGAACAGCTCCGACGACCGCAACGGGTTCCGGCTGACGGTCCGGATCGGCCGCGGTGAGCCGGTGATTCTCGCCCGTGCCATGCCGCACGGGGTTCCGGCCTTCGCCTATCCGGAGTGAGGTGAGGCCGGATCAGGCGGTGGCCGGCGCCACAACTGGGGCAGGAGCGGCAGCATCGAGAGCACGACGATCACCGCGACCGCGGGCAGCAGATACTTGTCCACATCGGGTACCGACGCGCCGAGCCAGTAGCCCAGCAGCACCAGACTTTGCGACCACACCAACCCGCCCACGATCTGCCACAGCGTGAACGTGCGTGTCGGCACCCCGAGCACCCCGGCGACCGGGCTGATGACCGTCCGGACCATCGGCACGAATCGGCCGATCACGATCGCCCGCCGCGGACCGTACCGGTCGAGCCAGCGTTCCCCGCGCGCCACGACCGTATGCAGCCGGGAATGGGAGGTGCGGTTGAGGACGGCCTGTCCGCCGTGCTTGCCGAACAGGTAGCCGGCCTGGGCGCCGACGATCGAACCCACGGCCGCGCACAGCAGCACCTGCCACAGCACGAGCTGTGTTCCGTGCCGGGTTCCGGCGGCGCACAGGATGCCCGCCGGAAAAATCAGGGTGTCACCCGGCAGGAAGAAGCCGACCACCAGCAGGCCGGATTCGGCGAAGGTCCCGGCCAGTACGGCCAGGGCGCCGAAACTGGCCAGCAGGGAGGCGCCGCTCGTCGGGTTGAGCGCGGTCCACGTGCCGGTCACGAGATAACCGTAACGATATGTAGCACCGAGTGGTGGCCGCCGCCCCGGCGCCCCGCGGCCGCCGCCCGGTGAGGCGCTATTCCCGCTGCCCCGTCGGCAGCGATCCCACCGGGCAGTCCGCCACGCCGACGCTGTCGCGGGTGAAGGACTCCACCCGATGTTGCGTCTTGGCTGGATCCGTCACCCATTCCCGGTAGAACTCGAACGGGCACTCCGCGATTCCGCGATCACCGTCACCGGCCGCGTGCACACCGGTGTATCCGCGATGCAGCAGTTTGAACAGGTGATTCTGGGACTGATCGTGGGCGCGGGCGTCGCGGATCGCGGACACCGACAACTGGGCGTATTGGATGCCGTATTCCTCTTCGCCGGTCTCACCGAGGGTCCGGCCGTCGAAACCGATGAGGGCGGAGTGGCCGAAATAGGAATAGACACCGTCGAATCCGGCGGCATTGGCGACGGCGACGTAGCAGTTGTTGGCCCACGCCATCGCCTTGGCCATGAGCACCTGCTGCTCCTTGGCGGGATACATATAGCCCTGACAGCGCACGATCAGTTCGGCGCCTTTCATCGCGCAGTCGCGCCAGATCTCGGGATAGTTACCGTCGTCGCAGACGATGAGCGAGATCTTCATCCCCTTGGGACCGACGGTGACGTGGGTGGTGTCGCCGGGATACCAGCCCTCGATCGGCACCCACGGCAGGATCTTGCGGTATTTCTGCACGATATCGCCGTTGTCGTCGATCAGGACGAGAGTGTTGTAGGGCGGCTTGTTCGGATGGTCCTCATGACGTTCGCCGGTGATGGAGAAAACGCCCCACACCCCGGCGCGGCGGCAGGCATCGGAGAAGACGGCGGTTTCGTCGCCGGGGACGGTCGCGGCGGTCTCGTACATCTCCCGCTCGTCGTACATGATGCCCTGGGTGGAGTATTCGGGAAACACCACCAGATCCATACCGGGCAATCCCGATTTCATCCCGACCACCATCTCGGCGATGGCCTTCGCGTTGTCGAGGACTTCGGCGCGGGTGTGCAAGCGGGGCATCTTGTAATTGACGACGGCTACGCCGACGGTATCGGGGCTGGATGAGATATCGCCGTGGCGCATGGGAACTCCTCGAGAAAACACCGCTGAGGTTGCACGCATGATGGTGCACCGCAAGCGGTTTCGGCAGGCGTGAGACGCGCCGCGGATGCTTCCGAACTGAACTGTTTCGCTCGAAGCTACGAAGCGCCCGTGGTGGTGTCAAGGTCGGTGCGCTCGGTTTTACGGCTCGGTCACACACCCGAAACGCCGTCGCCGGCAGCCGGGCGCCGGGCGGCGGCGCGACGCGGAGTTCATGTTCGCCGCGCCCGCCGACACACCCGCATCCGGGCTGTCCGGGGTCAGGCCCGTCGGCGGGCTGCCCGGCTCGTCGAGGTCAGGAGGATCCGCTGTCGCCGGGTTGGCGGTCGACGGTCTGGCCCGGTCGCAGCACCGTTCCGCACTCGCCGGTCCGCTGGTAGTCGGACAGCAGATGCGGCAGGACCTCACCCGAGTACCCGCGCAGCTGCCGCAGTTGTCCTTCGCCGCGCACCGCGTCCTTGCGGACCCAGTCCTCGTCGGGGCTGGCCAGGTTCTGGGATTGCTGAATCCGGTAGTAGTCGCGTGCCATTCGTGGATCGACGGTGAGTCCGTTCCGCATCCAGACCCCGTGGGTGTGTACGAAGGTGGGTTTCAGATCCTCGAATACGTAGTCGGCGAGGTTGATATCGGCCTTGCCCGCGTAGATGTCCGCGATCTGCGCGTCGGCGAGACCGGCCATATCGATGAGCCGTAGCCGCGATGTCAGCGCGCTGCCGCCCATATCGGGTGCCAGCAATGTGCCCTGCCGCAGGTCGAGGATATCGGCATAGCCGTTGAAGTAGCGCCCGAAGCGAAAGGCTATCCAGCACAGCGGAATATCGGAATCGGCGCGATAGGACTCGGCGCTGTCGGCCAACGCGACACCGGACGGGATCAGCGCGGCGACCAAGGTGAGTGCGACCAGCGCCCGACCGCGCGTGCGCAGCCGGGTCAGAGTCTCCGTCGCCGAGATCACGACGACGAACGCGGCGAGCGCCCACACCGGAGTGGCGAAGCGGAACTGTGCCATCCAATCCGGTTGCAGCACGCAATAGCCGATGATCGCCAGCGTCAGCGGAACCAGCAGGGCCACCAAGCCGTGGCGGTGTCTGCCCGGACCCGCCAGGGCGAAGCCGACCACACCGACGGCCGCGACCACGGCGGGCGCGCCCGCGTACTGCACCAGGTCACCTGCCCTGGTCAGGTCGTGCACCGTCGGCATCGCCTGGTTCTTGGCGACCGCCGTATTCGCGACGAACCGGCCGAACTCGCTGATTCGCCACAGCAGATACGCCCCGAACGGAATCGCGAACGCGGCAACGGAATACAGCACGTGACGAAGCGCGGTGAGCAGGGTGTCGCGCCGCACCAGGGTCAGCGAAACCAGCGGATACGCGGCGAGGTAGATCAGGCCGTCGGGCCGGGTCAACGCCGCGAACGCCGCTATCGCGCCCGCTGTCGCGGCCACCGACGGCGTCCACAGCCGCTCGTCCAGGACCGCCAGAAACAGGTGGACGGCGAGCGCGCACGCCGCCAATGCGAACAGCGAGTTCTCCAGGCCGGAGAAGCACCAGATCACGAAGGACGGAATCGCGGCCAGCACAGCGCCTGTCACGAAGGTCACCACCGCCGGCCGGCGCGTCACCCGCCGTGCGGCGAGATAGCAGGCGGTCAGGATGCCGGCGCAGCAGAGCGCCGCGATCGCCTTGGGATAGAACACGAAGTCCGGGATGCCGAACAGGCTGCCGGTGTCGAACAGGCGGAGCCATTTGCCCACCACCAGGACCGCGAGCCAGGTGGGATCGGAGAACCCCTCGACCGGTTGCGCCCCGGGCTGCAGCACCGGCCCGGCGCCCGCGGCGACACTGCGTGCGTAGGCGAAGGTGATACCCGCGTCGTCGACCAGCCAGTTGCCGTACTGCACCGCCCGCCACACCAGTAACAGCACGCCGCCGGATACCGCGGCCAACGCCCCCCACCATGATTGCCCACGTCGTCGCCGCAAGCTCTCCTGCCGCTGACTGGAGACTTCCGGCCGCGCCGTCACTACCTCAACCATTCATCAGAACCCAGACTCGAAAGATGTCGCGAAGGGACGCAACAGCTTTTACGCCCCCGAATTCTTCTACCGAACCCGGTCGATCTTGAAACCCGTACCGACAGCTGTCAATCCGGCGGGACCGGTCATGGGTGGGAGTGTGTGTCGGCGCGCTCCCGCGCGGGGGCGGCGATCGAAACGAAAAGTTCACCCGCGACCAATGATCCGGTAACACCCCGGGCCGTAGATTCCTCCACAGAAAATATTTCATCTGAAAGCAATAGGAGGTGCGTCCATGCCGCTCTACCGATTCGGTTGTCGCGAATGCGGGGCGTTCGACCGGTCCTATCGCATGGCCGAGGTGCCCGCGACCGCACCGTGCCCGCAGTGTGCGCGATCGGCCGCGCGCCGGCCCGGCGGCGCGCTCGTACGGCGCTCGGCGGCGGTGCGAGCCCTCGACGCGACGACGCGCACCGCTACCGAACCGGCCGTCGTCGGTGCAGTTCCGCCGGGCCGGGCTCGCCCGGTGACGACCACCGATCCCCGTCATCGCGGCCTGCCCCGCCCCTGATCGAAGGAGAACCGCCGTGCCCGAACTGATCTTTCCCCTCGACTCCGCCAAGACCTTCACCGAGCAGCGGTTGACCGGTCACAACCGGTGGCATCCCGACATCCCGCCGGTGGCCACCGTGAAACCGGGCGCCGAATTCCGCGTCCACGTCCGCGAATGGTTCGACGGCGCGATCGTCAACGACGATTCCGCCACCGATATCCTCAACGCCCCGCTGAGCACCGTGCACTGCCTGTCCGGTCCGTTCGCGGTCGAAGGAGCCCGCCCCGGTGATCTGCTGATCGTCGATATCCTCGATATCGGTCCCATTCCGCAGGAGGACACCGGACCGCTGGCCGGGCAGGGCTGGGGGTACACCGGTATCTTCGCCACCGACAACGGCGGCGGCTTCCTCACCGAGCAGTTCCCCGACGCCTACAAGGCGATCTGGGATTTCAGCGGTCACACCGCCACCTCTCGGCACATCCCGGGGGTGAGTTTCACCGGCATTCAGCACCCCGGACTGATGGGCACCGCGCCCTCGGCGGCGCTGCTGTCGACGTGGAATGCCCGCGAGGCCGCGCTGATCGCCACCGCCCCCGATCGGGTGCCGCCGCTGGCGCTGCCGCCGGAACCGCGCGACGCCGTGCTGGGGTCGCTGACCGGTGCGGAGTTCGACCGGGTCGCCGCCGAGGCGGCCCGCACCGCACCACCCCGGGAGAACGGGGGCAACCAGGACATCAAGAACTTCACCCGGGGCAGCCGGGTGTTCTATCCGGTATTCGTCGAGGGTGCGAATCTGTCGGTGGGGGATCTGCACTTTTCTCAGGGTGACGGCGAGATCACCTTCTGCGGCGCGATCGAGATGGGCGGATTCATCGATCTGCGCGTGGACCTGATCAAGGACGGGATGAGCCGCTACGGCGTCACGGAGAACGCGATCTTCCTGCCCGGCAACGAGGGACCGGTCTATTCGGAATACCTGGCCTTCTCCGGCACCTCGGTGACCCTCGACGGCGAACAACGATATCTGGATTCACAATTGGCGTTCCAGCGTGCGTGCCTGCACGCCATCGACTATCTCAGCGCGTTCGGCTACAGCCGCGAACAGGCCTATCTCATCCTGGGCGCGGCACCCATCGAGGGCCGATTCTCCGGTGTGGTCGACATCCCGAATGCCTGTGCGACGGTGTACATTCCGACCGCGATCTTCGACTTTCCGGTCACTCCGACGGCGGCCGGGCCGGTGACCGTGGATCCAGGGCCCGGAGTGCCGCACGCGGCGCGGTGATGGTGCGCGGCGTGCGGGCCGATCAGCCCGCGTGCGGGGCCGCCCCGATCACCGCGTCGGGGCGCCCGGCGCGCAGGGACTCGAGCAGTGCCATCAGTTCGACGGTCAGCCGCGCGCGGTCCCGGGCAATCGTGTCCAGGTCGCTGCCGTCGAGGCCGCGCTGCATCTTCTGATACGCGAGAGTGCCGCGGCGCGTGCGGGATACGAGTACCCGGCGGCGGTCGAGCGGATCGACTCTGCGCAGCACCAGGTTGTCCGACACCATCGCATCGATCAGCCGGGTGAGGCTGGCGCCGGCCAGCGGAGTGAGCTCGCCGAGCTCCGACATCGACAACCCGGTGCCGCCGGGCAACGCCGACAGGACGTGCCAGCGGGCGACGGTCTGCTCACCGAGCCGCGCCGTGATGGCCTCGTCGAGTTCCTGTGACGCGCGTCGTAACAGGCGCGCGAATTCCTCCAGTGCGTCCCCTGTGCTGCTACCGTCCATCGCGGACGAGTATACAGCGCCGTATGGGTAATTTTCAGATGAAAATATACGGTGGTGATTCCGATGCCGGACGGACGATCGCCGGGTGCGCTCCGCCCGACGGTGGATATCGCCCTGGTGGTGCCGCTGAGCGGCCCGGCGGGCATGTTCGGTCCCTCGTGTGAGGCGTGTGCCGCGCTCGCCGTCGCCGATCTCGATGCCGCGGGCGGCATTCTGGACCGGCCGGTGCGGCTGCACGCGGTCGACGCCGGCGCTCCGCCGCCGGTATTGGCCGCGCGGGTGCGCCGATTGGTGAGTACCGGCGCGGTCGACGCGGTGGTCGGCTGGCATCTGTCCGACGCCCGGCGCGCGATCACCCCGTACACGGCTGGACGTGTTCCCTACATCTACACGACGTTCTACGAGGGCGGCGAGGATTCGGCCGGGGTCTACATGGTCGGTGAGACTCCCGAGCGGCAGTTGTTCCCGGCATTGCGGTGGCTGCGCGCCGAGTACGGCCGCCGGCGCTGGTGCATCGTCGGCAACGACTACATCTGGCCGCGCGAGACGGCCCGTCGGACAACGGAATTCGCGTCCGTGCTCGGTATAGAGATCGTCGGCTCGGTATTCGTGCCGCTCGGCGGCCGGAACTTTCGTCCCGTCCTCGAGGCCATTCGAGATTCCGCGGCCGACGCGGTACTGATGCTGATGGTCGGCGCCGACGGCGCGGCGTTCAACCGCGCCTACGCCCGCGCGGGTCTGGACGCCGATCGCATCCGGCTCGGCATGATGATCGGCGAGGATGTGCTGTACGCCAGCGGTGCGTCGGGTACCCGCGGATTGTTCACCGCCTGCGGATATCTCGAGGGCATCGCCTCGGCGCCGGCGCTCGAATTCGGCGCCAGATACGCGCGTCTGCTCGGCGCGGACGCGCCGGCCCTGTCCAATATCGGCGAATCCTGTTATGAGGGAATGCTTCTGCTCGCCGCACTGGCCGAACAGGCCCGCAGCCTCGAGGTCGGCGCCATCGCGCGCGCCGCCGCCCGGGTCGGCTATCGGGGCCCGCGCGGCGAGGTGCGGGTGCACGGGGCGCACACCACCCAGCCGGTGTATCTCGCCGAGGTCGACGCCCTGGACTTCGGCCTGCTGGCGGACCTGACGCCGCGGGGTCGGGCGAACTCGGCGGGGGAGTGACTGTTACGCCCCACCTGCCGATCCGGCCAGGTGCGCGTTGACGCGGCCGAGCAGGTGCAGCAACTGCGCGCGCTCGTCCCGGTCGAGTGGGGTCATGATCTGCTCGTTGACGCCGTCGAGCACGTGATCGAGTTCGGCCAGGCGGTGCTCACCGGCGGTGGTGATGCTGATGACGTTGCGGCGCTTGTCGGTCGGGTCGGGGGTGCGGCGAGCCCAGCCGCCCTCCTCGAGGTCGTTGAGCACGGCGACGAGATCGCTCTTGTAGATGCGGGTGCGGCCGGACAGGGTCGCCTGGCTCGCCGGTCCCAGCTCGGCGAGGGTGGCGAGCACGACGAAATGGTCCTTGTGCGCGTGGGCCGCGCGCAGGGCTTCGCGAGACAGCCGCTGCGCTTGCGTGGCGGTCATTCCGGCCAGGCGTGCGAACTGGCCCTTCAGCCGTTCGGGGGTCTCCGCGCCGTGGTCGAAGCGCAGGTCGTCGCAGGTCTCCATAGCTCCAGTCTACCTGCTTGCGTTAGCGCGACTAACGATCTACATTCGTTAGTGTCATAAACGTTAGAACTGCCAACGAATTGGGATGTCATGACCAGCATCGAATCCTTGATCCGCGATCTCGCCGACCGTGCCGAACTCGCCGATCTGGTTGCCCGCCACAGTCTGTGGATCGATGAGCGTCGCTACGACGAGACCGATCGGCTGTTCACCGCGAATGTGCGGGTGACATCGCCGCGTGGCGAGTCCTCCGGCATCGAGGGCCTCCTCGGGCTCGTGCGTCGGGGCCACGACGCCTACGCCGGCACACTGCACAACAAGTCCGATGTCGTCATCGAAATCGACGGCGACACCGCCAGGGTGCGTGCGCACGACCTGGCCGTGTTGGTCGCAGACGACAACACCGAGGCGATCGCGGCGGCGGTGCACCGGTATCGGGCGCGCCGCACCGAGCGGGGGTGGCGCTTCGACGGCCTGGAGATCACGCCGGTCGCGCTCACCGCGGCGCTCGGCAGGGCGCTGTAGCGGCCTCACGGACCGCGGAAGCCCGCACCGTACGGCGCCGGAACCGAGGCGTGAGTCCTCACGTTCCGGCGCCGGTGGCCGGGTGCGCGTGCCGCCCTGCGAATTACCCGGCCGGTGACGACTGGCGCAAGCCGAGATCGGCGGATGTGGTCACCGGATCCCGGTGTGTGGCCGACTGGCACTGCTCATGACAACCCTTGGTGAGCGTGCAGGTCAGCGAGGACACCGTGCCGCCGTGGAAGGGGCAGTCGTGCACCATATCCGGAAGTTCGTAGCGTTTGCCGTCGACGATGTCGAGCAGGGTCTGCCCGGCCCACAGCGGTTCGCGCTCGATCTCCTCGCGCAGTGGATTCCTGCGCGCCAGATAGTATTTGCCCTTCGTGGCGACCGCGATGATCGGGGCCAGCACCATCGCGATCGCGAGCGCGAGATACGGCGACCAGGCCTGGCAGAAGTCGCCGAACGCGCCGAAGAACGCGGCGATCGAGACCGCCGAGGCCACCAGCATCGAGACGAACCCCACCGGATTGATCGGATACAGATACGCCCGTTTGAATTCCACATACGGCGGGCTGACCTTCAGCAGCGCCTTGTTGATCACCAGATCCGCGACGATCGCACCGATCCAGGCGATGGCGACGTTGGAGTAGAAGCCGAGGATCGTGTTGAGCAGCGAGAACATATTGCACAGCATCAGCGTCAGCGCGATCGCGATGTGCAGCGCGAGCCACACCACCCGGCCCGGATGGATGTGCAGCGCCCGGCTGAAGAAGTTCGACCACGACAGCGAACCGGAGTAGGCGTTGGTGACGTTGATCTTCACCTGCGACAGCAGCACCATCACCGTCGCGACCCCCAGCGCGACGCCGTGATTGTGCAGGACCGCGCCGTAACCGCCCAGGAACTGCTCGATCGGTTCGGTCGCCCGGGTGAAGCCCACCTGATCGACCACGTAGAAGGCCAGGAACGCGCCCGAGATCTGTTTCGCCGCACCGAGAATCACCCAGCCGGGACCGGCCAGCAATACCGCCGACCACCATTTCAGCGGCGGCGTCTCCGACTTCTCCGGCATGAACCGCAAATAGTCGACCTGCTCGCCGATCTGCGCGATCAGCGACAGCGCCACACCCGCACCCGCGCCCACGGCGATCGCGCCGACCCGCTGACTACCGCCGTCACCGGTCCACGACAGGAACCCGTCGGCGCCGTGCGGGTCGGCGATCAGGATCATCGCGATCGGCGCCACGAACAGCACCAGCCACAGCGGCTGGGTCCACACCTGGAACTTCGCCAGCGCCGACATTCCGTAGAGCACAAGGGGAATGATGAGTACAGAGCCGAGGATGTAGCCGATCGGCAGGGGTATGTGGAAGGTCAGCTTCATCGCCTGTGCCATGATCGCGCCCTCGAGAGCGAAGAAGATGAAACAGAAGCTCGCGTAGATGAGACTGGTGAGCGTGGAGCCGAAGTAACCGAAGCCGGCGCCGCGGGTCAGCAGATCCATATCCACGTTGTATTTCGCGGCGTAGTACGCGATCGGGATCCCGGTGAGGAAGATGGTGGCCGCCGCCACCAGGATCGCGACGATCGCGCTGGCGCTGCCGTGGCTGACCGCGATGGACGCGCCGATGGAATAGTCGGCGAGATAGGCGATTCCGCCGAGCGCGGCGACCCCGCAGGCCATCGGCGTCCAACGACGGAAGGTACGCGGGGCGTAGCGCAGCGAATAGTCCTCGATATTGTCCTTGGCGGCCCAGAGCTGGAAGCGATTCCACCGCGTCGGCGGGACTCCGGAGGTCGGCGGTGTCGGGGAGGTGTTCATCGTCAGATCTCCTTGCAACGATCGCTGCGACGTTTCGGACCTCCGTCAACCGCGCTGTCTCACGACATCCGATCTGCAGCAAAAATCAAGGTAGGAGAGCTGATTCCGTTTGACAACATTCAAATGAATATTTTTCGAACGGGCAATATAGTGGTTACACAAGGTCAGCGGCGAGCGGCGATCCGGCACTGACCATCCACGCATTCTCGTTCGATCCGCCCGCGAGACACGGTCTGCGCCAGTCCGATCAGCCAGCAGGTGGGGCAACCGCGCAGCGCGACCAATCCCGCGGGCAGCAGGAGCAGTGCGATCGGCCCGATAACGGGAATCAACGCGACCGACGCGACCAGCAGGCCGAAACCGATCACCCCCCGGGTCAGATGTACGGGTATCGACCTACTCGCGAACGACTTCTCCGCGGTGGCACTGTCTTTCATGCTCACCTTCCTCGATCCGGTATCTCGAGATGTGCTCGGACCTCGGCCCGTGCGCGATGTAGCCGCGATTTCATCGCCGCCGTACTCAATCCGAGCGCCCGCGCCACGGCGCTGCCGGGCAGGCCCTGCACATCGCGCATGATCAGGACCCGCCGCTGATCATCGGGCAGTGCGGCGATGGCGGTGGTGATGCGATCGATCTCCAGGCGTGCCAGCACATCGTCCTCCGCGGAGGCGATGACGCCCTCGGCGACGGGGTCGCGCCGCCCGGCCGATTGCAGCCGGCGCAGGCATTCGTTGCGCACGATGCGGAACATCCACGAGGCCAGCGCGCCGGCCGCGCGCAGGGTTCCGATCTTGCGGAACAGCACGATCATGGCCTCCTGCGCCGCGTCCTCGGCATCCTGGCTGGTCGCGCACAGTGAGGAGGCGAAACGCTGGATGTGGGGATAGGAGCCGGAGACCAAGGCGGCGATCGCCGCCTGGTCACCCTCGCGCGCGGCCAGCACGAGGTGCTCCTCGGGCCAGGCCGAACGTCTGCGATCAGCCACGAGAACGCCTCCGGCGCAGGATCATCAGGCAACTACACCCCAACCCGGCCACGACCACCACGGCGACGACTGCGACAACCATTCCGACCTCCTTCGAACGATGCGGGCCCGATTGCCCGCACATCTATAAGAGATGCGGGCCGCGAAAAGGATTCACGGGACGCAGGTTCCCACGGCTGGTTGCCGGGCGATCCGCCGGGCGCCGGGTAGCGTGCCGATAGCGGGCGAGGTCGACGCGGAAGGAACGATGTCGTGGCGGGAGTGTCGGATACCGTTCCCGAGTTGTTGCGCGCCCTGGATCTGACCGGAGTGTTCGCCAACGCCATGCTCGGCGGCGCGGTGGCGCGGACCTACCGATTCGATCCGATCGGATTCGCGGTGCTCGCCACGGCCTCCGGACTGGGGGGCGGAATCATTCGCGACACCCTGCTGCAGCGCGGGACGCCGGTGGCGCTGGTCGACTACACCTATCTGCTCACCGCGCTGGTCGGGGCATTGATCGCCTTCGCCTTCCGATTCGAGGGCAGGTTGTGGGATCGGCTGTTCCCCTGGGTGGATTCGCTCGCGCTGGGATGCTGGGCGGCGGTCGGTGCGCAGAAGACCCTCGAGGTCGGGCTGGGCTGGCTGCCGGCCGTGCTGCTGGGAACGGCGACGGCGGTCGGCGGCGGCGTCGTGCGGGATCTGTCCGTCGGGCGGGTGCCGACGATCTTCGGGGGTAACACCCTGTATGCCACGTGTGCGCTGCTGGCCAGTGCGACGCTGGTGATCATCTGGTATTCGGGTCACGTGACGGCGGGATCGATCGCGGCGACGGCGGTCGGCGGCGGGCTGTGCCTGCTGGCCCGGTGGCGGGGCTGGATGTTGCCGGAGCAGGTGACCTGGCCGCAGCGGTTGCGATACGGACGGCGCAAGAGCGAGTGATACCTCGGCCGCGCGGTGTGAGGGAATCGGCCGAGCTCGTGGCGGCGGCGTCGCGTGGCCGTGCACCGGCCGATCCGGAGGATGGGAGATCCGAGCAGTGCCCGGCCGGGGAAGCCGGCCGGGCACGCATACGTTCTCGGGATCGTGGCGGATTCAGGAAACCGGTGTGTCGGAGGCGATCTCGGGCGCCAGCGGCGCGATCGCGCCGATGATCTCGCCGACCGTCGCCTCCGGAACGCCCGCGCCCTTCAGGGAATCGGTCAGATGTCCCGCGACGAGGTCGAAATGGTGCATGGTGATACCGCGGCCCTGATGCACCTGCTTCATCGGGGCGCCCGAATACGGTTCGGGGCCGCCGAGGGCGGCGGCGAAGAACTCGACCTGCTTCCCCTTCAATCTGGACATGTTGGTGCCGGAGAAGAAACCGGCGAGGTCGTCGTCGGCCAGGACCCGCACGTAGAAATCCTCGACCACGGTTTCGAGAGCTTCGTGACCACCGATCTGCTCGTAGATGGACGCGGCCGCCGGCTCGGGCTCGGGCTCGGGCTCGGACGAGGGCTCGGGCGAGGGCTCGGGCGAGGGCTCGGACGAGGGAGACGAGGACGACTTCGAAAACAACGACGAGATACGCATGACAAAAATGGAACCAACGTCACATTGCGCAACCGTTAGTCCTGTGTAGCTCCCGAGTTGCCTTGTGTAGAGGGATGATTTCGCCGTTCTCACAGTCCGCACCGGCATGCGGCGAGGTTCGTCTCGCCGGCTGTGACCTGCCGGGTCAGCCGGCCGGGACCACGGCGGGCATCGACGGTACCGCCGAGCGCGGGTCGATTCCGGTGAACGCGAGCGAGATCACGAAACCCGCCGCCTCCTCGAGCTGGCGTGCCCGCGTCAGATCCCCGAGGACCGCGGCGTCGGCACCGAGATCGCGTACGAGCCGTTCGGTGATCCGCACGGCGGTGGGATCGTCGCCGCACAGAGTCACCGTCACCGGTGTGGTCGCGGGCGCGGTCCACTGTTCGCTCGGGAACAGGTGAAAGGCCTTGACCACGTGTGCGCCGGGCGCCAGCGCGGCGACCCGCTCGGCGTGCGAGCCGCCCGGAGGCAGCCGCAGGACCCCGGTGCCGTGATCCACGGCATTGGTCGCATCGATCAGCGGCGTGCCGGTCACGGCGCCCGAACCCGCGCCGGCGGCCGCCAGTATGTCCGCGACGCCGGTATGGGTCACCGCGAGCAGGATCGCGTCCGCGCCGGTCACGGCCTCGCGCGGCGCTGCCGCCCGTGCGCGGGACCCCAGCCGGGTGGCCAGCGCGGCAGCCTTGTCCGCCGATCTGCCCGCTACGACCAGGTCGTGTCCGCCGCGGGCCCAGCCGCCGCCCAGTGCGGCCGCCAGCGTGCCGGTACCCAGGATCGCGATTCGCATCATTGACTCCTTCGATTCGATTCCGGGCAACGGTAGAAAATCCGATACGCACCGAACGGTGCGTGACGGACGCGCGATGATCGACAGATGAGCGGCTACGACGAGCACGCCGGCGAACTGGTCGCCGACTGCCGATTACGCGCGGCGACGGATCTTTTCGCGCACACCTGGGATCCGGTCGTCCTGGTCGCCCTGCTCGGCGGGCCGCGGCGGCGGGCCGAACTGCGAGCCGAGATCGGCGGAGTCAGCGATAAGGCGCTCACCGAATCGTTGCGCAGGCTGCACGGTCACGGCCTGATCGAACGCCGTCGCTACGCGCAGGCGCCGCCCCGGGTCGACTACGCCCTGACTCCGCTCGGGCTCAGCCTGGTCGAGGGGCCGATGCGAGCGCTGGGGGACTGGATCGACGAGCACGGCGACGAACTGCTCGCGGCGTCGGAGGAGGTGGAGCCCGACCTGCTGCGACACGGATAGGCGAGCCCGCACCGGCCCGGGCCGATCCGGAATATCCCGCCGCGGGGCGAGCGTCGCTCCAGCCGACACGGCGCGGGCGGGGCGAACTACACGGCGATCGGGCTCGATAAGCTCGCCGGGTGACCGAGACGCTGCAGCAGGGCCCCATCCACGCCGTCCATGCCGAGCTGGGCGCGACCTTCGCCCCGTTCGGGGGCTGGGAGATGCCGGTGCAGTACGGCGGCACCGTCGCCGAGCACACCGCGGTGCGGACCGCCGTCGGCGTCTTCGATGTCAGCCATCTCGGTAAGGCGACCGTGCGCGGGGCCGGGGCCGCCGAATTCGTCAACTCGGCACTGACCAACGATCTCGGACGTGTCGGTCCCGGCAAGGCCCAATACACGCTGTGCTGCACCGAGCAGGGCGGGGTGATCGACGATCTGATCGCCTACTACGTCGCCGACGACGAGGTCTTCCTGGTGCCGAACGCGGCCAACACCGCGAGCGTGGTGGCCGAGCTGCGCGCAGCGGCGCCGGCGGGGATCACGATCACCGATCAGCATCGCGACTACGCCGTCCTCGCGGTGCAGGGGCCGAAATCGGCCGAAGTCCTTGCCGCACTCGGACTCCCGACCGATATGGAGTACATGGCGTTCGCCGACGCCGAATGGGAGGGCCGTGCGGTGCGCGTATGCCGGACCGGATACACCGGTGAACACGGTTACGAACTGCTGCCGCGCTGGGACGACGCCGAAGCGGTGTTCCGCGCCCTGCTGGGCGAGGTGCGGGCCGCCGGGGGACAGCCCGCCGGACTGGGCGCCCGTGACACCCTGCGCACCGAAATGGGTTATCCGCTGCACGGACACGAACTGTCACCGGAGATCTCGCCGGTGCAGGCCCGCGCGGGCTGGGCGGTCGGCTGGAAGAAGCCCGACTTCTGGGGCAAACAGGCACTGGTACGGGAGAAGTCGGAGGGTCCGCGGCGAATCCTGCTGGGGCTGAAGGCACTCGACCGAGGCGTGCTGCGACAGGGGCAGACGGTATTGCGGGGTGAGCAGGCCGTCGGCGAGACCACGTCGGGAACCTTCTCGCCGAGTCTCAAGGTGGGAATCGCGCTGGCGTTGCTGAACACCGACACCGGACTGGAGCCGGGTGACGAGGTCGAGGTCGATGTGCGCGGTCGCCGGCTGCGCGCCGAGGTCGTGCGCCCGCCCTTCGTCACCCCGCACACCTCCTGAGCGGCCCCGCGCCCCGGGCCGATGGATCGGTCCCCCGGGGCCGACCCCGACGCAGGGGCAGCCTCGCAGTACGGCGGCGTGGCGTCCCGGGCCGGGCGCTGGACGCCCTGGCGTTCGACGCCGCGCCGTCGGCCCGGAGCCTGATCGAACCGCTCGAGCATCGCGGCCGGACCGGCTGTTGCAGGCCGCGGCGGACCTCCGATCGAGGCCACGACGCAGGTCCGGGCATCGCGGCCCGCGAGCACGGATCTACTATCGAGATCATGACAGTCGCCGCACAGTTCACCCGTACCCCGCATCCCGCCCCGATATCGGCGGATCGGCGCACGGAGATTCTGACGGCCCCCGGCTTCGGCCGGTACTTCACCGACCACATGGTGTCGATCGATTACGTCGACGGGCAGTGGACCAACGCGCGGGTCGAGCCCTACGGGCCACTGAGCATGGATCCGGCCACGATGGTGTTCCACTACGGTCAGGCCATCTTCGAGGGACTCAAGGCATACCGGCAGGCCGACGGCAGTATCGCCACCTTCCGCATCGATGCCAACGCGGCGCGGTTCCAGCGCTCGGCTCGCCGGCTCGCGATGGCCGAGCTGCCGGAGGAACTGTTCGTCGAATCGGTTCGACAGCTGCTCGAGGTGGACGCGGACTGGGTGCCCGCGGCCGGGGGTGAGGAGTCGCTGTACCTGCGGCCGTTCATGTTCGCCACCGAGGCCGGTCTCGGCGTGAAGCCGGCGGCGGCCTACAAGTATCTGCTGCTGGGCTCGCCTGCGGGAGCGTACTTTCCGCGTGGGGTGAAGCCGGTGCGGGTGTGGCTGTCGACCGAATACGTGCGCGCCGCGCCCGGCGGTACCGGTGAGGCCAAGGTCGCCGGTAACTACGCCTCGTCGTTGCTGGCGCAGCAGCAGGCCACCGAGCAGGGGTGCGACCAGGTGGTGTGGCTGGACGCGTGTGAGCGCAAATATGTCGAGGAGATGGGCACCAACAACCTGTTCTTCGTCTACGGCTCCGGATCGGAGGCCCGCCTGGTCACCCCGGAACTGTCCGGATCGCTGCTGCCGGGTATCACCCGCGACAGCCTGCTGACCCTGGCGGCGGACTCCGGATATCCGGTCTCCGAGCGCAAGGTGTCGGTCGAAGAATGGCGTAAGGGCGCCGAATCCGGTGAGATCACCGAGGTTTTCGCCTGCGGCACCGCGGCGGTCATCACGCCCGTGGGCTGGGTGCAGTCGGCCGAGGGGGAATTCGAGATCGGTGGTGGCGAGCCGGGCGAGGTCACCATGGCCCTGCGCGACACCCTCACCGGAATTCAGCGCGGCACCTTCGCCGACACCCACGGCTGGCTGCGCACCCTGGCTTGATATCGGCTGTCCACGGTGCCCCGGGGTCGGCCCGGGGCACCGTCGTCTGTTCGCGATGAGTCTCGTCTGTCGCGAGACCGCGCCACCTCGTAGTGCTTTTCGATGCCGAGTTAGCTGATACGGCTGTTCGATGAAATGAAATGGTTGTCCTCGGCCGATCCGGATACCGCTGATCGGTCTCATCGCCGACGAAACCGTAGAAGCGATCGAATCCCTGTCCCGGCGGCCGCCTGTCCCGCGATAATCGGGCGGTCCATTCATCGACCGGGATGGTGGGATTCTCTCCCGCCCAATAGGTTCCCCAACCAGCCTTGCGCAATATCTCGGCAATCGAGGCCTCCGCGGGGCGGGGCGGGAAACCGTAACCCGGGAATCCGGCCGCGGTCTCGGATATCGAGGCGAAACCGTTGAGATGATGATTGCGCCCGTCGGAAAGGTGGAACGGGTGGGTGAGCACAGCGCCGCGGGATGGCGCATACGGTAGGTCGGCCCCTCTCGGCCAGTCGGTCCATGGAGGGCATCTCGATGCGCCCGCCGTACGGAGACCACGCCGCACAGCCGATCTCGTCGGACCGCACGACCAGCGAGTTCGGTGCGCCCAGGGGCTTCCCGCCCAGGAACGCGTCCCACCCGGGGACCTGATCCCGGATATCGAGATCGATGACGCCCGTGAACCGCCGATGCCTCATAGCCGGAACCGCTGTCGGAGACCGGTCTGCGTCACGCAGTGCTCGCCGCCTGTGATCGCAGCATGGGACACGGTGTGGTCCTCATCCGCCTCGGGTGATTTCCACGGATCGTTCCGGGCCGGTCGGAGTGCTTTTCCGGATTGCGCACCCGTTCCCACAGCTCGATGTACGGTCGGGACAGCGTATGCGTGGTTACTGCGAGCCTGCTCGCGCGGCTCGGGATGGCGAACAAGTTTTCGGCGACCGCCGCGGCGGCGACGAGCGGGAGAGGACATCATGCAGCACCGCACCGAATCCGGGAAACAGACCTGCCAATGCGCCCCTACCGCCGACCGCAACGCCGTATCGGAAAAAGAATCTTTTCACGACAGGATTTCCGAGCCGGGGCCGGCGGCCGCCACGGTGACCGGATCGCTGATACGCCTTCCCGGTGGCACGTTCACCATGGGCGACGAGAGCCGCTGGGCATATCCCGGTGACGGTGAGGGCCCGTGCCATCCGGTCACGGTGGACGCCTTCGCGATCGGACCCGTCGCGGTCACCAATACCGAATTCGCCGCGTTCGTCGCCGCTACCGGATATCGCACCGACGCCGAGGAATACGGCTGGTCGTTCGTCTTCGCCGGACTGCTGCCCGACGATATGCCGCCGACCCGGGCGGTCGCGAACGCGCCGTGGTGGCGGCAGGTCGAGGGTGCCGACTGGGCCCATCCGTTCGGCCCCGCCTCCGATGTCGCCGCACTGTCCGACCATCCCGTGGTGCACGTGTCCTGGGCGGACGCGCGCGCCTACTGCGCGTGGTCGGGCACCCGCCTGCCCACCGAGGCCGAATGGGAGTACGCCGCCCGCGCCGGATCCACCGGCCCCTTTCCGTGGGGTGCGGACTTCGAACCCGGCGGGCAGCGGCGAATGAACGTGTTCACCGGCGACTTTCCCCGGACCGCGCCCGGTGCGCACCTGGGCACCATGCCGGTGAACGCGTACGCGCCCAACGATTTCGGTCTCTACAACACCACCGGCAACGTGTGGGAGTGGTGTGCCGACTTCTTCTCGCCGGACTATTACCGCCACAGCCCGGAGCGCAATCCGGCCGGACCCGATCTGGGCAGGGACCGGGTGATGCGCGGCGGGTCGTATCTGTGCCACCTGTCCTACTGCCGCCGCTACCGGGTGTCGGCCCGCCAAGGCAGTGAACCGGTCTCCTCGACCGGGAATCTGGGCTTCCGGGTGGTCGCCGATATCGCGCGATGACCAGCGTGCCGGCCCCGGATCGGAATCCTGCCCTCGCAGCGGTGAGCGGCTGACCTCACGCCAGGTTCACGATGCCGCGAATGGTGAACAACGCGCCGAAGCCGAACATCACCCCCAGCGACAGCACCCGGGTATGCCCGATCATCCACGTCTTCGCGGCATCGAGACCGGTGCGGGCGCGCTCGCCGAGCAGCAGGAAGATGCCGATCGGGATCACGAAGTCCAGGATCGCGGAGATCAGCAGCACGACGGTCGCGAGGATGGCCATGCTCACCGAGACGCCCGAGCTCGAGATCAGGCTCATCCCGGACATCATGATGAACAGATTGGGATTGATCACCGCGAGCCCCAGTCCCATGATGAAAGCCCCTCGGGGACCGACGTTCTCGAGTTCGCCGACCCAGCGCGGCGCCGCGTGGCGTGACCTGGGCTTGCGTATCGCGATCCACACTCCGCAGGCCAGGAACAGCAGTCCGACCGCGAGGCCCGCCCAATGCGAGGTGTCCTTACTGGTCGATTGCGGATCCCCGGCACCACCCAGCAGCGCCGCGATCGCGATCTGGGTATAGACCAGCAGAAACGCGCCGCCGAAGGCGCAGGAATTCGCGGTCGGGCGGCTGGACTGCAGCAGCAGCACACACCCGACGATCGCCCCGGGGGTGATGATCAACCCGATGATCTCCGGGATCAGCAGTACGAGCAGGTCACCCACGCCGACTCCTCAGCATCGATTCCGGTAGCCCTACAGGCCGCCGACGCCCTTTCCGATCACGACCGCGCCCATGACGAGCAGGAGCACCGCCATCACCACGTGATTGTTGGCCTGCAGCCACGTCTTCGAGGTGTCCAGCCCGCCGCGCATCCGATCCGCGGCGACCGCGTAGCCGATCACCGGGACCAGGACGGTGCAGGCCGCGAGGATCGTGAACACCACGACCGCGACGGCCGTCTCTCCGCCGGACAGCCCGCCGGTGCCGATCGTCAATCCCGCCGAGACACACAGCAGCAGATTCTTGGGATTCACCGCCGAGAGCACGATGCCCAGCCCGGTGGCCTTGACGAAGGTCATCCGGTCGATGGCCTGCATCCACCCTGGGACCGCGGTATCGGCCCGGTGGCGCCACTGCCCGACCGCCAACAGGATCAGCAGCACACCCAGCACGATCTTGACCCAGGCGACCGCGGGGGAGTGGGAGGCGCCGGCCTCGCCGTCGATGGACCCCGACAGCAGCACCACGACCACCGTGACCACGAGGATGCCCAGTACCCAGCCCGATCCGAAGCCGGTGCTGGTCCCCGCGGCCCGCGCCGACAGCAGCATCAGGATGGCCGCGACGATCGGGATGGGCGAGATCGCCACACCGACCGCCAGTGGCAGCAATTCGCCGAGAACGGTACCCATGCGCACAAGGTAGAAGACCGCGGCGCCCCGATCGTCACACGCCGCGGGTGAGGTTCAGCCCCGGCGGGGGCGGGAACGGCCCAGATAGGGGCCGAGCAGTTCCGTGACGCGGGCGGCGACATCCGCGAGTGGCGCGTCGTTTTCGATCATGCGCGATGCCGAGTGCACGACGGCGTTGATCAGCTCCGCGGTGGTCTCCGGATCGGGCGCCCCGAATTCGGCCAGTGCCGCGATCAGCGGGGTCCGCAGCTCGGCGTGAATGGCGCGGCCCTGCGCCGCGAGGGTGTCGGCGGCGACGAGGGTCGAAAGTCCCTGCACCACAGCGTGTTCACCCTCGGCGACGAGTTCCAGATTGGCGTGCGCGTAGGCCAGTACCCGGCCGCCGGGATCGTCGGCCGCGGCCATCCGGTCGGCGATGCGCGCGCTCCACCGCGGCAACGCGTCGGCCAGGACCGCGTCGAGCAGGGCATCCCGGGAGCCGAAGTACTGGTACACGCTCGGCCGTGACAGTCCGGCGCGAGTGGCCACCTCACCCAGAGTCGGTGCGACACCCGGATTCTCGGCGAGCAGGGCCCGGGTGGCGTCGAGGAGGGCACGTCGTTGCGCCTGCCGGTGCTCGGCCACGGTCGCCGCCTGGATCTTCGGCATGCGTCCTCCTCGTATCGCGGGCGTCTCGGACACAGTGTTTCACTCGCCGGGTGCCGTCGGGCGGCCGGTCCGCGTGATCAGGCGGTGACCTGCCGGTTCGCGGTGAGGCGGCCGTCGACCATGTGGAGGACGCGGTCGCAGCGGTCGAGGATGTCGTGGTCGTGGGTGACCATGACCGTGGCCACCGCCGCGGCGCGGGTTTCGCGGGCGAGCAGTTCCACGACCTCGGCGCTGCGGGCCCGGTCCAGCGCGGCGGTCGGTTCGTCCACGAGCAACACCTGTGGGGAGCCGATGAGAGCGCGGGCGATGCCGACGCGCTGGCGTTCCCCGCCGGAGAGCCGGTCCGGTCGCCGCTGGGCCTTCTCACCCATCCCGACCGCGTGGAGCAGTTCCAGCGGATCGCGGCGACTCCCGGTGAGGCGGGCGACCAGTCGCAGCTGATCGACCGCCGTCAGCGCGGGCAGCAGATTACCCGACTGGAATACGAATCCGATGTGGCGCAACCGGAATCGGGTGCGAGCGCGCGTGCCGAGGGTGCCGAGGTCGGTGCCACCGATGCCCACCCTTCCGGAATCGGGGGAGGTGAGTCCGCCCGCCGCGGCGAGCAGGCTGGATTTGCCGGATCCCGACGGTCCGATGATCGCGACGAATTCTCCGGGGACGACGGACAATTCGACGTGGTCGAGCGCCGTGACCGTACTCGAGCCGTCGCCCAGGGTCAGGCATACGTCGTCGAGGGTCAGCCCCGCTGTCGGTGAGTCGGACGAATACGAGTGTGTGACAGGGGATGTGCGGGTGAACGGGCTCATCGGTTGGCTCCCAGTGCGGTGAGGGGATCGATCCGGGTGACGCGCACGATCGCCGCGGCCGCACCCAGTACGCCCAGGATCACGAGCAGTCCGGCGCCGGTCGCGATCGCGGCGGGATCGAGTGTGAACGGCATGCCGTGGATGAATCTGCTGCCGCCCACGGCGATCAGCACTCCGGCCGCGGTCGCCCCGACGAGCACCACTATCGCCTGGGTGAGGCCGTCGAGCAGCAGATAGCGGGTGGGAGCGCCGATCGCGCGCAGGACGGCCAGTTCACCGGCGCGCTGGATGGTCCACACCAGGAAGAACGCGCCTACCACCAGAGCGGAGATCGCGTACAGGAACACCTTGATCAGCGACATGGTCGCCATCTCCGCCGAGAAGCCGGGTGAGGCGTCGTAGGACGCGGTGCGGGTCATGGCGGTGGTGTCCGCGGCCGCGTCACCGGCGGCCAGATCGATGGTGGCGCCGGGCGCCGCGCGCAGGGCGACCGCGCTCGCCTCGCGATAGGTCTGGTCGCGGACCGATTCACCCGGTTTCGCCCCGGCGTGGATCTGCTGCCAGGTACGCAGCGGCACATAGGCGACATCGACATGGCCGAAGGTCTGCTTGGCGGCGGTCACGCCGACGATGGTCAGCCTGGTCCCGAGCCGGTCGATCACCACGGTGTCACCGAGGTGCGCGCCCTTGTCGACCGCCGTCGCGCTCACGACGATTCCGTCCGGCCGGTCCAGCCCGGAGCCGCGAGCGGGGTCGGGAGCCAGGAACGAGCCCGGCTCGACGCCGAACAGCGCGAAATCGACCGCCACTCCGGCCCCGGTCCTCGCATTGACCAGGGTGTTGCCGAAGGGGGCGGCGTCGGCGACGCCGGGCCGGGAACGCCACGTGGTGACCTGGGCGGTGTCGACCGTGCTACGGGTGAACGCCGAATCGGTCTTGGTGCCGTGCGCGAAGGCAAACGCGTCGACCGGCAGTGCCCGCAGACCGGAGACGCCGTCGTCGACCAGTCCCGAGGACAGCCCCGACAACATCACGGTCAATATCGAGATGAGCGCTACCACGCCGCCCATCAGTCCGAATCTTACTCGCGCGTACCACAGTTCGCGCAGTGCCAGGAACATGGAGAACTCTCCTCACCGCGGCCGCCGGTAGCCCCGGCGGCGGGACACGAGACCGTCTTGCTGACAGCCTGTCGGTAAGATACCAACGTGGTGTCGGGAAGATGGTTCGGGGGGTGGGGCAGCGGCCCGGAAATGCGAAAAGCCCTCTCGCGCCGGGCGAAAGGGCTGGTGCCGAGACCGAGGGACTCAGCCGGGCATCAACATATGCCACTGTTCGAGGGTTGTCGGGCGCATCACGTAGTTGTTCTCGCGCACCGACGACAGCGCCGCGCTGGGCTGTTCGGAATACCAGTGCCCGGGATAGATCACCGGATCGCCGCTCAGTTCGGCCAGGTGGCGCAGGCTGCGGAACATGGCATCGGAGTCGCCGCCGGGAAAGTCGGTGCGGCCGCAGCCGTCGACGAACAGCGTGTCACCGGCGACCAGGCGATCCTCGAGCAGGAAGCATTGACTGCCGGGGGTGTGCCCGGGCGTGTGCAGGAATTCGATGTCGACGCCGCCGACGCTGAGTGTGTCACCGTGGTCGTGGCCGGTCAGCTCGCTCGGGGCGATGCCGGTGACATCGGCGACCCAGGACAATTCCTCGTGGTTCACGTGCACCGGAACCTGGACCCGCTCGAGCAGTTCCTTCACCCCGCGCAGGGTGAAACCCATCATGGTGCCGCCGACGTGGTCGGGGTGGTGGTGCGTGGCCAGCACTCCGACCAGGCGCAGGCCGTCGGCCTCGGCGATATCGACCAGATCACCGGCCGCGTACGCGGGATCCACCACCACGCATTCGCCGGATTCGCGATCACCGATCAGGTACGAGAAATTGCGCATCTGCGTGGCAATCGGATCGCCGACGGCCCAATCCCGGCCCGCCAGCAGTTGACGAAAATATAAACGATCGGATCCCATACGCACACCCTATTGTTCGCCGGCGAACTCCGCGCATCCGGACGCAATGTTGTGAATCGTCACGGATGCGGCCCGCCGCATGGCTCGATTCCTCGGGGCGCGGTCAGCCCAGTAGGGCGCCGAGTTCCGCGGCGGCCTCGGGACCGTACGCGCCACGCAACCGCTCGATCGCCGTCTCACGATCCAGCGACCACTCCTGAGTGCCGACGGTCTCGAGCACCAGAACCGCGGTGAGCGAACCCAGCTGCGCCGCCCGCTCCAGGCTCAGGCCTCCGGTGTGCCCGGTCAGGAATCCGGCCCGGAAGGCGTCGCCGATACCGGTCGGGTCGGTCTTCGAAAGTTCCGGCACCACTTCGACATTCAGCTCGACACCGTCACCGTCGACGATCACCACGCCCTTGGCGCCCAGGGTCGTGACCCGGATGCCGACGCGGCGGCCGATGTCCTCGGGGGACAGGCCGGTCTTCTGCAGCAGCAGGCCCCACTCGTACTCGTTGGTGAAAAGGTAAGTGGCGCCGTCGATCAGGGCCAGCGCCTGCTCGCCGTCGAGGCGGGCCAGCTGCTGGGAGGGATCCGCGGCGAACGGGATACCGAGCTTGCGGCACTCCTCGGTGTGACGCAGCATCGCGTCGGGGTCGTTGGCGCCCACCAGAACCAGGTCCAGCGAACGGTTTTCGGCGACCTCGGCGATCGAGATGTCACGTGCCTCGCTCATCGCGCCCGGATAGAACGACGCGATCTGGGCCATCGTCTCGTCGGTGGTGCAGACGAACCGGGCGGTGTGCGCCGTCTCGGAGATCCGCACCGCCGAGCAGTCGACACCGTGGCGCTCGAGCCACGCGCGGTACTCGGCGAAGTCGGGGCCGACGGCACCGACGAGCAGCGGGCTGCCCTGCAGCAGACCCATCGCGTAGGCGATGTTGCCGGCCACCCCGCCTCTGCGAATCACCAGATCGTCGACCAGGAAGCTGAGCGACACATGCTGCAACTGGTCGGCAAGCAGGACATCGGAGAACTTCCCCGGAAACCGCATCAGGTGGTCGGTCGCGATGGAAGCAGACACAGCGATGGTCACGAAGCCCGGTCCTTGTCTGTCGAAGGCGAAAACAGCCTTACCGTACCGTGTCGGGATCCGGCGGGGTAAGGCCTCACAGGACACGCGTACCGCGAAACGCCCCCGGTCGGAGGCGGCGGCACGCACAACACGGCGCGGAACCTCCGCAGAGGTTCCGCGCCGCGCAGGGAACGTCAGTTGAAGCTGTCGCCGCAGGCGCAGGAGCCGGTGGCGTTCGGGTTGTCGATGGTGAAACCCTGCTTCTCGATGGTGTCGACGAAATCGATGGACGCACCCTGGACGTAGGGGGCGCTCATCCGGTCGACCGCCAGTTTGACGCCGCCGAACTCGACGGTCAGATCACCGTCGAGGCTGCGGTCGTCGAAGAAGAGCTGGTACCGCAGGCCGGCACACCCACCGGGCTGCACGGCGATGCGCAGCGCCAGATCGTCGCGCCCCTCCTGGTCCAGCAGCGCCTTGGCCTTGGAGGCGGCGGCGTCGGTGAGGATCACACCGTGGGTGGTGGTCTCGTTCTGCACAGTCATGAAGTCTCCTCGCAGACCCTGGTTCAACCCGTGAACGTTGTTTCCGTGAACAGCGCACGGCTCGGTAGCTGTCAACGCCACGTCGCGGGTGGCTATTCCAATCTTGCCACTGCGGTCGCGGTTGCGGGCCCGTCGGCCCCGGAAATTCCGTGTCGTCGGCGGTCGGACGTGCGAATTGCCACACAGTCGGCGCGTGTCAGGACCGGTGCGATGCCCGGTCGGGGCCCGATATCGATACGTCCGGTATGACCGATGACACAGCATCTGCCGAGACCGTATTTCCTGGCGGGTATGCCATCCAATAGCCTGGTCGGCGTGAAGTTCCTGCGCCGTGGCGATACCAGCACCACCGACGACCACGCCGACGACACTTCGGCGGCGACCGACGGTGACTCGGCCACTGTCGCGGGCGGGTCGGGGCAGACCGCCGCCAAGGGCAGACCCACGCCCAAGCGCCGCGATGCGCAGGGCAAACGCCGCGGCCCCGTCGCGCCGGCGCCGCTGACCTCGAAGGAGGCGCGCGCCCGCCGCAAGGCCACCCGGGGTAACCGGGAGGAGCGCAAGGCCGCCTCGGCCGATCGCCGGGCCGCCGCCGCGGACCGTCGCGCCCGCATGCTCGCCGGTGAGGACAAGTATCTGTTGCCGCGCGATCGCGGACCGGTGCGCGCCTACGTCCGCGACCTGGTCGACGCCCGCCGCAATCTGGTCGGCCTGTTCATGCCGCTGGCGCTGGTGCTGATCCTGACGATGTTCCTCACCCCGCAGGTGCAGGCCTACGTCACCCTCGCGATGATCGTGATGATGGCGTTCATGGTCGCCGAGGGCTTCCTCATCGGGCGCACCATCAACAAGCGGGTGCTCGAGCGCTACCCCGACGACACGACCTCACGCTGGTCGCTGGGCTGGTACGCCTTCGTCCGCGCCTCGCAGATCCGGCGCATGCGCGCGCCGAAGCCGCGGGTCTCGCCCGGCGACGCGGTCTGAGCCGACCCGCCCCGGTGACCGCCGCCGCCGACGGCCGTCGCGGCCCGGGTAGGCGCGGGTACCGGTGCTCGCGGATTGGTACCGTGCTGGCGTGGTGAACGATGCTGCGGGCGGCCGAGGGCTGCGGACGCTGGTGCTCGGTGGGGCGCGCTCGGGTAAATCCGCCTATGCCGAGGCGGTGGCCGGGCGCGGCGGGCCCGTGCGGTACGTCGCGACCGCGATCCCGGATCCCGCCGACGCGGACTTCGCCGATCGTATTGCCGCGCATCGGATTCGCCGGCCCGGCACCTGGAATGTGGTGGAGGGCGACCCGGTCGTCGTCCTCGGCGACGCGGCGCCGGTGACCCTGATCGACGACCTCGGCACCTGGCTGACGGCCCGCATCGATGCGCGCGGCGCCTGGGACGCGCCGCGAGGAACCGTCGCCCCCGATATGGACGCCCTGGTCGTGGCGGTGAACGGATACGCCGACCGGCTGGTGATCGTGAGTCCCGAGGTCGGCCTGGGAGTCGTCCCGGCCACGCCCGCCGGCCGGCTGTTCCAGGACGAGATCGGAACACTCAATCAGCGGCTCGCGGCGGTATGTGACGAGGTGGTGCTGGTCGTCGCGGGTATCGCCACGGTGATCAAGAGCGCCGCCACTCCAGCCTCCGCCGCGCCGGAACGCCCCGCCGAGCCCGGGGCCGGCCGAGCGGTGGCCGCACCCTCCAGCGCGCGGGAGCGCACGGGATCGGTGACCGCCGCCGCGGCGACCGCGAGTGCCGGTGCGGCAGCCGGGCTTTCGGCCGCTACACCCGAGACCGCCGCCGAGACCGCCGCACCGCCCCGGGGGCTGACCGAATTCGGCGGTACCGCACCGTCGTTCGGTCCCGTGGCCGCGCCGGACGCGCGCGTGCGGGGAGAGGCCGAGCGGCGGCAACTGCTGCTCACCAAGCCCGCCGGTGCGCTCGGGCGGCTCGAGACCCTGGGTAACTGGGTGGCCGCCTGCCAGGGGGAATGCCCGCCGCATCAGTTCGAACGCGCCCGGGTGGTGGTGTTCGCCGGTGATCATGGTGTCGCGCGGCACGGGGTCTCGGCCTACCCGAGCGAGGTGACCGCCCAGATGGTCGCGAATTTCCTGGCCGGTGGGGCCGCGGTGAATACGCTCGCGCGGCTGGCCGACGCCACGGTGCGGGTGGTCGACATCGCCGTCGACTCCGATACCGATCCGGCCGTGTCCGCGTACAAGATCCGCCGCTCCAGCGGATCGATCGACCGCGAGGACGCGCTCGGCGAGGCCGAACTCCACGCGGCGCTGGCCGCGGGCCGGGCGATCGCCGACGAGGAGATCGACGGTGGCGCGGATCTGCTGATCGCCGGTGATATGGGTATCGGGAACACCACTCCCGCAACGGTTCTCATCGCGACCCTGACCGACACCGAACCGGTCGTGGCGATCGGCCGCGGCACCGGCGTCGACGATGCCGGATGGATGCGCAAGGCCTCGGCGGTTCGCGACGCCATGTGGCGTGCCCGCCCGCACCGGCAGGATCCGTTCGCGATGTTGCGGATCGCCGGTGGCGCCGACTTCGCCGCCACCGCGGGCTATCTCGCACAGGCCGCGGCCCGGCGCACCCCGGTGATCCTCGACGGTGTCGTGGTGACCGCGGCCGCGCTCGTCGCGGAGATGCTGGCGCCCGGTGCGAAACGCTGGTGGGTGGCAGGACATCGGTCGACCGAACCGGCCCATCCACTGGCCTTGCGCAAACTCGAACTGGAACCGCTGGTGGAGCTGGATATGCGGTTGGGCGAGGGCTCCGGTGCGGTGAGCGCGCTACCGTTGCTGCGCGCCGCCATCGCCGCGCTGGCCGAGATGGCCACCTTCGGTGAGGCCGGGGTGAGCACCGCCGACGCCGAATCGGGTTCGGCGGCACCGGAAGTCGTGTCCTGAACGGGAGCGATTCGGACGCCCGGGCCCGATCGGGGCCGCGGCGATGATCGCGGCGCTCCGGCTCGCGATATCGTGGTTGACCGTCCTGCCGGTGCGTGGGCCGCAGACCGTCGATCGCACGACGGCGGCCGGGGCCATCGCCGCCGCCCCGCTGGTCGGGGCCCTGCTGGGCGCCGGTGCGAGCGGGCTGCTGTGGGTGTTGTGCTGGGCCGGAGCGAGTTCGGCGCTGGCCGCGCTGGTGACCGTCGGCGCACTGGTCCTGGCCACTCGCGGCATGCATATCGACGGGCTGGCCGACACCGCGGACGGGCTGGGCAGTTACGGGCCGCCTGAACGCGCGCGCGAGATCATGAAAAGCGGTGGAGCCGGCCCGTTCGGCGTCGCGGCCGTGATCTTCGCGATCGGTATCCAGGCGCTCGCCCTCGCCGCTCTGGCCGACGCGGGTGACTGGTTCGCCGTAGCGCTGGCCGTCACCGTCGGGAGGGTGGCCGTGGTCGCGGCCTGCCGGAGCCATCCGGCCGCGCCCGGCGCCGGTTTCGGTGCGCTGGTGGCGGCGACCCAGACCTGGGTGCCGGTGGTCGTCTGGATCGCCCTCGCCGTCGGCGCCGGCGTTTTCGCCGCGCCCCGGCCGTGGCTCGGACCGCTCGCGGTCGTCGCGGCGCTGGGCCTGGCGGCGGCGCTGGTCCGGCACTGCGTGCGGCGGTTCGAGGGACTGGGCGGCGATGTGCTGGGCGCCGCGGTCGAACTCGGGGTCGCGACCGCGGCAGCGGTGCTGTCGCTGTCGTGACGCGCGGATAGCCGGGATCCGAACTCCGCTGTGCCGGTTTGCAGCTGGTTCGTCGGGGTACTCCGGGGAAAGTGACGGCATTTTTCCGGATTGCCTTCGTCACCGCCGGTCGACTACACCGGTGCTCAAGCCCGGATTCGTCGACACCGTTGTCACGATATTCGATGCCGGCCGCCGATGCCCAGCGTAGGAGTGCGACCCAGAGATCGACGAACCGTGCACAGAAGTCGAGAGGGGAGAAGGTTTGTCGATTTCAGTTTCGGAATCGAAGAGTCGAAACCCGGACAAAGGCTATGTGGCCCTGCTCGGGTGGAGTTTGAATGCAGTCGAAGCGATCGACCGATTCGACCGTCGCTATATCGTGGTCGCGCCGGAGTGGGCCGAAGAATACTGCATAGAACACGAAATACCCTATCTGCCATGGAATTTCGAGCGCCTGAACGATCGTTCGATGGAGATCGCGGAGACGCTGCAGGACCTGGGCGTCGATGTCGCCATCCCGATCTTCGAGGAGACCGTCGAGTGGGCGGGCGCGATCAACTCGGTGCTGCGCGCCAATCCGCGGTTGCTGGGCCAGTCGATGCTGCTGCGGGACAAGTCGCTGATGAAGCGGCGCGCGCAGCTGGGCGGCATCCGGGTCGGGATCTTCGAGGAGGCGCACGAGCGCGACGATGTCATCCGATTTCTCAAGCGGGTCAATCAGACCCTGCTCAAACTCGATGGCGATCCCAACGATCCGATCCACATCAAGGCGTTCGACAAGGCCGGGTGCCTGGGGCATCGGATCATTCGCACGCCGGATGAGATCGATTCGATCCCCGATGAGGATTTCCCGCTGTTGATGGAATCTCATCTGGACGGTTGGGAATTCGCCGTGGAGGCGTGGATCCACGACGGCAAGATCCGCTTTCTCAACATCTCCGAATATGTGACGCTCGGATACTCCGTGTTCGTGCCCGCCACACCGGAACTCGAGAAGTACCGGCCGGAGATCACCCGCCAGGTGGAAAAGCTGATCAAGACGTTCGATATCGAATTCGGATTCGTCCACCCGGAATACTTCGTCACCAGCGACGGTGAGATGTACTTCGGTGAGGTCGCCTATCGCCCACCCGGCTTCAAGGTGTTCGAATTGCTGGAACGGGCCTACGGTTTCAATGCCTACCACGCCCTGGTGCTGGCCTTCGACCCGAAGACCACCGAGGAGGAGATCGTGAACTTCTTCCCCCGTGAGGTGGTCGATGCCACAGGCCATGCGGGATCGTTCGGGGTTTATCCACGCCGACGTGTGGTCACCCATCTCTCGGTCCCCGAGGAGACCGAGGACCACGACTACTTCGAGGCACACGAGCTCATGGCTCCCCTCGAGGAGAAAGTCACCAAACGCACGGCGTTCGGAAACCACTGGGGATTGCTGTACTTCTTCGGTGAAGATCCGTACGCTCTCCGGGACCTGCTGAAGCGACAAGAAGAACTCGACTTCTACGTATGATCCGATCAGCGGGATGGATCACAGGAGGATCCTGATTGAGGCCGCTCGGCAGCGACGACGCAACCCTGGGCAGACAGCTCGCCCGCCTGGACGAAGCGACGCAAACTCTTGCCCGCACCAGCGAATTCGGCAAGCAGGTCAAACTGTCCCGGGTGCTGAGCGCGTTGCGGCGTGTTCTGCAGCTACCCGGCGGATGCGCGGCGCTGCGGTCGCGGGCGGCCGCACTCGAGGACGCGGGGCTGTTCCTCGGCACGGATTGGGCGCAGCCGCAGATCCTGATCCCCGCGTTGAGTCCGGGTTCGTTGCGGAGCCCGAATCCGGACACCGTGGTTCTGGAGACGGTCAGCAATCTGCGCCTGCTGGCCGTGGCCAAGGGCGACTATCCGCACCCGCGGATATCCGCCGAACACGCCGCCAACCATCTGTCGCAGGTGCTGGCGATCAATCTGACGCTGCTGTTCACGCCGCCCGGGGAGGCCGAGCGGCACCAGCAGGGCCGGATGGCGGATGTGTCGCGGGAACTGATGCGCCACCTCGTCGAGGAGGTCGGCTACGAGAAGGTGCTCGAGAACCTGGTCGACGAGATCTGGCGGATCTTGCGCCAGCGGCCGATCCAGGTCGAGCAGGTCAAGCGCATGATCACCCAGATCGCGGTGGCCCGCGCCAATCCGGATATCGATCTGGGTTCCAGCGGACTCGGCGCTGATCGCCTCATCAGCAGCCTCTACGGCACCACCGACGCCTGCCGTGAGGATCCTGGTGTCGAGGTCTACCGCGGTCGGCTGGAATCGATGGACGACAGCGCGTTGCAATACGAGGCAACGGGTTTCGCGCGGTCGATGCACGACACCGGGCTGGTGTCGCCCTATCACGCGGTCCTGCTGCGATTCCTGCTGAGCAAGGGCGACTACCTCATCGGCGAGGCCCTGGGATTGTCGAGCACCGGTCGCGACTGCCTGCTGTGCTACCACGAGCTCGTGCACCACCTGATCGAGCGGTCGGTGTACGTCGAGACCGCGCAGGGCATCTACGGCCTGGCCCTGCTGCTGGAACGGGGAATCCTGTACCAGCCGCCGGTGGCGCCGGCGCTGTGGCGGCAGCTCGGACTGCAGTTGTCACCCGCGGCGAACCGGCGCCTGACAGAGGTCTTCGGCGCGGGCGTGGATCCGCGCAATCGGCTGTTGTCGGGTGTGCTGTCGATACTGGGGCTGCCGCTCGGGGTGGGCCAGGGCGACAATCCGACCTGTCAGTCGGCGCGCGCGCTGTCCATGTGGTCCTACAACGATCCCGACTACCTGCTGCAGATCGTGGCCTGCGCGGCCCGCGACGACGAGGTCGTCATGCACTTCGAAGGGCAGGCGATCTCGTCGCGAGAGGTCGCCGCCGGAGTCGCTACCACGACGCCGATGGATCTGGATGCGGTATCGCTGCTGGTGGTGCCACATCTGGATCGGATCTACGCCGAGATGGGACGCTACTGCGCCGATCGCGAAGGCGATCCGCACCGCTGGGTCAACCCCGAATTCCACGGCTGGTGGTCGGGCCGGGGATTCCGGATCAACGTCGACGTGGCCTCCGGGCGGCTGACCGATGTCGAGGAATTCCTGCGCCACTTCTACGCCAGCCACCACCCCTTCTACAACGGCAACCAGCCGCTGATCCACCCGCAACCGGCCGGTGTCGCCGTCACCGACAGCGCGGCCCGCTTCGTGGGCTGGCACGCCATCACGATCCTGCGGGTCAGCCTCGATCCGCAGGACGCGATGCGGGTCTACTTCTACAACCCCAACAACGACAGCGGTCAGGACTGGGGTGACGGCGTGGTGGTAGGAACCGCCGGGCACGGTGAGCGTTTCGGGGAGGCGTCGCTGCCGTTCGAACAGTTCGCCTCGCGTCTGTACATCTTCCACTTCGACCCGCTCGAGCGCGGTGAACTGGCGGCGGTCGAACGCGCCGAACTGGATTCGGTGGTCGGTTACCTGCATCGCAGCTGGGGTGCGGACCGGCTGCCGGAGATCGTGAGCGGCGCCGCCGCGCAGTGATCGGCCCGCGCGGCCGGTAGCAGGCGGTGCGGCGCGGGATAGATTGGGAGTGTGCGTGATGCGATGTGGCGGTCGGCGCTGTCGACCGAGGGTGACCGGATCGCGGCGGTTCCGATGTCCGCATCGAGTGCCGCTGTCATGGCCTGCCCGGGCTGGGATGTCGCTCGACTGATAACGCACGTCGGCCGGGTGCACCGATGGGCGGCGATGGTGATCCGTGACGGTGCGCAGGCGGCGGCACAGGCACCGCGGCAGCCGCGTCCGGAGATCGCGGGTCTCGCGGACTGGTACCGCGACAGTCGCGACCTGCTGCTCCGGGAGCTGGACGCCCATGCACCCGATGCGGCGGCCGATGTCCTCACCGGCCGCGGCACCGTCCGATTCTGGTTGCGCCGCCAAGCCCACGAGACGGCGATGCACCGCTGGGATGCCCAGGACGCGGTGTCCCCGGGCGCCGCGACCGCGTTCGATCCCGACCTCGCCGACGACGGGATCGACGAATGGCTGCGAGTCTTCCTCCCGCGCCATCTGGCCCGCATCGGCGGTGTCCCGGCCGAATTGGACGGCGCCACACTGCGACTGCGCAGCACCGACACCACAGGCCCCGATCCGGTCCTGCGCCTGGGGCCCGAGCCGGCGGTCGAGTACGGCGTGGCGCCGGTCGATACGACGCTGTCGGGATCGGCCGCCGATCTGCTGCTCACCATCTGGCATCGGCGACCGGCGATCGCGCCGGTGGCGACCGACCCCGGACTGTCGGAACGCATCCTGGATCTGATCCACATCTGAGCGGCCGACGGCGGACCGGTCGTTCAGCGATCCGAACGCGGGCGGGTGAGGGTGAACGAGTCCACCGGCTGCCATTCCCCGGGGCGCGCGCCGAGTGCGAAATAGGTGGCGGTGATGGTGGTATCGCCGCCGGGCACACCCGGGTCCACGTCGAAGGCGCAGAATCCGTAGGGATGGTCGGGATCCTTGAAGGCCGACCAGGGCGCCGATTCCATGACATAGGTCGGCGCCTTCTTACCGGTGGCCGGATCGACCGCGCCCACGCCGGTGAGCACCCGGCACTGCCTGCCGGGGAAGAACAGGGTGTTCGACGGCACCGAGGTACCGCCGCCGCCGATCACCAGATGGACGGTGCCCCGGGAGGTGTCGACGATATCGGTCGCGGCGCCGGTCGCCGAGGGCGGACCGGCGGTGACCGCTTCCGGGACCGGTTTCGGCGTCAGGGTGTCACTGCCCAGCACACCGCGCACGGGATGGGAACGCTCGTAATGGTGTTCGTGACCGCAGAGCACCAGATCCACCTGATAGCGGTCGAACAGCGGTAGCCACTGCTCGCGGATCGCCAGATCGGCGCCGTTGGCCTTGTCCGCCGACGACATCGCGGTCTGATGCATGAACACTACGATCCAGTCGATACCCCGGTCCGCGCGCGCGGCCGCCAATTGCTGTTCCAGCCAGCGTTTCTGGGCGCCGCCGGAATAGCCGCGGACGTAGCTGTTGCCCCCGTCCTGATAGCAGATGTCGTCGTTGGCGAGCGCGATCACCCGCATCCCGCCGACGGTGAACGCGTACCAGAGCCCGCGCGCGAGTTCCTCGGCGCCGCTGTCGGGAACGGTGAAATAGGTTTGGAACGCGGCATATCCGATCGGGCCGTTCCCCCGTTCGTTCTCGTGATTGCCCGGCGCCGGCATCCACGGCCGATAGCGGGCGGACCGGGAGTTGTTGGCCCACCAGTCGTTCCAGGTGCGAATCCGGTCGGTGGCCAGATTGGCGTAGCACAGATCGCCGTTGACGAGATGGAACAGCGGTGCCAGCGCCTCGACGCCGCCGGTCACGTCCCCGGCGAACGGTGAGCCCAGGTTGTCGTTGACGTAGCGCCCGTTGTCGAGTTTGCCGAGCGTCGGTGTGCCCTGATCGCCGAAACTGGTGAACCGGAACGCGGCCCGGCCCGTCGGCGCGGTGCGCAGCGTGCCCAATTCCGGTGGTGCGCCGTCGTGCCCGGCGGCGTAGACGTAGTCGGAATCGGGGGACAGGCCGGTGAGCCGAGCATGGTGGACGTGCACTTCGGCGCCGGAGGCGGCGTCGCGATACATCCGGGTGCGCGCCGGCACCGTGGTGCCGAATCCGGCGGTGGGGGTACCGAATCGCACCACCGGATTGCGGACCGGGGCGGCGCTCTGCCAGCTCACCACGGCCTCGCGGGCCGCGTCCGCGCCGAACTGCAGATGGACCCCGGAAACCGGCGGTGCCGCCCCGCGATCAGTCGCGGCGGTGAAATTCGGCATGCGTGGCCAGAATTCGCGTGCGGTCGCCCGGCGGTCGGTGTCTTCCAGTGCGACGGTGGTTCCCGCGCCGACCGCCAGGCCCGCGATCACCGCGGCGCCGGAAGCACCGAACAGCCATCTCCGACTGACGCCACGTGGCGCACCGGAGCCGCCGTCGGCGCCCTCGTTCGGCGGGGGTGGGGTATCGGCGGGGTCGTGCTCGCCCCGCGGTTGCTCGGCCGGATTCTGCGCGCCGGTACCGCTCGCCCCATGGTCGCTCATCCCCTCAGCCAACCCGCTTCGGGTTCAGTCCGTCCGACGATCCGGCGAACATGAGGTGAATCCGGGCGCGACGGCTATCGAGGCCGCCAGCCGGCGCAGGTGACGACCTCGAATCCGCGACTGGGGAATACGGCGTCCATGAAGAAGTCGTGTATCGCGGGATCGCCGTCGGCGCAGCCGTCCCGCAATACGGTGAGCCGATAGCCACGGTCCGCGGCGTCGTAGCAGGTCGCGGCGACCATGGCACTGGTCGCGACACCTGCCACCGCTATCGTGTCGACACCGTTGGCGCGGAGTACGAGGTCGAGGTCCGTGCCGGCGAACGCGCTGGCGCGTCGTTTCAGCACCACGACGTCCTCCTCGGCGACCGGCAGCGTGAGTTCGGTTCCTCGCGAGCCCTCGTGAAAGGCGTCTCCGGCTTCGTGGAACGACCTGACGGTCGCATCGCCCGGGGCGAGATCGGTGCCATTGGGACGCAATGCGAAATGCACGAACACGACGAGAGCGCCTGCGGCGCGGGCTCGGGGGAGCAGGTCGGCAATCGGCGACAACACCGTACGGGTGAACGGGTAGCCGCCGGTGATACCGCGTTGGATATCTCCGACGATCACCGCGGTGGTCACGATATCCGGCCCGTTCGCTGCCGGGCCGCTCCCCGGATCGACGAGGGATGGGTGAGATGCGTCCGGACGGTATCCACGCGGCCAACGGTAGCCGTCGTCGCGCCGATGGGAAGCCGCCCGGCCGGCGGCGTGCGCCTAGCCGGATCCGGACGGAACCGCTCAGCCGCGGGCGGCGATGCGAGCCTGGACCTCGGGGCGCCGCAGCGGCGGAATCGTCTTGGGCGGCACCTTGCGATCCGGCAGGGCGGCCAGTAGGCGGGTGGTGGCCGCGGCGATCTCGGCGACGGCTTCGTCCACGGCCGGGCGGGTGGCGGCCGAGATGCTGTTCAGGCCGCCGACCTTGCGGACGTACTGCAGCGCGGCCGCATCGATCTCCTCGGGGGTCGCCTCGGGGTCCAGACCGCGTAGCGCGGTGATATTTCGGCACATGCTTACGAGGCTAGGCCGCCGGATCAGTAAGCGCTTCCGCTCGACAAGGGCGAGTAACCGCCGAAACCGTAGCCGTAGCCGTAACCACCGCCCGGCCACGGGCTGTACCACCCGGGATA
This sequence comes from Nocardia spumae, assembly GCF_020733635.1. NCBI lineage: Bacteria > Bacillati > Actinomycetota > Actinomycetes > Mycobacteriales > Nocardiaceae > Nocardia > Nocardia spumae. Next base: position 4,741,460 of record NZ_JAJFZL010000001.1, on the reverse strand, counting down.
CATGCCTCCGTAGCCCAGACCGGGCACGCCCCATCCCGGTGTTCCCCAGCCGCCGTGATAACCGCCCCAGCCGCCGTGGTGCCCCCACCCGTGGACGAACTGGACATCTGTCGTCGCGGTCTGCACCTGGGCCGCAGCCGGGGTGGCCACCGGTTCGGCGAAGGCCGGGGCAGCCGCGGCCGCGACCGGAGCCGCCGCGATGGCGAGTGTGATCACGGTATGCGACATCCGGCTGCGGACCTTCCAGAGCAGGTCTTTTCGAACCATCGGAATTCCTTACATGCGTTATCTCGGTCGTATCCGTCCAGGGCCGGAGCCCGGCCGCTGCACTAGCTTGTCGGTAATTAATGTACCGTTAGATAGCGGCACGTTCAAGGGTGTGAAGCAGATCGGGTGCGGTGGGCTGCGTCGGGTGTTCCTGGGCGGGGGAAGCCGACCGGTACGGTTCCTCGGCTGCCCTGATTGAATGCATTTCATGTGCGCTGCAACGGAATTGACGATCGACTCCGACTACCGGCAAATTCATCTCTTCGACAGCGGTACGGCCAACGAACCGTGGTCGGGCTGGGGTGATGAACCGATGGTGCTCGCCGAGGATGCGGCCGGGATCCTTACCGGGGTCAACGGTGATGTGACCGTGGTGTTCGAGGTGACCGACGGTCCGGTGACCGACGATGAGGAGGCCGAGCACACGATTGTGGAATTCAGTCTGCTGTCGGCGTCGGGGCGGCTACTGGTGACCAGCCCGAGCTGGGGAGTCGAGGACGCCGAGCCGCTCGAGGTGCCGCGGGGGCCGCTGCGCCTGCGAGTAGCTCTGAGCAGGCAGCCCTGGCTGGACTCCGATGACGATGATGATTTCGACGAGGACGACACCAGCGAAGACGGCGATCCGGCCGACCGGCAGCGAATCCGCATCCGCTGCTGGCCGGCCGCGCCGTCCGCCCCGATGATAGTGAAGAGCTGACCGCTACAACCGGACCGGGTAGGACGGTTGCTCGATGGTCGGCTTGATCCGGTCCTCGACGAAGATGCCGTGCCAGATCATGAAGACCAGCAGCGTCCACAACCGGCGGCTGTGATCGCCGTTGCCGGCCCGGTGCGCCTCGAGCATCGCCTTGATCGCGGACTTGTCCAGCAGGTGGTCGGTCTGCGATTCGGCGATCTGGGTGGCTGCCCAGTCGTAGAGCTCGGGGCCGCGCAGCCAGTGCCGCAGCGGAACCGGGAAACCGAGTTTCGGCCGATGCAGTACATGCGGCGGCACGATCGTCTCGAGTGCGCGGCGCAGCGCGTACTTGGTGGTCTCCTTGGTGATCTTCTGCTCGTACGGGATCTGCTCGGCGACCGCGAACACCTCGGAATCCAGGAACGGCACCCGCAGTTCCAGCGAATTCGCCATCGTCATCTTGTCGGCCTTGACCAGGATGTCGCCGCGCAACCAGGTGAACAGATCCAGATGCTGCATCCGCGCCACCGGATCCCAGCCCTGTGAGCGCGCGTAGATCGGCGCCGTCACGTCCTGATGGGTCCACTCCGGGCGGAAATCGCGCAGTACCGCCCGCAACTGGGCATCGTTGAAGCTGCGGGCATTGCCGTAATAGCGCTCCTCGAGGCTCAGCGAACCGCGATGCAGCAGGCTCTTACCGCGAGTGCCGTCGGGAATCCGATCCGAGAGCTTGCCCGCCAAGCGCCGCACGCCCTTCGGCAGATATTCGAACGGCTTGAGCGACAGCGGCTCCCGATAGATGGTGTATCCGCCGAACAGCTCGTCGGAGCCCTCACCGGACAGCACGACCTTGACGTGCTTGCGGGCCTCCTGGGCCACGAAGTACAGCGGCACCAGGGCCGGGTCGGCCACCGGATCGTCGAGGTACCAGACGATCTCGGGGATCGCGGCCGCGAACTCCTCGGGGCTCACCATGCGGATGTAGTGCTTCGCGCCGATGGCCTCGGCGGTCTCGGCCGCCACATCGGCCTCGGAATAGCCCTCGCGCTCGAAGGCGGAGGTGAAGGTCAGCAGATTCGGATTGTGCTGGATCGCCAGCGCCGCGATCGCGGTGGAGTCGATGCCGCCGGACAGGAATGCGCCGACCGTGACATCGGCGCGCATGTGTTTGGCGACCGAATCCTCCAGCACGGCCGCGATCTCGCGGTAGCGGGCCTCCTCGGCACCGGCCGCGAACGGGCGCACTCGGAAATCCGGCCGGAAATAGCGGGTCACCTCCGGCGCCGCGCCGGGCCGCAGGGTGGCGTAGCAGCCGGATTCCAGGCGGCGGATGTTCGCGTGCAGCGATTCCGGCTCCGGCACGTACTGCAGCACCGTGTAGTGCTCGAGCGCGCGCGGATCCAGGTCGTCGGACAGATTCAGCGCCGGCAACAGCTCCAGCAGGCTCTTCTTCTCACTGGCGTAGCCGGTGCCGCCCGGGCCCGTCGCCAGGAACAGCGGTTTGATGCCGAACGGATCGCGGGCCAGTACCAGGTCCTGGGTCTCGGTATCCCAGATGGCGAAGGCGAACATGCCGCGCAGCTTCGAGAACGCCTCGGTGCCCCAGTAGTGGTAGGCCGCGACGATCGCCTCGCCGTCGCCCTCGGTGTGGAATGTCGCGCCGTGCTCCGCGGCGAGCTGCGCGCGCAACTCCAGGTAGTTGTAGATCTCGCCGTTGAACGCCAGGGCGTAGCGCTGCGGATTCTCCTCCGGCCCCCAGCGCAGCGGCTGATGCGAATGTTCGATGTCGATGATCGACAGCCGGTTGAAGCCCAGGATGATGTGTTCGTCATGCCAGGTACCGCGCTCGTCCGGGCCGCGATGGCGCCCGCACTGCAGGGCGTCGTACACCTGCTGTACGACGGAGTCGGTTGCCACATCGGCGGTCAGAAATCCCAGCAGTCCACACACTGCGTCGAGAACCTCGTTTCCGGATCGGGTACGCGGAGAACATTCGAAATCAGTCCCCGAGTATGCCGCACCGCGGGCCGTGACGCCGCCTCGCTGCGCGGCCGTTGTTCCCGGGGCGCCGGCGGGGCGTCGGCGTGCGGCCCGAACGGGGCGATCGCGCCCGGTGGCCGGTGTGTCGAAAGCGACCCGGGCACAACGCGGGAGGCGGTTTGGTCTACGCTGCGTAGTACTCGGGAACTCCCGTGGTCGGCCGTGCGTTCGGCGCGGCTCGCGGAAAGATCCCGAACGTGCTGAAAACGTGCTGCCCGGCCTCCGGGCAGCACCGTGTCGGATGGACGACCAGGAAGGCGTTGAGCGTGGCGCACAAGGCGAGCGAAGCGATAGGGGCACGACCCGCCCGGGTACGGCGGGGCCGCATCCTTCGGCGGGCCGGGCTGGCGGTGTCCATGGGGATCACCGTGATGCTCGTCTCGGGCTGCTCGATCGACAATCCCGTGCTTCGGTTCGGCTGGCCTTCGGGTATCACCCCGCAGGCGACCCGGATGCGGGAACTGTGGACGTGGTCGGTCGTCGCCGCCCTGGCGATGGGTGTTCTGGTCTGGGGTCTGACCTTCTGGACCGTCGCGTTCCACCGCAAGAAGAAGAACTCCCCGGAGTTCCCGCGGCAGACCGGGTACAACGTGCCGCTGGAGCTGACCTACACCGCGATCCCGTTCGTGATCATCGCGGTGCTGTTCTACTTCACCGTCGTCGTGCAGAACTACGTGCACGAGAAGACCTCGAACCCGGATGTGGTCGTCGATGTGACGGCGTTCCAGTGGAACTGGAAGTTCGGCTACCAGAAGGCCGTCGGCGTGGACGGTCACGTCTACAACGGTGTCGACGAAACTCGTCAGGCTCTGAACGAGCAGATCAAGGACGAGTACAAGGAGCGCACCGCCGACGGACACCCGCAGCCGGGCCCGCTGCACGGTCTGCCCGCCAACGACATCTCCTACCTGCACTACGACAAGGTCGAGACCATCGGCTCGTCGAACGAGATCCCGGTGCTGGTGCTGCCGACCAACAAGGTGGTCGAGTTCCAGCTGGCCTCCGCCGACGTCATCCACTCCTTCTGGGTGCCGGAGTTCCTGTTCAAGCGCGACGTGATGCCGAACCCGAAGGAAAACCACTCCGACAACGTCTTCCAGATCACCAAGATCGAGCACGAGGGCGCATTCGTCGGCCGCTGCGCGGAGATGTGCGGTACTTTCCACTCGATGATGAACTTCGAGGTGCGCGCCGTGACACCGGAGAAGTTCGACAAGTACATGGCCGCCCGTGAGACCGGCAAGACCAACGCGGAAGCGCTGTCGAGCATCGGTGAGTCGCCGGTCGCGACCACCACGCACCCGTTCGACACCCGTCGGACCTCGCGTGAAGCCAGCCAGGCCGAGAGCAAGTGAGAAGGGTACTGAACTGACATGAAGGTCGAAGCACGTATCTTCGAGCTGCTCACGGTGTTCTTCATCATCGTGGCGGTCGTCTACGCATTCTTCACCGGCCAGTCCCGCACCGGCGTGGAGTGGGCCGGCACCACCGCGATCGTGCTGACCGCGGGCCTGACCCTGATCGTCGGCACCTACTTCCGCTTCGTGGCGCGCCGCCTGGATCTGCGCCCCGAGGACTACGAAGAGGCCGAGATCGTGGACGGCGCCGGCGACCTGGGCTTCTTCTCGCCCGGTAGCTTCTGGCCCATCCTGCTGGCCGGCTCCGCGTCGGTCACCGCGCTCGGGTTCGCGTTCTTCCAGTACTGGCTGATCGGCCTGGGTGTGCTCTGCGTGCTCGCCTCGGTCGCCGGTCTGGTGTTCGAGTACCACCTGGGACCCGAGAAGCACTGACACAGCCGAACGAAAGGCGCCCCGGTCGACACGACCGGGGCGCCTTTCGTTGTCCTGGAGATTATTCGCCGGTCTCGTACCGGCGGGCGCGCTCGGAACGGCAGATGTCGTCGATGCCCGCGGTGATATCGCGCAGCAGATCCGGGGTGCCGGACTTGCCGGGGTAGATGCCGGTCGGGCGCAGGCGGCAGGTGAAGGTGATGAAACCGTGGTCCTCACCGGCGAATTCGTGCAGATACGGTGAGCGCACCCCGTAGGTCATGGCGGAGATGACCGTGATGGCGCCGCTGCGTTCGCGATGTTCGGCGAACAGGTCGTGCAGACGGTGGAATACGGTGCTGTAGCTGGTCAGCGGCGCGAAGACTGCGACCCGGTAGGCGGGACCGCGTTCGGAGGAGCTGATCACGGTGTCGGCGAGATACTCCGCGTCCCGCAGGGTGAGCACCTTCGGCGCGAACATCAGCGCGCCGGCGGCGGCATTGCGGACCGGCATACCGGCGCGGCCACCGGCGGCCGAGGCGATGGCGCCCAGCGATTTCCGGGCGCGCGCACCCAGTTCGCGACGTGCCCGCAGTGAGGGGGTGGCGGTGGTGGGGTGCAGGCTCGACCACTGCCCGAAGCGCACCGTCCCCAGCTGCACATGCCCGGTGCCCACCGGGCGCGACACCCGCAGCGGTGCGGTGTCGACCCAGCGGCCCACCTGCAGCAGGGCATCGCCGGGCCGGGTGATCTCGGCGTGCGAATGTTCGACGAAGGTGTCGAAGTCGAGGAAGCGGTGTGCGTCGGAGGTCAGCCAGGTGTGATCCTTGTCGACCTCGATGGCCTGTAGCGTCAGGGCCGTGATGATGCCGGTGCGGCCGCCGCCGCCCAGGACCCGGCGGAACCGGTCGGCCTGATGGGTGCGCCCGCAGGTACCGAATCTGCCGTCGGGGTCGACGTATTCGAGGGCGACCACATTGTCGCTGAACATGCCGTAGCGATGGGAGGCGGCGCTGAGCCCGCCGACCGCGGCGAATCCGCCGGCGGTGATCTCGCGGTGGTCACCGACGATCGGCAGTCCCAGACCGTGTCCGGCGAGGGTGCGGTCGATATCGGACAGCCGTGCACCGGCCTGGACGCGCACCAGCCGCGCGTCCGCATCGACTGCCTGCACCCGGTTCATCCGCCGCAGCGACAGCACGATGCGACGATCCGGCGGGGCCAATTCGTCGTCGAGTTGCTCGGCGCTGTGATCGCCACCGCGCACAGTCAACGGTTGAGGTCGTGAATCTCGCACTGTGCGAACGACATCCGCGGTGTCGCGGGGTAGATATTCCTCCGGCAGAGCAGCCAGCGTCGTACTCATGGCCCCACAGCTAACCACAGTCGCGGCGCTACGTCTGCCCCGGGAATTGCGCCGCAGGTGCGGGCCTTTTCCCGACAGGTGCCGAGGTGGACGGTGACATGCGTTTCAAGTACTTGTCCGGTTCCGGCCGGAGGAGTTTGCTGTGGAGATATGAGCACAGTGCTGGTGACCGGTGGAACGGGAGCGCTCGGGCGGCACGTCGTGGATCGGTTGCGTACGCGTGGGCACGAGGTGCGGGTGCTGTCGCGGCGCGAGGACGCGGGCACCCATACGGGAGATCTGACGACCGGACAGGGGGTGCCGGCCGCGGTCGAGGGCTCCGAGGTGATCGTGCACGCGGCCTCGGATTTCCGACGATTCGGCACACCGGATCTCGCGCAGACCCGGAATCTGCTCGCCGCGGCCGGGGGAGTGCGGCAGCTGCTGTACGTATCGATCGTCGGCATCGACCGCATCCCGCTCGGCTATTACCGCAACAAGCTGGCGTGTGAGCAGCTGATCGCCGACAGCGGTGCGCCGCACACGATTCTGCGCGCCACCCAGTTCCACGATCTCATCGCCGCGGTCCTCGGCGGGGTGCGGCGGCTCCCGGTCGCGCCGCTGCCGACGGACTTCCGTTTCCAGCCCGTGGACACCGGTGATGTCGCCACCCGGATCGCCGACCTCGCCGAGGGCGATCCGCTGGGCCGTGCGCCCGATTTCGGTGGCCCGGAGGTCTCGACCCTGGCCGAACTGGCCCGCGTGTGGCAGCGGCATCGAGGCGGGCCGAAACACCTGCTGCCGCTGCGGCTGCCGGGCCGCGTCGCCGGTGGATTCCGCGCGGGCGCCAACACCTGCCCCGAACATGCCGACGGCACCCGAACCTGGGCGGACTATGTAGCGGCCGACCCAGGTCCGAGCTACCGCCTGCGCGGATAACCGCTGATCGCCGCGGCCGCGGCCGCCGCCGGCGTCAGCTGTCGCCATCGGCACACGATCGAACCTCGTCGCTGCCGCCCAGGCCGGCGCGGTACGGCACGGCCGGGCGGGTCACGCGCGTCCCGGCTCGGCCGGCGGGGTGAAGAAGTTGACCAGATTGCCGTCGGGGTCGCGCAACAGCAGTGAGCGGTTGCCCCACGGCATGGTTGCCGGAGGCTGCACGATCTCGGGTGCGGTGGCGAGCCCCGACAACCGGCGATACTCGGCGTCCACATCGCCGACCAGGAATTCCAGGATGGCGGTGCGATTCGATCCGGGAACGGCGGCGGGGGCGCCGAACAGGGCCATCGTCTCGGCGCTGCCGATCGCCAGGAGGCACGACGGGCCGGGGAACTCCGCGAATTGCGCGGCGCGCCAGCGCGGTTCGAGGCCGAGGGCCTGCTCGTAGAAATCGACCAGGCGGATGATGTCGCCGGTGATGATGCGGACGGAGGCGAAACGCACGAGAGGTCCTTCCGATGGCTGGGCGCCGCCCGGAACCGAGCGGCCGACGCCCACGCTAGAAGCAATACCGGACATAATCCGCCCGGTATTATGAGAAACTTCGGCGTGACCCGACCGATCGCACGAGTCCTCGCCCTGCTGGAACTCCTGCAGGGCGGCGGCACCCGCACCGTCGCCGATCTCGCCACCCGCCTCGACGTCGACGAACGCACCGTCCGGCGCTATGCCGAACACCTGCTCGACCTCGGCATTCCGGTCGATGCTGTGCGCGGTCGCTACGGTGGCTACCGGCTGGCGCCGGGATATCGGATGCCGCCGTTGATGCTCACCGACGAGGAAGCGCTGGCGGTGCTGCTCGCGATGGTGGCGGGCCGGCGGGCCGGTCTGATCACCACCTCGGTCGCGGCCGCCGAGGCCGCGACGGCGAAAATCCGGCGGGTGCTGCCGGAGGCGCTGGGGAGCCGCCTCGACGCGCTGCTGGCCGTCGCCGATTTCACCGCACCGGAACGCGAGTCCCGCCCGACGGAGGCCGAGCTACTGCTCGCCGTGGCCGAGGCGGCCCGGGACCGCCGCCCGGTCGCGCTGTCCTACGTATCCGGTGACGGTCGTCCCAGCGAGCGCGTCGTCGATCCCTACGGCGTGGTCGCGCATTCGGGACGGTGGTATCTGACGGGCGCCGATTCGGCCAGCGGTCAGGTGCGCACCTTTCGCATCGATCGGATCACCGCGCTGCGAGCCGTGGCCGGAAGATTCGACGTGCCAACGGATTTCGATCCGGTCGCATGGGTGCAGGCCGGTTTGGCGCGCGCGCCGTATCGGTACGAGGTGTCGATACGTATCCGGGCCCGTCCCGACGCCGTCCGCGCCGTCTTCCCGCCCGCCGTGGCGATACTGGAGGTCGCCGACGGTGCGGATCACGAGTGGACGCGCGCCCGGATTCACGCCGAGCAACTCGACTGGATACCCCCGCTGCTCGCCGCCCTGGACCGCCCGTTCGTCATCGAGGAGCCGGCGGAGCTACGCGTACGGGTTCGATCCCTGGCCGGACGGCTCGTGGAGCATGCCGCCGCCGACGCGTGAGTAGTTGTCATCGCTCGGGACTTTCCGGTGCGATGTGGTCGGATCTCGCCCGGCTCACCCTGTCGGCCGCGGATCGGGTGGCGTCGCCGAGGCCGGCGAGGGCGGTGGCCGACAGGTGGCCGTCGGGACAGCTGACGATGGCCGCGGTGACGGTTCCGGCGGTGAAGATCGGGGCGGCGACGGTGACCACGGCGTTGTCCTCGCCGAGCTCGGTGGGCAGATAGTCGATGGTGATCAGGTCCGCGATCATCGCGCCGAGCCGGTTGCGCAGCGGATCGGTGACGGGGGAATGACGCAGGGAGGCGAGAGCTTCGAGCATCGGCACGGATTCGTCGGCGAGGCGTTCGACCGAATAGCCGCGGGTGCGGACCGCGTCGAGGACCTGGGCCAAGCGCTGCCGATGTGCCGGATCGGCATCGGCGATCCAGCGTGCGCGTTCGGATGCCGGTGCCCACGCGGTGAATTCGCGCGCCACCGGCGGGGCGAGCGGCAGTCGCCGGCCGGTGCGGATCCACGGCAGTGACGGGTCGCCGACCACCTCGGTGATCAGAATGGACTCACCCTCGCGTTCGGCCAGGAATACCGGAAATCCCTGGTCGGAGGCGAGTGCGCGTAGCGCGTCGGTGGCCAGGCGGCGCAACGGGAACGCGGTCTCGGCGCGCCGGGCCACGGTCAGCAAGCCGAGGCCGAGTCCGTAGTTGCCATCGGGATCGCGCACCGTCCAGCCGTCGGCGGTCAGCTGGGCCAGTACCGCGTGCGCGGTCGCCCGGGACAGCGCGGTTTCGCGGACGATGCGCGCCAGTGAGAAGTGCTCGGCCGGGCGGCGGGCGAGCAGTTCGATCACTCGCACCACGCGATGGGTGGGCGGAGACCCGGCGGAGACGGCGGGAGCGGCGGCGACATCGGTGCTGTCGGACATGGCGCCTTTCCTGATTCTCGGTCGTGCCGTCGGCCACTGTAGCCGCCCCGGCCGGCATTCACGACGGCCGAAATCGGCGATGGCAGACGACGGCCTTGACCGGCGCCGGTGCACCCGCCTATCGTCGGTGTCACAATATCGAACAATAGCGTCGAATATTCGACACCGCAACCCGGCGAAGGGTTCGGTACGAGGATCGGCGCGGACAAGGCGAATGTGATGCGGACGGGATACGAGCTGTCGCATCTGTCGGCCCTCGAGGCCGAATCGGTGCACATCTTCCGAGAGGTGGCGGCGACCTTCGAACGGCCGGTGCTGCTGTTCTCCGGCGGTAAGGACTCCGCGGTCATGCTGGAGCTGGCGCGCAAGGCGTTCTGGCCGGCGGCGCTGCCGTTCGCGCTGCTGCACGTCGATACGGGCCACAATTTCGACGAGGTGATCGACTTCCGTGACCGCACAGCGGCCCGGTTGGGAGCACGGCTGCTGGTGGCGCGGGTGCAGGACGATATCGACGCCGGTCGCGTGGTCGAGCGCGCGGGCGAGAGCCGCAACCGGCTGCAGACCACGACCCTGCTGCGCGGCATCGCCGAACATCGCTTCGACGCCGTATTCGGTGGTGCGCGCCGGGACGAGGAGAAGGCGCGCGCCAAGGAGCGGGTGTTCAGCTTCCGGGACGAGTTCGGCGCCTGGGAACCGCGCGCGCAGCGGCCGGAGGTCTGGAACCTCTACAACGGCAAACACCGTGCGGGCCAGCATATCCGGGTCTTCCCGCTATCGAACTGGACCGAACTCGACATCTGGGAGTACATCGATCGGGAAGCGGTCGAACTGCCCCCGCTGTACTACGCGCACCGCCGCCCGGTGTTCCGGCGCGACGGCATGCTCCTGGCCGCCAATCCCTTCCTCACACCGGGCGCCGGTGAGCCGGTCTTCGACGCGACCGTGCGCTTCCGGACCGTCGGTGATGCCACCTGCACCGGCTGCATCGAGAGCCAGGCCGACAATCCGGCGGCCGTGATCGCCGAGACCGCGGTCACCCGGCTGACCGAACGCGGCGCCACCCGCGCCGACGACCGCATCTCCGAATCCGGGATGGAAGACCGCAAGCGGGAGGGCTACTTCTGATGAGCCGCAATCTGTTACGCCTGGCGACCGCGGGCAGCGTCGACGACGGCAAATCCACCTTGATCGGCCGGCTGCTCTACGACTCGAAGAATCTGTTCTCCGATCAACTGGCCGCCATCGAACGCGCCAGCGCTCAGCGTGGCGACGGCGCCACCGATCTCGCGCTGGTGACCGACGGGCTGCGTGCCGAACGCGAGCAGGGCATCACCATCGATGTCGCCTATCGGTACTTCACCACGCCCCGGCGCAAGTTCATCATCGCCGACACTCCCGGGCACGTGCAGTACACCCGCAACATGGTGACCGGCGCGTCCAACGCGGACCTGGCGCTGATCCTGGTCGATGCCCGCAAGGGGGTCGTGGAACAGACTCGCCGCCACGCCTTTCTGGCCTCGCTGCTGGGGGTGCCACACCTGGTGGTGTGCGTGAACAAGATGGACCTGGTGGACTGGTCCGCCGAACGTTTCGACGAGATCCGTTCCGAATTCGCCGATTTCGCGGCCAAGCTCAACGTCGGCGATCTGAGCTTCGTTCCGGTGTCGGCCCTGCACGGCGACAACGTGGTGACCGATTCCGAACACACTCCGTGGTATCCGGGCCCGCCGTTGCTGCGCCACCTCGAGCAGGTGCACATCGCCTCCGACCGCAATCTGATCGACGCCCGGTTGCCTGTGCAGTACGTCATCCGCCCGCATACGGCCGATGCCGCGCATCGCAGCTACGCCGGCACCGTGGCGGGCGGCATCTTCAAACCCGGTGACGAGGTGGTGGTGCTGCCGTCCGGCAAGTCGGCGCAGGTCGCCCGGATCTGGGGCCCCGGCGGGGTCAAGGTGGACGAGGCCTTCACCGGGATGGCGGTGTCGGTCGAGCTCGACGACGAGGTCGACGTCGGTCGTGGCGATATGCTCGCCCGCCCGGGTAACCGGCCGCATATCGCCACCGAGGTCGACGCGATGGTGTGCTGGTTCTCCGAGGACACCGCACTGCGCCCGGATGCGCGCTACACGATTCGCACCGCCGCCCAGACCACCCGGGTGCAGGTCCACGACCTCGGCTACCGGCTGGATGTGAATACCCTGCACCGCGTCACCGACGCGGACGGCTTGGCGCTCAACGACATCGGCCGCCTCACCCTGCGCAGCCAGCGGCCCCTGATGGTCGACAGCTATCGCGACAATCGCCGCACCGGCAGTTTCATCCTGATCGACGAGGCCACCGACCAGACCGTGGCCGCCGGGATGATCCTGGCCCGCGATACCGGCCCCGAGGCCGCACCCGGCACCTCGGCGGCACCGGCGGTGGTACGCGAGGACGTCGTCTGGCACAGCTCGTCGGTCGGGCGCGGTGAGCGCCCGCACGCCGGGGCGACGGTCTGGCTGACCGGGCTGTCCGGCTCCGGAAAGTCCACCATCGCCGTGGAGTTGGAACGACAGCTGGTGGCCGCGGGCCGACCGGCCTACCGGCTCGACGGCGACAACCTGCGGCACGGGCTCAATGCCGACCTCGGGTTCACCGACGACGACCGCCGCGAGAACATCCGCCGGGTGGCGCAGGTCGCCTCGCTGTTCGCTGATGCCGGCCTGATCGCGATCGTCTCGGTGATCAGTCCGTTCGCCGATCAGCGTGAACAGGCACGCGGGGTGCACGCGGCGAGCGGTTTGGATTTCCACGAGATCTTCGTCGACACCCCGCTCGAGGTGTGCGAGAGCCGGGATCCGAAGGGGCTCTACGCCAAGGCCCGCGCCGGGCAGTTGCCGGAGTTCACCGGGATCGACTCGCCCTACGAGCGGCCCGCGGAGGCCGAGCTGGTGATCACGCCCGACCATGGCACACCCACCGAAATCGCGGCCCTGATCCGCCGCGAACTGAGACTGTGAAACCCAGTCAGCACTGCCCGCACAACACGCTAGGACGTCAATGAGTACATCGACAGGATCATCACCGGGAGCCGAAACCCAGGCGGGGAACGGGCTTCCGGGCGGCGCATCGCTCACCGCGCCGTTCACCGCCGCGATCGCCGAGGCGGAGAAACTGATCGCGGCAGCGGATTTCATCCACGACGAGTCCGACCTCGCCGAAGGGTACGACTACCTGGCCGGCAGTATCGCGGCCTGCCTGCAGCTGTCCGGCACGCACGGCACCAGCCACCCGTACTTCGTGAGCTCCACCGGACCGCACGCGAAGATGGGCCTGGACAACCCGGATACGCTGTACTACCACGCCAATGTCGAGCCCGGCGCGGAGTATCTGCTCACCGGTGTGCGCGGCAGCACCGTCGATCTGAGCTTCCAAGTGCTGCGTGGCGACTACACCGCCACCGATGTGCCCAACGGTGACGACGCCTTCGACGACCGCCGTTTGCAGATCGCCGAGGACGGCAGCTATCAACTGCGCTTCGGCCCGCCGAAGGCCGATGCCGGACCGAACTATTTCGTGCTCGGCGAGGGCGCCTCGATGCTGGCGGTACGCGAGGTGTACGGCGACTGGAACGCGGAGACCAAGGGCAGCATCCGCATCGAGCGCGTCGACACGGTCGGCACCGCCGCCGCCGCACCCGGTGTCGAACAGCTGCGTAAGCGGTATCGCGCCGCGGCGCGGGCACTGGTCCAGCGCATCCACACCTGGTTCAACTTCCCCAAGTGGTTCTATCTGGACCTGCCGGTGAACACCCTGACCGAACCGCGCAAGACGCCCGGCGGGCTGAGCACCCAGTACTCCTCGGTCGGCCATTTCGATCTCGACGACGATCAGGCGCTGGTCATCACCGTGCCGAAATCCGACGCGCCGTACCAGGGTTTCCAGCTCGGCAGTCGCTGGTACATCTCACTGGACTACGTCAACCACCAGACCAGCCTCAACAGCGCGCAGTCGCAGGTCGATCCCGACGGCATGATCCGGCTCGTCGTCTCGGCGCGAAACCCCGGTATCGCCAACTGGGTCGAGACGACCGGCCGCCGGCGCGGCATCCTGCAGTTCCGGTGGCAGCGCGTCGCTCGCGAGTTGACTCCCGAGGACGGGCCGCGGTTCGCCCTGGTGCCGTTCGACGAGGTCGCCGCGCACTTGCCGCACTACGAACTCAACCGTATCGATGCCGAGGGCTGGCGCGAACGCATCGCCGACCGGCAGCGCGGTTTCGCCGATCGGATGCTCGGATGAGCGCGGGTAACGGTCTGCTGGCCGACAAGGTGGTCGTGGTGAGCGGCGTCGGCCCCGGTCTCGGCCGGGCACTGTGTGTGCAGGCTGCCGCGGCCGGTGCCAAGGTGGTGCTGGCGGCGCGCACCGAATCCCGGCTGCGGGAGGTGGCGGACGAGATCGAGGCGGCCGGCGGAACCAGCCTGACCGTGCCGACCGATATCACCGACGACACCGCGGTGGTCACTCTCGTCGAGCGCACGGTCGAGACCTTCGGCCGGGTCGACGCTCTGATCAACAACGCCTTCGCCATGCCGTCGATGAAGTCGCTGGAGCGCACCGACTTCCAGCAGATCAGCGACAGCCTGGACCTGACGGTGCTGGGCACCCTGCGGGCCACTCAGGCCTTCACCGACGAGTTGGCCAAGACCCGCGGCGCCGTGGTGATGATCAACTCGTCGGTGCTGCGGCACTCCGAACCCCGTTACGGCAGTTACAAGGTCGCGAAATCGGCGCTGCTGGCCATGTCGCAGACATTGGCGACCGAATTGGGCGCCAAGGGGATCCGGGTCAACAGCGTCGCGCCGGGCTACATCTGGGCCGATCAGCTGAAATGGTATTTCGGCGAAGTCGCCGAGAAGTACGAGATCACCGTCGACCAGGTGTATCAGCAGACGGCATCGCGCTCGGACCTGAAACGCCTGCCCGAGCCGGACGAGATCGCCAGGGCCGTGGTCTTTCTCGCCTCCGACTGGGCCAGCGCCATCACCGGCCAGACCCTCGACGTCAACTGCGGTGAATACCACCGTTGACTCGGCGGAGCCTCCGGCACCGCGTGTTCGTGGCCCCCTGTGCCTCGATTTTTCACTCCTCCGGTCAGTCGCCGCGCTCCCTCCCCCCGTCGCTCCAAAATCGAGGCGGGCCAAGAACTTTGAGTAAGGACACGTAATGACCGCTCGTACCACCGTCGGGACCATCGAGGATCTGCACGCCTCCGCCACCAAGGCGTGTGGACTCACCGACTTCGGCGCCGACGACTACCTCGAAGCACTCGGGGTGCTGCTCGATTCCTATCGGCGCGACGCCGATCTCACCGAACTCGGCTCCAAGATGAACCGCTACTTCCTGCGCGGCGCACTGGTCGCGCGGGCATTGAGCGAGGCGTCGTGGCGGGCCAATCCGGGCTACGCCGACACCGCGATCTCCCGCCCGATCTTCGTCACCGGCCTGCCCCGCACCGGAACCACGGCGTTGCATCGGCTGCTGGCCGCCGATCCGCAGCACCAGGCATTGGAGATGTGGCTGACCGAGTTGCCGCAGCCGCGCCCGCCGCGCGAGACGTGGGCCGACAATCCGGTCTATCGGCAGATCGACGCGGGGTTCGCCCAGCATCACATCGACAATCCGGAATTCATGGGGCTGCACTACATGAGTGCCGCCGAGGTCGAGGAATGCTGGCAGTTGCTGCGCCAGACCGTGAAGTCCATCGCCTACGAATCGCTGGCTTATCTGCCGACGTATTCGGCGTGGTTGCGGACCCAGCAGTGGACCGACGCCTATCAGCGCCACCGCAAGAATCTGCAGCTGATCGGGCTCGGCGACGATCGGCGCTGGGTGCTCAAGAACCCCAGCCACCTGTTCGCACTGGACGCGTTGATGTCGGTCTACCCGGATGCGCTGATCATCCAGACCCACCGTGATCCGGTGACCATCGTCGGCTCCTCCTGCAGTCTGTCCGAACAGGCCACCAAGGGCTGGTCGAACGCCTTCGTCGGGGAGACGATCGGCCGCACCCAGCTCGAGTTGTGGACCCGCGGACTGCGTGAATTCACCACGGCCCGAGCCCGTTACAACCCCGCGCAGTTCCTCGACATCCAGTTCGACGATCTGCGCGCGGACCCGTTCGGCACGGTCGAGAAGATCTACTCGACCTTCGGACTGGACTACACCGAGGGAGCCCGTTCGGCCATGCGGGCCCTCGACGAGGAGAGTAGATCCGGCGACCGCAAACCGTCGCACCGGTACTCCCTCGCCGACTACGGCCTGACCGAGGATCAGGTCCGCGCCGAATTCGCCGATATCTGACGGTATTCACAGCGACGCAGCAGATCACCCGGCGCCGAATCGGCGCCGGGTGATCTGCTGTCCGGTGGTGATCAGGCCCCGCCCGATTTCTCGCGGCGGCGGGCCCGGCGCTCCTCGATGGCGGCGAAGCGGATCTCGAGACCGGATACGAACGACTCCAGCGCCAATTCGAAACTCTCGGCATCGATTTCGTCGGCCTTGGCACGGAGCAGATGCGCCTGTTCCAGGTGGGGGTAGCGGTCACGATAGACCTGCACGTCGTCGACGAAGCCGCGGGAGAACGAGCCGACGGTCGAGCCCATGACCACATACCGGGTCGCCGCGCCGATCATGGTGGCCTGCCGGGGCGGCCAGCCGGCGCCCACGAGCCCGCCGTGGACGGCATCGGCGGCCCGCAGCGCCGCGTCGCTCTTTCCCGGCGCGGTGGCGAGATAGGGGACGAAGTTGGGGTGGCGGACCAGGGCGGCGCGATAGGAGCGCGCCCAGAAGATCAGGCCGGTGCGCCAGTCGCCGGTGTCGAAGGCCGAGGCATCGACACCGGACATGATGCCGCCGGCGATATCGTCGAGCAGATCGTCCTTGGTGGGGTAGTGCCCGTACAGCGAGGCCGCTTGAACGCCCAGTTCGGCGGCCAGTTTGCGCATCGACAGCTCCGGCAGGCCGTCGCGGTCGATCAACTCCAGGGCCGCGTCGCGAATGCGCTCCCGGCTCAGTAGCGGTACCCGGGGTCGCGGCATACCGGCCACCTCCTTTCGCTGCGCAGATCTGTCCGATGCCGAAGTCAAACTACACCCCGGTCACCGAGGGGCTTGAAGAACCGAACGTTGTTAGTTTATCGTGGCGGCAGGTTCCTAACAGTGTTCGGTTAAGCGCATCCGGTACTCGGCGGATTCGCGTGCAGGAGGAAAGATGACAGATCAGCGCAGAGTCGCCGTCGTCACCGGGGCCGCCCGGGGTATCGGCGCCGCCACCGCGGCCCGCCTGGCTGCCGACGGCGTCGCCGTCGCCGTCGCCGACCTCGACGAGCAGGCCTGCCGGGCCACCGCCGAGTCCATCTCCGCCGCCGGGGGAGTGGCAATCCCGCTGGCCTGCGATGTGACCGACGAGGCGGCGGTGGACACGGCATTCGACCGTGTCGCCGCCGACCTGGGCTCGCTCGACATCCTGGTCAACAACGCGGGCGTGCTGCGGGACAATCTGCTGTTCAAGATGTCGGCCGCCGACTGGGACACGGTCATGTCGGTCCATCTGCGCGGTGCCTTCCTGTGTTGCCGTGCGGCCCAACGGCACATGGTGGCGCGCCGCTCCGGCGCTATCGTCAACACCTCGAGCGTGTCCGCGCTCGGCACCCGCGGCCAGGCCAACTATTCCGCCGCCAAGATGGGCATCCAGGGCCTGACCCGCACGCTGGCCATCGAGCTGGGCCCGTTCGGGATCAACGTCAACGCGGTCGCACCCGGTTTCATCGTCACCGAAATGACCGCGTCCACCGCGGCGCGGGTGGGAGTGACTCCCGAGGAGCTGCAGGCGAAAACGGCGGCGGTCACCCCGGTCCGCCGCGTCGGGCTTCCGGCCGATATCGCGAACGCGGTGGCCTTCCTGAGCTCCGAGAAATCCTCGTTCATCACCGGTCAGACGATCTACGTCGACGGCGGACGCCGGCTCTAGACGACACCAGCAGGAGAACAATCATGCGCAGAACCAGCTACGGCGCCGACCACGAGGCGTTCCGCAAGACGTTGCGTACCTTCATCGAAACCGAAGTGGTGCCCGTATTCGACGACTGGTACCACGCCGGAATCGTGCCGCGCGAGTTCTATGGCAAATTGGCCGAACTCGGCGTCTTCGGTATCGAGGTGCCCGAGGAATACGGCGGCGCGGGTATCGACTCGTTCAAGTTCCAGGCCGTCGTCATCGAGGAAATGAACCGTGCCGGAGTATCTTTCGGCGGATCCAGCGTGCACGTCGGGCTGTGCCTGCCGTATCTGAAGAAACTCGCCACCCCGGAGCAGAAGCAGCGGTGGCTGCCCGGCTTCGCCGCCGGGCGGATCATGTTCGCCATCGCCATGACCGAACCGGGAACCGGCTCCGATCTGGCCGGAATGCGCACCACCGCACAGCTTTCCGCGGACGGTACGCACTATGTGCTGAACGGGGCCAAGACCTTCATCACCGGTGGGGTGAATGCCGACCGGGTAATCGTGTGCGCGCGTACCGCGCCGCCGCGCGCCGACGATCGGCGCTTCGGCATCTCGCTGCTGGTCGTCGACACCACCTCGCCGGGCTTCGGCATCGGCCGAAAACTCGACAAGCTCGGACTGCGGGCCTCCGACACCGCCGAGCTGAACTTCACCGATGTACGGGTGCCGGTCGCCGATCTGCTCGGCGAGGAGAACAAGGGGTTCTCCTACCTCGGCCAGAACCTGCCGCAGGAGCGGCTGTCCATCGCCGTCGGCGGGTACGCCCAGGCCGCGGCCGCGATCCGCTTCGCGCAGGAGTACACCGAGCAGCGCACTGTCTTCGGCAAGCCCGTGGCCACATTCCAGAACACCAAATTCGAGCTCGCCGCATGCCGGGCCGAGGTCGACGCGGCCCAGGCCGTGGTCGACCGGGGGCTGGACGCGCTCGACGCCGGGGAACTGTCCGCCGCCGACGCCGCTTCGGCGAAACTGTTCTGCACCGAGGTCGCCGCTCGCGTCATCGACCGCTGCCTGCAGCTGCACGGCGGATACGGCTTCATCAACGAATATCCGATCGCCCGGCTGTACGCGGACAACCGGGTCAATCGCATCTACGGCGGCACCAGCGAGGTCATGAAGATGATCATCGCCAAGGATATGGGGCTGTGAACGCGATGCCGCGGCCCGCTCGCGAGCCCCGATCGCGCCGGGTGGCCGAAAGGTATTGTCGGACCGTGTACTCGACGCGCACACACCGCGAAGGGAAATCGCATGACCGATTTCGCTGATCTGGAGGCATTCCGGGCGGCGGTGGGCACCGAACTCGGCACCAGCGACTGGATGCGCATCGATCAGGAGCGCATCGACCTGTTCGCCGAGGCCACCGGTGACCACCAGTGGATTCATGTCGACCCGGACAAGGCGGCGCAGGGCCCCTTCGGCGGTACCATCGCGCACGGATTCCTCACCCTGTCGCTGCTGGTGCCGCTGGCCAACGAGGCCACCACGGTGTCGGGCATCCGGATGGGAATCAACTACGGGCTCAACAAGGTTCGCTTCATCACCCCGGTGCCGGCGGGCGGGCGGATCCGGGCGCGCGTGCGCCTGGACTCGGTCGACGACATCCCCGGCGGAGTGCAGGCGGTCCGCACCGTGACCATCGAGCTCGAAGGCGCCGACAAGCCGGCCTGCGTGGCGGAGAACATCGTTCGCTATCTGGGCTGACCGCGTCCGGGCGGCTGGTCGGCGTTCGGGGTGAGCTTCAGGACGGGCATGACCCGATCGGTCTTCTGCTCGTATCCGTGGAACCGCGGTTGTTCGACACAGATGCGGTTCCAGGCCGCATCCCGCGCCGCACCCTCGAGTTGCTCGACGCGCACCGGGAATTCGCGCCCGCCCACCTCGGCCCACACCTGGTCGGGGTGGGCGGCGATGTTGTGATACCACGCCGGATTGTCGCGCGAGCCCGCCATCGACGCCACGACCAGCCAGCCGTTCTCGTCGGGGAACCGGGCCACACTCACCCGGCGTCGTGCACCCGACTTCGCGCCGACGGTGGTCAGATACAGCAGATCCATGCCCTGGAATCGGTCACCGCGCCAATGATGGAACCGTTCCATCCCCTTCATCACGGCCCGGCTGACCGGATTGGCCGTCATCGCGGGCTTACCGCGCGTACCCCGTGGTGTTTTCCGAAAGCTCATGGCGCCGCTCCTCGAGGTTCACGGGACACCCGCGCCCGGTCGCACCCGACGACCAGTCGCGCGAAGGTCGGTCTACGCTGCCCGCTTTCCGCCCTATTCTACTGACCGCGTGCCGATGTCGAACCGAATACCGATGTCGAGGACCCGACGCGGCTCAGTCGGCGAGTTCGTTGCTCACCTTCACCCAGCGATCCAGCAGCGCGGTGGCCGCACCGGAGTCGACCGCGCCCGCGACCCGCTGCAGCGCGGGCCGCAGCAGATCGTGGATATCGGTCGCCGCACGGTCCGGGGTGAGCTCGTAGGCGACGATCGCGGCCGCGGAGTTCAGCAGGACGGCGTCGCGGACCGGACCGGTGGCGCCGTCGAACATCTCGCGCGCGATCGCGGCGTTGACCGTGGCGTCGCCACCACGCAGGGCGGCCGGATCCACCCGGTCGATTCCGAGACCCGCCGGATCGATCGCCGTCTCGTACTTCTGTCCGCCGGTGACCACCCAGACATCGGTGGTGTCGGCCGTGGTGATCTCGTCGAGGCCGTCGTTGCCGCGCACGACCAGCGCGTTGGTGCCGCGTTCGGCGAAGGCTCCCGCGATCACCGGGACCAGGTCGGCGAAGGCGCAGCCGATCAGGCCCGCACTGGGTTGTGCCGGATTCGTCAGCGGGCCGAGCACGTTGAACACGGTCGGTATGCCGATCTCCTTGCGGGCCGGACCCGCGAACCGCAGCGCCGGGTGGAACATCGGCGCGAAACAGAAGCCGATTCCGACCTCGCGCACGCACTGCGCCACCGCCTCGGGGCTCAGCGCGATCCGCACGCCCAGCGCCTCGAGCACATCCGCGCCGCCGCTCTTCGACGACGCCGCGCGATTGCCGTGCTTGACGACGGGAATGCCGGCCGC
Organism: Nocardia spumae; assembly: GCF_020733635.1. Classification (NCBI taxonomy): domain Bacteria; kingdom Bacillati; phylum Actinomycetota; class Actinomycetes; order Mycobacteriales; family Nocardiaceae; genus Nocardia; species Nocardia spumae. The sequence goes on along the minus strand of NZ_JAJFZL010000001.1, from coordinate 4,720,798 downwards.
GGCGACGACGACCGAGGACATGGTGGAGATATTGACGGTGCCGGAACGGTCACCACCGGTGCCCACGATGTCGACCGCGCCGATATCGAGTGACACCCGGCGGGCGTGGCCGAGCATGCCCTGCGCCAGACCGGCCAGCTCGATCGCGGTGGGGCCCTTCATCTTGATCGCCACACCGAAGGCGGCGATCTGGGCCGAGGTGGCGTTGTCGGAGAAGATCTCGTCGATCGCCCACGCGGCCTCCTCCGCGGTCAGATCGACCCCGTCGGTCAGGGCACCGAGAATCTCGGGCCAGCTGCGCGCGCTCATCACATCTCCCGTTCGCGATCGGCACACCCCCGTCGTCCGTCGACGCGGGTGCGGGCGGAAGGCACCTGCGCGGTTGTCCGCGGCTGCCCGGCTAGCAGCCTAATCGGAGGAGGCAACTTCTTTCCGGTCGGCGTGCGCCGCCGCGGCCCGGTTACCGGGAATCGCCGCCCGAGCCGCTCGGCTGGAGCGCATCCCAGCCCAGCACCGTCCCCTCGTGCCGTTGCGCCAATCCGGCCATGCGCGCGCGTTCCTGCGAACAATGCAGGGCGTCGAGCACCTGTGTCCGCTGTAATACCAACTCGATATGACCGGAATCGTTCGCGCCGGCGGGATCCGCGGGGGAGTACCCGTCCTGCGCGGCGATCGCGACGACGGCCTCCCACGCGCCGGCGGGTACCCGCAGATGATGGCGCAGCACGGTGGGCTCCGAGGCGCGCCAGCCCACCGCTCGCGCGAGTGCGCTCGAACAGGCCTCGGCGTCGTCGAAACCGGAGACCACCACCACCAGATCCGTTCGCGCCGGATCCAATTCCACCGCCGCGTCGCGGCCCGACAGCCGTCGCCACACCGACCGGATTCCCATTTCCACCCGCCTTCTTCCGCGCTCGCCCGCAATATCGCATACCCCGGAAAACCCGTGGTACCCGCGTCGGCATCGCCGCTCGACCTGCGGGTTCACCGGACACGCCGAACCGGGTCCCAGACCCGCACGCGCGCTGGTGATTCCGGACCCGACACCCCGAATTCGCACCCGGGTACGCCTGTCGTACTACGACGAGTCATACTTACCGGCGTGACGACCGCAGTAGGGACACCAGGATCGGCCATTACTCAGCGTGTGCACTCGCTGAACCGGCCCAACATGGTCAGCGTCGGAACCATCATCTGGCTGTCGAGCGAGCTGATGTTCTTCGCCGGCCTCTTCGCCATGTATTTCGTCGCTCGTGCCCAGGCCCATGGCAACTGGCCGCCGGAACCGACCGAGCTGAACCTCAAGCTCGCCGTGCCGGTCACGGCCGTGCTGATCGCGTCCTCGTTCACCTGCCAGATGGGCGTGTTCTCCGCCGAGCGCGGTGACGTCTTCGGGCTGCGGCGCTGGTACCTGCTCACCTTCTTCATGGGCCTGTTCTTCGTGATCGGCCAGGGCACCGAGTACCACGCGCTCTACTCGGAGGGCACCACGATCTCGAGCAGCATCTACGGCTCGGTGTTCTTCATCACCACCGGCTTCCACGGTCTGCACGTCATCGGCGGTCTCATCGCGTTCATCTTCCTGCTGATCCGCACCAAGATCAGTAAGTTCACGCCGGCACAGGCCACCGCCGCGATCGTCGTCTCCTACTACTGGCACTTCGTCGACATCGTCTGGATCGGGCTGTTCGCCACGATCTACTTCGTCCGCTAGCCGGGCGGCGGTCGTTGCCCACCGCGGCCCGCGACAAATACACACTTTGCACAAGTCGGTTCCGTCTACTCAAAGGGACACAGATGAGTTCATCTCCCCCGTCAGCGCCAGATCCCACCAGCCCCGGGATCGGTAGCGCTGAGAACAACCAGGCCATCAAGACCCGCAAGCAGCGTCGGATGCGCCGCAAGGTCGCCGGTGGTCTGGTTCTTCTGATGGGCCTCGTCGGAGCCGGCTTCGCGGCCTCGGCGCTCACCCCGCATGCGCAGGTCGCCACCGCCAATGAGGATCAGTCGGCGCTGATTCGCGAGGGTAAGCAGATCTACGAGACCTCCTGCATCACCTGCCACGGCGCGAACCTGCAGGGTGTACAGGATCGCGGTCCCAGCCTCATCGGTGTCGGCGAGGCGGCGGTCTACTTCCAGGTGTCCACCGGCCGTATGCCCGCCGCGGGCAACGGTGCGCAGATCCAGCGCAAGCCCCCGAAGTTCGACGCCCGCCAGACCGACGCACTGGGCGCGTACGTCGCGGCCAACGGCGGCGGTCCGACCGTGGTGCGCGATCCGAACGGTGAGATCGCCCAGGATTCCCTGATCAAGGGTGCGGATCTGGGCCGCGGTGGCGAGTTGTTCCGCCTCAACTGCGCGTCCTGCCACAACTTCACCGGTAAGGGCGGCGCGTTGTCCTCCGGTAAGTTCGCTCCGCCGCTGGAGCCCGCGAGCGCGCAGCAGATCTACACCGCGATGCTCACCGGCCCGCAGAACATGCCGAAATTCTCCGACCGGCAGCTGTCACCGGAGGAGAAACGTGACATCGTGGCATATGTGAAGGACCGCACCGAGACCAAGTCGGAGGGCGGATACGGTCTGGGTGGACTCGGCCCCGCGACCGAGGCCCTCGCCATCTGGATCGCCGGCATCATCGTGCTGGTCGGCGCTGCGATGTGGATCGGATCGCGATCATGAGTGAACAGGAGCAAAAGGACATGAGCCGGCCTGAGGACGGCAGCGGTAAGGGTGTGAACCTGAACCCGACCGAGGAGCAGCTCGACGCGATGTCGACCGAAGAGCTGGTCGAACTCGGCACCGCGCGCGACGGCGTCGACGTCGTCTACCGCGCTCCGCGCTGGCCGGTTCCGGGCACCCGCGCGGAGAAGCGGGCAGAACGCCACGTCACGCTGTGGTTCGCCATCTCCGGCCTGTGCGCCGCGGCGCTGATCGGCGTCTTCCTGTTCTGGCCCTGGGAGTACAAGGGCCGCAACGAGGACGGCAACGGCCTGTACTCGCTGGCCACGCCGCTCTACGGCCTGCTGCTGGGTGTCGCGGTGCTGGCCATCGGTGTCGCCGCGGTCATCATCCGCAAGAAGTTCGTCCCGAACGAGATCTCCATCCAGACCCGCCACGACGGTCCTTCCGACGAGGTGGAGCGGCGTACCCTGGGCGCGCAGCTGTCGGATGCGCTGGAGACCTCGACGCTGGGCCGTCGCAAGATGATCACCCGCACCGCCGGACTGGGCGTGGGTGTGCTGGGTATCGGCGCACTGTTCCTGTTCGTCGGCGGCATGATCAAGAACCCGTGGGCCAAGGGCATGAAGTCCCCGCTGTGGGTGTCGGGCTGGACCCCGGACTTCCCGGGGCAGACCATCTTCCTGCGCAAGGACACCGGACGGCCCGAGGACATCGTGCTGGTGCGTCCGGAGGATCTGGACGCCGGCGCCATGGAGACCGTGTTCCCCTGGAAGGAAGAGTGGCGCGGCAACGAGGAGGAGACTCTCCAGTCGCTGCGTGGCATCCGCAACGCGGTCATGTTGATCCGCCTGCGCACCGAGGACGCGCAGAAGGCGGTCAAGCGCAGGGGCCAGGAGAGCTTCAACTTCGGCGACTACTTCGCCTACTCGAAGATCTGCACCCACCTGGGCTGCCCGACCTCGCTGTACGAGCAGCAGACCAACCGCATCCTGTGCCCGTGCCATCAGTCGCAGTTCTCGGCCACCGAGTGGGGTAAGCCGGTCTTCGGTCCTGCTGCCCGTGCGCTGCCGCAGCTGCCCATCACCGTCAATTCCGAGGGATTCCTGGTCGCCAACGGCGACTTCATCGAGCCGCTCGGTCCGGCCTTCTGGGAGCGTCGTTCATGAGCGAACGAAGTGAGCGAATCATGTTCCAGCGTGCAGGGCACATGCTGGAACCGAGCGTCAGCGAGGTGCAGGCATGAGCCCTAGCAAAGTGGTCGCTCAGGCCAACGAGATGGACGAGCGGTATCGCGCCGCCGCGTTCGTGAAGCGGTCGATCAACAAGGTCTTCCCGACCCACTGGTCGTTCCTGCTGGGTGAAATCGCGCTGTACGCGTTCATCATCCTGCTGCTGTCGGGTGTGTACCTGACCCTGTTCTTCGATCCGTCGATGACCGAGGTCGTGTACCAGGGCGCCTACCAGCCGCTGCGTGGCGTCACAATGTCGCGTGCCTACGAGACGGCGCTGAACATCTCCTTCGAGGTGCGCGGCGGTCTGTTCGTCCGCCAGGTGCACCACTGGGCGGCGCTGCTGTTCGCGTGCTCGATCATCATCCACCTGTTCCGCATCTTCTTCACCGGCGCGTTCCGCAAGCCGCGTGAGGCGAACTGGGTGATCGGCTCGCTGCTGCTGGTGCTGGCGATGTTCGAGGGTTTCTTCGGGTACTCGCTGCCCGACGATCTGCTGTCCGGTACCGGTCTGCGCGCCGCGTTCGGTGGCATCACGATGGGTATTCCGCTGGTCGGTACCTGGATGCACTGGCTGATCTTCGGCGGTGACTTCCCGGGCACGATCATCATCCCGCGCCTGTACGTCGCGCACATCCTGTTGTTCCCGGGCATCATGCTGGCGCTGATCGCCGCCCACGTGGCGATCGTCTGGTACCAGAAGCACACCCAGTTCCCCGGCCCCGGCCGCACCGAGAACAATGTCGTCGGCGCCCGTATCGTGCCGGTGTTCGCCGCCGACCAGGGTGCGTTCTTCATGTTCACCCTCGGTGTCGTCGCCGTCATGGGTGGTGTCCTGCAGATCAACCCGATCTGGAACCTGGGTCCCTACAACCCGTCCCAGGTGTCCGCGGGTTCGCAGCCGGACTTCTACATGATGTGGACCGACGGTATGGCGCGTCTGATGCCGCCGTGGGAGCTGTATCTGGGCCGCTACACCGTGCCGGCGCCGTTCTGGGTCGCGCTCATCATGGGCTTGGTGTTCACGGTGCTGATCGCCTACCCGTGGATCGAGAAGCGGCTCACCGGTGACACGGTCGCGCACAACATCCTGCAGCGTCCGCGTGACGTGCCGGTGCGTACCGCGATCGGTGCCATGGCCATCGCCTTCTATCTGGTGCTGACGCTGGCGTGTGTCAACGACATCATCGCGCTGAAGTTCGATGTGTCGCTGAACGCGACGACGTGGTTCTTCCGCATCGCCCTGCTGCTGGCGCCGCCGATCGCCTACTTCCTGGCGTACCGGCTGTGCCTGGGTCTGCAGCGCGCCGACCGCGCGGTGCTCGAGCACGGCATCGAGACCGGTGTGATCAAGCGCCTGCCGCACGGTGAGTACATCGAGGTGCACCAGCCGCTGGGCCCGGTCGACTCGCACGGCCACCCGATTCCGCTGGAGTACCAGGGTGCGCCGGTGCCGAAGAAGATGAACAAGCTCGGCTGGGCCGGCAAGCCCGGTTCCGGTTCGTTCCTGCGGGCCGACCCGCCCTCGGAGGCCGACGCCCTCGTCTCCGCCGAGCACGAGGCCGAGCACAAGCAGCTGGAGGTCCTGGCCACGTACCAGGCGCAGTCCAGCGGCGGTGGCGACAAGCACGGCCACTGATCCATCCCGGCGTGAGGCCCCGAGTCGAGTAATCGGCTCGGGGCCTCGTCGTTGTGGTGTGCCTTTCGAGATGCCGGGAGCGGCGGCTGTCCGGGTGCGATGGCCGCGCAATAGACTCGCGCCATGATTACCGCGATCGTGTTGATCCACGCCGAGGCCGCCCGCATCCCCGAAACCGCGCAGGCGCTGGCCGATCTCGAGGGCGTGGCGGAGGTGTACTCCTGCGCCGGGGACGTCGACCTGATCGCGGTGGTGCGGGTACGTGACCACGAGCAGATCGCCGAGGTGGTGACCGGCCGGGTCAACAAGACGACCGGGGTCCTGCGCACCACCACCCATATCGCGTTCAAGTCGTATTCGAGTGCGGATGTCGAGGCCGGCTTCTCGATCGGCGAGTGAGCGGGGAACGACCCGGATTCGACGAGCCGATCACACCCCGGGGGAGCTGAGCTGTTTGCGCAACAATCGCCGCTCGTAGCCGAGCCGCCTGCCGAGTGCCGCGAGCGGGCCGAGCAGCGCTCGTTGCGGCAGTGCCGGAACGCCGGCCAGATATCCGTCCTGATAGTCCCACAGGAGCGCCAGCGCCAGTGGGTTGCGCGGAATACCGGAGTGGGTAGTGCGGCCCGCCGCGTCGAGCGCATGCCAGAACCGGAACATCTCCCAGTGCCGCGCCGGCGGCCGGATTTCGTGGTCGATGACGGTCTCCGGTGCCACGCTGGCGAAAGCGTGCACGGTCCTGGCCGGGGCCGCCAGCGTATCGCCCTCGCGCGCTACCACTGTGCGGCCGCCGACGCGGAACTCGAGCTTGCCGCGCCGCACGGTCCACTGCTCGGCGATATCGGGATGCCAGTGTGGTCCCGCCTGACGCCCCGGAACCGGCAGATGATGGCGTAGCAGCAGATACGGGCCGTGTTCGTCGATTCCGTCCGTCAAGTGGGTGACCTGATGGCCGTTGCGGAAGGTCAAGGTGGCTGGCATATCTCAGGTATAAAGGTAGCCTTCGTATTATGTCAACGGACGTTTCCGACTCGTTGCTGAAGCTGCTCGTCGAGGTCACTCGCCGATTCGAGGCCCAGCTGAACGACCGCCTGAAGACCGAGCTGGATGTGGAGCTGCGTCCGGCCCACTACGCCGTCTTCCGCTATCTCGAACCGGCGGGCACCCGGGTGACCGCACTGGCCGAGGCGGCGGGGATGACCCAGCAGTCGATGGGGGAATTGGTCACGCACCTGCAACGACGTGGTCTGGTCGAGCGTCGTCTCGATCCCGCCGATCGGCGGGCTCGGCTGGTGGTCGCCACGGCGGCCGGACGCGCCGCGGTGGCGGTGGCGGCGGCGCGAATCGCCGAAATCGAGGAGCGCCTGCGAAGCGATCTGGGCGCCGATGCGGTCGAACAGGTGCGGCGGTCGCTGGTGGCGGCGCGGGCCTCGCTCTCAGGCGCCGGTACGTGAAAGATACTCGCCCGCCCCCGATTCGGCGCGAGTCGCGGCTTCGGCCCGTTCGACCCAGGACAACCACGGCCCGGCCCCCAGGCGTGGCTCGCGATAGCCGTCGGTGGTGCGCACGATGCGGGTGCCGGGCTGGTTCAGCCAGCGGGCGATGACCGCCGTCTCCTCGGGTGGGGCGCCGCGTAGCGGGGGATGATCGGGATCGTCGAATTCGTCTGTGTCGCAGAGCAGTCCGGCTTCTGCGCCGTCCGGGGTGGTGCTCAGTGTGGCCGGCCGGACGGTTTCGGCCGCGGCGACCAGGCTGTCGACCACCGGCATGGGCGCGACACCCCGGGCCGCGGTTCCGGCCGCGGCCAGACGGCCGTAGCGAACGACCGCGAAGTCCCATCCGCCGTCAGCGGCCGGGCGCGCCGCGATCAGTTCGGCGATGCGGGCCAGGGCGGCCAGCCGCTGGGTGCGCCGCAGTGCCCGCACCACGGTGCAGGTCCGGTCCCGCAGTCGCGCGGCGGCCTCGAAATGCTCTGCGGTGACACAGGTGTCGATCCGTTCGGCGATGGCGCGCAGCGGCGCGTCGTCACTACCGGTGAACAGTGCCCGCACCGCACGCGGGGCGGCGGCGTAGGTGGCCGCGGTGGCCCGCTCCCCGAATGTGGTGGCCGGGCATCCGCCCACGACGGCGGGTGGGCAGTGCGCGCCGTGCGTGCCACCGCGCGGAATCCGGGTCGTACAGGTGCGCACCCCGCTGTACTCCGCGACGATCGCCCCGACCTCGGTGGCCTCGGCGCGAGAACCGAAGGGGCCCAGGGCGTGGGCGGTCGGTGTGCGGCTCACCGCGAAACGGGGGAAGGCCTCATCGGTCAGCGTCAGCCACCATGCGCGCTGAGGGAATTTGGAGCGCCGGTTGTAGGGCGGGGTGTGTGCCACCAGCAGCCGCAGTTCCCGGACACCGGCCTCGAGGCCGTGCGCGCACCGGACGTGGTCGACCCGGGTGGCGAGGGTGACCATCTCCCGCATCCGGGTGCGGGTTTCGGATCCGGTGAAGTAATTGCGTACGCGGCGGCGCAGATCGACCGCCGTCCCTATATAGAGGACCTCCTCGGCCGGCCCGCGGAACAGGTACACACCCGGCGCCGCGGGCAGATCGGCGGCCAGTACCCGTTTGGCTCGTTGGCGCCGTGTGACCGCGGGCAGATAGTCGACGAGTTCACCGAGCGTCTGCACCCCCAGATTGCCGACTCGTTCGAACAGCGCGTGCAGGACGTCGACGGTCGCGCGCGCGTCGTCGAGAGCGCGGTGGGTCGGCCGGGTGGAAGAGCCCAGCAGTTGTGCCAGCGCGGACAGCCGCACCGTCGGTGCCTCGTCTCGATCGAGAATGCGCCGCGCCAGCTGCACCGTGCACAGCACGGTGAAGGCCGGCCACGCGGTATCGCTGCGCTGCGCCGCCGCGCGCAGGAACGACATGTCGAAGCGGGCGTTGTGCGCGACCAGCACGGCGCCCGCGGCGAATTCGAGAAAGCCCGGCAGTACGGCTTCGATCCGGGGAGCCTGCAGCACCATCGCGGTTGTGATGCCGGTGACCTGCACGATCTGCGGCGGGATGGCCCGGCCGGGATCGACGAGTGTCGCGAACTCGCCGAGAATCTCGCCGCCGCGCACCTTGACCGCGCCGATCTCGGTGATCGCATCCCCGTCCGGACTGGTGCCCGTGGTTTCCAGGTCGACCACGACGAAGGTGATCTCGCGCAGTGCCCGCTCGGCCTCATCAGCTCCGTGACCGGGTAATTCGAGGGCCAGCTGGGATGATCGTGGAGCGGGGGTGGGCACGGCGAGCAGCGTAAACGCAAGGTCCGACAGGGTCGGCTTTGCCCGATTTCGCGGCCGGTGCGTCGTGAAGGTTGCGATGTACGAGGTTCGGATCGCGCGGATATGCGGAAAAGTGACCAGCGCCACAATGATTCGGAACGGCTATTGCCGACGGCGAATCGGTGACGAGTTTCGAAACGCGCAACCGCTGTGGAATGCCCACCGATGACGCGGGTAAACGTGCGGACTGTTCGGTTGGTTTCAGCGTCTTCGCCCGCGGGGCGTACGTGCGGTTTCGTGCTCCGGGCGCTGGTCGCGAATGTCGCCCGCGCCTCCGGTCACACGGGTGGGGAGGGGGTCGTCGCCGTCGCCGCGCACGCCCGTCGTTATCTTTTCGTGATCACTGTGAGCTATCTCGCATGCCGCCGAGCGGTGCCTCATACCTGATCTAGTTCCGGGCTGTCGGGGCTTTACAACGCACCGTTATGTCCTCGTAACCTTTTCGAGACCTCGCGGAGTCCGACGCACCACCGGGTGCGGCGTCGCGGGGCAGATGAGGAGTACCGCATCATGGCGATCAAGCGACAGGTTCAGGGGCTGCCTCGCACCGCCCGCCGGGCTGTTGCGGCCGGAGCCGTTGGCGCAGCAACCCTCAGCGCCCTGCTGCTGCCTGCGACCACTGCCGCCGCCGCGCCGGTCACCGTACCGGGCGTCGGCGCCATCGACGTGCCCGATCAGGTTCTCGGCGCGATCCCGCCGGGCGCGATCCCGCCGAACGTGATCCCGCCGGGTGTGCAGATCCCCGGTCTCGGGGCGCCGTTCGCACCGCAGCAGACCGTCGGTCAGCGCGCGGCCGACGCCGCCATGTCCAAGATCGGCGCCCCCTACTCGTACGGTGCGGCCGGTCCCAACGCCTTCGACTGCTCGGGTCTGGTGAAGTGGTCCTACGAGCAGGCCGGTCGCGAGCTGCCGCGCACCAGCTACGAACAGCTCGACGCGGGCGCCCCGGTATCGCTCGACGCGTTGCAGCCCGGTGACGTGATCTCGTTCTACGGCGGCAGCCACTCGGGTCTCTACGTCGGTGACGGCAACGTCGTGCACGCCTCGACCTACGGGCAGCCGGTGAAGGTCGCTCCGATCTCCTCGATGCCGGTGGCGGGCGCCCGCCGCTACTGAAATCCCGCCCGGATCGGCGCATTCCGCACAGTTCGGACTGCCGATCCGGGCATTTCCGGTTATGCGGCGTGATCATTTCGTGGCCTGCTGGACATGGACGCTCGCCGTTCCGTAACCTTATCGAGACCTTTGTGGTTTTCAGCTCGGGACGAGAGAACGGGGCACGGCAGGCCGTGACAGTGCACAGAGGCAACGCGCACAGCAACACCAGGACCAGACGCTTGGTCGGCAGATCACTCGCGGTGGGCGCGCTGGTGATCGGAGCCGGAACCGGCGGATTGGCATCGGCCGATCCGGCGCCGGGCCAGCCGACCAGCGCCGGCGACGCCGTGCAACGGCTGATCGAGTTGTCACATCAATCCGAACAGCTCAATCAGCAGGCACTGACCGCGCAGGGTGATCTGGACGCCAAACAGGGTGTGGCTCGCGACGCCGACGCCAAACTGATCACCGCCACCCAGGCCGTGGACGCGGCCAAGGCCGAAGTCCGCAAATACCAACCGGCCGTGGACCGTACGGCGATCGCGGCCTACCAGGGCGCTCGCACCAACCGGCTGTTCTCGGTGCTGGTCTCCGATTCCCCCCAGCAACTGCTCGATCAGATGTCGACGCTGGATGTGCTCTCCGCGCAGACCTCCGATCAACTGGCCCAGTTCTCCAAGGCCAGCGAGTCGGCGACCGCGGCCGAAACCTCCGCGAAGACCGCCTCCGACGCCGCGCGCTCGGCCGCGCAGAAGGCCGATGAGGTGCGGGCCGATCTGGAACGTAAGCGCGCCGACCTGCAGGGGTCGATGGCGCAGGTGATCCAGGCGTGGGGTGCGCTGTCGGCGGGAGACAAGTCCGCTCTGGCCGGATCGCTGTTCCCGCCCGGATTCGATCGTGAAACCCTGCTGAAGGGACTGGTCCCCGGTAGCGGGACCAGTGCGCTCGCCGCCGGTCTCACCCGCGTGGGCGATCCGTACGTCTGGGGCGCCACCGGCCCGGATCAGTTCGACTGTTCCGGTCTGGTGCAGTGGGCCTTCCATCACGTCGGTATCGATCTGCCGCGGACCAGTCAGGCGCAGGCCACGGTCGGCTCACCCGTCTCACGTGACGAACTGCAGCCCGGTGACGTGGTGTTCTTCTATTCCGATGCCTCCCATGTCGGAATCTACGCGGGCAATGGCATGATCCTGCATGCCTCCACCTTCGGTGTACCGGTCGCCGTAGCCCCGATGGGGAACACGCCCTTCCATTCGGCCCGCCGATATTGGATGGGAATGTCGTAAACACTGCGAGAATCTGGCGGCGAGTAATCACACAGACGTGAGGATCGTGTCGTATGAGCGCACTGCTGCGGGCCCGGGAATGGCTGGCGCACCGGGGACGGTTCGAATTCGTCGCGACCGTCGCGGTGGTGATCGCCCTGACCGCGGCCGGCGGTGCGCTGCTGTTGTTACCGAAGACCGGCCTGCGCGCCGTGCCCACGGCCGCGGAGACCGATTCCGTGCCGATGGCGCACGCCGATCCGCAGGTCCCGGAGCTGCGCCGGGTCATGGGGTCCTACGGACCGGTTGTGGCACAGCAGGTTTCCGGTGACGACGGCAAACTGTCGGTGGTACTCGGACATCCGTACCAGCGCGGTGACGTCGATCAGCTGGCGCGCGAGGTGGGTCCCGCGGTCTCGGCCGTCTCACAGGTCTGGGGCACCGGATGGGCGCACGAGGCCGTGGTCGCCGTCGCCTCCAGCAGCTCCGAATTCGCGGCACTGACCCACGCCATCGGCCCGGTGTCCACCCAGGTCGCGGCCGCGTCGGTCGCCGATCCCGTCGTGCCGGGCGCGCAGCCGGCCGGGCAGCGGATCGTCTTCGCCGCCGATGCCGGTCACCGGCTCGGCCCGGACGGCCTGCGCGAAACCCTGCGCCACGAACTCACCCATATCGCCGCGCGCGCCGATACCGTCGACGGCTCCCCGCAGTGGGTGCTCGAGGGATTCGCCGAATACTGCGGCCACCGCGGGGATGCGCAACGCTTCGCCCAGGTGGCGCCGACCGTGACCACCCGCGCTCGCGCCGGCGACCTGCCCGCCGATCTCCCCGCCGATACCGCCTTCGTCCCCGCACCGGGCAACGACGCCGCCCTGGCCTACGAACAGGCCTGGTCGGTCCACGCCTTCGTCGCCGACCGGTTCGGTGAGCCGAAACTGGTGGCGCTCTATCACCGCCTGGCAACCGGACCGCAGAACGAGGCCGCGCTGGATCGCGGCCTGCGCGACACCCTCGCTCTCGGTCACAGCGAATTCGTCACCGCCTGGCGGGACTGGATCAAGGCCCGGGTAGCCACCTAGGGATGCGGGGTCCCGGCCGGTCGCGGCGGGGTGCACCCATAGACTCGGGCCCATGGCCCGCACGCTGTTGATCACCAACGACTTTCCGCCTCGGCCGGGTGGGATCCAGTCGTATGTTCATTCGCTGGCGTTGCGGATGCCACCGGAGGATCTCGTCGTCTACGCACCTCGCTGGCGCGGCGACTCCCATCTGCGCTTCGACGCCCAGCAGCCGTTCCAGGTGGTGCGCCATCCCACCACCCTGATGTTGCCGACGCCACTGGTCCTGCGCCGCGCGGCGAAACTGCTGCGCGACGAACGATGCGACACCGTCTGGTTCGGTGCGGCCGCCCCGCTGGCGCTGATGTCGCCGGCACTGCGCCGCGCGGGCGCGCACCGGATCGCGGCCAGTACCCACGGCCACGAGGTGGGCTGGTCGATGCTGCCCGGCGCGCGCCAGGTGCTGCGCGTGATCGGAGACCACACCGACGCGATCACCTACGTCAGCAAATACACCCGGCGCCGATTCGCCGCGGCGTTCGGCCCGCGGGCGGCGCTGGAATATCTGCCCCCGGGCGTCGACAGCGCGGTCTTCCGCCCGGACCCGGCGGCGCGCGCGGAGCTGCGGGCCCGCTATGGACTCGGAGACCGGCCCACCGTGCTCTGCCTGTCCCGGCTGGTCCCGCGCAAGGGACAGGACATGCTGATCCTGGCCATGCGCGAGATCCGCCGGCGCGTGGACGGCGCCGTGCTGGTCATCGCGGGTGGCGGCCCGTACGAGGAGCGGTTGCGCGGCCTGGCGAATTCGCTGGAACTCGACGGCGATGTGGTGTTCACCGGACGGGTCCCGGCCGCCGAACTGGCCGCCCACCACACCATCGCCGACGTCTTCGCGATGCCGTCGAGGACTCGCGGTGCTGGACTCGATGTCGAGGGTCTGGGCATCGTCTATCTGGAGGCGTCGGCGACGGGGGTGCCCGTGGTGGCCGGAAATTCCGGTGGCGCACCGGAAACCGTCCTCGAGGGACGTACCGGCACGGTGGTCGACGGGCGCAGCGAGCGGTCCGTGGCCGCGGCCGTCGTCGATATCCTGTCCGACCGCGACGCCGCGGCGCGAATGGGTGCCGCCGGCCGAGAATGGGTCGCCGACCAGTGGGGATGGGACGCCCGGGGCGCCCGGCTACGTGCCCTGCTCGGTTCCGAGACGCGTTCGGGCAGCCGCGACGGCGACGGCGTCGGTCCGCTGAGCTAGATGGTCACACTCCGTTACCGCCTCCGGGCTCCGACCCAGTAGGCAGTGTCGATGGAGCCTACTGGGGAGCCCTGCGTGGTCACACTCCGTTACCGCCTCCGGGCTCCGACCCAGTAGGCTCGGCTCCCATGAGCGAGCGCAGCGAGCCACAGCCGTGAGCAGCATTCAGGTGGCCGACCAGACCTTCGTCGCCGCGTCCGGCGCCGCGGTCGCCGAGGTGCTGGCCGATCGCGGCCGCTGGCGGCAGTGGTGGCCCGATCTCACCCTGGAGGTGCGAGAGGATCGGGGCGACAAGGGTATTCGCTGGTCGGTCGCGGGCCCGCTGACCGGCACCATGGAGGTCTGGCTGGAGCCGTCGCTGGACGGCGTGATCCTGCATTACTTCCTGCACGCAGAACCGCCGGCCGCGGGAACCGTGTCGGCGCGAACGTTGATGGCGGCCAACAGATCTCGGCGAGTGGCCGGTAAGAAGATGTCGTTCGAGGTGAAATCCCGGCTGGAAGCCGGCCGTCCGGCCGGTGTGGCGCCGTCACGCTAGCTCGAAAGGAAACGCTGTCAGTCATGGCCGACCGGACCCAGAGGTCGATCATCGTCGATGCCCCCTCGGATCGAGTGATGGCCGTTATCGCCGATCTGCAGTCGTATCCGGAATGGGTATCGGCGGCGCGATCGGTGGACGTGCTGGAGACCTATCCCGACGGGCGCGCTCGCACGGCTCGCTTCGTGCTCGACGCCGGTGTCGTCAAGGACACCTACGTGCTGTCCTACACCTGGCGCGCGGACGGCCGGGCGGTGAGCTGGAAACTCGTCAGTGGTGAGTTGCAGAAAGCGCAGGACGGCACCTACGAGCTCATCGACCAGCCCGACGGCACCACCCAGGTGGTGTACGAGCTGACCGTGGACCTCACCATCCCGATGATCGGGATGTTCAAACGCAAGGCCGAGAAGGTGATCACCGATACGGCTCTCAAGGAACTCAAGAAACGGGTCGAAGGCTGACCCCGGCCGCGCCGCGTGGTCGTGGTGCCGTCACGACCCGGCTCGAACTGTTCATCGGCAAGGGCGGGGTCGGTAAGACCACGCTCGCGTGCGCGGCGGCCATCGCCGCGGTGCAGGCCGGACAGCGAGTGCTGGTCGCCTCGGTGGATCAGGCCCATTCCCTGGGTGACGCCCTGGGTTTCCGGTTCGCGCACGATCCCGGCACGGTGGCCGGGGTCGTCACGGTCGCACCCGGATTCGACGTCATCGAGATCGATTCCCTTGCGCTGCTGGAGGATCGGTTCCGCGATGTGGTGCTGATGTTGTCCGGCGCCGGTCACGATCACGGTATCGACCTCGCCGCCCTGGATCCGGCCGAGCTGACCGGACTGCCGGGTGTGCAGGAACTGCTGGCATTGACCGAGATCGCGCAGTTCGCGGGTGAGGACGACTGGGATCTGATCATCGTGGACTGTCCGCCCTCGGCGGATATGTTGCGCATCGTCACCGCGCCGGACACGCTGCTGGGCTATCTGGAGCGCGTGTGGCCCACCCATGCCCGGGTGCTCAGCGCGACCGGCACCGATCTGCGGCGCGCGGTACTGGCCTCGACGGTGGAGCGGATCGCCGCCGCGGTCACCGCGATTCGCGATCTGCTGGCCGATCCGCAGCGCACCGGCGCCCGCCTGATCACCGGGGCCGAACGGGTCGCGCTGGCCGAATCGGCCCGGGTGCGCTCGGCGGCGGCGCTGCTGGGTATGCGGCTGGACGCGGTGGTGGTGAACAAGGTGCTGCCGCCGGTGCCCCCGCCCGAGGGCCCGCCGCATCCGGCGGTGCAGTGGTATCTGCAGCGCCGTACCGAACAACTCGACGTGATCGGCGATCTGCGCCGCCGCATCCCGGATGTGCCGGTGACGATCGCACACCACAGCGGCCCGGAACCGGTCGGGCCGCACGCACTGTCGGCACTGGCGCAGGCGCTGCCCGTTCGTGGCAACCCTGCGGTTCCGGCGCCAGACCCTATGCTGGGCGGAGCGACACCGGGCAGCGTGGCGGGGGAGCCGGAGGTGCGATGGGAGTCGGGCACCGGTTTGGAATCGGTATTCACGTTGCGGATGCGTCTGCCGGTGGTCGACCCGGGAACTGTGCGACTGGGACGAGTGGAGGACGATGTGATCGTGGGAGCGGACGGAGTCCGGCGGCGGCTACGCCTGGCACCGGTATTGCGGCGATGCACGGTCGAGGGCGCCGAACTCGACGGTGAACACCTCGTCGTGCGGTTCCGGCCCGACCCGGGAGTCTGGCCGCAATGACCCACGCCCACCCTCACGACGACACCTTCGGCGAATTCGCGCAGGAATTGCGCGCCCTGGCCGAGATCCTGCTCGAACGTATCGAGCCCACCCTGCGGCGCGCCGCCGCCGACTCCCGTGAATGGGACAGCTGCAGCTGGTGCCCGGTCTGTGCCGCCGCGGCGCTGGTCCGCGGCGAACACCACGACGTGGTGGCGGCGGTGGCCGACCACGGCACCGCGATCGTGACGGTGTTGCGCGAGGCCCTCGCCGGCGTCCCGGTGGAACCCCTGCTGCCGGACGACCTCGACGAGGGCGCCGAACCGGGCGGTGACGGGTCCGGCCCGTGGCCGGACGAGCCCGGCGGTCCCGATGCGCCGGGACCGAGCGCATCCGGCGCGCACGCCCCCGGCGCGCACGCCCCCGGCGCGGAGGCCGTCGGCGCGGAGGCTGTCGGTGCGGAGGCGGCGGGCAGGCCCGGTGCGAAACACGGTGGGCGCGGACGTCACTCGGCCGCGGCCCGGCCCGGTTACACCCCGATCACGGTGCGGATCAAGAAATGACCCCCCGCATCGGGCGGGATACTCCGCTGACCGTCGGCATCGATGTCGGCGGGACGAATATTCGCGCCTCGGTCGTCGACGGGACCGGTGAGGTGCTCGATACCGTGCAGGCGCCCACTCCGCATTCGGCGCACGCGCTCGAGGACGGCCTCGATCGCGCGGTGCGGGAGCTGTGCGCGCGCCACGAGATCGGCGCGGTCGGGCTGGCGGTCGCCGGATTCGTCGACGAATCCAGGTCCTCGGTCCGGTTCGCTCCACACCTGCCGTGGGAGGACACCGCGGTGGCGGGGCGGCTCACCCGGCGTCTCGGCCTGCCGGTCATCCTCGAACACGATGCCAATGCCGCGATGTGGGCGGAATACCGATTCGGTGCGGCGTCGGGCGCGCACAACGGCGTCCTGGTCGCGATCGGGACCGGAATCGGCGCGGCGCTGCTGGTCGAGGGCCGCCTCTATCGCGGAAGTTTCGGGGTCGCACCGGAACTCGGACATCTGCAGGTGGTGCCGAACGGCCGGGTGTGCCCGTGCGGTAAACGCGGATGCTGGGAACGCTATTGCAGCGGAACGGCTCTGGTGGACACCGCGATCGAGATGCTGGCCACCGATCCCTTGCCGTCGACGATTCTGGCGCGCGAGGTGGTGGGTGATCCCGGTTCGCTGACCGGACGCCGGGTCGCGGGCGCCGCGCACGACGGCGATCCGGTGGCGCTGCGGGTGATGGCCGACTTCGCCCGCTGGCTCGGGCTGGGCCTGGCATTCGTCAGCGATATCTTCGATCCGGATCTGATCGTGATCGCCGGCGGGGTCAGCTCCTCGGCGCCGCTGTTCCTCGACGATGCCCGCGATCACTACGCGGCCGCGATCACCGGTGCCCGGCATCGCCCGCTGGCCCGGATCCGCACCACGCAGCTCGGGGAAGCGGCCGGCATGATCGGCGCGGCCGAACTCGCCCGTGCCGCGCTGGATTCCGACAGTGAACACCGGGCCGCCGACACCGATCGTGGCGCCGACGCGGCGCGCCGCCGGGCCCGTACCACCGCGGGGCGGGAATGATCGACCCGCTCGGGGAGATCACCCGAACGGGTTCGGGGTGACCGTTTTGCCCAGCCGGTAATTGCCGACGATCGCCCCGTTTTCACGGTGCGAAGCGGCTGACGAGTACCCGAATTCACCGTTGTGATTGCGCGCATGTGAAATACCTCGTGTGGGGTTGGTCGCAGCTGGTTTGCGGCGGTAGAGTCGGGTTCGACGGAGGTGCCTGCGACGAGGCCGGTTCCGTTCCACAATCACAGGGGAAAGGACGCAATGTTCTACTGGCTGCTCAAATTCGTGCTGGTCGGGCCCTTCATGCATGTATACAACCGTCCCAAGGTCGAGGGCGTGGAGAATATCCCCGCCGACGGAGCAGTCATCCTCGCCGGTAATCATCTTTCGTTCACGGACTGGTTGTTCACCCCGTTGCTGAGCCCCCGCCGAATCACCTATCTGGCGAAAGCCGAATACTTCACCACTCCGGGACTCAAGGGCCGGCTGCAGAAATTCTTCTTCTCCGGCACCGGTCAGTACCCGATCGACCGCAGTGGCGCCAGCGCCGCCGAGGACGCGCTCAACACCGCCCGCAAACTGCTGGAGCAGGGCCGCATGGTGGGCCTGTACCCGGAGGGCACGCGGTCGCCCGATGGCCGGCTGTACAAGGGCAAGACCGGTGTGGCACGCCTCGCCCTGGAGACCGGTGTCCCGGTGATCCCGGTGGCGCTGATCGGTACCGACGAGGTGTGCCCGCCCGGTCCGTTCCGCTGGCGTCATCGTCGCGTCACCGTGAAATTCGGTGCGCCGATCGACTTCTCGCGCTACGAGGGCATGGGCGGTAACCGGTTCGTCGAGCGCGCCGTCACCGACGAGATCATGTACGAGCTGATGCGGATGTCGGGTCAGGAGTACGTCGACGTCTACGCCGCCAGCCTGAAGAAGGATGTTCCCTCGGGTAGCCGTCCCGATGCGGAGCGCATCCCGGCGACTCTCGCGAGCTGAGTTCGCACCAACCCCCTGATCGACGATCGCGGCCCCGGCACCTGTGCCGGGGCCGCGAGTCGTTGGGCCGGCTCAACGCCGGTCGACAGCCGCACCGCCGCGCCGGAATGCCTCGATCGCCTCGTACTTGGCCAAATTGTGCCGGGCGTCGGCGAGCGCGTCGTGGGCGTCGGCGGGCACCGGCGGCAGTTCGGGACGCCCGTACTGATCCCAGTGCTGGCGCAGTTCGTTGGTGTAGCGCGGCAGTGCCGCCGGCAGGTCCACCATCGATCCCCACAGCTGGCACAGGGCCACGTGATCGTAGGCCCCCGCCCATGCCCACAACTCCGGTCGCACGGCGGGCCGCGGCACGAGGAATTGATAGAGCTCGTCGCGAATCCGCTGCCGGCTGCGCCACAGCGGCGAGGACGGCGAGGGAAGTTTCGGCAACACATTGCGCCGCACCCACTGCCCGGCCCGCTCCGGATCGAATTCGGTCGACACCGCGTAGTATTCCCGGCCGTCCTCGCAGACCACACCGATCGAAATCAGGTCGATCGTCGTGCCGTCCTCGATGAATTCCGAGTCGTAGAAATACTTCACGCGGTTCATGCCTTTCCCGGTTCGGCGTGCGGCGATATTCGAGCCGACGCTCCTGGTCCGGCCCGCGCTAGAGGGTACGGCCCGGTCGGTCCGGACGTATTCATCGCCCCCTACCCTCCGGGTTACCCGGTGATTGCGCGTGGTCCGTATTCTGAACTGGTGAACTGGACCGTCGACGTACCGATCGATCGCTTGCCGGAACTGCCACCGTTGCCCGCCGAGCTCCGTCGGCGTCTCGACGAGGCACTCGCCCGCCCGGCCCTGCAGCAGCCTTCGTGGGATGCGGAGCAGGCCGCAACCATGCGTACCGTCCTCGAGAGTGTGCCGCCGCTGTGCGTGCCCGCCGAGGTCGAGGAACTGCGCCGGCATCTGGCCGAGGTGGCGCGCGGCGAGGCGTTTCTGATGCAGGGTGGCGACTGCGCGGAGACGTTCGCCGACAACACCGAACCGCATATCCGTGGCAACATCCGCACCCTGCTGCAGATGGCCGTGGTGCTGACCTACGGCGCGAGCCTGCCGGTGGTCAAGGTCGCCCGGATCGCGGGCCAGTACGCCAAACCCCGGTCCGCCGATGTGGACGCGCTGGGCCTCAAGTCCTACCGCGGCGATATGGTCAACTCCCTCGTCGCCGAGGCCGCCCCTCGCGAGCACGATCCGTCCCGGCTGGTGCGGGCCTACGCCAATGCCAGCGCGGCGATGAATCTGGTGCGCGCGCTGACCGGCGCCGGAATGGCCGATCTGCACAAGGTGCACGATTGGAATCGCGATTTCGTGGCGCAGTCGCCGGCCGGGGCCCGCTACGAGCAGATGGCCTCCGAGATCGACCGCGGTCTGGCCTTCATGAACGCCTGCCGGGTACAGGACCCGAGCCTGCAGTCGGCCAAGATCTACTGCAGCCACGAGGCCCTGGTTCTCGACTACGAGCGCGCGATGCTGCGGTTGGCCCAGAACGCCGCCGGTGATCCGGTGCTCTACGACCTGTCCGCGCACTTCCTGTGGATCGGGGAGCGCACCCGCCAGCTCGACGGCGCGCATATCGCCTTCGCCGAACTGCTGGCCAACCCGATCGGCATCAAGATCGGCCCGTCCACCACGCCGGATCAGGCGGTGGAGTACGTCGAGCGACTCGACCCCAACAACGAGCCGGGCCGGCTCACGCTGGTGGCCCGGATGAGCAATATGAAGGTTCGCGATGTGCTGCCGCCGATCATCGAGAAGGTGCAGGCGACCGGACATCAGGTGATCTGGCAGTGCGATCCCATGCACGGCAACACCCACGAGTCCTCCACCGGCTACAAGACCCGTCACTTCGATCGCATCGTCGACGAGGTGCAGGGTTTCTTCGAGGTGCATCACGCGCTGGGCACCCATCCGGGCGGTCTGCACATCGAACTGACCGGTGAGAACGTCACCGAATGCCTCGGTGGCGCCCAGGACATCTCCGATCTCGATCTGGAGGACCGGTACGAGACGGCCTGCGATCCGCGCCTGAATACCCAGCAGTCCTTGGAATTGGCATTCCTGGTCGCCGAGATGCTGCGGTGACGGACCGGATCTAGTGGACGTCGTATTTCGCAATGACGAAGGCCCCTCGCGCGGTGACGGCCGCCCGCGCGGGGAGGGGCCGGCCAGCGCACAGAGCTCGACTCGAATCGGCAGTGCCGACCGCACCATCCTGCGGTTGCTGCGTGATCGTGACCGGGACGGTATTCCGTCGGAGGTCGTCCTCCGCGACGGCAGCCGGTTGCTGATCTTCAATATTTGCTGGGGATACGAGATCTCGTGGGATTTCGAGGTGTCGCGGGGCTACGCGCCGGCCGCGGCCGCCGCCCAGATCACGACCAATATCAGCCCGAGTATCGGTGGGGTGTCGGTGGAGGTTTTCACCACCGCCGCGGTGGTCGCGGTCAACGACCCGGAAACGGGCACACCCCTGCTGACGGTCGGCTGATCGGACCGGGGTGCCCGTGGCGTGATCGTGACATGATTCCGCACAAGTTAACTGTTCGGTTGCTGAACCCTGAAACCTGCACTAGGTTTCCAGGCGTGGGACTGCAGCGGCAACAGGCTGTGCGGGACATGCTCGGAGAGGATCGTTATGCAGGGCGTATCGGTAGCCAGAGGATTGCGTTCGTCTGCTGATCATTCGATTGCCGGTGGTCGGCTCGCGAACAGGCCGGTTGCGGCCCTTGCTGAACATGTACTCGAGATCGAGGGCGTCCCGGTGACGATCGTGATCGAACGCCCTGAGGTCGACCGCGCGGGCATCGCCTGGCGGTGCCGGTTGCGGGTGGTACGCGGGAACGGTCGGCTCGAACAATCGCAGGTGGTCGGCGTCAGCGCCGGCGCGGTACTGCAGCAGGCCCTCGATCTGGCCGGGGAGCGACTGGGCATCAGTGCGGCCGAACTACTCGGTGGCGCCGATGTGGGCGGTGTGCTGCCCTGAGCGGAACGGCCTTGACGGAGTCAGAAGGGCAGGACCGTGAGCGTCACCGTGGATCCGGGCGCCACATTCGACCCGGCGAACGGTGACTGCACGCGCACCGTGCCCCGGTCGCCACTGAACACCTGGTTCAGCACCACTTTCAGGCCCAGACCCTCTAGTTCGGTGCGGGCCGCTGCGGCGTTCTTACCCGTGACATCCGGAACCTGAACCGAATTGGAGATGATCAGGGTGACCGAACTGCCGGACAGCACCTGCGTGCCGGCCGCGGGATCGGTGCCGGCGACCTGCCCCGGCTTGACCCTGCCATCGAATTCGTCGCGGGTGCCCGCCACCGAGATCCCCGCGTTCTGCAGCACCGATTTGGCTTCGTCCACTGTCTTGCCGCGCAGATCGGGCAGGCGCACCGGCTGCGAACCCTTACTGCGATAGACCTTCACCTGGGCGCCGGTGGGCAGAACGGTTCCGGGCGACGGTTCCAGTTGTGCCACCGAACCCTTGGGCGCCGTGCTGGGGCGCTCGCCGCTGTCGACGGGCTGCAATCCGGCATCGCGGATGAGCTGATTCACCGTCTTCGCATCCTGGCCCGGCTGGAATTCGGGCACATGCGGCTGCCCGCTCGACACCAGCACCGCGACCGTCGATCCCTTCAGCACCCGCGCCCCGGCCGAGGGATCGGTGCCCACCACCCCGCCGACCGGGATGATGTCGGAGGCCCGGTCGCGCGTCGTCGTGCCGAACCCGGCGTTCTTCAGAGTCGTGGCGGCCTGTTCACTGCTCATCCCGGCGATCGGCGGGACCGAGGAATACCGGCCGACACCCAGCCACCAGCCGCCGATACCCAGCAGCAGTGCCAGCGTGACGACCACGGCCGCCCAGATCAGCACCCGGCGCCGCGATCGGCCTCGATCGGGCAGGAATTCCTCCCGGTAGGGCGGCTGCGGTGGCTGACGCGGCCGCTCGGGCTCGGGCATCGGATGGGCCGCCGTCATGACCTTGGTGTGCGAGGGTTCGGCGGCCAGCCTGGTCGTGGCCTCGGTGACCGGGCCGCCGACGTGCGGGGGTTCGTGCATCGCCGCCGGGGTCTGCGGCACTCGATAGCGCGCGGACAGGTGTTCGGCCGATTCGCGCGGTGCGGGCACGCGATAGTCGGGCAGCTGTAGGGCGGTCGCCAGGCGATGCAGTTCGATCGCCATCTCGGTGGCGTCGGCGAAGCGATGGGCGGGCTCACGGGCAGTGGCCCGGGCGACCAGCTCGTCGAATTCCGGCGGCACCCCGTCGATGAAGTCGCTCGGGCTCGGCACATCCTTCTCCACCCGCTGATAGGCGATCGAGAGCGAGGTGTCGCCGGTGAAGGGAACGCGGCCGGTGAGCATTTCGAAGATCAGGATGCCGAAGGAGTAGACATCGCTGCGGGCATCGGCGCTACCGGCGGTGACCTGTTCGGGCGACAGATACGCCGCGGTACCGAGGATGACGCTGGCCGAGGTCAGATTCGATCCGGCCACCGCCCGGACCAGCCCGAAATCGGCGATCTTGACCTCGCCGGCATCGGAGATCAGCACGTTCTCCGGTTTGATATCGCGATGGACCAGGCCGGCGGCGTGCGCGACGCCGATCGCGCGCAGGACCGGCTCGGCGACCGCGCGCACCGCGTGCGGTGGCATCGGCCCGCGTTCGCGCAGCAGTTCGCGCAGGGTGCCGCCCTCCACCAGCTCCATGATGAGGAACGGGTACTCGCCGTCGATGCCCTGGTCGTACACCGCGACCAGCGACGAATGCTTCAGTTTGGCCACGGAGCGGGCCTCGAATTCGAACCGGGTCAAGAACTGTGGATCGCCGGAGAACTTCGGGTCCATCACCTTGATCGCCACGGGCCGGTCCAGCCGGGTGTCGACTCCCCGGAAAACCATCGACATCCCACCGCGCGCGATCGGCGCGTCGATGCGGTAGCGCCCGTCCAGCATCTGGCCGATCAACTGCTGTCCTCCGAGTTTCACCTAGCGGGTGCCGCCCCCACGACGGCATACCCGATCGTATAGGCGCGCGCCGTCACGGTCTCTCAGGACGTGCTCATGGTGGTCGGGAAACGGGGCGTACGCTGTACCTCCACGCGGACGGGCTACCGTTGTGCCCGTGAGTGCATTTCCTTGCAGCGATGATGTCGTTCCCGAATCGGTCACCCTGCTCCCGTTGCCGGACGTGGCCGACCAACTCGGTATCGCGGTGACCAAAGTGCATCAGATGCTGCGCGATCATCAGTTGATCGCGATCCGCCGCGGCGGCATCGCCGGAATCCCGAAGGATTTCTTCGATTCCTCGGGTGCGGTGGTCAAACCACTGCCCGGTCTCATCACCGTGATGCGGGACGCGAAGTACAGCGACGAGGAAATCCTCCAGTGGGTCTACACCGTGGACGAATCGCTGCCCGGGCGGCCCGTCGACGCCATCCACGGCCCGCTGGCGCGTGAGGTCGTGCGTCGCGCCGCCGCCGAACCGTTCTGAGCCGGCGTCGCGGTCACCGCTGATACCGCTGGCAGCCGGAGTCCGGTGCCGAATTCGGTGATCGCGACCCGGAGCCGCCGCGATGTGGGAACCGTTGCGCGCCGGTCGAATACGGCGTAGTCGTGGTCCTCGATCCGGTCGAGGATCTCGGCGTACAGCACGGCCGCGGTCCGGATCGCGGGCCGGACCCGCGGCTGCAACAGATCGATTCCGGGCATCGCGGTGCGGTAGACGGCACGGTTGACCGCGATCAGGTGGGCGAGTGCGCGGCGGACCCGCGTGTCGGTGCGGCCGGTGTGCCGGCAGTGGGCGAGTAGATCGGTGCTCACGCCGAAGGCGGCCAGGGCGTCGGCCGGCAGGTAGACGCGCCCGCGGTCGAGATCCTCGCCCACATCGCGCAGGAAATTGGTGAGCTGGAAGGCCTCGCCGAGGGCCGCGGCGGCCGGCTCGGCCTCGGTGACCGGGCCGACGGTGCCGAGGATCGGCAGCAGTTGCAGCCCGATGGCCGCCGCCGAACCGCGCATGTACTCCCGCAACTCGGCCATATCGGCATACCGGTCGCGGAACGCCGGGCCACCCGGCACGTCCATGCGCATCGCGTCGAGGAAGGTCCAGAAGTGTTCGGGCGCAACATCGAATCGGGTGACGGTATCCACCAGCGCGGTCAGCACACGGTCGTCGATCACCTGCTCGTCGCCCGATGCCGCGCCGGGCGCGGCGGGGGCCAGGGCCGCACGCAGGCACAGTTCGATCCGGTCCAGCCGGGCGCGGGCCCGCGTCGGCGCCGCACCGGTGTCCTCGGCGTGATCGACGATGTCGTCGACGGTGCGGGCAAAGGCGTAGAGGGCGTGCACCGCGGCCCGGCGAGGTGCCGAGAGCAGCCGGGTGGCCAGGAAATAGGTGCGGCCATGGGCGGCGGCGATCGCCTTGCAGTGCCGGTACGCGGCGGCCGGATCGGCGTCGGCACCGCGGCGGGTCATTGCTTGGATCTGCCCGAGTCCGCGCGCAGCCGCAGCGGATCCACCTTGCGCAGCGACAGCGCCGCCACCACCGCCACGAAGGTGGCCGCGGCGACGTGCCAGATGTTGTAGAGGCCGATGGAACCGCCCGGCTGGAACACCAGCATCAACCAGGTGCACAGCCCCACCAGCACCATCAGGGTCGTGGTGGACATGGCGAAACCGGCTGCCAGCGCCAGCGGCCACGAGTAGTACCAGGGCAGCGCGGCGGGGGACAGGATCACGATCGCGACGAAGGCGATGAGAATACCCATCACCGCCTGCCGTTCGGTGTTCTTGTAGCGCCACCAGGTCCAGGCCAGGATCAGCACCAGTGCGACCGCGCAGAGCCCGCGCGTCCACACCAGCACCTCGCCCAGGTTCAGCGGCGTCACCCAGGTGATCATGTGCGCCATGATGGTCGGCAGCGACAGCCAGTTGATGATCTTCTTCGATCCCGACAGCGCGGTGAGCCAGCCGATGCCGACCCCGGCGGCGGCCGAGGCGGCCACGAAGACCACCGCGAAGACCGATACCCCGAGCCCCGCGATCTTGACGAACGTTCGAATCGGATGGGGGAGCGGCCCTTTGTTCTCCGCCGCCCGCCGTTCGCGTTCGTGAATCATCCAGATCCACACCAGGAACGGCAGCGCCACCCCCGCGGTCGCCTTGATCGCGACGCCGATCGCG
The DNA here is from genome assembly GCF_020733635.1 of Nocardia spumae. Lineage (NCBI taxonomy): Bacteria > Bacillati > Actinomycetota > Actinomycetes > Mycobacteriales > Nocardiaceae > Nocardia > Nocardia spumae. The sequence goes on along the minus strand of NZ_JAJFZL010000001.1, from coordinate 4,695,183 downwards.
ACCACCACGATGCCCGCCGCGTGGTGACGTTCGAGCACCAGTGCGATACCGGCGGCCATCAGCCCCACCATCAGCATCTCGTTGTGCACGCCGCCGATGAGATGGATGAGCACCAGCGGATTGAGCACCGCCAGCCACAGCGCCACCGTCGGTTTGCCGCCGAGGTGTTTGGTCAGGTGCGGGACGGCCCACATCATCAGTGCCAGGCCCGGCAGCATGACCAGCCGCATCGCGATGGTTCCGGCGACCACGTTGTCACCGGTGATACTGGTGATGGCCTGGCCCATGAGCAGGAAGATCGGGCCGTAGGGAGCGGTGGTGGTGGTCCACACGGGGCTCACATTGTCCAGCAGCACACCGGGATTGACCACCGGTCCGACCGTGTAGGGGTCGAAACCGTCACGAAGCAGCGCGCCCTGCGCCAGATACGAGTAGACGTCCTGGCTGAACATCGGGACGGCGAACAGCAGCGGCAGGATCCAGATGCCGACGGTCACACGCAACTCGTTGAGGGTGACGGCGCTCGCGGATCGGTCGGCGCCGCGGTACGGGCCGGTCCCGATGGTGATGCGGCCCAACCGGACCCAGGCGATGATCATCGACAACACGCCCAGCCACACCACGATGGTGGCCAGCGCGTAGCCGTGGCCGAAACGCAGCCAGGACAGATGGGCCGATTCCAGCAGCGGATCGCTGCGGCGCACCGCGCCGGCGCCCAGACCGCCGAAGGTGATCATGACCGCACCCCAGAAGCCGAGCAACGCGGCGTGGCCCTCGGGGCTGCGGAAGAAGTCGCCGGCCCAGCGCGTCCACCAGCGGACGGTGTGCGCGGTGGGCTCCGGAATCGGTAGCGCGGTCACCGGTGCCGTGGTAACCGTGCTGGTCACAGGCGATGTCACGGGTGCGGTATCCATATCGGGGGTCGGCATGGTTCGTCTTCCCCCCGGGATGTCGGTGCGCGGTCGAGACCGCGGCTGGTGGTGTGGTCGCGGGCCAGTTTAATGGGTTGTCGGCAACCCTAGCGCGCCGGTCGGCGCGGTGGCGCCGACGACGTGCCGGAAGGTGCCGATAACACGTTCAGCGGCCAGTTTGCCCGATAACAGTGCCGTCGGCACCCCGACACCCGGCGTGGTCCCGCACCCGGCCAGCACGACGTTGGCGGGGGTGCGCGCGAGGTTGCGGGTCCGGAACGGCCCGGTCTGGCGGAACAGGTGTGCCGCGGAGAACGGAGTGCCGGCGATCATCCCGCTGTCGTACCAGGTCCGCGGGGTGTCGAGATGGTCGGCGGTGAAGTGATCGGCGATGCCGCGGTAGCCGCGTGCTTCCAGCACCCGCAGCAGCTCGCCGAGGTAGGCCGGGGCGATCCGGGGCCAATCCAGTGGTGCCGCACGCAGATTCGGGCACGGCGCCAGCAGGGACAGCGGCTCGTACCGGCGGGTGCCGCGGGTGACGAACTGGCCGGGATCCGACAGTGCCGGGCGGGTGAGCAGCAGCGACGGATCACTCATCAGCCGCCCCCGGTGCGGCCGGGCGGCGATCTCGGTGAAGGTGCGGTCCCACTCCTGCCCGAAATCGATGGTGTGGTGGGCTTGCAGCGGCCACTGCGCCGCGATCTCGGCCGGGATCAGACCATGTGCGACGACCGCCGACGGCGCTGCGCGCAGCGGGCGGCGGCGGTGGATGCCGAACCGGTCCAGGGAGCCGAGGTCGGCGGTCAGCACCACCACGTCGCACTCGTGCGCGCGCCCGTCCGCGGTCCGGACGCGGCGGGCGCGCCCGTCCCGATACTCGATGCCGGTGACCTCGCAGTTCAGCTCCAGCTGCCCTCCGGCGCCGGTGAAGGCGTCCGCGAGCGCCGCGCTGATCGCGCGCATGCCACCGGTCGGGAAGTACACCCCCAGGGAGGTGTCCATATGCGGAATCGCGCCGTAGACGGCCAGCGCCTGGCCGGGGGCGGTTCCGGCGTAGAGGGCCTGGAAGGTGAACAGCCGGGCCAATGTCGGATCGTCCAGGATGCGGCCCACCCGCGGGCCGAGGCGGCCGAACGCGCCCAGTCGCAGCAATTCCCACAGCGCCGCGCGCTTGGCGGGGATGCGAACCATATCCAGTGGCGAGTCGAAATTGGTGTCCATGAACTCGCCGTAGGCGGCGGTGTAGATCCGGGCCAGCCACTGCCGTAGTTCCAGATAACGCCGCTCCTGGGCCGCACCGCGGACCCGTCGCACCTCGGCGGCCATCAGCTCGGGATCGGAGTACACCGCGATGGTGGCGTCGTCGGCGAACCGCGCCCGATAGGCCGGATCGAGGCGGTGGATGCGCAGATCGTGGGCCGCGGCATCGGAGCCCACCGCGGCCAGTGCGTCGTCGACGAGGCCGGGCAGGGTCAGAACGGTGGCGCCGGAATCGATCTCGTAATCCGGTCCGCGGTAGACGCCGACACGGCCGCCGGGATGGTCGGCGCGCTCGAGCAGGGTGACCGTGCGACCGGCGCCGGTCAGATACAGCGCGGCGGCCAGACCGGACAGGCCGGCGCCGACGACGACGATTCGATCCGTCGGCCCCGCAACGGTTTTCATGCCACCCGCCGGGTGGCGGCCAAGGCCATGGCCCGCAGCTTCGCTCCGGCTTCTGGGGTGACCGCGCTGGCCGCCAGCGCGGTCAGGCCCCGCTCGGTGAGCTCACCGATGCGCCGCTCCACATCGTCGACCGCGCCGAGGTCGGTGATGATGGTGCGCAGTGCGGTGACCTGTTCGGCGCTGAGATCGGCGCCCAGCGAGTCGCGTAGCAGCTGGGCCGCCGCGGGATCGGTGGCATCGGCGCGGCGCAGCGCCTCAGCCACCAGGACGGTGCGCTTCCCCTCGCGCAGATCGTCCCCGGACGGCTTACCGGTGACGGCCGGATCGCCGAAGACGCCGAGCAGGTCGTCGCGCAGCTGGAAGGCGATGCCGATATCCGTGCCGAACTCCCGGTAGGCGGTGATCAGTCCGGCATCGGCGCCCGCCAGCGCGGCCCCCAGATGCAGCGGCCGCTCGACGGTGTAGGCGGCGGTCTTGTACCGGTTGATCCGCAGCGCCGCGGCCACCGAATCGTCGGCCCCGGCCTCGCCGTGCACATCGAGTAACTGCCCGCCCATGACCTCGGTGCGCATCGCGGCCCACACCGGCGCGAAGCGCGCGCGCGACTCGGCGTCGAGACCGGCCGCCGCCACCATGTCGTCGGCCCACGACAGGGCGAGATCACCGATCAGGATGGCGACGCTCACCCCGAAATGCCCGGAATCCCCGCCCCAGGCGCGATCGCGGTGACGGTGCTCGAAGTCCACGTGCACGGTGGGGAAGCCGCGCCGGGTGCGGGAGGAGTCGATGATGTCGTCGTGGATCAGCGCGCACGCCTGCACCAGCTCCAGGGCCGAGCAGGCGGTGAGTACGGCGCAGGCCTGCTCACCGGCCGGATCGCCACCAGCACCCAGCCATCCGGTCCAGGCGAACGAGGGGCGGGTGCGCTTACCGCCGCGCAGCACGAAATCCTCGAGGGCGGAGGCGGCCGAGACGAAGACCGGACCCAGCTCCTCGACCAGTTCGCCGCGACTCGCGAAGAAGTCGGTCAGTGCCTGCTCGACCGCGCTGATCAGCTCGGCGGAGTCGTTCGGCACCGGGCGTGCCGGGCTGGCCGGACCAACGGACAACGCAACCTCCAGATAGTTTCGTCGCATCGGCGGGCAGAAGACCCCCCGTGCGCCGATCGCGTATCGATCCGTTCCGGCGGGTGACCGGCCGGATCACCGAGAACTTTACTGCGTCGATTTCACAGCTCGACAAGGCAGTCGTCACCGCGTGAACTCGGTCGCAGTGGCAGGCACCCGCGCGCTCGCCGGCGGCCGCGCACCGTGGCCGGCAGGCCGGATCGGCGCGGGAGGGGCGTCGCGCCCGGCTGGCGGTGGATACGCCCACGGGGTGCCCGGCCCGGGGGCGAAGACACCGTGGCGCACCGCCGGGACCAGCGCCCCTACTACACTGGACCGGTGAGTTTCGACAACGTACGGGGACGATCGACCCCTGGCCGACCTTCCCGGACGCCGCAGGTTTCCGGAACTCCCTCCGTGGTGGGGCAGCTGCGTCCCCGTCCCGACGGCACCGTGCCGTTCTCCGTGGAATTCAACCCGCCACGCGACGAGGCGGCCGAGGCGCGGCTGTGGCGTGCCGCCCGCGAATTCGAGCGGATGCATCCGGCCTTCGTCTCGATGACCTACGGCGCGGGTGGGTCCACCCGCGATCGCACCGCCAGGATCACCGGTCAGCTGGCCCGCGAAACCACTCTGCTCACCGTCGCCCATCTGACCGCGGTCGGGCACAGTGTGGCCGAGCTGCGATCCATCATCGGCAGCTACGCCGACGCAGGCATCCGCAACATGCTCGTCCTGCGCGGAGATCCGCCCGGTGATCCGCTGGGGGAGTGGACCAAACACCCCGAGGGCGTCGAATACGCCGAGGAGCTGGTTCGCATGGTGTGCGGTCTCGGCGATTTCCACGTCGGGGTGGCGTCGTTCCCGCAGGGCCACTACCGCTCTCCGGATCTCGACCACGACACCCGCTTTTTGGTGTCGAAACTGCGTGCGGGAGCGGAGTATTCGATCACCCAGATGTTCTTCGACGTGGAACACTATCTGCGCCTGCGGGATCGGGTCGCGGCCTTCGACGCCGAGCAGGGCGCCAAGCCAATCATCCCGGAGTTGATGCCGATCACCTCGCTGCGCACGGTGCAGCGGGCCGAGGAGCTGTCCGGCCGGGCCCTGCCCGCGCAGGTGATGCAGCGGCTGGAGCGGGCCGCCGGTAACGATCCGGAGGCCAACCGCAACGCGGTGCGCGCGGCCGGTATCGAGATCGCCACCGAGATCGGGCAGCGGCTGATCGACGAGGGCGCGCCCTGCCTGCATTTCATCACTCTGAACTTCGCCAAGGCCACCACCGAGGTGCTGACGAATCTGGGCTATACGGTGACTCCGGCGGTCGTCAGCGCCTGATCGACGCCACACCGGCGAGTTGCCGCGGATTCGCGGCTGTCGGCGGTACCGTCTCTGCACCGTGATGACGCGGAGGTCCCGAGTCGTGTGTGCGTGACCCGCGGACCGACCTGGTGCGGATGTTCCGCCTGATGCAGGAGACCCCGATGGCCGTGGTTAGCAGTGTCGTCCGCCTTTCCGCCGTGCTCGCCGTGACCGGCGCGCTCACCTTCGCGGGCGCGGTGACCGCCGGTGCCGCGCCCCCCGATCCCCGGGCGGCGATCGCGGCAGTCGGAACACCGGCCGCCGCCACCGATTTGCTCGGCGCCTACCAAGCCGCGGTGGACAGCTTGAAACAGCTCGGAATCGAGCCGTTCCTGTACCCGTCGGCGGCGGCGTTCTGCCAGGACGGCAGCACGCTGGGACTGGTGCCGGCGCTGGCCGGCGCGGTGCCCGGTCCGTGGCCGAAGCTCGCGGTGCCGGTGCCCGGACTGGATCTGTCCGCGGTGAAATCCGGGCAGACGATGTTCGCGTTCGTACCCTACGGACTCGGTCCCGACACCGCCGACACCTCGGGTATGCAGGTCGCCTGGTTCAACGCCTCGACCGGCCGCGGCGGATTCGCGGCCATGGGGCCGATGTCGCAGATCGTCGAGTCGATGATTCCGCGGAATCTGCCGCCGGAGGTGCGGCCGGCCTTCGAGCAGGGGATTCGGAATTTCTTCCTGTCCGCGCTCCCGCTGGGCGGGGTGCGCGCGGTCCCGGTGGACACGGGTTCGGGCACGGTGCTCGCCGCGATGTTCGGCACGGTGCGCAACGGCGATCACACCTGCCTGTTCCTGCCGACCGTCGGCATCACCTCGGTGCCCTGACCACCGGCCGTCCCTTCCAGGTCAGCGCGCCGCGCCGGCGTAACCGGTGCGACCGCGCCGACAGCCGCAGATACGCGGCGACCGATACCGGATGTGCGAGGGCGGCGACGAGGTCGGCGCCGCGCGGCCCGGTCCCGGACTCGAGGGACCGGGCGAGCAATCGGCCGGTGACGCCGAGCCCGTAACCGAGGACGCCCGTGCGGCGTACCCGTCCGGTCCCGAAGACCGCGGCCAGCGCGGGCGCCACGTAGGCCAGCGCGGCCACCGACCCCACCGCGAGGGTGCCCGCGGCGGAACCGTAGGCCGACCACAGCCAGCGGGTATATCCCTCGTCGACTTCCCGTGCGCCCCTGTACATCCGGGTGCTCGCGAGCGGTCCGGCGGCGACCAGCGCGGTGCGGTGTCCGGCCCGGCGCAGCACCCGGGCCAGCGCTAGATCCTCGGTGATCGATCCGGCTACGGCGGTATGTCCGCCGACCGCGCGGTAGACCATGGTGTCGAAGACCAGGAACTGCCCGCACGCCACCGCCGTCGACGGCCGCAGACTCCGATCGGCGAGCCGCACCGGCAGTGTCGTCGCCCACGACCAGCACAGCAGTGGCTGCACCAGGGCCTCGGCCACCGATCCGGCTCGCTGACAGGGCCAGGGCGACACCAAACCCGCACCACTGCGGCGCAATTCACTCACCGCCGCGGCGAGTGCCCGCGGCCGCAACCGCACATCGGCGTCGAGGAAGATCAGCGCGCCCGGGGGCGGATCCGTGGAATCGGTCGTAATGCCCGCGATCTCGGCCAGCCGCGCGCACGCGGCCGTCTTACCGGTCCAGCCCGGTGCCGGAGGCAGATCGGCGGAGACGACCGAGAAGCGCTCGTCGTCGCCGATCGCCGTGACCGCGGCCGGGAAGGTGCCGTCGGTGGAACCATCGTCGAGAATCCATACCCGAAGCCGGGAAATACCTTGCTGGGCACGCAGATCGGCGATCAGGTGCGGCAGCCGGGAGGCCTCGTCGCGGGCCGGGACGACGACCACCACCGGCTCGATCACGGGTGCGGATTCGGGGCGCAACCGGCGCATCCCCAGCCGATTCACCAGTGCCGCCGCGCAGCCGGCGCCGGCGATCGCCGTGCCCGCGGCGACGAGCGGACCGGACAGGTTCACGGCGACGTCTCCGGTCTGTTCGCCGGGGCCGGAGGATTGGTCACCCCGGTGCCCATCGGCCCCCGGATCAGGCGTCCTGTCCGACGCGCCGTTCGGCGCGCGGGCGCCACGGCGGTGTGGGATTGCGGGTCAGATATGCCAGCACGGCGACGATCGCGGCCACCGCGAGCGTGATTCCACCGACGATGCCGGCCCAGCCCGCGAAGGAGCGGGTGTTGGGATCGGCGTAGCTCACCTCGGCGCGCACGGTGCTGACATCACCGGCGGGCAGCTTCCACGACACCGTCGAATCACCTTGCCGGGTGCCGTTGGTGGTGGCCACGCGCGCCGGGAACGCGACGGTGAACTGCACGTCCGAGCCCTGCGGCGGAACGGATTTCAGATCCACCCGACCACTGAGCGTGACCTTGTCGCCGGTCCGGATGAACTGCAGGGTGAACATGCCCTGGGTCTGATCCGACAGGGCGCCCAGTTGCTGGACCTCACCGAAGGTCAGATCGTCGAAATAGACCTGGCTGCCGACGTATCCGTCCTGGCTGTAGGGCTCCACCCGGATCTTGGTGGCGAGTGTCTCCGGCGCCTTGAGCTCGGGTCCCTTGTCCTTGTCGTTGGCCGGGATGACCGCGGCGACCAGATGTCCGGAGACCCGGTCGTTGGACGACACTCCCATCGACACCTGCATCCGCAGGCAGCCGGTCAGCAACGGCGCCAGCAGGGCGGCCAGCAACGCTACGGACCAGATGCGATGACGCCGGTGTCGGCGCGACGGGGCGAGGGTCGACTCAGGCATCGAGAGTGTCGGACGCGGCTGCACGGCACACATCGTGCCATGCGCCGGCGTGATCGTCGGCACGCGACGGGCGTTGCCGCGCTACGGCCCTGTTCGCCGCATCGGAGGCCGGCCCGGAAATCCGGGGTTTCCTCGATCCGGTCCCGCGCCCGGGCGCGTGCCGCCGCCTGCGGTGCGCGCCGCTCGCACGAGCACCACCAGCATCGGGACCGCGACCACGCCGAGTCCGATCAGGCCGTAGAGCGCCGAGACCGGCAGTCCGAGAAACGCCGCGTGTGCCAGCGCCGATCCGAACCAGGTCCACAGCAACACCGCGATCGGCACCGCGGGCGCGAAGATCCGTTCCGGGCAGCGGCGTTCGAGGCCGATCACCAGCGTCGTCATCACCGCCGCGACCGCGAACCAGCCGAGATAGTTGGTGTAGGGGATATCGGACAGGCCGGGCAGTCCCGGTAGCGCCGAGCACCAGCGCCACTGTCCGTCGTCCACCATCTGTGGATCCAGGAACAGATCCCAGCCGACCGCGCCCGCCGCGGTGAGCGCGATCTGCGCGCCGCTGCTCCGGCACAGCAGTCCCGCCGCCACCCGGATCGGATACAACCCGCCCACCCACGCCAGCGGTATCAGCAGCGGCACCCCGGCCAACTCCGGGCCGAGTCGTCCGTCCGCGTAGCCGTAGCAGCCGAACGGAAATCCGGATGCGGTGCCGATCATCTCGGCGAGACCGCCGAGACCGGCCACGATCAGGAGAAATCCGGCCGCGTAACCGAGCCCCCGGACCGCGCGGGCGTGCAGCAGCGCGGTCGCGGCCGACAATCCGACCACGAGGACCGTGACCCGATCCCGCGCCGCGCCGTCAGTGAGCGGGTAGGCGATCTGCGCGGCAACCCAGGCCAGAGCCGTCAGCGCCGGCCACCGTGCGGCGGTCATCGCCGGGGGAGACGACGACGCCGCAGCGTCCGCGACACCAGCCGGGCCGCGGTGCGCCCGCTGGCACCCGAGACGCCGCCACCGGGATGGGTCGAGGCGCCGGTCAGATACAGTCCGGGCGCGCCCGGCACCCGCTGTCCGGACAGCTCGGGCAGCGGACGCCAGAAGAACATCTGATCCAGCGACATCTCGACATGCATGACATTGCCGCCGAGCAGGCCGAGCTCACGCTCCAGATCGGCAGGGGTCTGCACGTGGCGCTGCCGCACCGTCTCCGCGAAACCCGGTGCGAACGTGTCGACCTCGGCGATGATGCGGTCGGCCTCGCGGTCGCCGTGCGCGCTCCAATCGCTGCCGTCGGCGAGCCGATGCGGATGCCATTGCGCCCACAGCGACAGTTGATGTTCACCGGGCGGTGCGATCGTCGGATCGAGGGCGCTGAAACTCATCGCCAGGACGGCGGGGCGCGGCGGTAGTTCCCCGGCCAGCGCGGCGGCATGGCCGAGGCGCAGTTGCCGGCGATCGGTCACCAGCAGTTGTAGTCCGCGCGCGGATTCCGCGGTCGTGGCCCCGGGGTAGGCCGGCAGCCCGGTGGTGGCGGCGCGCACCACCATGCCGATCCCGGGCCCGACCCGGATCCGGCGTCGCCAGTCGTCGATCACGGTGCTGTCGAATCCGCCGCGCCGCAACAGGTCGAGGGTGGTCAGTACATGGGTGCCCGAGATCACGGTGCGAGCGAACAGATTTCGGCCCGCGGCCGTGCGGACCCGCCAGCCGTCGCCGGTGCGCCGCAGTTCGGTCACCGCGTCACCGGGTGAGACGACCCCGCCATCGGCGCGCAGGCGGGCCACCAGCGCGGTGGTGAGCGCCCCGCTGCCGCCGACCGCGCGACCGGGCGGGAGGATGTGCATCGGGGCGGCGAATCCGGCCATGGGCGCGGTGCCCGGCTCCGACATCGGCGGACCCGATTGCGCGCCGAACCAGGCCAGCGCGGCCTTGAGCCGCTCGTCGTCGAACCAGGTGTCGAGCAGGGCGTCGCCGGACTGCAGGAATTCCCGCGACAGGGCGCTGCCGCCGGCGCGGGCGTCCAGCCCCCAGAACGACCGCACGAATCGTCCCGGGGTGGGCGCGCCGCCGAAGGCTCGCATCACGCGCTGTGCTCGCGGCCCCCAGAGGCCGGCGAATCGCCGGTAGGCCTCGGCGTCGCGAGCCCCGCAGGCCCGCTCGATCGAGGCGCAGGTGCGGTCGAGATCGCGATGGAAGACGATCGGAACGCCCGCCGACCCGGGGGGTGCGGGGGCGAAAGCCCAGGGATCACAATCGATGTAGCGCAGTCCGAACCGCGCGAGCTCGAGTTCCTCGACGATCCCGGTGTGCCGGATCATGATGTGTGCCGAGGAACCGCGATCGACCTGGTGGCCGGGGAAGCGTTCCACGGTCGATACCGCTCCGCCCAGCACCTCATCGCGTTCGAGAACCTCCACCGGATGTCCGTCGCGCGCCAGATAACAGGCCGCGACCAGGGCGTTGTGTCCGGATCCGATGATCAGGGTGGTCACTGTGCCGGCACTCGCAACGGCAGCTGCCGGCCGAGGACGGCGAAACGCCGGGTATCGCCGGAGAAGACGAAATGGCGGACCACATCGGTGAACCCTTGCCGCCGGTACAGCCGCCACGCGCGATTGTCCTCGCGGTCGACCTCCGGGGTGGACAGCAGCACCGCCGCTTCGGTGCGCTGTTCCAGCAGTCGCACCAGCAGGGTTTCGCCGATGCCGCGTCCCTGCGCCGCCGGGTGCACATGGAGTTCGGTGAGTTCGAAATAGTTCGACAGCAGTTCCCGCGCCGCGTGTTCCGGCCAGCCCGAACGGCGCATCCCGGTGTGCACCTGCTGATGCCACCACTGATGGGGCGCACCGTGGTAGCCGTAGGCGATCGCGACGATCGGCGCCTTGCGCAGATCGACGTGGCCGTCGGCGTCGGGAACGACAGCGGCCACGGCCTGCCAGCCGGGCCGGGTGGTGTGCTCGGCCCACATCGGGGCGCGGTGATGTTCGGTGCCGCGCGGATAGTCCATCGCCGCCACGTACACCGCCAGCGCGTCGTGCAGGCGATGGCGCAGGGTCGCGGCCGAGAGGTCGACGACGACGGGGGCTGGGGTCTGGTGCTGCCTCACGGCGGTCATCTGCGGGGAGCCATATCTTCGGGGGCCGTCTCTGTCTGTCGGAGGGCCGCGGCGGTCGCGGCCGGGTGCGGGTGGGCCATATCCAGGGTGCGCGGCTCTCGTTCGGCGCGAAAGTCTGTCGGTGGTCGTCTCTATATTCACATTCAATTGAAACGTTCGAATACCTGTTCGGTTCGTTCGGTCGACCGGGTCGGGTACGCGGAATGTGGAGGTGTCGTGATGGCTGGTCGGATGGATGATCCCCGACGTGCGGGCCGGGCGGGTGGACTGCTCGACCGCGCCGACACGATGGTGGTGCAGGCCTGGGCAGAAACCGATCCGCGGGAACGGCTGCGCACGGCGTACCTGGCGGCGCTGCGCGGGGCCGGCGCGGTGCTGGCCGCCACGGGCGCCGATCGCGCACCGCGGGCTCGCTCGCGCAACGCCTGGGTGCTGATGGAACAGGCGGCGCCCGAATTCGTCATGTGGGCCGATTACTTCAGTTCCTTCTCCGAACTCCGGGCGGCGCTCGAGGCCGGCCTGGACCGCGCTATCAGCGATATCCAGGCAGATGAATTCGCCTCGCGGGTGGAGGCTTTCCTGCGAGATGTGGAGGATGCGCTGTCGGTTACCGCGGTTCGGCTACGGCCCGCGGCGGGCCGACTCGGCGACGGCACGGCGTGAACATCGGCGAGTAGGTGGTAGCGCACTGATCGAACTCGTATCATTGGTGGCAGTAGCCGCCAAGGTCGGCTACTTGTCGTCTACCCGGAGGCGACAACCAGGACCTAGTGCCGGGGGAGGTACCGTGCCACTCTCCGAGCACGAGCAGCGCATGCTCGAACAGATCGAGAGCGCTCTCTATGCTGAGGACCCCAAATTCGCCTCGACCGTTCGGGGCGGACGGCTTCGCTCTGCCACCGGAAGACGCAGACTTCAGGCGGCCGCGCTCTTCGTCCTCGGCCTCGTACTTCTCATCGCGGGTATCGCGCTGCCGGTCAAGCCGGGCGGATTCCCCATCATCAGCCTGCTCGGCTTCATCGTGATGTTCGGTGCGGGTGTGTTGTTGCTGCTCGGTGGCTCCGGGTTGTCCAAGGGAGGCCGGGGTCACGGTGATGAGCCGTCCGGTCCCGGAGGCGCACCCGGCCGTGCGGCAAAGAGCAAGCAACGTAAGGCGGGTGGTTTCTCCGCCCGGATGGAAGATCGGTTCAGACGCCGTTTCGAACAGGACAGCTGAGGTTCGGCGCACGTCCGTACCGCTCGGATGTGAACGGCACATCGAGGTTGCGTGAGGATTGCCATGTGCCTCCTCCGGTAGCCGACAACTGAAGATCATCGAACGACACGCCGGACTGGTGGCGTGTCGTTCCTTTGTGTGCGGTGTGGTCCGGATCGCATTCGCCCCGTATCGGATTCACCGCGTCCCGCAGATCCCCACACCTCCCCACGTGGTTCCCCCACTCTCTCCCACCGGCCGTTTCTGCCCTTCCCAGCTGCGGGTTTGCTGATGGTTGTCGGGATACCTGTCCATACGGCGACGCGTGTCGGGGGAACTCGACGAAATCTCCCCACCGCGGTGATAGCTGAGTTGACCTGGTGAATCCCGAATTCGGGGATCGAGATCACCACTGCTTTCGATTGAAAGTGGGGGAAAGTGGGGTAATGTGGAGCGCGCACTGATAAGAGCCGACCAGACGAGGTGATCGAGCGGGAGGTGTCGAGACTGTGTTTCTCGGTACCTACACGCCTCGGCTGGACGACAAAGGGCGACTGACGTTGCCTGCGAAGTTTCGCGACGAGCTGGCGGGAGGGTTGATGGTCACGAAGGGTCAAGACCACAGCCTTGCCGTCTATCCCAAAGAAGAGTTCACCGCGCTGGCGCGGAGAGCCGCGGCGGCGTCCCGAAGCAACCCGCAGGCAAGGGCTTTCGTCCGTGCCTTGGCGGCGTCCACGGACGAACAGCGTCCCGATGGGCAGGGCCGGATCACGTTGTCGGCCGAACATCGCCGCTACGCGGATCTCACCAAGGACTGCGTGGTGATCGGCTCGGTCGATTTCCTCGAGATTTGGGACAAACAGGCGTGGGATTCCTACCTCGCCGAGCACGAGGAGGACTACTCGCTGGCAGGAGACGAGTCGCTGGGCGGAATTTTCTGATCCGAGACAGGCGAGTGCCCTGCGGCCTCTGCCCGACACGGACCCTGACGTACTTCCCCAACGCCAGGTGCCGTGCTTCGGACAGAGACCCCGGGGCATTGGCCACCGACCCGTCGTAAGCACCGTGAGCCAGGATTCGGGAGGTCGAGGTGAACCATGACAGCGACCACCCCCGCCATGTTCCGGTTCTGTTGCGGCGAGCGGACGAAATCCTCGGTCCCGCACTGGAATCCGGTGGCGTCCTGGTCGATGCCACCCTCGGTCTGGGCGGGCACGCCGAGCACTTTCTGCGTACCTATCCGTCGATTCATCTGATCGGGCTCGACCGCGACACCGAGGCGCTGCGCCTGGCCGGTGCGCGGCTGGAACCCTTCGCGGACCGAATCACGCTGGTGCACACCAGATATGACGGCCTGCCGGGCGCTCTGCGCGAGGCGGGGTTGCCTGAACGCGGTTCCGTGCGCGGGGTACTGATGGATCTGGGCGTGTCGTCGATGCAGCTCGACGAGGCCGAGCGTGGGTTCGCCTATTCGGTGGACGCGCCGCTGGACATGCGAATGGATCCGACCGGCACTCTCACCGCGGCCGACGTGCTCAACACCTACAGTCACGGTGACCTGGCCCGGATTCTGAAAGTCTATGGCGAGGAACGCTTTGCGGGCCGGATCGCCTCCGCGATCGTCCGCCGCCGGGAACGCACACCCTTCACCACGAGTGCGCAACTGGTGGAGCTGCTCTACGACGCGATTCCGGCGGCGACCCGGCGCACCGGCGGCCATCCGGCCAAACGCACCTTCCAGGCGTTGCGGATCGAGGTCAATCGGGAGCTGGAATCGCTGCAGGCCGCGGTGCCGGCGGCGCTGGCGGCGCTCGAGGTGGGCGGGCGGATCGTCGTCATGTCCTATCAGTCGCTCGAGGACAAGGTGGTCAAGCAGATCTTCGCGCAGGTTTCGGCCTCGCGCACCCCGCTGGATCTTCCTGTCGAATTGCCCGGTATGGGACCGGAATTCGCGATTCTGACCCGGGGCGCGGAGAAGGCGACCGATGCGGAGATCGCGGAGAATCCGCGCGCGGCACCGGTGCGGATGCGCGCCGCCGAGCGAATACAGACGGCCGGATGAAGGTGATCCGGCATCGGGGGCACGGCCAGTCCCACAGGAATACGGTAGGGGAGGCAGGACTATGAGTGTGCGGACACGGGTGGACGCACCACGACGGACCCAGCGGTCCGTCGCGCGGCGGGCGCAGAGTGCCGACCGCGTGAAATCCGGTGCGGCCCAGCGTGCCTATGCGCGCAGGCGCAACCGCTCGGGGGAGCGGATGCTGCCGCCGCTACCGGGCCGCGCCGGATCGCTGATGGCAGGGCGGCTGCCGTTCGTCGCCGCCATTCTGGCGTTGCTCGGCTGCGGCCTGCTGGCCACGCTGCTGCTCACCACGCACGCGGCCGAGGACAGTTATCAGCTCGGCGACGCCCGCCGGATCAATCAGCAGCTGCTCGATGAGCGCGCGGCGCTACAGCGTGAGGTCGAGGCCGCCGATTCCGCGCCCGAACTGGCCGACCGCGCACGGGAACTGGGCATGATCCCGGTCAAGGATCCGGCGCGGCTGCTCGTGGCGCCCGATGGTGCGGTCACGGTGATCGGTAAGGAGACCGCCGCGGAGGGCGCGCCGATGCCGCCGCTCAACACCACTCCGGCCGCGCCCGGCGCCCTGCCGCCGAAACTCGTTCAGGCACAAGGGGAGCGGCTGGTGCCGGTGACCACCGCACCCGCGCCGGCTCCGGCTCCCGGCGCGGCCGATCGCAACGTGTCCGACCAGAACCACGCCCCGGCACCGCAGTCCACTCCGGCACCGGCCCAGCCGGCGCCGGTGCCCGCGCAGGTGCAGGCCGCCCCGGCCGCGCCCGCTCCGGCGCCACCGGCGGAGCAGGCCCCGGCGGCGCAAGCGGCCCCGGCCGCTACCACGGCTCCGGCCGGCGACGTCCCGGTGGCTCAGCCGGTTCCGGCGCCGCCCGCCGGTGAGGTGCCGGTGGCGCAAGCGGCGCCCGAGGGGGCGCATCGATGACCGCGCGCGGCGGCGGCAGAACCGGCGGGGGTGCCTCGGGGCGCGGCCGGGCGGGGGCGCGATCCGCGCCTGCCCGGCCGCGCCCCGTTTCCCGGCCCCGTCCCGGTTCGCCGGCGGATGCCGCCGCGCGCCTGCGGTTCGGTGTCGGCCGCGTTCTCATGCTTGTGGCTTTGCTGGTCGTGGCGATGCAGCTGCTCTGGTTGCAGACCTTCTCCGCGCCCAGTCTGTCCGCCGAGGCGGCGAGTCAGCGCACCGTGCACCAGACCGACTGGGCGCTGCGCGGTTCCATCCGCGATCGCGACGGCCGGGCGCTGGCGTTCACGGTCGCGACGAAGAAGTTGAACTTCCGTCCGGTCGCGGTGCGCAAGGAGCTGGCCGAGGCCCGCAGCAAGAGTGACAAGGCGCCCGATGTCGATCGGCGGTTGCAGGCGATCGCCAAGGGCCTGCACGAGAAGCTGGGCAAGGCCGCGCCGAGCGAATCGGATCTGCTCACCAAGTTCCGCGGTGACGATCAGTTCGTCTATCTCGCCTACAACGTCGACCCCCGGGTGGCCGACGAGATCAGCCAGCGCTTCCCCGAGGTCGGGATGGAGCGTCAGGACACGCCGGTCTACCCGGGCGGTTCGCTGGCGGCCAACGTCGTCGGCGCCACCGGCTGGGACGGGCACGGTCAGGTCGGGCTCGAGGCCTCGATGGATTCGGTACTGGCCGGCACCGACGGTTCCCACACCTACGACCGGGGCTCCGACGGTGCGGTGATTCCCGGCAGCGAGCGGGACAAGGTCGCGGCCGTCAACGGTTCCACCGTCGAGCTGACTCTGGATTCGGATCTGCAGTTCTACGTACAGCAGCAGGTGCAGGAGGCCAAGGACAAGTCCGGGGCGCAATCGGCGTCGGCGGTGGTCCTGGACGCGCACACCGGCCAGGTGCTGGCCATGGCCAACAACAACACCTTCGATCCGGCGCAGGATCCGAAGTACTGGGATGCGGCCAATATCGGCAATCCGGCCGTCACCGACGCCTACGAACCGGGGTCGGTGAACAAGATCATCACCGCCGCGTCGGCGATCGAATACGGACTGACCACCCCCGACGAGGTGCATCAGGTTCCCGGCGAGATCCAGATGGGCGGCGTGGTCGTCCACGATGCCTGGGAACACGGTCTCGCGCCGTACACCACCACCGGAATCTTCGGGAAGTCGTCCAATGTGGGCACCCTGATGCTGGCGCAGAAGGTCGGGGAGAACCGATTCTCCGATATGGTGCAGCGCTTCGGGCTCGGGCAGCGCACCGGAGTCGGTCTGCCCGGCGAGAGCGCCGGCATCGTGCCCGCGCGTGATCAGTGGTCGGGGTCGACCTTCGCCAATCTTCCCATCGGCCAGGGTCTTTCGATGACCCTGCTGCAGATGACCGGAATGTATCAGGCGATCGCCAACGACGGGGTGCGGATTCCGCCGCGCATCATCAAGGATGTCATCGGCCCCGACGGCCACCGGAGCAGCGAACCGCAGCCCGACGGGGTGCGGGTGGTCCGGCCGGAGACCGCGCGCACCCTGCGCGATATGTTCCAGGCGGTGGTGCAGCGCGATCCGATGGGTGTCCAGCAGGGCACCGGTTCCCCGGCCGCGGTCGAGGGGTATCAGATCGCCGGTAAGACCGGAACCGCGCAGCAGATCGATCAGAAATGCCAGTGCTACTCCAGCGACCGCTATTGGATCACCTTCGCCGGAATCGCCCCCGCGGACAACCCGCGTTACGTCGTGGGCATCATGATGGACGCGCCGGTGCGCAGCTCCGACGGCAGTGGCGGGCAGTCCGCCGCGCCGCTGTTCCACAGCATCGCTTCCTGGGCGCTGCAGCGCGATCGGGTACCCCCGTCCACGGTTCCGCCGAAACGGCTTGTGCTGCAGGCGATGTAGTGGTTCCCAGAGCTGGTAATCCTTTCTCGGATCCGTGGTCGGGGGCCTGCGGGCCACCGCACAGGCCGGTGCGGGCGCGGTGAGGCCGCGGAACCGGTGCGCCGGAGGCGGCCATGCTGCAGAGCCGTCGATCGCTCACAGGTAACCTGACTCCCCGACCCCAATCTCGATACCCCATGCACAGATGTGCGAATCGGAAAGGAGCCTGGTGCCCGTGCAGCCCAGTCCGCAGGTGCTTCGCCCGGCCGTCGCGTTGTCCACGCCGGTGCAGGCCGTTGTCGAGTCGACCGGCGCGCGGCTGCACTCCGGTGCCGCGGCCGGGATCGAGATCACCGGCATCGAGCAGCGGTCCGATGCGGTGCGGCCCGGCGATCTGTTCGCCGGACTGGCCGGTGCCAAGGCCCACGGTGCGCGCTTCGCCGCGGACGCGGTCGCTCGCGGCGCGGTCGCGGTGTTCACCGATGCGGCGGGCGCGGAGCTGATCGGCGCGCTGGACGTGCCGGTGCTGGTCCACGACGATCCGCGCGGGGTGCTCGGTGAACTGTCGGCGGCGCTGTACGGGCATCCGTCGCGGAAGTTGCGGGTCATCGGGATCACCGGGACCTCCGGTAAGACCACCACCTCCTATCTGGTCGAGGCGGGGCTGGTGGCATCCGGATTGTCGACCGCCCTGATCGGGACGATCGAGACCCGCATCGGTGGTCACCGGGTACCCAGCGCCCTCACCACTCCCGAGGCGCCGCAGCTGCACGCGATGTTCGCGGTGATGGTCGAACAGGGGGTGCAGGCCGTGGTCATGGAGGTGTCCAGCCACGCCTTGGCGCTGGGCCGCGTCGACGGTGTGCACTTCTCGGTGGGCGCGTTCACGAACCTGTCGCAGGATCACCTGGACTTCCACGCCGACTTCGAGGACTACTTCGCCGCCAAGCGTCGCCTGTTCGTCCCCGATCCCGGAACGCCGGACCGGCAGGTCGCGGCCGACACCTGTGTCATCTGCGTCGACGACGCGTGGGGGCGGCGGCTGGCCCGGGAGGCGAGCGGCCGCGCGACGGTCGTCACCGTCGCGACCGCCGATTGCCCGACCGGTGAGACCGAACCACAATGGACGGTCGCCGATGCCGCCGCGCTCGCCGACGGCGGACAGCGGTTCACCGCTGTCGGTCCGGACGGTCCGGTGCCCACCCGGCTGCGGCTGCCCGGGCGTTACAACATCGCCAACGGCCTGCTCGCACTCGCGGTGTGCGCGAGTGCGGGTGCGGATGTCCCGGCCGCGGCCACGGCGCTCGGCGCGGTCGACGTGCCGGGTCGCATGCAGCGCGTGGGAGAGGGGCAGGATTTCCTCGCTCTGGTCGACTACGCGCACAAGCCCGCCGCGGTCGAATCGGTGATCGCGACGCTGCGCCGGCACCTGCGCGATTCCGGGGGGCGCCTGGCCGTGGTGGTCGGTGCGGGTGGTGATCGCGACGCCGGGAAGCGGCCCCTGATGGGCGCCACCGCGGCCCGGGGCGCCGATCTGCTGGTGATCACCGACGATAATCCGCGGACGGAGGATCCGGCCGAGATTCGTGCGGCGGTGCGCGCGGGTGCGCTGGGCATCGCCGAATCCGAGCGCGGTGAAGTGCGCGAGATCGGCGATCGCGCCGCGGCCATCACCGCCGCGGTCGACTGGGCGCGGTCGGGCGATGTGGTGCTGGTGGCGGGTAAGGGACACGAGACCGGGCAGGAGATTGCGGGTGTGAAGTATCCGTTCGACGACCGCGAGGTGCTGGCACAGGCGCTGGAGCGGAAAACCGCCGCGCCGGTCGGCTCGGGCCCGGAGGCGGCAGCTCGCGTAACCACGGAGGGCCGGCGACCGGCGCCCGATGACAAGGACCTGACGGTTTCATGATCGAAATGACTCTGCGGGAGATCGCCGAGATCGTCGGCGGCACGCTGCACGATGTGAGCGATCCCGCGGTGACGGTGACCGGCGCGGTCGAATTCGATTCGCGCCGAATAAATTCCGGTGATCTGTTCCTGGCGCTGCCGGGTGAGCACGCCGACGGCCACGACTACGCGGACCGGGCGGTGGCGGCCGGAGCCGTCGCCGTGCTCGCGGCCCGGCCGGTCGGTGTACCCGCCGTCGTGGTCGAGCCGTTCGGGCCCGCCGCGGAGGCCGGGTCGAACCGGTCCTATGTGCTGGCCCACGACTCCGACGGATCGGCCGCGGCCGTGCTGGCGGCGCTGGCGAAACTGGCCCGCGCCAGCGTCGATCGGCTGGCGGCCGGTGGGCTGACGGTGGTCGGCGTGACGGGGTCGGCGGGCAAGACCTCCACCAAGGATCTGCTGGCCCGGGTACTCGAACCGCACGGCGCGGTGGTCGCGCCCCCCGGGTCGTTCAACAACGAACTGGGACATCCGTGGACGGCGCTGCGCGCGGGTCCCGACTCCCGGTTCCTGGTTCTCGAACTGTCGGCGCGCGGCCCCGGCCACATCAAGGCCCTGACCGAGATCGCGCCGCCGCGCATCGGCGTGGTTCTCAACGTCGGTACCGCGCATCTGGGTGAGTTCGGTGGCCGCGACGCCATCGCACAGGCCAAAGGTGAACTGGTGGAAGCGCTTCCGGAATCCGGTGTCGCGGTGCTGAACGCCGACGACCCGCGGGTGGCGGCCATGGCCACCCGCACCCGTGCCCGGGTGGTGACCTACGGCCAGTCGGCCGATGCCGATGTGCGCGCCACCGATATCGTGCTCGATTCCGACGCGCGTGCGCGGTTCACCCTGCACGCCAACGGATCTCGGGAGCAGGTCCAGCTCGCGGTGCACGGCGAACATCAGATCGCCAACGCGCTGGCCGCGGCCGCCGTCGCTCTCGAATGCGGTGCGGACCTGGCGACGGTGGCTCGCTCGCTGGCCGGTGCGACCGTCGATTCGGCCCATCGAATGGATGTGCGTACCCGGCCCGACGGGGTGACCGTGGTCGACGATTCCTACAACGCCAATCCCGATTCCATGCGCGCCGCTCTCAAGGCGCTGGTCTCGATGTCGGGTTCCGGTGGTACACCGGCGGTGCCGCGGGGCCGGCGCAGCTGGGCGGTACTGGGCGAGATGGCCGAACTGGGCGAGGAGTCGGTGGTCGAACACGATCGCATCGGACGGCTCGCGGTGCGCTTGGACGTCGACCGCTTGATCGTGGTCGGCACCGGGCGCCCGGCCCGCGCGCTGCACCAGGGTGCGGTCATGGAAGGCTCATGGGGCGAGGAATCGATCCTCGTACCCGATATCGAATCCGCGATCGCGGTGCTGGACAACGAGATCGCGGCCGGTGATGTCGTACTTGTGAAGGCGTCGAATTCCGCCGGTTTGTGGGCGGTGGCGCGGCATGTGCTCGCATCGGGTCCGCAATCGGTAACACAGGGTCCGTCCACGGAGGCGGGCACGGAGGCAGCTGGATGAGGCAGATTCTGTTCGCGGCGGGGATCGCGCTGGCGGTGTCGATCCTGCTGACGCCGCTGCTGATCCGGATGTTCGCCAGACGTGGATTCGGCCAGGAGATCCGCATCGACGGCCCCGAGAGCCATCAGGCCAAGCGCGGCACCCCCACGATGGGCGGCGTGGCGATTCTGATCGGCATGTGGGCGGGCTACCTCGGCTCCCATCTGATCGGTATCGGTTATCACGCCGACGGGCCCTCGGTCTCCGGTCTGCTCGTGCTGGGCCTGGCCACCGCGCTGGGCGTGGTCGGTTTCATCGACGACTTCATCAAGTTGCGTAAACAGCGCAATCTCGGCTTGACCGCGGCCGGCAAGTACATCGGCCAGCTCGGGTCCGCGGTGATCTTCGGTGTGCTGGCGCTGCAGTTCCGCGGCGCCGGGGGACGCACCCCGGCGAGTCGGCATCTGTCCTACGTTCGCGAGATCAACACCGTCTCGATGAGTGTGATCATCTTCCTGGCCTTCGTCTGCCTGGTCGTGGTCGCCTGGTCGAACGCGGTGAATCTGACCGACGGACTCGACGGCCTGGCCGCGGGTTCGATGAGCCTGGTATTGGGTGCCTACGTGATCATCACGTTCTGGCAGTACTACCACGCCTGCGAATTCAAGGCCGAGGCCGGCTGTTACAACGTGCGCGATCCGCTGGATCTGGCCCTGGTGTGTGCCGCCGGAGCGGCGGCCTGCGTCGGATTCCTGTGGTGGAATGCCGCGCCGGCGAAGATCTTCATGGGCGATACCGGATCGCTGGCCCTCGGTGGCCTGCTCGCCGGTTTGTCCATCACCACCCGCACCGAACTGCTGATGGTCGTGATCGGCGCGCTGTTCGTCGCCGAGACGGTATCGGTGGTGCTGCAGGTGGCGGTGTTCCGGACCACCCGCAATCGCTTGTTCAAGATGGCGCCGTTCCATCACCATTTCGAATTGAGCAAGTGGGCGGAAACGACGGTCATCATCCGGTTCTGGCTCTTGGCCGGAATCGCGGCGGCGGTCGGTCTGGGCTTGTTCTACAGCGAATACCTCTCTCAGGTCGGGTAAGCAGCGATGGTCGAACATACTCCGCGGACCCTGCGATCACCGGGTCCCATGCTCGAATTTCTGCGCGGCCGTGACGTTCTCGTCGCGGGATGGGGAGTGTCTGGACGCTCGCTCATCGAGCCGCTGCGCGATATCGGTGCCCGTCCGGTGGTCACCGACGCCGGCGAGAAGGCGATGGCCGAGGCCGCCGAACTCGGGCTCGATACCGCCACCGGCGCCGAACTGCTCGAACCCGATGCGCTGACCCGCTTCGCGCTGGTGATCACCAGTCCGGGCTGGCGGCCGGATTCGCCGGTGCTGGTCTCGGCGGTTACCGAGGGCATTCCCGTCTGGGGCGATGTGGAATTCGCCTGGTGGGTCGATCAGGCGCGGCTGTACGGTCCGGTGCGCAAATGGCTGGTGATCACCGGGACGAACGGTAAGACCACCACCACCCAGATGACGCATGCGATTCTGCGCGCCGCCGGGCTGGCCAGTGTCGCCTGCGGCAACATCGGCCTGCCCATCCTGGACGCACTGCGGCGTACCCCCGGCCCGCAGATCCTGGCGGTCGAACTGTCGTCGTTCCAACTGCACTGGGCGCCTTCGGTCCGTCCGGAGGCCGGTGTGGTGCTGAACGTGGCCGAGGATCATCTGGATTGGCACGGCGGTCTGGACGCCTATGCCGCCGCCAAGGCACGCGCACTGACCGGCCGGGTCGGTGTGGTGGGACTCGACGACGCGGTGGCCGCCGCGCTGGCGCGAAAGTCCAAGGCGCGCCGCACCGTCGGCTTCCGGGTCGGCGTACCCGCGGACGGTGAACTCGGCGTGGTCGACGGCAAACTGCTCGACCGCGCCTTCACCAAGGCCGCGATCCTGGCCGAGGTCGGCGATATCAGCCCGCCCGGGCCGGCGGGTGTGGCCGACGCCCTGGCCGCCGCCGCGCTGACCCGCGCCATCGATGTGGCCCCGCAGTTCGTCAAGGAGGGGCTGGCCGAGCACAAGGTGGGCCCGCATCGCGCGGCCTTCGTGCGCGAGCTGGGCGGTGTCGGATTCGTCGACGATTCCAAAGCGACCAATCCGCATGCGGCGCGGTCGTCGATCATGGCGCATCCGCAGGTGGTGTGGATCGCCGGTGGCCTGCTCAAGGGCGCGCATATCGACGATCTGATCGAGGAGGTCGCCGATCGCCTCGTGGCCGCAGTGGTTTTCGGCCAGGACGCGCCCCTGATCGCGGCGGCAATGGCGCGACACGCGCCGGATGTCCCGGTGGTGGAGCTCGGTTCGGGTGACGATGCACAGATGAGCGGGGAACCCTCCACGGCATCGCTGGTCGCCGAGATCGACGGTGCGGACGCGGTGATGGCGCGCGCGGTGCGCATCGCTGCCGGCTTTGCCGGTCGCGGCGATACCGTTCTGCTCGCCCCGGCGGCCGCCTCGCTCGACATGTTCGCCGACTACACCCACCGCGGCCGCAGCTTCGTCGCGGCGGTCCAGGCACTCGACGAGAGAGATATCGGGAGCCAGCAGTGACGAATTCGGCGCGCAAGCCCGTCGGCACCTGGTTCGGTGCCTGGCTGGCGCGCCCACTGGCCGATTTCCATCTCGTCGTCACCATCGCCACCCTGCTGACCGTGCTCGGGCTGGTGATGGTGCTGTCGGCCTCCAGTGTGGAGGCCTACGCCGACGGCGGTTCGGCCTATTCACTGTTCATGCAGCAGGCGTTCTTCGCCGGGCTCGGCACGATCCTGTTCTATCTGGCGTTGCGGATTCCGCTGCGAGTGTTGCGGCGCTTGTCGTTCCCACTGTTCGCGGTATCGGTGCTGTTGCTGGTGCTGGTCCTGATTCCCGGCATCGGTTCTCAGGTGCAGGGGTCGCGGCGTTGGTTCGATCTCGGCTTCGTTTCGGTGCAGCCGTCGGAGATCGTGAAGGTCACGCTGATCGTGTGGGGTGCGCACCTGCTGGCCACCCGCCGCAGCGATCAGATGGGGTACAAGGACATCCTGGTGCCGCTGGTCCCGGCCGGGCTGCTGGTCTGCCTGCTGATCGTGCTGGAGCCGAACCTGTCGACCACCATCGCGGTCGGCCTGGTACTGGTCGCGCTGCTGTGGTTCGGCGGGTTGCCGGTCCGGTTGTTCGTGACGATCGCCGTCTCCGGTGCGGTGGCGGCCGGGATTCTGGCGCTGTCGGCCGGATACCGGTCCGATCGCATGCGCGCGTTCTTCAATCCCGGTGACGATCCGCAGGGCATCGGGTATCAGGCGCGCCAGGCGCAGTTCTCACTCGCCGACGGCGGGATCTGGGGCCGCGGCCTGGGACAGAGCCGGGCCAAGTGGAGTTATCTGCCCAACGCGCACAACGACTTCATCTTCGCCATCATCGGCGAGGAGCTCGGATTTCTCGGCTGCGCCCTGGTGCTGGGTCTGTTCGCCCTGTTCGTCTTCGTCGGACTGCGGATCGCCAGCCGCTCGGTCGATCCGTTCCTGCGGCTGCTGACCGCGGCGGCGACCACCTGGATCACCGGCCAGGCGCTGATCAATATCGGCTATGTGGTGGGCCTGCTGCCGGTGACCGGTCTGCAGCTTCCCCTGGTGTCGGCCGGTGGCTCGTCGCTGGCGATCACCTTGATGATGTTCGGCCTGATCGCGAGCGCGGCGAGGCATGAACCCGAGGCGATCGCCGCGTTGAAGGCGGGCCAGGACGGACGCTTCAGCCGGTTGCTGCGACTACCCGTTCCGGAGACCTATTCCTCCGCTCGCGCGGCCCGGTCGCGCGCGGCGGCGGTGGCGGGGTCGCGGCGGCGTGAGCTGCCGCCGGCGCGCAAGCGGTCGGACAAATCCGGGCAGTCGCGCGGATCGGGCAAGTCTCGTGGTGCCGCCAAGGTGCGGGGTGGCGCGGCGGTGCCGTCGCGGCGCTCGATAGATTCGGATTCGGCACGACGGCGCAGCGCCGAGCCCGCCCGGCGGGAGGCGCGCGGGGCGTCGTCGTGGCGTACGACCCGGGCCTGGGAGCCCAGCTATCCGATGACACATGCGAGAGAACGAGGTAATTCGAGGTGACAACCGGCGGGAGCGGGACGACGGTTTCCGGGCAACGCACGCTCTCGGTGATCGTCGCCGGCGGGGGCACGGCCGGACATATCGAACCCGCGATGGCGGTCGCGGACGCACTGCGTCGGCTGGATCCCTCGATCCGGATCACCGCACTGGGTACCCAGCGCGGGCTGGAGACGACACTGATCCCCGAGCGCGGCTACCCGCTGGAGCTGATCCCGCCGGTGCCGCTGCCACGCAAGCCCACGATGGACCTGCTGCGGTTGCCGGGCCGGGTGCGTGCCGCGGTGGCCCGCACCAGCGCGGTGATCGAGGCGGTCGAGGCCGATGTGGTCATCGGCTTCGGCGGATACGTCTGTGTCCCCGCGTATCTGGCTGTCGGCGGCGGTCTGCTGCGGCGCGGGCGCCGGGTGCCGCTGGTGGTGCACGAGGCCAATGTGAAGGCCGGCATCGCGAACAAGGTGGGCGCTCGCCGCGCGGCCCGGGTGCTGGCCGCCGTGCCGAATTCGGGTGTGCACGCGAGGGGGCGCGCCGATGCCGAGGTCGTCGGGATTCCGGTGCGCGAGTCGATCGCCACCCTGGACCGGGCCGGTCTGCGTGACCGGGCCCGCGAGCATTTCGGGCTCCCGCGGCAGGGGCCGGTACTGCTGGTCTTCGGCGGCTCCCAGGGGGCGCGCCGGTTGAACGAGGCGGTTTCGGGTGCGGCCGCGCAACTGCTGGCCGCCGGCGTCTCGGTGCTGCACGCCCACGGCCCGAAGAACACGCTCGAACTCGGCGGTGTCGATCCCGATTCGGGTCGTGACGGCGCGAAATACGTCGCGGTGCCGTACCTGTCGCGGATGGATCTGGCGTATGCGGCCGCTGATGCGGCGGTGTGCCGATCGGGCGCGATGACGGTGGCCGAGGTGTCGGCGGTGGGTCTGCCCGCTTTCTATGTTCCGCTGCCGCACGGTAACGGCGAGCAGGAGTTCAATGCCCGCCCCATCGTGGCCAAGGGTGGTGGCAGAATTGTCGCGGATGCGGAGATGACGCCGAAGTATGTGATGGACGAGGTGATCGCGCTGCTCACCGATCCGGCCGCACTGACGAACATGTCGGTCGCCGCGGCCGGGGCCGGGCATCGCGATGCCGCGGACGAGGTGGCGCGGATCGTGGTGGAGGTGGCCGGCCGGTGACCGGAGGAAACGAGACGGTCGAGGCGAACGCCGAGGGTTCGGCGGCGCCGGGACAGACCTCTGCCGAATTGCCGGAGCTGCTGCGGCGCGTGCACATGGTTGGCATCGGCGGCGCCGGAATGTCGGGGATCGCACGGATTCTGCTGTCGCGCGGCGGCGCCGTCTCCGGCTCCGATGCCAAGGAGAGCCGCGGGGTGCTGGCGTTGCGGGCACGCGGCGCGCAGGTCCGGATCGGCCACGACGCCGGCGCCCTGGACCTGCTGCCCGGCGGTCCGAGCGCGGTGGTGACCACCTATGCCGCGATTCCGAAGACGAATCCCGAACTGGTGGAGGCGAATCGGCGCGGCGTGCCGGTGTTGTTGCGGCCCACGGTTCTCGCCGAATTGATGCGCGGCCATCACACCCTGCTGGTCTCGGGCACCCACGGTAAGACCTCGACGACCTCGATGCTGGTGGTGGCATTGCAGCACTGCGGATTCGACCCGTCGTTCGCGGTCGGCGGCGAGCTGAACGAGGCCGGGACCAACGCCCATCACGGCACCGGCGGCTACTTCGTGGCCGAGGCCGACGAATCGGACGGCTCACTGCTGCAATACGATCCGGACGTCGCGGTGGTCACCAATATCGAATCCGACCATCTGGACTTCTTCGGTACCGACGAGGCCTACGTTCAGGTCTTCGACGATTTCGTGGCGCGGCTGGGGCGCGGCGGACTGCTGGTGGTGTGCCTGGACGATCCCGGATCGCTGGCGCTGGCGCGGCGGGTCGCGGATCGGGTCGCCGCCGGCGAACTCGATATCCGGGTGGCCGGGTACGGCTCGGCGGAACTTCCCGATGCTCCGGTGCCGGTGCAGGCTCGGCTGGTGGCCTGGGAGCCGCGCGATGTCGGTGGATTGGCCACCGTACAGCTCGGTGACGAACCCGCGGTCCGAACACTGCGGCTGTCGGTGCCCGGCCGCCACATGGCGCTCAACGCCCTGGCCGCACTGCTCGCGGCCCGGGACGCCGGTGCCGATGTGGACGAGGTGCTGCAGGGTCTCGAGGGTTTCGGCGGGGTGCACCGCCGGTTCCAGTTCGTGGGCCGGGAGAACGGTGTGCGGGTCTTCGACGACTACGCCCATCATCCGACGGAGGTGCGCGCGGTTCTCGGCGCGGCGGCCGAGCTGGTCCGCCAGGAGGCGGCCGACGGCGCACGCTCGCGGCAGGGCCGGGTGATCGTGGTGTTCCAGCCGCATTTGTACAGCCGCACGGCCACCTTCGCCGAGGAGTTCGGCGCCGCGCTGTCGCTGGCCGACGAGGTGGTGGTGCTCGATGTGTACGGTGCGCGGGAGAAGCCGCTGCCCGGGGTGAACGGTGCCCTGGTGGCGCAGGCGGTGACCGGACCCGTGCACTATCAACCCGATATGTCTCGGGTGGGCCGCCAGGCCGCGAGCCTGGCCCGGCCGGGCGATGTGGTGATCACCATGGGCGCCGGCGATGTGACGATGCTCGGTGGGCAGATTCTGGACGGACTGCGGGTGCGTCCGCCATCGGGGCGGTGATCGTGGCGCCCCCGCCCGGTGGGCGCCGCCGCGCACACCGGAGAGGGAGGTGGACATGGCACAGCGTGGGGTGACCGAACAGCCCGATCTCGCCGCCGACGTCGATCCGGACGACGACCGTGATTATCGGCCGCGCCGTACCGCGTCGCGGGTGCGCACGATGGGGCAGGGCCGATGGCGGCGAATCCTGTTGTGGGGCATCCCGGTTGTGGTGGTGGTGATCGTGCTGCTCGCGGTCGCGTACTTCACGCCGCTGCTGTCGGTGCGCACCGTTCAGATCGAGGGGGTGTCGGCGGTCCCGGACCAGGATGTCCGCGCGGTTCTGCAGATTCCCGAGGGACGCTCCATGCTGCGGATAGACACCGACGCGATCGCGCGACGGGTGGCGGCTCTGCCGAAGGTCCGCTCCGCCCGGGTGCAGCGGGTATTTCCGTCGACGGTGCGGGTCACCGTAGACGAACGCCGCGCGGTGCTGTTCTTCGACGGCCCGCAGGGACCGCATCTGCTGGACTCCGAAGGGGTGGAATTCGCCATCGAACCGGCGCCGCCCGGTGTCCCGAAGCTCACCACCGGGCACCCGGGCAGCGCGGACCCGGTGACCCGTGCCGCGGTGGCGGTTCTCGACGCCGCGCCACCGGCGCTTCGTGCGCAGGTGGGAGAGGTTGCGGCGCGGTCGGTTTCGGATATCGAATTGAGCCTGCGCGATGGGCGTACGGTGGTATGGGGCGGTTCGGACGACTCCGAACGCAAAGCGGCGGTGGTACTTCCGGTGCTGACCCGCCCGGGAACGGTATTCGACGTTTCGAGTCCCGATCTGGTAACGGTACGATAGTGACACTCGTTGTGCCGTTGCGGTTTTCGACCGGCGGCCGGGAGTCGATGGCCACGTGCGGTGGCCGTGGCACCACGGACTGCCGGGGTGTCGCAGCCGCGTACTCGGCCGGTGAATCCACGGTCACGCGGATATCGGGAGTCGATCCCGGTGTCTGCGGTGGCCGTTCGCGATACGATGCCCGACGGGCTCGGACGAGAAGGATCACACAAGATTCTGCCCCTCGTTTCGGCGCGCCTGCGCACGGATCGCGGCGGGTGCGAATAGCGTTCCGCACCAGTCGGATACTTGACATAACGCCAACCCTATGGTTCAGGTTTAGGGTTTGTCCGAGTGAAAACCCGGGCGAACCGGGGACCTCGAACCGGCGCTCTGCCGAGAATCCGAAAACGACAGGCTTTGGATCGAAGGAAGGCGAGAGCCCATGACGCCCCCGCACAACTACCTTGCAGTGATCAAGGTCGTCGGTATCGGCGGCGGCGGCGTGAACGCCGTCAACCGAATGATCGAACAGGGACTCAAGGGAGTCGAGTTCATCGCCGTCAATACCGACGCGCAGGCACTGCTGATGAGTGATGCGGACGTCAAGCTCGACGTCGGCCGCGAACTCACCCGCGGTCTGGGCGCCGGCGCGGATCCGGAGGTGGGCCGCAAGGCCGCCGAGGACCACAAGGACGAGATCGAAGAGGTGCTCAAGGGCGCCGACATGGTCTTCGTCACCGCCGGCGAGGGTGGCGGCACCGGTACCGGTGGTGCGCCCGTGGTGGCCTCGATCGCCCGCAAGCTGGGCGCGCTGACCATCGGTGTGGTCACGCGACCGTTCTCCTTCGAGGGCAAGCGGCGCAGCAACCAGGCCGAATCGGGGATACAGGCGCTGCGCGAATCCTGCGACACCCTCATCGTGATCCCGAACGATCGGCTGCTGCAGCTGGGCGACGCGGCGGTGAGTCTGATGGACGCCTTCCGCTCCGCCGACGAGGTGCTGCTCAACGGTGTTCAGGGCATCACCGACCTGATCACCACCCCGGGTCTGATCAACGTCGACTTCGCGGACGTCAAGAGCGTCATGTCCGGCGCCGGTTCGGCGCTGATGGGTATCGGCTCCTCCCGGGGTGAGGGGCGATCGGTGAAAGCCGCCGAGGCCGCGATCAATTCACCGCTGCTGGAGGCGTCGATGGACGGCGCGCACGGGGTGCTGCTGTCCATCGCCGGCGGGTCCGACCTCGGTCTGTTCGAGATCAACGAGGCGGCCTCGCTGGTGCAGGAGGCGGCACATATCGAGGCCAACATCATCTTCGGAACGGTGATCGACGATTCGCTCGGTGACGAGGTCCGGGTCACGGTCATCGCCGCGGGATTCGACGGCGGTACCCCGGCCCGGCGGATCGAGCCGGCCGGTCGAACCAATATCGGCGCGGCCCGCGCCGGCGACGTCGGCCAGACCACGAGCCGGAGTAGAGATTTCGGCACCACGCGTCAATCCGAACCCGAGCGCGCGGCCGATCCCGCGCCCGCCCGCGGCCCGGCGCCGTCGTACGAGCCGCGACCGGCCACCGAGCCGACGATCGCCAGCAACACCCGTTCTCACATCCAGCCGCCCGATGAGGACACCGACGACGACGTCGACGTGCCGTCGTTCATGCGGCGGTAGGCCCCGCCTCTCCGTGCCGACTGCGCCCGCTCCGAACCCGGAGCGGGCGCAGTCGGTTTCCGGTCGGCGACAGCGGGTATACGAGGCCCAGCTCGATCGTGTAGGAGGTGATCGTCGGCACGCCCCACCGGTGAAATGCCTGGTGGTGAGCGGCATCGGTGCCGATGGGTTCATGGTGGCTACTAATCTTTGGGGTATGACACAGGCTTCGGTTCGGACCCGGCGGGTGACCACCACGCGGGCGGGCGGGTTCTCCCGTGCGCCCTACGATTCGTTCAACCTGGGTGATCATGTCGGTGACGATCCGGAGGCGGTGCGGCGGAACCGGATTCGCCTGGCCGAGGGCATCGGCCTGCCCCCGGAGCGGCTGGTCTGGATGGAACAGGTGCACAGCCGCAACGTCGAGATCGTGGACGGGCCCCGGGCCGAACCCGTTCCGGTCACCGATGCCCTGGTCACCACGGTGGCCGGCCTGGCGCTGGTGGTCCTGACCGCGGACTGTGTGCCGATTCTGCTGTCCGACGACCAGGCGGGGGTGATCGCGGCCGTACACGCCGGACGGGTCGGCGCCCGCATCGGAATCGTGCCCGCGGTGCTGGAGGCGATGATTTCGGTTGGCGCGCAACCCGAACGCATCGGTGCCTTCCTCGGCCCGGCCGCCGGCGGCGACCGCTACGAGGTGCCCGCGGCGATGCGCGACGATGTGGAGGCCCATCTGCCCGGCAGTGCCACCACCACCCGGCGCGGCACCCCCGGGCTCGACCTGAGGGCGGGTATCCGCCGCCAGCTCGAGGAGGCCGGTGTCGCCGCGGTGGCGGTGGATCCGCGGTGCACGATCTCCGATGCAACCCTGTTCAGCCATCGGCGCGGCGCTCCGACCGGCCGCATCGCGAGTGTGATCTGGATGGAGGCTCCTCGGTGAGCGGGGGCGCCGAATCCGGTATCCGCACAACCGAATCGGGGCCGCCGTCCGGCGGCGAGCGTGCGGCCCATCTGGCCGCGGCCCTGACCCGTCTGGAGCAACGCATCGATGCCGCCTGCCGGGCAGCGGGCCGCGAACGTGACAGCGTCCGGCTGCTGCCGGTGACCAAGTACTTCCCGGCCTCCGACATCGAGATCCTGTACCAGCTCGGGCGCCGCGAATTCGGCGAATCGCGAGAACAGGAGGCCGCCGACAAGGTGGCATCATTGGGCCGGCTGTCTCAGGTGCGCTGGCACATGATCGGCCGTCTGCAGCGCAACAAGGCGAAATCGGTTGTGCGCTGGGCCGATACAGTGCATTCTGTGGACTCCGACCGGTTGGTGAGGGCACTTGACACCGCAGCCGGCGCGGCCCGCGACGAGGGGGTGCGGACGAACCCGCTGCGGGTGCTGTTGCAGGTGAGTCTGGACCGTGATCCCACCCGGGGCGGCGTCGGGCCCGATGATCTTGCCGCACTCGCCGATCAGGTCGAAGCGACGGAGAATTTGCAGCTAGGGGGACTGATGGCTATTCCGCCACTCGGCATGGATCCGGATTCGGCGTTCGCCGAACTGGCCGGTCTGCACCGCACTCTGCTGCGGGCGCATCCGGGCGCGAGCGAATTGTCGGCAGGAATGTCCGGCGACCTGGAGGCCGCCGTGCGACACGGGTCTACCTGCGTGCGTGTCGGTACCGCTCTCATGGGCGAACGACCGATAACCTCGCAATAGCAAATAAACCTCATCAGTCACATTCGAAACATATGCTTGGGGCTGACGAGGACTGAGCAGGACTTCAACACCCCAGGCCAGTCGGGGCCGTAGGAAGGTCGACCAGGATGAGCGAGCGCAGCGAGCGAGAAGTCAGCGCAGCCACGAGCGTGTTCGTGCTGGAGCCGAGCGTCAGCGAGGTGGAGGCATGAGCACGCTGCACAGGTTCAAGGCGTACTTCGGCATGGTTCCGCTCGAGGAATACGAAGACGACTATGTCGACGACCGCGGCCCACGAGGTATCGACGACCGCGGCCCGCTGGGATCGGACGACCGTGGCCGGCGGTCGCGCTTCGGCGACGACCCGTACGACACCGGCCGGTCCCACTTCGGCGACGACCGGTTCGCCGACGATCCGGGTTATCCCGAGCCGGCCTACAAGGCGCCCTATCAGCCCGGTTACACGGTGCCGCGGCGCTCGGAGTTCGCCGACGAGTCCTACTCCGATGATCGCTACGAGCCCGTGCGCCGCCCGACGCGGATCGAATCCGCGCCCTCGGGCCGTTCGCGGGGACTCGGTGGCGGCACTCCGATGGTGCGCGGCACCACGCACGGTGCGCTGGCGGTCGATCCCGAGGCCGAGCGGCGGATGGAAGAGCGGAGGCTGGAGGAGCGTGCCCGGTTCGAACCGGCTCCGCGCCGGACCCCTGTCTTCGAGGACGGAGGTCCGTTGTCCAAGATCACGACGCTGCGTCCGCGCACCTATGCCGAGGCCGCGATCATCGGCGAGCGCTTCCGTGACGGAACTCCGGTGATCATGGACCTGGTCGAGATGAGCAACGCCGATGCGCGCCGACTGGTGGATTTCGCCGCCGGTTTGGCCTTCGCACTGCGTGGTTCGTTCGACAAGGTGGCGACCAAGGTGTTCCTGCTCTCACCGTCGGATGTCGATGTATCGGCCGAGGAGCGCCGGCGCATCGCCGAAAACGGCTTCTACAACCAGAAATAACCCTCGAACCGGGAGCCGCGGCGCGGCGGCGGCCCCGGTCGAGTGGCCGCGATGGGGGGAATCGATGCCGTATGGACGGCGCGGGGAGTTTGCAGGACACCGAATCTGAGGCAAAGTGGACAGGTGGCCTTGTTTCAGGTGCTGTATGTACTCCTGTTCCTCTTCTGGCTGTTGTTGATCAGCCGAGTGATCGTCGAGTTCATCCGCAGCTTCGCGCGCGACTGGCATCCGCGGGGGTTCGTCGCCGTCGTGCTGGAGGTGATCTTCACGATCACCGATCCCCCGGTGAAACTGCTGAGACGCCTGATACCTCCGGTGAACTTGGGGGGAATTCGACTCGATCTTTCGATTATGGTCCTGCTTTTCATCGTGTTCATTCTCATGTCGATCGTCAGCAGGCTCGGGCAGCCGATAGCTCCGGTGTGACAGAATGGGCCGAGAAGAAGAGCTTGCTAGAAGATCTACGGTAGATCTCCGTACGAAGCGTGAAGGGATCCTTCCATGCCGCTGACTCCAGCCGATGTGCACAACGTCGCGTTCAGCAAACCGCCGATCGGGAAGCGCGGCTACAACGAGGACGAAGTCGACGCCTTCCTCGACTTGGTCGAACAGGAGCTCTCACGCCTCATCGAGGAGAACGCGGACCTGCGCCAGCGGGTTGCTGAGCTGGATGCCGAGCTGGCCGATGCGAAGAAGTCGCGTCCGGCTCCGCAGGCGGTGAAACCGGTACCGCCGCAACCGGAGCCGCCGAAGCCCGTGCCCGTGGCACCGCCGGTGCCGGTTCCCGCCCCGGCGCCGGTCGCACCCAAGGACAACTCCGCCGCGGATGCGAATCTGCAGGCCGCCAAGGTGCTGAGCCTGGCGCAGGAGATGGCCGATCGGCTCACCACCGATGCCAAGGCGGAGGCCGAACAGCTTCTCTCCAACGCAAGGGCGAATTCCGAGCGAATGGTCAGCGAGGCGCAGACCCGGTCGGACGCGATGGTCGGCGAGGCACGTCAGAAAGCCGACTCGTTGCTGTCGGATGCCCAGAACCGTTCCGACAGCCAGCTGCGGCAGGCCAAGGAGAAGGCCGACGCGCTGCAGGCCGATGCCGAGCGCAAGCACACCGAGATCATGGCCACCATCACCCAGCAGCGCAGCGTGCTGGAAAGCCGGATCGAGCAGCTGAAGACCTTCGAGCGTGAGTACCGGGTGCGGCTGAAGTCCTATCTGGAATCGCAGCTCGAGGAGCTGGAGAATCGTGGTTCCGCAGTGCCGGTCGACGGCGGTGAGGCATTCGAGGCCGTCTCCAACAACCACGCACCCGCCTCGTTCGCCAAGGGCGGCAAATAGCTCGTTCCCGGGTGCGTCGGCCGCACCCCGCCGAGCTGTCGGGGTAGGACGTCGCATTCCGCTGTGTGGTCGTTGTTCTGTGGAGCCGCCGGGGCCCCTCGTGGGCGACGCGGCCCGCCTGCCGCCTAGGGGGTGACCATGCTCGTCCTGACACTCGTGCTGGCCGCGATCGGCTTCGCTCTCCTGGTGACGGCGTTGACAACCGGATCGGTGCTCTGGGCCTGGGGGTGCATCGTGGTATGCGTCATCGGCGCGGTCGTCCTGCTGGTCAGCGCGCTGGCGATTCGCAATCCCGACGATGGTCAACAGTCACGCCCGGGTCGTCACGCCAAACGGTGAGCGCAGCATGAACGGGGCACGGAAATAGCGTTGCCCGCACTGGCTACAATCAAACCTGTAGATCGGCAGTGATCCGGCCATCACCGGGGAGTCTTCGGAAGAACGGTGCTCAGGCGCTCAGTAGAACCGAACGGGCGAGCCCGTCACAGCTCGAAACGAGAGGTCCGCACCTCGGAGCAGGCTCCGGGACGGACAAGCGGGGTGGTACCGCGGCAGCGGCGCACAGGCGCCGGCGTCGTCCCCGTGCCCACCGATTGCGCCGATCGAGCGCACTGGCACGAGGGAGACCGTGGCCGCCATGGCGGACGAGACATCCACCCGCAACGCCTATCCCCGCGTCGAATTCAGCGATGCGGATGCCGGCTCGCGGACGGGCGCGAGCGCGACGTTCCCGGAGCTCGAGCGCCGGGTTCTGGAGTACTGGGCCGCCGACGACACGTTCCGCGCCAGCATCGACCACCGCGCCGGCCGCGAGGAGTTCGTCTTCTACGACGGCCCGCCATTCGCCAACGGTTTGCCGCATTACGGGCATCTGCTCACCGGATATGTGAAGGATTTGGTTCCGCGGTTCCAGACGATGCGCGGTAAGCGCGTCGAACGGCGCTTCGGTTGGGACACACACGGATTGCCCGCGGAAATCGAAGCGGAGAAGCAACTCGGTATCACGGACAAATCACAGATCGACGCGATGGGCCTTGCGGAATTCAATGCCGCGTGCAAATCCTCTGTGCTTCGTTACACCAATGAGTGGCGTGAGTATGTGACGCGCCAAGCCCGGTGGGTCGACTTCGACAACGACTACAAGACCCTCGATCTCGACTTCATGGAGTCGGTGATGTGGGCGTTCAAGTCGCTGTACGACAAGGGCCTGATCTACCAAGGCTTCCGGGTGCTGCCCTACAGCTGGTACGAGCAGACGCCGCTGTCGAATCAGGAGGCCCGCCTCGACGACGCCTACCGGATGCGCCAGGATCCGGCGGTCACCGTCGACATGCGGCTCCAGGTCCCGGCCGGTCATCCGCTGCACGAGCTCGACGGCGCCAACGCGCTGATCTGGACCACTACGCCCTGGACACTGCCGTCGAACCTGGCGGTCGCGGTGCATCCGGACATCACCTACGCCCATGTGCGGGGTAAGGACGGGAAGCGGTATGTGCTCGCCGTCGAGCGGGTCTCGCACTACGCGCGGGAACTGGGCACCGCCGAGGACGGCCTCGAACTGCTGTCGGAGCATTCCGGCGCCGCGCTCGTGGGCCTGAGCTACCGGCCGCCGTTCGACTTCTTCCTCGGTCACCCGAAC
The DNA here is from genome assembly GCF_020733635.1 of Nocardia spumae. Classification (NCBI taxonomy): domain Bacteria; kingdom Bacillati; phylum Actinomycetota; class Actinomycetes; order Mycobacteriales; family Nocardiaceae; genus Nocardia; species Nocardia spumae. Next base: position 4,659,739 of record NZ_JAJFZL010000001.1, on the reverse strand, counting down.
TCGCATCGGGTGCTGGGCGCCGACTACGTGACCACCGACTCCGGTACCGGCGTGGTGCATCTGGCACCCGCGTTCGGTGAGGAGGATATGGATGTGGCCTCGGCCAACGGCATCGAGGTGGTGCAGCCGCTGGACGCGGGCGGCAAGTTCACCTCGATGGTGCCGCCGTACGAGGGTCTGATGGTCTTCGATGCCAATCCGGTCATCATCAAGGATCTCAAGGCGGCCGGAAAGCTGTTGCGGCACGAGACCATCGAGCACTCGTATCCGCACAGCTGGCGTTCCGGTCAGCCGCTGATCTACATGGCGGTGCCGTCCTGGTTCGTGGCGGTCACCAAGTTCCGTGACCGCATGGTGGAGCTCAACAAGGAGATCACCTGGGTCCCCGAGCACATCCGCGACGGCCAGTTCGGCAAGTGGCTGGAGAACGCCCGCGACTGGAACATCAGCCGCAACCGCTACTGGGGCGCGCCGATCCCGGTGTGGATCTCCGATGATCCGGCCTATCCGCGGGTGGACGTGTACGGCTCGCTGGACGCGCTCGAGCGCGACTTCGGGGTGCGGCCCGACGACCTGCACCGGCCCATGATCGACGAGCTGGTGCGCCCGAATCCCGATGACCCGACCGGGAAATCGATGATGCGGCGCACCCCGGAGGTGCTCGACTGTTGGTTCGAGTCCGGTTCGATGCCGTACGCGCAGGTGCACTACCCGTTCGAGAACAAGGAGTGGTTCGAAGGTACGTCGGACGCGTCGCCGCACAGCCCGGGCGATTTCATCGTCGAGTACAACGGCCAGACCCGCGGCTGGTTCTACAACCTGCACGTGCTCTCGACCGCGCTGTTCGACCGCCCGGCGTTCAAGTCCGTTGTGGCGCACGGCATCGTGCTCGGCGACGACGGGCTGAAGATGTCGAAGTCCAAGGGCAACTATCCCGACGTCAACGAGGTGTTCGACCGCGACGGCTCCGATGCCATGCGGTGGTTCCTCATGGCGTCGCCGGTACTGCGCGGCGGCAACCTGATCGTCACCGAGCGCGGTATCCGCGAGGGGGTGAGCCATGCGCTGCGCCCGCTGTGGAACGCGTGGACCTTCCTGCAGCTCTACGCATCCCGGCCGGGGGAGTGGCGGACCGATTCGCAGCATGTGCTGGACCGCTACATCCTGGCCAAGCTGGCGCAGACCCGCGACGCCATGACCGATGCGCTCGAGGTGTACGACATCGCCACCGCCTGCGACGAGTTGCGCACCTTCGCCGACGCGCTCACCAATTGGTATGTGCGCCGGTCGCGTTCGCGCTTCTGGGAAGAGGATCGCGATGCCATCGACACCCTGCACACCGTGCTCGAGGTGACGACGCGACTGGCGGCGCCGCTGCTGCCGCTGATCACCGAGGTGATCTGGCGCGGCCTGACCGGCGGCCGTTCGGTGCACCTGACCGACTGGCCGACCGCGCAGGAACTGTCCCGTGACGCCGATCTGGTGACGGCCATGGATGAGGTCCGCACCGCCTGCTCGACGGTGCTGAGCCTGCGCAAAGCCCAGAACCTGCGGGTGCGCCTGCCGCTGTCGGAGGTCACCGTGGCCGCGGCCGACGCGGATCGGCTGCGTCCGTTCGTGGACCTGATCGCCGACGAGGTGAATGTCAAGAAGGTCGATCTGACCGCCGACGTGGCCGCGCACGGTCGCTTCGAACTCGTCGTCAACGCCCGTGCCGCGGGTCCGCGCCTGGGCAAGGAAGTGCAGGCGGTGATCAAGGCGGTCAAGGCCGGCCAGTGGCGCGAGGACGACGGTGTGGTGCGGGCGCTGGTACCCGGTCACGAGGACGGGATCGTCCTGCTGCCCGAGGAATACACCCAGCGCCTGGTGGCCGCCGAACCCGAATCCACCGCGGCTCTGCCCGGCAACGCCGGTCTGGTGGTGCTGAATTCGGAGGTCACCGAGGAACTCGAGGCCGAGGGCTGGGCCCGGGACCTGATCCGCGATCTGCAGGAGACTCGCAAATCGCTGGGGCTGGACGTGTCCGACCGGATCACGGTGGTGCTCGAGGTCCCCGCCGATCGCGCGGAATGGGCGCGGACCCATCGTGACCTGATCGCGGGCGAGATCCTGGCCACCGAGCTGAGCTTCGGCGCCGCGGGCGCTGCGGCGGCCGAGGTGGTCGGTGGGGTGCGCGCGGCGATCGCCAAGGCCTGATCGCGACGCCGGGCCCGGTCGTATCTCGGCCGGGCCCGGCGGGACCGCCCGGATCGGCGATCGCGTCGGTCGGGCGGGGAGCCCGGCGGCCGATGAGCCGATCGGTGCGCTGCTCTCCGGACCGCATCGGTGGCGGCGCGGGACCATGTATACCCTGCTGGACCGCATCTACACTCCGGTTCTCGGGGCGCCCGGCGGGCCGCGGAGAGGGGGTCATCGTCCGATTCGCGGTACGACCTGGCATGTGTCCGATGGTGCCCGACAGGGTCACGGTTGCGAATGGGTACTTGTGGTGTGCATGTGACTTGCGCTAAAACAGCTATGTCACAGCAACCATCACTGTTTACTAGAGCTTGTGTGTTGTTCCCGATCGAACCCGATGAAAAAGTGCACCACCTGGTAGTTGACCGGATGAGGTGTCCGTGGGGAAGCGGCCATCCCAAATCTCTGCTGTGTGCTGTGTAATCGCCGGTCGGCGTGCCGTGGTGGTGGCATTGCCTACCGAAGGGCGAGCACATGGCAGCGTTACGCGTGCGCGGAATCGCGTACAGCAGATTCTCTTTCTCGCGATATCTGTCGGCCGCCGCGGTGGTGGCCGTCTGCTTCACGATCTGGGCGGGTCCGGCGACGGCCGCACCCGCCGACACCGGCAGTTCGTCGGGGTCGGCGGAGACGGGCAGCGGTTCGGGTTCCGGGTCGGGGTCGGCCTCCGGCAGCGCCAGCGGTTCGGCGGCCCTGCCGCTGGCCAGTCCACGTGCGCTGATCGCGCTGAGCGTCGCCGGCACCCAGGCCGGTAAGCCCTACGAGTGGGGTGGCACCGGACCCAATGCCTTCGACTGCTCCGGACTGGTGCAGTGGGCGTTCCGGCAGGTCGGGATCTTCCTGCCGCGCACCACCTGGGAACAGGCCCGGGCCGGCAGTGCGGTGCCGTTCGGATCGATGATGCCCGGCGATGTGGTGATCGTGAACGACGACGGCTCGCACGAGGGGATCTACGCCGGTGGCGGCATGTTGTTCAACGCGCATTCGCCCGGCGTGCCGATCGGGCTGACCCCGATGAGTGATTTCGACATCTACGCGATTCGCCGCTTCTTCTGAGGCGGCGGATCGCGGGCGGTGCGGCGTCGGTCAGACGCCCACCGCCTGTTCCAGCTCCTCTTCGGCCTCGTCCCGGGCCTCGGCGTCCGCCGCCTCGTGGTGCGCGGTGGCGGCGGCGGGGCCGGTGGGGATCGTGGCCGCCGCGGCGGCCGGCGACGCTGCCGTGGTCGCCTGTCCCCGCGCTGCCCGGCGCTCGTGGATTCCGGCGACTACCACCAGGGTCACACCGGCGGTGAACCACAGCGCCAGGCTCACCAGGCGACCGGCGAGTCCGCCGTTGCCGTCGAAGTAGAGCAGGCTGCGCGCACCCTCCACGAAGCCCGCGCCGTTCCAGAAGGAGTGCAGGGCGCCGAAGAATCCGTTCTGCAACTCCGGCCGGTAGATGCCGCCGGAGGTGGTGAAGTTGAGCATCACGAACAGCACCATCACCGCCAGCGTCGTCCACCGCTTCAGGTAGGTGTGCAGGCCGATGCCGATGAACAGGATGCCCGCGGCGTAGAGCCAGGCCATCGCCCAGATCGAGGCGTAGCCGTGGTCGACGACACCGAAGACGGGTCCGGCGAGCGCGATGCCGATCACGCTGACCACGAACGAGGTCACGGCCGCGGCCAGGGCCCGCACCGTCATACTCGCCCCGGCTCCGGCGACACTGATCGCGGCGACGCTGCCGTAGGCGCCGATACTCAGTGCGACAAGTACGAAGAACAGGCCCTGGCCGGTGGGATCGCCCTGAGCCGTGGGCGCGATATCGGTGGTGTGCAACGGGAGATTCCGCTGGGCCGTCACCGCGCCGAATACCGTGTCCACCGCCATCGCAGTGGTGTCCGAATTGGCCTCGGCCACCAGCAGTTCCGGCTGCCGGTCGTCGGGGACGAAGGCGCCGGCGAGGTCGCGATGCCGGAGTCGGTCGATAGCGGCCGCCCGGCTGTCGACGGTGACGATGTCGAGCGCGTCGCCGGTCCGATCCTTCAAGGTCTGCGCCATGACCTTCACCTGCGGGCTGTCGCCGACGATCGCGACCTGCAGATGATGGGGCTCGGGCTGGTGGAACGCGCCGAGGTAGGCCAAGCCCATGCCCAGGCACATCAGCAGCGGGGTCACTAGATGTCCGGCGATATGCCGAAGCTGGTGTAAGGGCATGCTCTCCGCTCCAAAGGTTGGTAAATACAACTATTATCTGTTGTACTATACAACCATGAAGGATGCGGATTCATACCCGTCCCGCGTTGTGGCGATTCAGACAATCCAGCGCGAACTCACCGCGTTCGCGCGCCGGGCCCGCGGGCGCGCGGCCGAACTACATCCGGATCTGCCGCTGGTGGCCTACAGCATTCTCGACCTGGTGATCGCCCGTGACGGCTGTCTGGCCGCCGAACTGGCCGAATACTTCGTGCTGGACAAGTCCACGATGAGCCGGCAGGTCGCGGCGCTGCAGAAGCAGGGCTATCTGGTCAAGGAAGTGGATCCGGCCAACCGGCGCAACCACATCCTGCGCGCGACCGACGCCGGGCGGCGGATCGCCGCGGCGGCCGAGCGCGCCCGCAGCGCGGCCGTGGACGAGCGGTTCGACGACTGGGACGATCGCGATATCGACCGGTTCGCCGCGTACCTGGTGCGCTACAACGCCACCGACGGCTGAGCCCGCCACCACCTCGGCGTCGGGCAGCGGCGTTGCGCCGGGGTGTCGGTCACTCCGTGCACAGATCGCGCAACAACGGCCCGTAGGAGGGATGGGCGAGGGCCGAGGCGAATTGGGCGACCAGATAGTCGGCGGGATTGCCGGTGTCGTACCACTTGCCGCGGATCACCTGGCCGTAGGCCGCGTTCGACGCGGCGAACACGTTGATCGCGTCGGTCAGGTAGACCTCACCGGTGCGGTGGGTGTACCACTCGTCGACCTGTTTGCGCAGCTCCTCGATAATGCCGGGGGTGACAACGTACCCGCCGATCGCGGCGAAGGCCGAGGGCGCGTCCTCCGGCTTGGGCTTCTCGACCAGGCCCGTGAGGCGCATCAGTCCGTTGTCGAAGGTCTCCTCCACCACCGGAACGCCGTAGCGCTTCGAGTCGGCCGGATCCATCGGCAGCAGTGCCAGCACCGGAGAGTGGGTCTTGTTGTAGGCGTCGATGAGCTGCTGGGCACGCGGCACCTCGGCGACGAAGACATCGTCGGGCCACAGCACCAGCATCGGCTCGTCGCCGAGTGTGCGGGCGGCATTGAGCACAGGCGTGCCGTTGCCGTACGGCCCGTGCTGGTCCAGATAGGTGATGTGGCCGAGCCGGCTCAGTTCGCCGACCTCCTCCACGGCATCGGCGTAGGCGGACTTACCGTCGGCGCGCAGCTGCGCCACCAGGGCGGGATTGGGGCGGAAATGATCTTGGATCAGCGACTTCCCGCCGCTCACGACAATCGTGATATCGGTGATCCCCGAGGCCACCAGTTCCCGGACGGTGTGCTCGATCACCGGCTTGTCGCCGACCGGCAGCATCTCCTTGGGAATGGCCTTGGTCAGCGGCAGCAGGCGGGAGCCGATACCGGCGGCTGGGATCACGGCCTTGCGGATGGTCATGAATCGATCATCACACATTCTCGTTACCGGACATGTCGGTCCCCACGCGTAGATTTCGGGCCATGCACCCTGACTTCGCCTCGGCTACGACACGGCTCGTGCCTGGTCAGAGGGTATCCACCCGGGTCGGTGCGGGTATCGCGGGACGGCCGGATGTCTACCCCGGTACACAGGAACCCGACAGCAATTCCGGAGTCGCCGAACAGTTCCCGGCGGCGGGGACAGCTGCGGCCGTCCTCCGGTCCGGGCGCCGTACGCCCGGGTGCCGATGAACGCGCCCGGCGTCGCCTCCGCGACCGACGACACGGTCTCGGCGCGGCGGTGGGTGCTGCACATCGATATGGATGCCTTCTTCGCTTCGGTCGAACAGCTCACCCGGCCGACGCTGCGCGGCCGGCCGGTCCTCGTCGGTGGCATGGGCGGTCGCGGGGTGGTGGCGGGAGCCAGCTACGAGGCGCGGGTGTTCGGGGCGCGTTCGGCCATGCCGATGCATCAGGCGCGCCGGCTGGTCGGTGTCACAGCGGTCGTGATCCCGCCGCGCGGGGCGGTCTACGGTGAGGTCAGCGGCCAGGTCTTCGAGACGCTGCGGACGTGGATCCCGATCCTGGAGACGCTGTCGTTCGACGAGGCCTTCGGCGAGCCGGCCGAACTCGCGGGCGCGAGCGTCGCGGGTGTCCGGGATTTCTGTGAGCGGTTGCGGCACGCGGTGCTGGACCGGACCGGACTGGTCGCCTCGGTGGGCGCCGGCACCGGAAAGCAATTGGCCAAGATCGCCTCCGGGATGGCCAAACCCGATGGGGTGCGGGTGATTTCGCCCGCCGAACAACAGAGCCTGCTGGCCGGGTTGCCGGTACGCAAACTCTGGGGAATCGGGCCGGTGGCCGAACAGCGGCTGCGCTCGGTGGGGATCGAGACGGTCGGGGCCTTCGCGGCGCTGCCCGAAGCGGAGGCGGCATCGCTGCTGGGCGGCAGTGCCGGCGCGGCGCTGCACCGGCTCGCGCGCGGGATCGACGAGCGACCCGTGGCCGAGCGCGCCGAGGCCAAACAGATCAGTGCCGAAACCACGTACGAGACCGATATCGTCACCCTGGCGCAACTGCGCCCGGCCATCGAGGTGATGGCCGCGTCGGCCCACCGCCGGTTGCTGCGCGACGGCCGCGCGGCGCGCACCGTGGTCCTGAAGCTGAAGAAGAGCGACATGGGTATCGTCACGCGCTCGCTCACCCTGCCCTACGCCACCGCCGATCTCGCGACACTCACCGCCGCGGCCCAGCGCTCGGCCATCGATCCGGTCGAACTCGGTTCGATCCGGTTGGTGGGCGTGGGATTCGGCGGGCTGTCGGTGGTCCGGCAGGAGTCGCTGTTCCCAGATCTGGACAGGGACACCGGAGAGGTCCGCGACACAGTTTTCGAGGAGCCCATCGCCGCGCCCGCCCTCGCCGTCGAACCGGTGGTGCCGCCGCCCACTCGGTCCTACACCACCGAATTCTGGTATCCGGGACGCGATGTGGCCCATCCGGCACACGGACACGGCTGGGTTCAGGGCAGCGGGCACGGCCGGGTCACCGTTCGTTTCGAGACCCGCTCGACAGGGCCCGGCCCGGCGTATACGTTCGCTGCCGACGATGACGATCTCGCCCCGGCCGATCCTCTCCTTAGTCTTCGTTGAAATTCGACGGGTACCGTGAGGCCACTCGTGCACTGCTGCCGATCGGGTGGGAGCTGTCACGTGAACAGAACCAGAGACCAACTCGAACGCAAAGGACGAGCATTGAAGCTTCAGATGACTGGACGCATCGCGGTCGCCACCCTGGCTGTCGTGGCTGCGCTCGGCATGTCTGCCTGCGGTAGCGGTGACAAGCACTCGAGCCACAAGGCCACGACGAGCAAAGCGGCGGCGACCTCGGCCGCGAACACGCCCCCGGTGCCGACGGCCGCTGATCTGAACACGGAACTGGCGCAGGCGCTGGACCCGAACGTGCCGGCCGAGCAGAAGGCGCAGTGGCTCGAGGACGGCCAGCAAGCGCTGGCCAAGGATCCCCAGATGATGGGTAACCTGACCAACGCGTATCAGCAGAACAACGCCAAGATCAACGTCACCCAGGTGCAGTACCTGGGCGGCGACACGCTGACGGCGAAGGTGGACTTCTCGGTGAACGGCGGCGCCCCGAACCCGGCCGACGTGCCGTTCGTCGCGCAGGACGGCCAGTGGAAGCTGCAGAAGAGCTGGGCCTGTGCCGCGCTGAAGAACCTGGGCCAGCAGTCGCCCGCGTGCGAATAGGTTCGGTAATCCCCGTCGCGGGGCCGGCGCTCCTGCGGGACGCCGGCCCCGCTTCGTTCGACACGGCGATGACGTGGCGGTTCGCCGTGGCGTGAGTGCGGGGAATCTAAACAAAGACTGAGAAAGGTCGGACGACTTCGTTCGCCTCGTGGGGCCCGCGCTAGCATCTGCGTCCGTGACCGACACGATGGTGAGGGCGGACGACGCGCCCGCTGCAGGACAGGGACACCGGGTCGACCGGTCACGATTCGCTCGCTGGGCCCAGCCGATCGCACTCATCGCCGGACTGCTGGGCGCCCTGTGCGCCATCGCGGTGCCGCTGCTGCCGGTCCAGGTCGACCACACCACGCTGTCGTGGCCGCAGCGGGGATCGACCCGCGGGATCGATGCCCCGCTGGTGTCGTACGCGCCGCTGACCTTCGATGCCACCGTTCCGTGCGCCGCGGTATCGCAGTTGCCCGTCGAGGGCACGACGCTGACCTCGACGATGCCCGCGGGCGCACCGGATCGGGAGAGGTACGGCTTCGTCGCCCGGGTGCGGCCCGGAACCGACGGTAAACCGGGGCAGTTCGAGGCGGTGCTGCGCAATCAGTCCCTCGCCAGTGTGCCGGTCGATCGGCTGGGTGCCGGCTGCGTCCTCACGGTGCACTCCGAGATCTCGCACACCACCGCGACTTTCACCGGCACGGATGTGAAACCGGTGACACTGCAGGGGGATTGGCGTCCTCAGCTGGTGGGCGTCTACAGCGATCTGACCGCGGCGGCCGGGACCAGCGTCACCGCCCAGGTCGACAGCCGATTCTCGGTGGTGCCCACCATGATCAAGCGGGTGGCCACGGTGCTGGCCGTGGTGTTCACCCTCATCGCGCTGGCCGCGCTGTTCCGCCTGGACCGGCTCGACGGCCGCCGGGTCCGGCGCTGGCTGCCGCAGCGGTGGTGGTCGTTCGGCGTGGTCGACGCCGTGGTGCTCGGCAGCCTCGTGGTGTGGCATTTCATCGGATCGACCACCTCCGACGACGGTTATCAGTTCGGTATGGCGCGCGCGTCACTGGCCTCGGGCTATATGGCGAACTACTTCCGATTCTTCGGCGTGCCCGAAAATCCGGTCGGCACACCGCCGTACGACATCATCGCCCACATGACCGAGATCAGCACCGCCAGTCCGTGGATGCGGATACCGACGCTGCTGGCCGGTGTGGTGACCTGGCTGGCGTTGAGCCGGGAGGTGATCCCGCGGCTCGGGGTGGCGGTGCGCCACGACCGAGTCGCGGTCTGGACCGGCGCGCTGATCTTCCTGGCGGTGTGGCTGCCCTACAACAACGGCTTGCGGCCGGAGCCGGTCATCGCGGTCTGCGTTCTGCTGACCTGGTGTTTCGTCGAACGCGCGATCGCGACCCGGCGGTTGCTGCCGTACGCGATCGCGATCCTGGTGGCGGCCTTCAGTTTCACGGCCGCGCCCTCGGGTGTGATCTGCGTGGCGCCGCTGCTGGCGGGCATGCGCACCGTCTTCCGCTTCGGTAGCGCGCGGGCGCGTGAGCTGGCCGCCGATCCGGCCACCGGTGGGCGCCGCTCCCGGTGGGCGGTGCTGCGCGGTTACGGTGCGCTCCTGGCGCCGCTGGCCGCCGCCGGAGCGCTGGTGCTGGCTTTCGCGTTCGCGGTGCAGCCGCTGGCCGCGATGTTCGAGATGCGGCGTGTGCACACCGCGGTCGGGCCGTCGGACCCCTGGTACAACGACTATCTGAACTATCAGTGGCTGTTCATGCCGACCGCGGACGGCTCGATCGGCCGCCGCTTCGGCATGGTCGCGATGTGGCTGGGCCTGCTGGTCTGCGTATTCGTCCTGCTGCGCAAGGGCGGCCGGATTCCGTTCACCGCGGGCGGGCCCGCCCGGCGTCTGCTCGGCATCACGTTCGCGTCGATGCTGCTGATGGCCACCACACCGACCAAATTCACCCACCACAACGGCGTCTACGCCGGGCTCGCCGGGGCGGTGGCGGTGCTGACCGCGGTGGCCGTCGGCCCGCGGGTGATGCGCTCACCACGCAACCGCGCGCTGTTCGGCGCGGTGGTCGCACTGGTGATGGCGCAGATCTTCACCAGTGTCAACGAATGGTGGTACGTCTCCAGCTACGGCATCCCGTGGTGGGACAAGCCACCCTCGGTGCACGGGTTCGGACTCAGCAAGCTCTTCCTGGTGGTCGCCGTGCTGCTGCTCGCGCTGGCCGGATGGTGGCATGTGCGGGCTCCCGAACCCGGTACGCCACACCGCGTTTCGCGCATCGGCTGGCGCTGGGCGAAGATCCCGCCGCTGACCGTGGCCGCGGCTTTGCTGGTGGTCTTCGAGATGGCCTCGTTCGCCAAGGGCGCCGTCGCCCAGTACCCGGCGTTCTCGCTGGCCCGCTCGAATATCGATGCGGTGCTGGGTGAGCCGTGCGGGCTGGCCGACGACGTCCTCGTCGAAACCGATCCGAACGCGTCGATGCTGGCGCCGCTCACCGGTGATCCCCAGTCGGCGTTCACCGCGGGGGCCGCCGGATTCGTGCCCAACGGTGTCGGTGACCTGACGCCCGAGGGCGAGCCGACCAACAGCAGCAGTATCTCCAGCGCCTTCGACAGCGGTAAGAACCAGAGCGAGGCCGGTACCCAGACCGCCGGCGCGCCACTGCCGTTCGGCCTCGATTCGCGGACCACACCCGAGTTGGGCACCGCCGGTGAGCAGGATCCGGCGCACCTGACCACCGGCTGGTACCGGCTGCCCGATCCGGCCGAGCGCACCGGCATCGTGGCGGTCACCGCGGCCGGGCGCATCCGTTCCATCGACAAGGACGGCGTCGTCTCACCCGGGCAGAAGGTCGAAATCGAATACGGCACCAGCGATTCACCGACCGGCGCCCGGACGCTGGGGTCGGTCGTCCCGATGGATATCGGGCCGTCCCCGTCGTGGCGGAATCTGCGAGTGCCGCTGGATCAGATCCCGGCCCGGGCCGATGTGATCCGTGTCGTCGCCGACGACACCAGCCGCGATCCGAACCAGTGGGTGGCGCTGACCCCGCCACGGATTCCGCGCACCACCACGCTGCAGGACATGGTCGGCTCGCACAACCCGGTGCTCCTGGATTGGGCGGTGGGACTGCAGTTCCCGTGCCAGCGGCCCTACGATCATCGTGACGGGATCGCGCAGGCCCCGGGCTGGCGGATCCTGCCCGACCGGACCGCCGCACACGACACCACACTGTGGGAGAGTCACGAGGGCGGTGGCCCGCTGGGCTGGAGTCAGCAGTTGCTGAGCTCGCAGACGCTGGCCACCTACCTGAAGGACGACTGGCGCCGGGACTGGGGTGAGTTGCAGCGGCTGACGCCGCGCGACACCACCGCGACCGCGGCCGTACCCTCGGTCACTCGCGAGACTCGCGGCGGGATGTGGAATCCCGGTCACATCAACACCGCGTGGGGGTGAGGCCGGGCGCCCGGAGGTGCCGAGCCGACGCGGCCGGCATCCCGCGGCGGGTACCGAACTAGGTGTAGTTCTAGGGCCCGGTGGCGCCGGTCATCCGGCGGATCTGCTTATCGGTGAGATCCCGCAGTGCGTTCGGCTCGACCTGTGCCGGTGAGGTTTCGGCGATCTGCACGATAGTGCTGCCCACCACCGCGACGGTCGCCGCCGAATACAGCGACATCCCTTCGCTGGTGGTGCGGACCTGGAACGAGGTCGAGGCGTCACCGGCGGCGGGCTGGGACAGCCCGCCCAGCCGGTAGGAGACCGACGTGCCGTCGGCGTCGGTGCCGGAGTAACTACCGCAGGCGTGCGCCAGTTTCTGGACCGCGGAGAAGGCCTGTGCCGCGCCACCGTCGGCGTAACTGGCGATATCGATATCGATACTCGCGAAGTTGGGGGAGGAGTAGTGGGCCGCGCTGCGGGCGGTGGGCCCGGCGTACAGATCCGCCACCGGCGCCAGCACTTTCGCGCATTCGGCGGGTTCGGTGCGCGAGCGATCCTGTGGGGTGGGCCCGTTGCCCGGTGCGGCATCGTCGAGCTGGGTGAAACCGGCGGGCATATCGGCCGGCCCCAGCAGCAGCGCGCGCAGCACCTCGGAATCGGTGACCGCGGGAGCGGTGATCGGTGGCGCGGCCACCGTCGAGGGCAGCGCCGGCAACGACTGATCGTGATTCCCGCATGCGCTCACGCCGGCGACGACCCCCGCGAGCACGACGGCGGCTCGGGTCATTCGCCCCATTGCACCTGCGTCCGGACGTCCTGTCGCACCAGTACATCGGTGTGCGGGTCGCGGTAGCACTGGTTGCCTCCGATGGTGATCGCACCCGAAACCGGAAGCGGCAGTCCGAGATCCACGGTGATGGTGCCACTGCCGTGCATCAGGTAATCGACGATGTCGAGGGCGCCGGAGTTGTTCGGCAGCTGCCAGGTGGGCGATTTCGGTGCTTGGCTGATGTCGAGATCGATGGTCAGCAGATTACCGTTGCGCCGGGTGAGCGTCGCGGTCGTCGTCTGATCCAGCGGGACCAGACCCGACACCTGCTGATGCACGGTCCACACCGCGCCCTCGCCGACCGGATCGTGGGGGAAGGCGATCGCCTCGTAGACCGCTTGGTAGAAGGCCTGTTCGATGGCGGCGCGCGCGGCGTCGGGAGTGGACGGCGCCGGCGCCATCCGCAGTGCGGTGATCGCACCGAGTTCGGTGAACTCGAGTCCGGCGTGGGAACCGTCGGCGGAGAGCAGCTGATGATCCAGTCCCGGATCGGTCGAGGTGGCCGTGCCGAGTACCAGATCGACGCCGTCGGACCTCGCGTCGGCGGTGAGCGGGATCGTCACCGCGGCCGGTGAGAAGCTCCGGACCGCTTGATCGTTGATCTGCTCGTCGATGTGGTGATCGGTCCGCAGCGTCACCTGCTGGGTGGTCCCGCGCGGCACGGCCGGTCGCAGCGGGGCGCGCGGCTCCTCGCCCGGCGCGACCACGGTCGCGACCGCCGCGGCGATCGGCATGGTGACCTCCTTGCCGAACCCGGACGGTTCGACCTCGGCGTCACTGGTGGCCTCGGTACTGTCACCGCAACCGACGCCGAGTGCGGACAGGGTGACCGCGAGCACCATCAACAGCACTCCCGAGCGCACGGTACGCGGGTTCGGGAGCCGGCCCGGCGCCCCCGGAGGGCGCGGACCGGTCACCGAGTCGCAGGAGTGGGAAGACAACACCGTCACGCCGAACAGGGTACGACCGGTTCCTGAAAAACAGCTTTGACAACCCCGCCCGCGGGCACCGGGCGACAGCACCGCGTCGGGATGCCGGCGGCATGAGGAATGATGTCTAGCTGTGAATACGGACCGGCCGCGTGAGCAACACCTCGAAGACTCCGACGACCCTGGTCACGAGACCGCGGCGGACCGGAACGACAGCGGATCCGGCGGCCGCGAAACCGGTGCCGGCCCCGGCGGGGACGCGGCCGAGCCGGGTGGCGAGGTCGCCGAGCCCGGCTCCGACACGCCCGACGGTTCCACGGGCGCCGCCTCGGCCTTCCCGCGCCGGTTGCCGTGGCTGCTGGCGATCGCGGCCGTCGTACTGCTCGCCGACCTGGGCACCAAGGCACTGGTGGTGGCGAAGATGACGCCGGGGGAACCGATTTCGATCATCGGTGACCTGGTGCGGCTGACGCTGATCCGCAATTCCGGTGCGGCCTTCTCGATGGCCACGGGGATGACCTGGCTGCTGACCCTGATCGCGGTCGCGGTGGTCATCGGCGTGATCCGGATCGGCCGCACACTGCGGTCGCTGGGCTGGGCCGTCGGCCTGGGCCTGGTGCTGGGCGGCGCGCTCGGCAATCTGGTGGACCGGCTGTTCCGTTCGCCCGGTCCACTGCAGGGACACGTGATCGACTTCATCGCCGTCACGAAATGGTGGCCGGTCTTCAACGTCGCCGATTCCTCGATCGTCTGCGGCGCGATTCTGCTGGTCGTGCTGACGGTCTTCGGTTTCGAACCCGACGGCACCCGTTCCGGTGACAGCGACGGTGACGAGGAGGCGGGCGCATGAGGGAGACGCGCGCCATGCCGATTCCCGACGGTCTGGACGGTATGCGGGTCGATGCGGGGCTCTCGCGCCTGCTGGGCCTGTCGCGGACCGCGGTCGCCACGCTCACCGAGGACGGCTCGGTCCAGATCGACGGTGTCGCGGCCGGAAAATCCGATCGGCTCGTGGCCGGCGCCTGGCTGGAGGTGGAGTTCCCCGAACCCAAGCGGGAACTGACGGTCGAGGCCACCCCGGTCGAGGGCATGAACATCCTCTACGCCGACGACGATATCGTCGCCGTCGACAAACCGGTCGGGGTCGCCGCGCACACCGGCGTCGGATGGTCCGGACCGACCGTCGTCGGCGGGCTGGCCGCGATGGGATACCGCATCTCGACCTCCGGCGCGCACGAACGCCAGGGCATCGTGCACCGGCTCGACGTCGGGACCTCCGGGGTCATGGTGGTGGCCCAGTCCGAGCACGCCTACACCATGCTCAAGCGGGCGTTCAAGCAGCGCACCGTGGACAAGCGCTATCACGCGCTGGTGCAGGGGCATCCCGATCCCTCCAGCGGCACCATCGACGCGCCGATCGGCCGCGCCCGCGGCAACGACTGGAAATTCGCCGTCACCGCCGACGGCCGGCCCAGTGTCACCCACTACGACACGGTCGAGGCCTTCCAGGCCGCGAGTCTGCTCGACATCCATCTCGAAACCGGTCGCACCCACCAGATCCGAGTGCACTTCTCCGCGATCCGCCACCCCTGCTGCGGTGATCTGACCTACGGCGCCGATCCGCGGCTGGCCGACCGGCTGGGCCTGCAGCGGCAGTGGCTGCATGCGCGCAGTCTGGGCTTCGCCCATCCGGCCGACGGGCGCTGGATCGAGATCACCAGCGAATATCCCGACGACCTGACACATGCGCTGGATGTCCTGCGCGCGGTCTGACCGGTGGTGGCGAGGACGGTGACAGCGCGCGGGAGGTGGTGGGCCGCGGCCGGATTCGTGGTCGTGGTGGCGCTGCTGATCACGGTCGTCGTACTCGGCTGGGCCCGGCCGCCGCGGCCGTCGGTGCTCGGCACCGACCGGCTCGGACCCGATTCCGGGGAGCCGGTCGCGGATTACCTCGACCGTGCGCGCGAATCGCTGTCCGGTGATGACGCCGCAGCACGCTGGGCGCTGGTGACGTTGCGGACCGGGCTCGGCACCGACGATGTCGTCGACGTGGTCGCGGGACCGCGGATCTCGCAACTGCTCTATCACGTGCCGATCGATCGGGTGTATACGCCGGTGATCACGGTTCCGGTGCCGGCCGGCGCCGCCGCGGCGCGCGCGGCGCAGGCGGCGGCCGCCGGTGCGATGGATCATGTTCAGGCCGACGACGATCGGTCGCGGCGTATCGCCGCGGTCCTGGCCGCCCGCCTGCGCGCCGGATGTCCGTGCGCGGTGAATCTGGTGGTGCGCGGCACCCTGGCGCAGTTGCGCGCACTGGCGGCACACAGTGCGGTCCGCAGTGTGCAGGCCTTGCCGCCCGATGCCGCCGCCGGCGCGTTCGCGGTGCTGCCGTTGCTTCCCGAACAGACCGATACCGTGACGCCGGGGCCCGATGACGGTGCGATTCCGGATCGCTGACGGGTGCGACGGGGGGAGCTGGGGGCGCCACGGGCGATAATCGGCGCAGGCGTCAGCGAGGGGAGAGGATCGTGCCGGTGGAATGGGATGCGGACCAGCGGGATCGGGCGACGGGGGTGCTGCTGGGGACCGCCGCCGGTGACGCACTCGGCGCGGGCTACGAATTCACTTATCCGGCACCGGATTCGGTGATCGAGATGCGGGGCGGCGGATCGCCGCGCTGGGAACCGGGGGAGTGGACCGACGACACCGCGATGGCCGTCGGAGTCGCCCTCGCCGCGGCCGAGCACGGGACACTGCACCACGACGCGGGACTGGATGCGGTGGCCCGGGAGTTCGTGCGCTGGTGGGATACCCGCCCCAAGGATGTGGGCTACCAGACCAGCCAGATCCTGCAGTGGCGCAGCGCCGGCGCCGCCGATATGCGTCGGCGCTCCTTCGAACTCGACGGACTCACCGGCGGCAACGGCTCGCTCATGCGCACCGCTCCGGTCGCGCTGTGCTATCTCGACGATCCGGGCAACTGCGCCGCCGCGGCGCGTGCGGTCAGCGAGCTGACCCACAGCGATGAGCGAGCGGGAGAGGCCTGCGTGCTGTGGTCCTGGGCGATCCGGCACGCGGTGCTCCACGGTACCTACGACGGTGTGCGGGACGGGCTGGCTCTCGTCGACGCCGATTTCTGGGCCGATCTGCTGGACCGGGCCGAATCCGGCAGCCCGGCGGATTTCCCGAAGAACGGCTGGGTGGTGCACGCGCTGCAGACCGCGTGGTGGGCGATCACCCACACCGAGTCGCTGCCCGGCGCACTCGAGGCCGCGGTGCGCGCCGGCGGCGATACCGACACCACGGCCGCGATCGCGGGCGGGCTGGCCGGTGCCCGCTGGGGCGCCTCGGCCATCCCGCCGCAGTGGGTGGCGCTGCTGCACGGGTATCCGCGGCTGGGGGGTGCGGACCTGGTCGCGCTGACCCGCCGGATCGTCGATCGCTGAGCCGGGCCGGGGTGCGTGTGCCGGCCGGTTGCCCGCATTCGGCCTCGCCACCGGGTCCGGTCCGATTCGTCGGAAACGCTCTAGGCTGTCGGACATGTCGATCACCGAGCAGCAAGCGCGCGCACCGGGTCTGACCGCGGCCGAGGTCGCACAGCGCGTTCGTGACGGGCAAACCAACGATGTGCCGGATCGGGCGAGCCGCTCGGTTGCCGACATCGTCCGGGCCAATGTCCTCACCCGCATCAACGCCATCCTCGGTGTGCTGTTCGTGCTGGTCCTGGCCACCGGATCGATCATCGACGGCATGTTCGGCCTGCTGATCGTGGCCAACAGTGTGGTCGGCATCGTGCAGGAATTGCGGGCCAAGCGCACCCTCGACAAGCTCGCCATCGTCGGTCAGGCCAAACCGGTGGTGCGCCGTGACGGCGCCGCGGCCGAGATCGGTCCCCAGGACGTGGTGCTCGACGACGTGATCGAGCTGGGGCCCGGCGATCAGATCGTGGTCGACGGTGAGGTCGTCGAATGCGAACTGCTCGAGGTCGACGAATCGTTGCTGACCGGTGAGGCCGATCCGATCGACAAGGCCGTCGGCGCGAAGGTCATGTCCGGCAGCTACGTGGTCGCCGGATCGGGCGCGTACCGGGCGACCAAGGTCGGCAAGGACGCCTACGCCGCGCAACTGGCCGATGAGGCCTCGAAGTTCACGCTGGTCGATTCCGAGTTGCGCAGCGGTATCGACACGATCTTGAAGGTCATCACCTACCTGCTGATCCCGGCCGGTCTGGTGACCATCTACAACCAGCTGTTCTCCAGCCACGAGTCCTGGCGGCAGGCACTCAACGGGATGGTCGCCGCCCTGGTGCCGATGGTGCCCGAGGGGCTGGTGCTGATGACCTCGATCGCCTTCGCTGTCGGCGTGGTGCGGCTGGGACAGCGTCAGTGCCTGGTCCAGGAATTGCCGGCGATCGAGGGGCTGGCCCGCGTGGATGTGGTCTGCGCGGACAAGACGGGCACGCTCACCGAGAACGGCATGCGGCTGTCGGAGCTGCGGGTCGTCGGCGATGTGCCCGAGCGGCAGTTGCACGCGGTGCTGGCCGCCCTCGCCCACGACGATCCGCGCCCCAACGCCAGCGTGCTGGCCATCGCCGAGGCGATGACCGAGGATCCGGACTGGTCCGCGACCGGGGTGGCGCCGTTCAGCTCGGCCAAGAAGTGGAGCGGTATCTCCTACGGTGAGCACGGCAACTGGTTGCTCGGCGCGCCGGATGTCCTGCTCGACTCCGGCTCCGATATCGCCGCCACCGCGCAGGACATCGGCGCGCAGGGGCTGCGGGTGCTGCTGCTGGCCTCCTCGGATCGCCCGGTGGACGATCCCGCCGCACCGGGCACGGTGCGCCCGCAGGCGCTGGTCGTGCTGGAACAGAAGGTGCGCCCCGATGCCCGCGAGACCTTGGATTACTTTGCCGATCAGGATGTTTCGATCAAGGTGATCTCGGGCGACAACGCGGTCTCGGTCGGCGCGGTGGCCTCCTCGCTCGGACTGACCGGTGGCGAGCACGCGGTCGATGCCCGGCGGTTGCCGTCCGGACAGGACGAATTGGCCGATGTGCTGGACCGTGAGACCACTTTCGGCCGGGTGCGCCCGGATCAGAAGCGCGCGATGGTGAGTGCGCTGCAGTCGCGCGGGCACACCGTCGCGATGACCGGTGACGGCGTCAACGACGTCCTGGCGCTCAAGGATGCCGATATCGGTGTGGCGATGGGCTCTGGCAGCCCGGCCACCCGCGCGGTCGCGCAGATCGTCCTGCTGGACAACCGTTTCGCCACCCTGCCGTACGTGGTGGGTGAGGGCCGGCGGGTGATCGGCAATATCGAACGGGTCTCGAATCTGTTCCTGACCAAGACCGTGTACTCGGTGCTGCTGGCCTTCCTGGTGGGGGTGGCCGGAATCGGTTCGCAGATCTTCCATTACGCGCCGCTGTCGTATCCGTTCCTGCCCCGCCACGTCACCATCGCGGCCTGGTTCACCATCGGCATCCCGGCCTTCATCCTGTCGCTGGCACCCAACAACGAAAGGGCGCGAACGGGTTTCGTCCGGCGGGTGCTGCGCCTGGCGGTGCCGTCGGGAACGGTGATCGGGGTGATGACCTTCATCGCCTACCTGATCGCCTACTGGAGCGCCGACCAGAGCCTGGACGAGGAAGCGCGATCGGTGCAGACGGGGACCACGGCGCTGATCACGCTGCTGGTGATCGCGGTATGGGTACTGGCGATCGTGGCGCGGCCGTGGAACTGGTGGAAGATCCTGCTGATCGCCGGATCGATCGCGGGCTATCTGATCCTGTTCACGGTGCCGTTCACCCGGCACTTCTTCAAGCTCGACCCGTCCAACGCCACCCTGACCGGTGCGGCGTTCGTCTGCGGGGCCATCGGCATCGTGCTGGTCGAGGTGGCGTGGTGGGTCACGGCCATGGTGACCGGGGAACAGCGCCATCTCTTCCCCGAGGAGCCGGGCCGAAATCACTGAGCCGGAAGGGATGACGGCGCGTCAACTGGTCGCATGGTATGGCGCGCCGTGAACATCGTTGTGCCGCGCATCGATTCGGAACGCGGGTACCTTCGGCTCTATGGAGGTCCTGCTGCATCAGATCGACGCGTTCGCCGATGCGCCCTTCACGGGTAACCCGGCGGCGGTGATGCCGCTGCTGGCGTGGTTGCCCGACGAGCTACTCCAGCGGCTGGCGGAAGAGAATCATCTGTCCGAGACCGCCTTCTACACATCGGCATTGCCGCCGGAGGCGGGCCTGCCCTACGGCGACGGCCCGGCCTTCTGGTTGCGCTGGTTCACCCCGGCCACCGAGGTCGATCTGTGCGGGCACGCCACCCTCGCCGCTGCCGCGCAGATCTTCGACGATATGCATCCGGGCGCCGACCGCCTGCATTTCTACACCCGCAGCGGCTGGCTCGGCGTCGACCGCAGCGGTGACGAGCTGGTGCTGGATCTGCCGGCGGTCGAATCCACCGACGCGGTCCCGGATCCGGATCTGATCACCGCGCTCGGGGTGCGGCCGGTGCGGGTGCTGACCGGCCAGGACGAGGTGGTGATGGTGGCCACCGAAGCCGAGGTGCGCCGGGCCCGCCCGAATTTCGCGGCCTTCCCGCCGTTGCCCCGCGGGGTGATCCTCACCGCACCGGGTGACCACAGCGACTTCGTATCCCGGTTCTTCGCCCCGGGGGTCGGTGTCGACGAGGATCCGGTGACCGGCTCCGCGCACGCCCAGCTCGCGCCCCTGTGGGCCCGCGACCTCGGACGCCGGGAGCTGTCCGCGCGCCAGCTGTCCGCCCGGACCGGCCGGCTGCACTGCACCGTGACCGGTGCGCGGGTGCTGCTGACCGGCCGCTGCCATCGCTATCTCGACGGTGTCGTCCGGTTGCCGCACGGGGAGGTGCTCCCGACCGCCCGGTGAGAGCGCCGCGGGCGCTGTGTCCGGGACCGCACCGAAACCCGCTCGACAGGTATTGCCGAACGGAAGTAGCGTGCGCGGAGTGTGGGTGCGTGGATCGGTGCGGAGTGCGCAGGAACGTCCGGGTGTCGTGGACACCTCCGGGGCGCGGCAACGGTCGATCGCCGGTCGCGGGGTCGCCGTCGGTGCCGGCGCGTACCTGATCTGGGGCATGTTCCCGGCGTTCTTCGGGCTGGTGGACTTCGCGAATCCGATCGAGATCCTGGTCCAGCGGATTCTGTGGACTCTCGTGCTGGTGCTGGGCCTGTTGCTGGCGGCGGGACGATGGGGCGAGTTGCGGACGATCGACGGCCGCACCTGGCGGCTCGCGGCGGTCGCGGCGGCGGCCATCTCGATCAACTGGGGTACCTACGTCTACGGTGTGACCTCCGGCCACGTCGTCGAGTGCGCCCTCGGATACTTCATCAATCCGCTGGTGACCGTGCTGTTCGGGGTGGTGCTGTTCCGGGAGCGGCTGCGGTGGCCGCAATGGGTGGCGCTGGGTCTGGGGGCGACGGCGGTGCTGGTGCTGACCGTCGACTATGGCAAGCCGCCGGTGATCGCGCTCGTGCTGGCCTGCTCGTTCGCGACCTACGGTCTGGTCAAGAAGGTGATCCGGCTCGATCCGATGCGCAGCGTCGCGGCGGAGGGGCTGGTCTCGGCACCGTTCGCACTGGTCGCCGCGATCGTGCTGGGATGGCGCGGACAGGCCGAATTCGGGCACGGCGCCGGGCACACCGCACTGCTGATCGCGACCGGCCCGGTGACCCTGATCCCGCTGCTGCTGTTCGCTTTCGCCGCGTCCCGGGTGGCGCTGTCGACCATGGGGCTGCTGCAATATCTCACGCCCGCACTGCAATTGGCGTGGGGTGTGCTGGTCGGTCACGAGCCGATGCCGGCCTCGCGCTGGATCGGGTTCGCGCTGATCTGGACGGCTCTGGCGGTGTTCACCGTGGACGCGCTGCGCCGGACCCGGCGCCCGGCGCGCTCGGTCGTGCCGAGCTGATCCGCGACCCGCTCAGGGTGATACGGCGACCCCGAGTGACTGTGCGGCAAGGAATTTCGGTGCCCGCTCCTCGTAGAAGCGATCCACCTCGGTGATCTCGAATCCGGCGTCCTCCACCAGCCCGCGGATATCGCGGTTCAGGTGACATCCACCGGCGATCACCTGTTGTACGGGATCCAGGCGGTCCTGCCACCGGCGTACCGCCGCGTCCGGCGCCATGCCGTGTTCGAGGAAGTGAAAGGTGCCGCCCGGCACCAGAACTCGCCGTACCTCCCGCAGCGCGAGCGTGAGGTCGGGGATCGTGCACAGTGTCCACGTCGACAACGCGCTGTCGAAACTGTTGTCCGCGAACGGCAGCGACTGCCCGTCGAGTCCGGCCCGCTCCACCGGCACCGGGGACTGCGCCACCCGGCCCGCGGCCAGCCGCCAGCCCACATCCGCCGGCTCGACGGCGCTGACCCGGCTCACCCCGCTGGGATAGAACGGCACGTTGCGCCCCGATCCGAACCCGATCTCCAGCACCCGGCCGCTGAGCCCGTCGCACACCCGCGCGCGCAGCCGGTCGTTGGCCCGGATGCCGCAGACCCGGTCGATCAATCGCGGCAGGATTCGATCGCTGTAGATTCCCACCCCACCACTGTGTCAACTCCCCACCCGCACCGCTACTGTCCGCGGGCCGTCGCGATCTCAGTGCACCGGTGCGGTATGGGTGCCGAGCCAGGTGGTGAGGTAGGACAGCACCTCGGGTGCGATGGTGGTCTCGATGACGGGATATTCCTTCGGACTGCCGGTGTCGGCGGGTTGCATCAGGTGGTTGAGGCCGTCGAAGACGTGGACCCGGGCGTTCGGATGACCGGCCAGTGCCGCCTGGGCGGCGGGCGCGTTCTGTTCGGCCGGGACCTGGACATCCTTGGTGCCGTAGAAGGCCAGCACCGGGATCCGCAGCGCCCGCAGTGCCGGGGTCGGGTCATAGTCGATCAGAGCCTCGAAATACGGGGTGGTCAGTTGATCGATCGCTGATTGCGGCTGCCGCTGATCCGGCGGCAGCGAGTTGTTGTGCTTGGTGGCGAAGCGGTCGATCTGCTGCTCGTCGGCATTGCGGATGAGCGTGGTCAGCGTGGTGATGTAGCCGACCTGGGAGCGAACTGTCTCACGATCGGCGTTCTCGCGCTTCAGCAGCGTGATGTTCTGCTCCAGCAGCACCTCCGATCCCGGAACCGCCGGACCCGCCATCATGATCACGAAGGCGAGCCGGCTGTCGGGGCGGGTGGCGGCCAGCGGTGCCAGATATCCGCCCTCGCTGTGGCCGAGCAGGCCGATCCGGTCGCCGTCGATATCGGGCCGGCCGCGCAGATAGGTGAGTCCGGCCATGATGTCGTCGGTCAGGTCCATGTAGGACGCGGTGTCGAGCAGCCCGCCGGTCCCGCCGACACCGCGATCGTCGGTGCGCAACACGGCGTATCCGGCGCGGGTGAGCGTATCGGCCAGCAGCAGGAACGGTTTGTGGCCCGCGATCTCCTCGTTGCGGTCCTGGGGGCCGCTGCCGGTGATCAAGACGACCGTCGGATACGGTCCGGGGCCTCTCGGCTTCGTCAGCGTGCCGGCGATGGTGATGTCGCCGCTGCGATAACTCACCTCCTCGGCGGTGTAGGGCCACGGCGGGTTCGGTTCCTGAGGGCGCGGCGGGGCCGGTACCTTACCGCGGCGCAGCGTGAGTGCGATGTCGTGACCGAACTGGGTGAAGGTGCCGGTGATGTCGTCGCCGGGGCGCGCGTAGCGGCCGTGGAAGAACGGATCGCCGGGCAGGCCGGGCAGTGCGAAGGTGACGGCATCCGGCTCCGTGCTCACCCGTTCGAGCGGCAGATCGTAGATGTGCTGCACGGGAACCGAGGCGGTGGCCCCGTCCGCGGTGAATGTGACGCCGATCGGAAGTGCCTGATCCGGCAGGGGGAGCACACCGCTCCAGTCGCCGGCGATCACCGCGGATGGGGGCACCGACCGCACCGGCTCGGAACTCGAACATGCGGCGATCAGAGCGATCGCGAGCGCGACGGCGGCCAGTGCGCCACCGCGTCCGCGATATCTCGGCAGCGCATCCCTCGATCCGTCGAATTCCGGCAAATCGGACTTCATCGACCGTCGCGACCGCATTCCTCAACGATGACACATCGTGGCCCGTGAGGAGGTATTTCGGCAGGTCAGAGCGCTCGATGGCGGGATGGTGGACGCTGTGGCGCGGCCGGGTCACGCGTCGGGCACGGCGAGGACACACCGCCTCGAACGGGTCTCGGGGAAATCACCGCTCGGGCAACGCCATTGCCCGCACAACGGTACGCCCGTACCGTAGATTGAGTGAGCAACGACGCTTTCTCCGCAGGTTCGGCGGCTCTGCCCGCCGGTGTGACCGGCTACGCCGCGGTCGAGTTCGAGCCCCTGGTGCGCAACTTCGCCCGCATCGTCGGCGGCCGGATCGGAGCCGGTGGTGGTCTGACCGTTCATCGCTACGGGGAAAGAGTCGTCGAGGTCCGGACCGGATACTCCGCGGGGACCACCCCGTGGACGCAGGACACGGCGAGTGTCGCGTTCTCGGCTACCAAGGGCATCGCCTCCACGGTCGTCCATCGTCTCGCCGATCGCGGACTGATCGACTACGCCGCTCCGGTCGCGGAGTACTGGCCCGCCTTCGGCGCCGCTGGCAAGTCGCGAATCACGGTGGCGCAGTTGATGACTCACCGAGCCGGGCTGTCGTCGCTACCCGGTATCGCCGCCGGGCTCGACGAGGTGCTCGATCACGAGCTGATGGAGGATCGGCTGGCGGCCGCGAAACCGGATCGGCTGCTCGGGGTCCCGGCCTACCACGCCCTCACCTACGGTTGGCTGCTGGCCGGGCTGACGCGCGCGATCACCGGCTCGAGTATGCGCGAGCTGTTCCGTACCGAGGTCTCCGAACCATTGGGCATCGATGGTCTGCACCTGGGCCGGCCGGGGCCCGATTCGGCCACCACCGTGGCCGCGCTGGCCGGTTCCAAGCTGGCCTTGGCGGGCACCGCGCTCGGCGGACTGGTACTCGGGCGCGCGGGCCGCTTCCCGGGGCCACCCGGCGCCGCCACCCGGGCACTGTTCCTTCCGGGCCTGCAGGCGTTGTTCGACGGTGACGAACCGTCGATTCTGAATACCGAAATGCCGGCCGGCAACGGCGTCTTCACCGCCAACGCGCTGGCATCGGTCTACGGTGTGCTGGCCGACGGCGGCATGGTGTCCGGTCGCAGGTACCTGTCCGCGCACACCATGCGAGCCGTCCGGCGGGTGCAGACCCACCAGCTCGACCACGCCCTGTTCTACCTGCCGATGATGTGGCATCTGGGGTACCACACGTTCCCGATCCCCGGCACCACGTCCGGATTCGGCCATATCGGCCTGGGTGGCAGTTTCGGCTGGGCCGATCCGAGGCTGGGCCTGTCGGTCGGCTTCGTGCACAACCGGTTCACTCCGCAGTCGTTCGTGTGGGATCAGATGGCCGCGGCCTGGGTGCTGCCGCTGGCCGTCCGCGGTGCGCGCGCGATGAGCAACGGCCGCCGGTCGCTGCCGCGTGAGCGGGCCGCGTGAGCTGATCGCGGTCGCCGTCGCCCTGTGCCGCGGAAGATCTCCGCGGCACAGTGTCGCCGATACTCAGGTCAGGTAGCGGTAGGTCGGTGAATCGGGATCCAGCTGCTGGCACTGGATCGGGGAATCCTGCATGCGAGCCTGCAGCGCCGCGAGCCCGGCGGGCGTACCCAATTCGATGCCGACCAGCGCGGCGCCGGTCTCCCGGTTGTTGCGCTTGACGTATTCGAACAGGGTGATGTCGTCGTCGGGACCGAGCACCTCGTCGAGGAATCGGCGCAGCGCACCGGGCTCCTGCGGGAAATTCACCAGGAAGTAGTGCTTGAGCCCGCGATGCACCAGCGATCGTTCGATGATCTCGCCGTAGCGCGAGATGTCGTTGTTGCCTCCGGACAGCAGGCACACCACCGTCGACCCCGGTTCGATCGCGATATCGGCCAGCGCCGCGACCGCGAGCGCACCGGCCGGTTCGGCGATGACACCCTCGTTCTGGTACAGCTCGAGCATCGCGGTGCAGATGGCGCCCTCGTCGATCTGCATCATGCGGAAAGCGCCTGCGCCCCGGGGGGATTCGGTGCCGATGAGCAGCGGCAGCGAGCCGTGCGACACCACCCGGCCACCGAAGCCCGCCACCGTCGCGTAGGGCAGATCGCCCACCCGGCGCACGGCGGCGCCGTCGACGAACGGATCGATATCGGGCAGGGTGATCGGACCCCCGGCGATGAGCGCCGCGGTCATCGAGGCCGCCCCCGTGGGCTCGACCCCGAGGAGGCCGGTGCCGGGCGAACGGTCACGCAGATAGGTGCCGATACCGGCGAGGCAGCCGCCGCCACCGACCGGAATGATCACCAGATCGGGCGGGGTGGGCAGCTGTTCCAGCAGTTCCACCGCGACGGTGCCCTGCCCGGCGGCCGTGCGCGCGTCGTCGAACGGCGGAACCATCGTGGCCCCGGTGCGCGCGACGTCGTCGGCGGCCGCGGCGGCCGCGGCGTCGAAGTTGTCACCGACCGCGATCAGTTCCACGAACTCGCCGCCGTGGGCGCGGATGCGGTCCCGTTTCTGCTTGGGCGTGGTGGTCGGCACGTAGATCCGGCCCTGGATCCCCATCGACTGGCAGGCGAACGCCACCCCCTGGGCGTGGTTGCCGGCGCTGGCGGTGACCACACCGGCCGCGCGTTCGGCGGCGTCCAACTGGACGATCAGGTTGTACGCGCCGCGCAGCTTGTAGGAGCGGACCGCGGTGAGGTCTTCGCGCTTGAGGTAGACGTTCGCGCCGGTGGCCGCCGACAACCGCTCGATACGCTGCAGCGGAGTCGGCTCGACGATCTCGGAAATTCGCTTGGCGGCCGCATCGATCTCGTCCGCGCTCAGTTGGGGCAGCGGACCGGATACTTTCTCTACGACATCCAGCGGATCAGACACCCGAATATGCTATCGGGCACTCTCGCGCGCCCGCGCGGCAGCGGGGGTTACGGGTCCGGTCGCCGGGGCGGCGGGGGAGTCGCACGAGAAGAACGGCGACGTCCGGACCGAGGTCCGGACGTCGCGCAGGTCGTGGCGATCGAGTGTGCCGATCAGGATTTGGGGGTCAGGACGAACAGCGGGATCTCGCGAGTCGTCTTGGTCTGGTAGTCGGCGTAGTCGGGATAGGCCTCGACCGCGCGCTGCCACCACAGCGCCTTCTCCTCGCCGCTGACCTCGCGAGCGGTGTAGTCCTTGACGGTGTCGCCGTCGCGAAGTTCGACGGTCGGGTTGGCCTTGAGGTTGTAGTACCAGACGGGATTCTTCGGAGCGCCGCCGAGCGAGGCGACCGCCGCGTACTCGCCGTTGTGCTCGACCCGCATGAGCGGGGTCTTGCGCAGCTTTCCGGTCTTCGCGCCGATGCTGGTGACCAGCACGATCGGCATCGAGTCGCGCAGCGTGTTGGCTTCGGCCCCGTTCGATGCCTCGAACTTCTCGGCCTGCTCGCGGGCCCAGTCGGACGTGCTGGGTTCGTATTCTCCGGTGAGTGGCATGCCCGGCACAACATCGCCGCGTGCGGATGTGTTCCCGGTCCCGCCGCGCCCCCTCCGAGTCGGGAGAACGATAAATGTTCGGTGGCCCGAAATCGGAGATGTGTGTAGCCTGACTGCATGACTACGGTCGGCCCCATCGTTCGCCGCGCACCCCGTGTCACCCACACGGTGGTCCTCGCGGGTGTCCGCTGGCCCGTGTACAAACTCGAGGCCCTGGCACTGGGGCTGGTGCTCGCTCTGATCCTGGGCCTGATCCTCGGATCCGCGCAGATCGCGATTCTGGCGGGCGCCGCGCTCGCCACTGTGCGCTGGGTCGCCGGCGCCGCCGCCCGGCGTTCCGCGGGCTGATCACCCGATTCACCGAGTCCCGCACTGCCGGCCGCGAGGTCGTCCGGCTACCCGGATCTGCCCGGTGTCGGAGCCGATACGGCCGTGACACCGGGTCGTCCACCGGCCGGTTCCGGCTCAGCCGGCGAGGCAGCCCGGGCCGAGCAGGGCCTTGAGGTCACCCATCAACGCGGAGGAGGGGGAGACCCGCAGATTGTCGGCCACCTTGAGCAGGGTTGTCTTCTCCCGCGACCCGATGTGGCGGATGTGCACATCGGCGGTGCCGGGGTGGCTGGACAGCACTCGCTTGAGCGCACCGACCTTGTCGGGGGTGCACAACCGGGTGGGGATCGTCACCGCCAGCGGTTTCTCCATGCCGATCGCCGAGAGATCCGGAACCACGAGGTCGTTGGCGATCAGGGAGATCCGGTCGTCGCGCACGGAGACGCGGGCCTTGACCAGTACCACCGCGTCCTCGGCGACGTCCATGCCGTACACCGAATAGGCCTGAGGGAAGAACAGCACCTCGATCCCACCGGTGAGAT
The DNA here is from genome assembly GCF_020733635.1 of Nocardia spumae. Lineage (NCBI taxonomy): Bacteria > Bacillati > Actinomycetota > Actinomycetes > Mycobacteriales > Nocardiaceae > Nocardia > Nocardia spumae. The sequence continues at coordinate 4,631,955 of NZ_JAJFZL010000001.1, read as the reverse complement.
CCTCCAATTGTGCCGAGGCCCAGGGCATTCCGTTCTTGTTGACGCGCCGGGTGACCGAGGCGAGGATACCGCCGATGGTCACCTGGGCGCCGTCCTTGACATCGCCCTGCAGGATGGCGGGAATCGGCGTGTCGGCCTGGGCCGCGAGCACATGCTCCACGCCGTTGAGCGGATGCCCGGACACGTAGAGGCCCAGCATCTCCCGCTCCAGTGCGAGTTTGTGTTTGGACTCCCACTCCTCGTCGGGGACCTTCACATCGAAGACCGCGGCGACCGAACCGTCATCGTCGTCGAGCCCGCCGAACAGGTCGAACTGCCCGATCGCCTCGGCCTTCTTGGTGGCCATCACCGCATCGATGGCGTCGGAGTGCACCAGCAGCAGACCCTTGCGCGGATGCTCGAGCGAGTCGAAAGCGCCCGCTTTGATGAGCGATTCGGTGACCTTCTTGGTGCAGGCGACGGTATCGATCTTGTTGAGGTAGTCGGAGAAGTCGGTGTACTTGGACTTCTCGGTGCGCGCGGCGATGATCGAGGCAACCACATTGGTGCCGACGTTGCGGACCGCGCCGAGGCCGAATCGGATATCGGTGCCGACCGAGGCGAAGTTCAGCTCGGATTCGTTGACATCGGGCGGCAGCACCGTGATGCCGAGGCGGCGGCAGTCCGACAGGTAGACCGCGGCCTTGTCCTTGTCGTCGCCGACGCTGGTGAGCAGGGCTGCCATGTACTCGGCCGGATAGTTGGCCTTGAAGTAGGCGGTCCAGTACGAGACCAGGCCGTAGGCGGCGGCGTGCGATTTGTTGAACGCGTATCCGGCGAAGGGAAGGATGGTGTCCCACAGCGCCTTGATCGCGGCCTTGGAGTAGCCGTTCTCGAGCATGCCGGCCTCGAAGCCCTCGAACTCCGCGGCCAGGACCTCGGCCTTCTTCTTACCCATCGCGCGGCGCAGAATGTCTGCTCGGCCGAGCGAGTACCCGGCCACCTTCTGCGCGACGTGCATGATCTGCTCTTGGTAGACGATCAGGCCGTAGGTTTCGCCGAGGATGTCGCGCAGCGGCTCCTCGAGCTCGGGATGGATCGGCTTGACCTCCTGCCGGCCGTTCTTGCGGTCGGCGTAGTCGTTGTGCGCGTTCATGCCCATCGGGCCGGGGCGATACAGCGCGCCGACGGCCACGATGTCCTCGAAGGCGGTGGGCTGCATGCGGCGCAGCAGATCGCGCATCGGTCCACCGTCGAGCTGGAACACTCCCAGGGTGTCGCCGCGCGCGAGCAGATCGAAGGTCTTCTGGTCGTCCAGCGGCAGCGCGTCCAGATCGACATCGATGCCACGGTTGGATTTCGCGTTGTCGATGGCATCGCCCAGGACCGTCAGGTTGCGCAGACCGAGGAAGTCCATCTTCAGCAGGCCGATGGCCTCACACGACGGATAGTCCCAGCCGGTGATGATGGCGCCGTCCTGGGCCCGCTTCCAGACCGGGATCGCGTCGGTGAGCGGCTCGGAGGACATGATCACCGCGCAGGCGTGCACGCCGGCGTTGCGGATCAGGCCCTCCAGACCCTTCGCCGTGTCGTAGATCTTCGCGATATCGGGATTGGATTCGATGAGCGTGCGGACCTCGGCGGCCTCTTTGTACCGCTCGTGCTCGGGATCGGTGATGCCCGAGACCGAGATGTCCTTGGCCATGATCGGCGGCGGCAGCGCCTTGGTGATCTGGTCGGCGATCGCGAAGCCCGGCTGGCCGAACAGCACGCGCGCCGAATCCTTCAGCGCCGCCTTGGTTTTGATGGTGCCGAAGGTGATGACCTGGGCGACGCGGTCGCTGCCCCACTTCTCGGTCGCGTAGCGGACCATCTCACCGCGGCGGCGATCGTCGAAGTCGATATCGATATCGGGCATCGAGACGCGTTCGGGGTTGAGGAACCGCTCGAACAGCAGACCGTGCGGCAGCGGGTCGATATTGGTGATCTTCAGCGCGAAGGCGACCAGCGAACCGGCGGCCGAACCACGGCCGGGCCCGACCCGGATGCCGACCTCGCGAGCATGGTTGATGAGGTCGCCGACGACCAGGAAGTAGGCCGGGAAGCCCATCTCGAGGATGACGTTGATCTCGTACTCTGCCTGGTCGAGGTATTTCTGCGGGACGCCGTCGGGGAAGCGGTACTCGAGGCCGCGCGCGACCTCCTTGCGCAGCCACGACGCCTCGGTCTCACCCTCGGGCACGGGGAATTTGGGCATCCGGTCGCGGTGGGTCCACACATCCTCGTAGGACTGCACCCGCTCACCGATGAGCACGGTGTTGTCACAGGCGCCGGGGACCTCGCCGTCCCAGATCTCGCGCATCTCCGCGGCCGACTTCAGGTAGTAGCCGCTGCCGTCGAATTTGAAGCGGGTCGGGTCCGACAGCGTCTTACCGGTCTGGATACACAGCAACGCTTCGTGATTGGTGGAGTCGGCCTCGTGCACGTAGTGGCAGTCGTTGGTGGCCAGGGGCGGGATCCCGAGTTTGCGGCCGACCTCGAGCAGGCCCTGGCGAACGCGGGTTTCGATGGACAATCCGTGATCCATCAGCTCCAGGAAGAAATTCTCCTTGCCGAAGATCTCCTGCCACTTGGCCGCGGCTTCCAGCGCTTCGCGCTCGTGTCCCAGGCGCAGCCGGGTCTGCACCTCACCCGACGGGCAGCCGGTGGTGGCGATGATGCCCTCGGCGTGCTGGGCGATGATCTCGGCGTCCATGCGGGCCCACTTGCCGAGCTGGCCCTCGATCGAGGCCAGACTGGACAGCTTGAACAGATTGCGCAGGCCGGTCGCGTTCTCGGCGACCATCGTCATGTGGGTGTAGGCGCCGGAACCGGAGACGTCGTCGCCCTTCTGGCTGGGATCGCCCCAGAGCACGCGCTTGGTGTTGAATCGCGACTCGGGTGCGATGTAGGCCTCGATGCCGATGATCGGCTTGAGGCCCTGCTTCACAGCCGAGTTGTAGAACTCCGAGGCGCCGTACATATTGCCGTGGTCGGTCATTCCGACCGCGGTCATGCCGAGCCGCTCCGCCTCCTTGAACAGGGGCGTGATCTTCGCGGCGCCATCGAGCATCGAGTACTCGGTGTGGTTGTGAAGGTGAACGAATCCCGAGTCAGCCACGGGCCGATCCTAGTCGAAATTCCGGCCGGATCCGCCCGGGGAATGACATTGATGGCATTTCCTGACCACGCGTCCCGGCGGGGCCAGGCAACTCGTCGCAATCGCCCGATTCCGGGTGGCCGATCTCACCCGCGTCCGGTGACCGCACGCGGCGCGCTCGTCATAGCTGGGAATCCGCTGTGGTGACGCTGGTAACGTCCGGGCGGTCCGACAGCGATATCCCGGCTGCGAGAGACGAACACGGTCCCTGCGCGGTGATCGGTGATGTCGCAGCCGTCGGTGGCAGCCTCCGCCGATCGCCCGTCTCGCCGATGACGGTCGACCGAGACGAGGGCGGTCGGCCGTCATCATTCGACGCCGACGCACCGTCGGCGACCTCCGCTCGGGAGATTCCGAACACGAACGATGGGTGGGTTCAATGCAGTCGTTTCGATCCATGAGGTCTCGCCGCGCGCTCGCGCTCGCCGCGTCCGGTCTGGCAGGCGCGGCGACGGTGCTGGCCACCGCGACGCCGGCGTCGGCCGAGGACGCCGGCGGCAAGTTCGCGACCGTCTACTCGATGACCGACGGCCCCTGCGTGGCGGTCATCGACTCGTCGGTGCACGGCGACGCGTATCCGGGGATGGCGGCGTTCACCATCGGTGGCCCGCTGATCGGCGTCGGCCACTGCACCCTCGACATCACGCTGCACTGGCGCAACGTCGACACCGGTGAGACAGGTAGTTTCACGCAGACCGCGAACGGTCCCGGGTACTGGGGCAACAGCGGCTACTCGGCGCTGTTCAGCCCGGGACACGGCAATTTCGTGGGCACCGTGACCGTCGGCGCCGCCCACGCGCCCGAGCCGGGTGAGGTGCACTTCTCCAACCACGCGTATCAGGGCTAGCTCGAAACCGTTGCCGCGCACGGGATCTCGCCACCACGGCGTATCCGGTGCGCGGCTGCCGGTCGTTGCGCGACCGTCGCCGGGCTCCCGCCCGCCGCCGCGACCGTCCGGCGATCGTGCCGCCGCCAACTCCTCGCCCTGGTATCGATCGGGTGTCGGCATTAACGTATTCACCGTACCGAAGCGATGATTCGAGTAGCCGACTACTCGGGATCGCGCGCGTGCGGGGCGGGAGGATCGTCATATGAAACGTTTGGTGGTGTGCTGCGACGGGACATGGGGATCGGAGAGCAATCCGACCGTTTCCAATGTCGTGAAGATCGCCGAGTCGGTGCGGTCGAGTGCGACCACCGACTCGGGTGAGCATGTGGGACAACGGGTTTTCTACGTCGACGGACCCGGCTCCCGCGGTTATCTGGCCGACAAACTGCTCGGCGGCGCCTTCGGTCTCGGCCTCGACGCCAATCTGTCCACCATGTACTGGCAGCTCGCGTTGAACTGGGAGCCCGGTGACGAGATCTACGTCTTCGGGTTCAGCCGCGGCGCCTACACCGCGCGCAGCCTGGTCGGGATGATCAACCGGCTCGGCCTGCTCACCGCTGACGCCATGGTCGAGCGTGCCTATCCGCGGGCGCTGCGGATCTACCACCAGCGCAAGTCCGATCCCGACGGCCCGGATCGGCCCGAGTGGATCGAGTTCCGCGAGCGGCACTGCGTCTATCCGGTGCCGATCACCTTCGTCGGCGTCTTCGATACCGTCGGTGCGCTCGGGGTGCCGATGCTGACGTCCTGGCGCTACCGCTTCCACGATGTCCGGCTGTCGCCGAACGTCCGCTACGCCCGGCAGGCTCTGGCTATCGATGAGCGTCGCCGCATGTACGCGCCGTGCCTGTGGGAGATCACCGACGAACCGGAGGACGGGCCGCGCGGGGCCGACCGGGTCCGGCAGGTGTGGTTCGAGGGCGTGCACACCGATATCGGGGGCGGCTACGCCGACAGCCGGCTGTCCGATATCACGCTGCGCTGGATGGTCGATCAGGCCCGGACGGCGGGGCTGTGTTTCGACGACGACCGCATCGAGCATCTGCTGGGCCGCGATCCGGCACCGGACTCCGGTCCGTCCGCCGAAGCGGCGGCGGCCGAATCCGGGACGGGTGCCGCGGATTCGTCTCCGGCGCCGCATGATTCGCTCACATTCTTCTACCGGATCCTGAACTTCGCGGGGATGCTGTGCAATCCGCGCAGCCCGCGCTTCTACGCCGACTCCTGGCGCCGGTTGTCTGCGCCCGATGATCGCCGGGTCTATCTGGCCGACTGCGCGGCGCCCAGCGACAGCTACCGACCGCCCAATGTGGAGCGCTGGTCGGACGAACTCGGCGGCCCGCCGCCGACGGTGGCGGTCGGCGCGCCCGCGGCCGGGGCAGAGGCGGGCACCGGGGAGCGGGCCGCGGGCGATACCGCCGCCTGAGGTTCGATCCGGGCTGCCGTCTCGTGCGCCGCCACCCGTCCCTTCCCCGCCGGCATCGGAGAGTGAAAGGGACGCCGCGGACTCACCGGGCACTCCGTCGCGGGCTGTCTCCGATACGCGTATGTGACCTCTCGATGTGACAGGCCGCACGTTCGTACCTGGTACGGCGATTTTTCTCAGCGGAATAACACCGCCTGTTCACCTTCAGTTATGTTTACGTTAACTTACCGCAACCATTCTGTGACTCGCCAGGAAGCAGACCGATGGTCTGTTTTTGCCGCGGCGAGCAGTCTTTTGTTCTGTGGATCGTCGCGATGGTGCCACCCCGCCGCTGACATATCCCCGGAGCTCATATCGCCATGCACATCAGAAAACTGCTGCCCCTCGTCGCCCTCGCCGCCGTCGTGACCGTGCCGGTCACCGCACATGCCCAGAGCCCCGTCGCCGGGGTGCCGCCCGAGTTGCAGGGCAGCGCCGCGCAGGTCCAGGTCCAGGCAGGTCAGTGGCAGCAGCAGTTGCCGCCCCCGCAGCAGGATCAGGTGCAGCAGTTCGTGCAGTCGCTGCCGCAGCCGCTGCCGAACCTGCTGCCGCCGGCCTTCGCCGACAACCTCGACGGCTGGATCCGGCACGCGCTGTTCGTGATGAATCAGCACGGAATCCCGGGCAGCTACGACGGCATCTACCGCAATGCCATGCGTGAGTCCGGTGGCAATCCGCGCGCGATCAACCTCTACGACTCCAATGCCGCGGCCGGTATCCCGTCGAAGGGCCTGATGCAGGTCATCGACCCGACCTTCGCCGCCTACCACGTCGACGGCACCTCGTTCGACATCTACGACCCGGTCGCGAACATCGCCGCCGCCTGCAACTACGCGGCGCATCGCTACGGGTCCATCGACAGTGTGTTCTCCGCGTACTGATCCGGCCGCGCTCAGCGCACCAGCAGTGCCACCGGAAGCCGGGCGAACAACTTCTCCAGCCGGATCCGGCCGGTGAAGGTGTGGCCGGTGAGCCGATCGGTCCAGGTGCCCGAGGGCAGATCCAGCACGGTGTCGCTCCAGCCCCCGTCGGCGAGGGCGACACTGTGCCGGGTCGCGGCGACGATCACCTGCGGCGACTCCCCGGTGCGGCCGCGGGCGTAGCCCACCATGTGCTCGCTGCGGTCGCCGCTGGCGAAGAGCGGGGTGTAGGCGCCGCCGACGAAGCAGTCCGGCCGTTCTCGCCGCAACCACAGCGCGTATGCCACGATCCACATCTTCGCCGCACCGGAGTTCTCCAATTCGGGTGTGCCGGTGAGTGATTGCAGCATCGCCAGCCGATGCCCGAAGTCGACCGGACGCCGGTTGTCCGGGTCGACGAGCGAGTCCTCCCACAGCTCGCACCCCTGATACACATCCGGGATACCCGGGCCGCAGAGCTGAAGGAGCTTCTGCCCCAGCGAATCCGACCAGGCGTGCGGCGCCAGCCGGGACGCCAGCTCGCCCAACTCGGCGCCGACCGGCCCGTCGATCACCGTATCCAGCCAGCGGTGCACGTCGGCCTCGAAATCGAGATCCGGCTCCTCCCACGACGACCGTAATCCGGCCTCGCGCATCGCCTTCTCCGCGAACTGATGCAGGCGCTCGCGAAACCGCGGCACCGTCGCGGGGCGCCGGCCGTCGACCGGCCACACCCCGAACACGTTCTGCAGCAGGAAGACCGCGGTCTGCCCGTCGGGCGGCGGAGCCAGTTCCAGCCACGCGCCCACCGCGTGCGACCAGCTCTCGGCGACCTGCGAGAGCACCGTGATGCGAGCGCGCACGTCCTCACCGCGTTTGGTGTCGTGGGTGGACAGTGTCGTCATGGTGGCCGGGCGCCGCACCGCACGTTCGGCATTGCCGAGGTGGAATTCCAGTACCGAACGGCCGAACCGGCCCGGGTCGCCGCCCATCTCCTGCAGCGAGACCAGCCGCGCCGCCTGGTAGAACATCGTGTCGTCGACCGCCTTGGCCGCGACCGCGCCGCCGACCTGATGCAGCCGCCGGGATGCCTCACCGCCGGCGGCCAGCGCGCGCACCAGCACCGACAGCGGTGCGGTCAACTCCCGGTTGCGCTGCTGCACGCCGGCCACGACCGTGGTCAGGATTCCGGCCAGCGGTGCGTAGTCGGTGCGATACACCGGCAGGTGGGACAGCACTTCGATGGTGGCGTTGGTCAGCGCCATATCGCTGATCGCCGCCGAGTCGAATCCGTTGACCGCGGCGTCGCGTTTGATCACCGCGACCAGCCGCCGCACCTCGGGGACGAGCAGGCGCTCGGCCACGGCGCGTTTGATGCGGTGCTCGGTATCGGCGATCCACTCCGCGTCACTGCCGTGCCCGAGCATCAGCTGCGACAGTTCGGTCAGTGCGGGCTCGCCGGCCGGATCGACGAAGATCCCGCCGACCTCGGCCAGGGCCTCGTAACCGGTGGTGCCGTCGACCGGCAGGGTGGCGTCGAGCGGTTCGTCACGGCCCAGCACCTTCTCCACCAGCAGCAGGCGCTGCGGGCCGATCAGCCGCCGCAGTTTCGACAAGTAGGTGGCGGGATAGGACAGGCCGTCCGGATGATCGACGCGGACCCCGTCGATCAGATCGTGCTCGCACCAGGCAGCCAGTTCACGATGGGTCAGATCGAAGACCGCCGGATCCTCCTGGCGGATCGCGGCCAGTTCGGAAACCGCGAGGAAGCGCCGATACGTGCAGATTCCGGCCTTCCAGCTGACCAGGCGATAGTGCTGGCGGTCGTGGATGCGCAGCGCGTTCTCCCCGTCGGTGCCCGGCGCGATCGGGAAACGCAGATCGTGCAGTGCCAGTACCGGTTCGGGCCCGGACCGGTCGACGGTCAGCGCCGCGGGATCGTTCTCGCTCTGCAGTACGGGCAGCGCCAGCCGGCCCCCGGCCCCGTTGGCCGGACTCCAGTCGATATCGAAGAAGTGCGCGAAGGCCGAGTTCTTGCCGTTGCGCAGCACATCCCACCACCACGGATTGCGCCGCGGCTGGCCGATGCCGACGTGATTGGGCACCAGATCGACGATCAGTCCCATCCCGCGGCCGCGGACCTCGTCGGCGAGCGCCTTCAGTCCGCCGGGGCCGCCCAGCGCCGCGGACACCGTGGTCGGATCGGTGACGTCGTAGCCGTGCGCCGACCCCGGCATCGCGGTCATGATCGGCGACAGATACAGATGGGAGATGCCCAGTTGCTGCAGATATTCGGCGATGGCGCGAGCATCGGCGAAGGTCAGCGCATCGGGACGCAGCTGCAGACGATAGGTGCTGCGCACGGGGGTCCGGCGGGCGATCGGGCCGGTGCGGTGTTCGGGGGAAGGCGTGTCTGTCATCTCGATATCGGTGTGAATTCGGTGCGGCGGAGAACGAGCAGGCAGCGGCCGGGCACGACGATCGTGGCTGCCGCGGGGTAGGAGGTGTCTGTGTGCCCGGTGGGTGTCGAGCAATCCAGCGCCACCGACCAGTGCGCGCCGAATTCCGGTCCGGGTACGGCGAAATCGAGGGGTGCGTCATGGGCATTGAAACACAGCAGGAAGGAATCATCGCGCACTCGTTCCCCGCGCGGGCCCGGTTCGGCGATCGCGTCCCCGTTGAGGAACACCGCGAGCGAGCGGGCGAACCCGGTATCCCAGTCGGCGGTCGTCATCTCGGTACCGCCGGGAGTGAACCACGCGATATCGCCGGGATGGTCATCGCCGGCGGCGGGGCGGCCGTCGAAGAAGCGGCGGCGGCGGAACACCGGGTGGGCGCGCCGCAGAGCGAAGGCCGTGCGGGTGAACGCCAGCAGATCGGCGTATTTCTGCGCCGCGGCCCAATCCATCCACGACACGGGCGAGTCCTGGCAGTAGGCGTTGTTGTTCCCGCCCTGGGTGCGGCCGATCTCGTCCCCGTGCGCCAGCATCGGGGTGCCCTGGGACAGGGCCAGGGTGGCGATCAGGTTGCGGCTCTGGCGATCCCGCAGGACACACACCTCCGGATCATCGGTGGGACCTTCGATCCCGCAGTTCCAGGACCGGTTGTCGCCTTCACCGTCGCGATTGTCCTCACCGTTGGCCTGATTGTGTTTGTCGTTGTAGGACACCAGATCTCGCAGGGTGAACCCATCGTGTGCGGTGACGAAGTTGATACTGGCGCCGGGCCGGCGGCCGGTGGCCTCGTAGAGATCGGAACTGCCGGTGAAACGGGAGGCGAATTCGCCCAGGGTCGCGGGCTTGCCGCGCCAGTAGTCGCGCACGGTGTCGCGGTAGGTGCCGTTCCATTCGGTCCACAACCCGGGGAAGTTCCCGACCTGATAGCCGCCCTCGCCGACATCCCAGGGTTCGGCGATCAGCTTGACCTGGCTCACCACCGGATCCTGCTGCACCAGATCGAAGAACGTGGACAGCCGGTCCACATCGTGGAGTTCGCGGGCCAGGGTGGCGGCCAGGTCGAAGCGGAAGCCGTCGACACGCATATCGAGAATCCAGTACCGCAGCGAATCCATGATCAGCTGCAGGGTGTGCGGGTGGCGCACGTTGAGACTGTTCCCGGTGCCGGTGTAGTCCATGTAGTGTGCGGGATCGTCCTCGGTGAGCCGGTAGTAGGCGGCGTTGTCGATACCGCGCAGGCCGATCGTCGGCCCGAGGTGATTACCTTCGCCGGTGTGGTTGTACACCACGTCGAGGATCACTTCGATACCCGCGCTGTGCAGGGTGCGGACCATCGCCTTGAATTCGGTGACGGCGGCCCCCGCGCGCGGATCGGCGGCGTATTCGTGGTGCGGGGCCAGGTAGCCGAAACTGTTGTAGCCCCAGTAGTTTCGCAGGCCCCGGTCCAGCAGGATCCGGTCGTGCAGGAACTGGTGGACCGGCATGAGCTCGATCGCGGTGACGCCCAGCGACAGCAGATGATCGATGATCGCCGGATGCGCGATTCCGGCGTAGGTGCCGCGCAGTCGGTGCGGAACCGCCGGATGGGTCATGGTCAGACCCTTGACATGCGCCTCGTAGATGACGGTCTCGTGATACGGCCGCCGGGGGGCGCGATCGCCGGTCCAGTCGAAATACGGGTTCACCACCACCCCGGTCATGGTGTGGCCCAGCGTATCCGCGCCGTAGGTGTGCAGGACCACATCGGCGGCGAACTGCCCGGTGAAGGCCTTGCCGTACGGGTCGAGCAGGAATTTGCTGCTGTCGCATCGTAATCCGCGGTCCGGATCGTAGGGGCCGTGTACCCGGAACCCGTATCGCTGCCCGGGCGCCACGGTGGGCAGGTAGGCGTGCCACACGTATCCGTCGACCTCGTCGAGCGCGATCCGGTGCTCACCGCCGTCGCGATCGATCAGGCACAACTCGACCTGTTCGGCAACCTCGGAGAACACCGAGAAGTTGGTGCCGGCCCCGTCGTAGGTCGCGCCCAGCGGGTAGGCGGAACCCGGCCAGACGCCCAGGGGCGTCATCTCACCGGATGTGTCGGGCCGAACCATATACCGACAGTAACCGTCGCGCCCACGGTGACCGCGCGGGTGGGCGGCGTCGGTGCGCTCGTTGTCGTGGGCCCGGTGCGCTCACCGCAGGCCGCGGCGCCAGGTCTGTCCGACGAGGTCGGCGCCGAAACTGTGGTGGGGCCGCGATTCGACCAGTTCGAACCCCGCGCGCCGGTAGATCCTCCGGGCGGCGGTGAGGACATCGTTGGTCCACAGCACGATGTCGTCGTATCCGGCCTCGGTGGCGAACCGCAGGCACTGCTCGACCAGAGCCGTCCCCACCCCGAGTCCGCGCGCCGACGGCTCGACCAGTAACAATCGCAACCGGGCGGTGGTGGCGTCCTCGCGTACGCAGAACACCGCGCCGACCGCGACGCCGTCGGCCTCGGCGATCCACGCCCGTTCGGCCCGCGGATCGTGATCGCCCAGGAATTCGGCGACGATCTTCGCGACCAGTGCCTCGTAGCCGACGTCCCAGCCGTATTCGGCGGCGTAGAGCGCCGCGTTGCGCTGCACGATCCAGCCGTAGTCGCCCGGCTCGGGCGCGCGCAGGCGCACTCGCGTCGGCGCGGGTTCCGGGTCGAGCAGTCCCTCGATGGCGCGCATCGCGGCCACGAGCCGGTCGCGGTCGGCGGCGCTGTGCCCCTCCAGTAGTTCGGCGATGCCCCGGGTGGATCGGCGGTCCAGGTCCGCGGCGGCCGCGCGGCCCGCCTCGGTGAGCGCGGCCCGCAGGCAGCGGCCGTCGGCGTCCGACCGTTGCCGCTCGAGCAGCCCGCTCGTTTCGAACCGGGCCAGCAGGCGGCTCAGATAACCGGGGTCCAGTCCCAGGTCCGTGCGCAGAGTACGCACCGCCATGGGGCCGGATCGGGCCAATTCGAACAGGATTCGCGCCTCGGTGAGGGTGAAGTCGCTGTCGAGCAGATGTTCCTCGAGCACGCCGATCAGCCGGGTGTAGCGGCGGTTGAACGCGCGGACGGCGGCGATCTGCGCGTTGTCGAGGGTGCCGGTGGCACCGGTCATCCTGCCCTCCGATCGCAGATTGTTGACTGAGTCAAACAATAGCCCGGAACCCGCCTCCGCGCGGGTGGATTCGGTCGCGATGCTAACTTGAACGACGTTCAAGACCATCTTCCGAAGGGATCCTCGTGGCCCTGACCGCCGATCAGATCACCGCCGTCGACGCCGCCCACGTCTGGCATCCCTACGGCGGCTTTCCCGCGGGAACCGAACCGCTGGTCGTCGCCTCGGCGGCGGGCACCCGCCTCACCCTGGCCGACGGCCGGGAACTGGTGGACGGCATGAGCTCCTGGTGGGCGGCCGTGCACGGGTATCGTCACCCCGTCCTCGACGCCGCGCTGGTGGCGCAGTCCCAGCGGATGAGCCATGTCATGTTCGGCGGGCTCACCCACGAACCGGCCGCGCGGCTGGCGCAACTGCTGGTGGACACCACCCCCGCCGGACTGGACAAGGTGTTCCTCTGCGATTCCGGATCGGTGTCGGTCGAGGTCGCGGCCAAGATGTGCCTGCAGTACTGGCGGGCGCTCGGACAACCGGGCAAGCGTCGGCTGTTCACCTGGCGCGGCGGCTATCACGGCGACACCTTCACCCCCATGAGCGTGTGCGATCCCGAGGGTGGCATGCACTCGCTGTGGACCGATGTCCTGGCCGAACAGATCTTCGCGCCCATGCCCCCGGCCGATTTCGATCCCGGCTACGTCGCCGAACTGGATCGCCTGCTGGGCGCCCACGCGCACGAGACCGCGGCGGTGATCGTGGAGCCGGTGGTCCAGGGTGCCGGCGGGATGCGGTTCCATCACCCGCGCTATCTGAACGAATTGCGCCGGCTGTGCGACGAGCACGGCGTCCTGCTGGTCTTCGACGAGATCGCCACCGGATTCGGCCGCACCGGAACGTTCTTCGCCGCCGACGCGGCCGGCGTGGCACCCGATGTCATGTGTGTGGGTAAGGCCATCACCGGCGGGTATATGACCCTGGCCGCGGCGCTGTGCACCGGTCGCATCGCCGAAACGGTCAGCGTCGCCCACGGCGGGCTCATGCACGGCCCGACCTTCATGGGAAATCCACTGGCCTGCGCGGTCGCTGTCGCGTCGATCGAACTGCTGCTGTCGCGGGACTGGGCGGGGGAGGTCGCCGGTATCGAGGCCGGGCTGAAGGCGGGCCTGGCGGCGGCCCGCGATGTCGCGGGCGTGGTCGATGTGCGCGTGCTCGGCGCGATCGGCGTGGTGGAACTCGACCATCCGATCGATATGGTCGCGGCGACCCGGGCCGCCGTCGATGCCGGAGTGTGGTTGCGCCCGTTCCGGAACCTGGTCTACACCATGCCGCCGTTCATCAGCGGCGCCGACGATATCGCGCGGATCGCGGCCGGTGTGGTCGCCACCGCGGCCGCGGGGTAGCCGGGACTTCCGCCGACCCGGCAGTCGCCCTTGAACGGTGTTCAAGTATGCTTCCGAGCTGTGACTGTGGATCCGTTGAGCTGGTTGGACGAGCGTGCCGACGAGCGAGTGCGGGCCGGCCTGCGGCGGCAGCTGCGCGCCCGCCCGGCGCGCGCCGAACTCATCGACCTCGCCTCCAACGACTATCTGGGCCTGTCCCGGCATCCCGAGGTGATCGAGGGCGCGGTGGCGGCGGTGCGGACCTGGGGGACCGGCTCGACCGGCTCCCGGCTGGTCACCGGCACCACCCTCGCCCACGAGGAATTCGAGGCCGATCTGGCCGAGTTCACCGGCGCTCGCGCGGGGCTGGTGTTCGCCTCCGGATACGCCGCCAATCTCGGCGTGGTCACCGCCCTGGCCGGACGCGGCGCGCTGGTGGTCTCGGATGCCGGCAGCCACGCCTCCCTCGTCGACGCGTGCCGGCTGTCGCGGGCCCGGGTGGAGATCGCCCCGCATCGTGATGTGGCCGCGGTCGAACGGCTGCTCGCCGAGCGCACCGAGGAACGTGCGCTGGTGCTCACCGATTCGGTGTTCAGCGCCGATGGTGATCTCGCACCACTGCGGGAACTGCACCGGGTGACGCGCGAATACGGTGCGGTGCTCATCGTCGACGAGGCGCACGGAATCGGTGTGCGCGGGCAGGGCGGTCGCGGCCTGGTCCACGAACTCGGCCTGGCCGGTGAACCCGATCTGATCATCACCGCGACGCTGTCGAAAGCCCTTGCCGCGCAAGGGGGAGTGGTGCTGTGCGAGGAACGGGTGCGCGCCCACCTGATCGATACCGCCCGCACCTTCATCTTCGACACCGGCCTGGCGCCCGCCGCGGTGGGCGCGGCCCACGCGGCGCTGGGACTGTTGCGCGAGGAGCCGGAGCTGGCGGGCCGGGTGCTCGGCCGCGCCGGCGAACTCGCGCGCATCACCGAGGTGCCGCAACCGGATTCCGCGGTGGTCTCGGTGGTGCTGGGGCAGGCGCAGATCGCCTTCGACGCCTCGCAGCAGTGCCGGGACCGCGGGCTCGCCGTCGGCTGTTTCCGGCCACCGTCGGTGCCGGAGGGCACCTCCCGGCTGCGCCTGACCGCCCGCGCCGATCTGACCGACGACGAGATGGCGATCATCGGCACGGTACTCGACGAGGTCCTGCTCACCGCGCGGGAGAAGAGCGCCGCATGAGCAGGCTGATCGTCACCGGCACCTCGACCGATATCGGCAAGACCGTTGTCACCGCGGCGCTGGCCGCCGCCGCTCGCGCCGCGGGGCGCACGGTGGCGGTGTGCAAACCGGCCCAGACCGGGATGGGCCCGGGCGAGCCCGGTGATCTCGCGGTGGTCGAGCGGCTGTCCGGGGTGACGCGCACGCTGGAACTGGCCCGCTATCCGGAACCGCTGGCCCCCGATACCGCCGCCCGCCGATGCGGGCAGCCGCTGCTCACCCTCGATGAGACGGTGGCCGGTATCGACGGTCTGGCCGACGCCGACCTGACCCTGATCGAGGGGGCGGGCGGACTGCTGGTGCGCGTCGGTGAGTTCACCGTGGTCGAACTGGCGCGGAAACTCGACGCACCGGTGCTGGTCGTCACCGCGGCGGGACTGGGCACCCTCAATCACACCGAGCTCACCACCCGCGCCCTGGCGGCGGCGGGGGTGCGCTGCGCCGGTCTGGTCATCGGATCCTGGCCGCTCGCACCGGATCTCGCCGCCGAATGCAATCGGACCGATCTGTCGGAGGTGACCGGTGTCGAGGTGGTCGGGGTGGTGCCCGAGGGGGCCGGAAGCTGGGCGCCCGAACGGTTCGCCGACACCGCCTCCGGATGGTTCCTTCCGGAGTGGAGTCGCGAATACCTCGGATGACATCGTGGCGGCGTACCGGGCCCCCGGTTCCTGTCGTGGTGGCCTGGCAGGATGCCGGCCATGAGTGCCACCGGGGAGGAAGCCCGCCACTACGCCCTGTCACTGCCGGAGACGACGGAGCAGTTCGCTTGGGGGATGCCGATTTTCCGGGTCGCGGGCAAGCTGTTCCTGACCCTGCCCGAGGAGGAGACCTCGATGGCGGTGCGCTGCCCGATCGTCGATCGCGACGAATTGGTCGTCGCCGAACCCGCGAAGTTCTGGATCGCCGCCCACGAGGCCGGTAACGCCTGGGTGCGCGCCCGCCTGGCCGCACTCGACGATCGCGGCGAACTCGAGGCGATCATCCTGGATTCGTGGCGGCAGGCCGCACCCCGCCACCTGCTCGACGGCGACGGGTAACCCGCCTCGGCGCCGTCGCGCATGTGCGGCGGATTCGGTCATCCTTACAGTGGATGGGGATGCCTATGCACGAACGGCACCCGTCCACGGTCGCGGATTACGACGATGCGCGTCGACGAGCACGCTTGGCCGAAACCGGTGTGGGACACCGGTGGCGGACGCTGGGCCGAACCCGAAGAGTCCTGTTGCAGCTGTTGCTGGTGCCGATCGTCGTCCTGGTGCTGTTCGGTCAGTACCTGCAGCACGACATCGGCCCGGAGCAGGCGCGGCTGGCCCGGACCGATCCGGCGGTACTGCCGATCGCGAGCCCGGTGGACGCGGCCCATCGCGATACCGCGGTCTTCGATCTGGTCGGCCTGGGTGGACTCGACGCCTCCGACACCGCGCGGTCGCTGCCCTCGCTGCGACAGCTCGGGTCGGTGTGGGCGGTGCGCTACGACAACACCGGTATCGACACCAAGGTCATCAGCGATCTGATCATCCGGGTCACCGAGGCCGCCCGCATTCACAACGTCGTCCTGGTCGGGCACAGTATGGGCGGGGTGGTGGCGCTCGAGATCGCCAAGCACATCCACACCCACAGCACTCGCACCCTGTCTGCGGTGATCCTGGACTGCACACCGGTGAATCTGGCCGCGGTCCGGCCCGAGAGCCGGGATCAGGGCGAGGATCTGCTGCGCTGGTTCGGCTGGTTCCCGGGTGTGCGGGAAAGCCGCAGCCTGCGGCTGGCGGCCGAAACCTATTCCCGCCGCGAACAGTTCATCGACCACCGCTCCGATCCGCCCGGTATCCGCGCGGCGGCCCTGCGCCGCACCGTTACCGATGTGCTGCGGCAGAAGATCTTCAATACCGACGCGGCGAGTAACGGGCTCATCGAGGATCAGTTCAAGGCCATCGTCGCCAGTGGCGCGGTCGACGACCTGCACGCCCTGGCGAAACCGGCCGACCACAAACCCCGTCCCGCGGTCGTGTTCATCCGCCCGCACAACGCGTATCGCGATTCGGTCGTCGACGACACCTACACCCACAGGGTGCTCATCGATACCGTCGGCGGTGTCGACGGCACCCTCCTGGTCGTGCTGACCCGCCGGACCGGCCACGCCGATCCGCGGCAGCATCCGCGGGAATACAACACCGTGATCGCGCAGCAGGTCGTGCCGTTCGTCGCACTGGTGCATACCGAACAGGCCAGCTGGATTCCCTGACCGGGTGGCTCACCGCACGGCATCGTCGAACGGCGGCCGGATTCCCGACGGCGGCAGCATGTTCCACTGTTCGAGCTGGGCCCGGACCTGTTCGGCCGCGTCGATGTTGAGCGGGCCGGAGGTCCACAGCACATAGGGCAGATTGACGAATCGCTGTTCGGTCACGGCGCGCAGCCGGTTGATTCCGGGTTTGCCGCGGAGCGCGTCGACCTTCTGCGCGAAGGTCTGGCCCGGGTAGTCGACGAAGACGATGGCGTCGGGGTCGGCGGTGGCGAGCCGTTCCCACGACACCGTCGTCCAGGTATCGGCCACATCGTCGAGCGCGTTGCGGGCGCCGGCGGCCTCGAGCACCGCCTGTGGTCCGCCGAATCTGCCACTGGAGAAGATGGTTTCGCTCGCGGTGTCGAAGACGAACAGCGTCGGCGGGGTCGCGGCCCGGGGTGCGGCCCGCAGCCGCCGCAATCGGGTATCGATCTCGGCGTTGAGCGCGTTCGCGCGATCGGAACGGCCGGTGATCGCGCCCAGATTGGACAGATCCGTGCGCAGGGCCGTCCACGGCTCGGTGGTGCCGCGCCGGCGCTGCCCGGCATGCGGGCGGCAGCTCTCGGTCAGGATGTAGGGCGCGATACCGCTGGCGCGCAACGTGTCCGGGGTCAGATCGGTGGCCTCGCTGTAGCCGTAGTTCCAGCCCGCCACCATCACATCGGGCCGCTGCGCGAGCACCGTCTCCCGCGACGGCGACGTCGAGGCCACCGAGTGCAGCCGGTCGACGGCGCCGCCGTAGTGCCGGCGCAGCGTGTCGATGTCCTGGGGCAGGCCGGCCACCGCGGCCACCGCATCCTGCGCGCCCAGGGCCAGCGTCATCGCGATCATATTGGTGTCGTTGACGAACAGCCGCTGTGCCGGCGCCGGAAACCGCACCTGCTCGCCGCAATTGGTCAGTGTGAGATTGCCCGCGGCGGACCGATCGGCTCCGCAGGCCGTCGCGGTGACGAATACCAGAGTCATGGCGAGCCATCGCGCACTACGCATCTCGGTCTGCCTTTCGTGGGAGCGGAACCGATCGGTGGTCACGACCGGGGCGAATTCGGTTCGAGCAGTAGGTGGATCGCGCCCGTGTCCGGATGCGGT
Source organism: Nocardia spumae (assembly GCF_020733635.1). Lineage (NCBI taxonomy): Bacteria > Bacillati > Actinomycetota > Actinomycetes > Mycobacteriales > Nocardiaceae > Nocardia > Nocardia spumae. The sequence continues at coordinate 4,613,934 of NZ_JAJFZL010000001.1, read as the reverse complement.
ACGCGGGCGGCGCGCACCCCGAAGACCTCCGCGAGTACCTCGGCACTCAGCGCGGTTCGCGGTGCGCGCAGTGCGCTCGCGCGCCCGCCGTGCACGACCAGCACGCGATCGCAGTACCGGTCGGCGAGCGACAGATCGTGCAGTGCGACGACGACGGTGCGGCCCAGGCCCCGGACCAGCTCGAGCAGCGCGAGCCGATGGGTGATGTCGAGATGGTTGGTCGGCTCGTCGAGCAGCAGCAACGGACTCGACTGGGCCACGGCGCGGGCCAGCAACACCCGCTGGCGTTCCCCGCCCGACATGCGCAGCACCGGGCGGTCGGCGAAGCCGTCGAGGTCGACGGACCGCAACGCGTCGGCGACCGCCTGTCTTTCCGCCGGGCTGCCCGCACCCCACGGCGGCAGATAGGGGGTACGACCCAGCGCGACCACATCACCGGCGCACAGATCCGCCGGCGGTAGCTCGTCCTGCCCGACGACCGCCACGGTCCGTGCCCGGCGGCGCGGCGACATCGCGTGCAGATCCGCACCGTCACACCGGACCACCCCGTGGCGTGGACGCAGCAGGCCCGCGATGGTCCGCAGCAGAGTGGTCTTACCCGCGCCGTTGGGGCCGACGAGGCCGATGACCTCGCCGGGTTCGGCGCGGAAATCGACGCCGCGCACGACGGTTCGCCCGCGCGGGCCACAGGTGAGCTCCCGGACCTCGAGCGCCGCGGCGGCCGTCACGACGCCCCGAACCGATAGCGTCGCCGTCCCATCAGCATCAAGAACACCGGGGCGCCGATCAGCCCGGTCAGCACGCCGACCGGAATTTCGGTGGGCCGCACCAGTACTCGCGCCGCCGCATCGGCGACGACCAGGAACAACGCCCCGAACAGCGCGCTGACCGGCACCAGCCGGCGATGCGTCGGCCCCACCAGCATCCGGGCCGCGTGCGGAACCACCAGCCCGACGAATCCGATCCCGCCCGATACCGCCACCAGCACTCCGACCAGCACCGCCAATCCGAGGAAGAGCCCATAGCGCAACGCCCGCACCGGAACTCCCACCGATGCCGCGGTATCGGCACCGACCGCGAGCGCGTCGAGCCAGCCGTGCACGATCAGCAGCGCCGTCGCCGCGATCGCGACCGCGGTGGCGGGCACCGCGATCCGCGTCCAATCGGCCCCGGCGAGGCTGCCGAGCAACCAGAACAGCACCGACTGCGCCGCTTTCGGGTCCGCGCTGCGGAAGATGAGATAGCTGCTCATGGCCGAGAACGCGGATCCGAGAACGGTTCCGGTCAGTACCAGCCGCAGCGGTGTGAGCCCGCCCTGCGCGACCGTGATCGCGAAGACCGTGGCCGCGGCGGCCAGCGCGCCGATCAGCGCACCGCCGGACAGGGCCCAGATTCCCGCGCCGGCGAAGAATCCGGAGGTGATCACCGCCGCGGCGCCCACTCCCGCACCCGAGGACACCCCGAGCAGGTAGGGATCGGCCAGCGGATTACGCACCAGCGTCTGCATCGCCGCGCCCGCCAGCGCCAGCCCGGCGCCGACCACCGCGGCCAGGATCGTGCGGGGGACGCGCAACTGCCACACGATGGTGTCGAAAGTGGAATCGAGGGCGCCGGATCCAGCGAGACGGCCGCGCAGCACGTCCAGCACCGCCGGGATGGGCAACGGTTCGGCCCCGCAGGCGGTCGCCACGACCATCGCCGCCAGCAGCAGCGCGGCGGTGACGGGCACGACGATCGATGTCCGGACGCGAATCATCGCCGGAACTCCACAGGCATGACGCGACCTCTTCAGAGCAGTGCCCGGCGAACGAGGTCCGACTCCCGCGGCGCGCCGCGGTCACGGTGGCGCGACCGTTCCGGATTCACACCGGATTCCCGCACCGCCAGGGATGACGAGTCCGGATACTACCGTCTGATTTGTCCGGTTATCGCACCCGGGTGCCGAGCAGGTGCAGCACACCGCCCACGAACAGCTGCAGGCCGAAGTCGAATCGCTCGGTGGCGGAGGTGTTCTCGTAGAGCGGGGAATCCTCCTCCGCGAGCGCTCCGGCGGAGTCCATCTGCATGCGTGACTGCTCGTCGACCGTCTCGCCGAGGACGTAGTAGAGCATGGTGTAGGCGGCCAGATCGGCTTCCTCGCGGGTCATCCCGCCGCGAATCATGGCGCCGGCCAAGCGTTCCCGGCCCTTGCTGGTGGTGAGCCTGGACGCATAGGTGGCCGAGACCACCTCCGCTCCGTCGCGATAGGCGAGCAGGCAGGAGCGCAGCCGATGCGCCAGCTCATCGATCTGCCCCGCCCAGTCCGTCGCGGCGACCGGTTCCTCCATCGGGGTCAGGATGCGGTCGGCCACCGCGCCCAGCAGCGCCTGCTTGTTGGGGAAGTGCCAGTAGAGGGCGCCGGGCTGGACGTGCAGGGCGGTGGCCAGCCGGCGCATGGTCAGATCGGCGAGCCCGTACTGGTCGAGGATCGCGATAGCGCCGTCGATCACATCGGCCCGATGCAGTTGCACTGACTACCCCTTCGTGTTTTGACTCACTGGATGCCGCTACCCTAGCCTGAACACCGTTCAAGTTGCACGGCACGGGCGTCAGGCTCGAAGGCGGCAGCCCGCGTAACCACGTAGGGCCGAGTCCGTGCCGCAAATGACACGGCCACCCAGGCCGGAGGAAGGGATTCGTGCTGTGACGCAGGCACCCGTGAAGACCGACATTCTGGCCACCGCCCGCGAGCAGGTGCTCGAGCGAGGCGTCGGGCTCACCCAGGAGCAGACCCTCGAGGTGCTGCGCCTGGGCGACGATCAGCTCGAAGCGCTGCTGGAGCTCGCCCACGAGGTGCGGATGAAGTGGTGTGGCCCGGAGGTCGAGGTCGAGGGCATCATCTCGCTCAAGACCGGCGGCTGCCCCGAGGACTGCCACTTCTGCTCGCAGTCGGGTCTGTTCCAGTCGCCGGTGCGCGCCGCCTGGCTCGACATCCCGAGCCTGGTCGAGGCCGCGAAGCAGACCGCCAAGACCGGCGCCACCGAATTCTGCATCGTCGCCGCCGTGCGCGGCCCGGACGAGCGCCTGATGGCCCAGGTCGCCGCCGGCGTCGAGGCCATCCGCAACGAGGTCGACATCCAGGTCGCCTGCTCGCTGGGCATGCTGAACCAGGAACAGGTCGATCAGCTCGCCGCCATGGGCGTGCACCGCTACAACCACAACCTCGAGACCTCGCGCTCGCACTTCCCGAACGTGGTCACCACCCACACCTGGGAGGAGCGCTGGGACACCCTGCGCATGGTGCGCGAGGCGGGGATGGAGGTGTGCTGCGGCGGCATCCTCGGTATGGGTGAAACTCTGGAGCAGCGGGCCGAATTCGCCGCCAACCTGGCCGAATTGGAGCCCGACGAGGTTCCGCTGAACTTCCTCAACCCGCGCCCGGGCACCCCGTTCGGTGACCTCGAGGTGCTGCCCGCGGCCGATGCGCTGCGCGCCGTGGCCGCCTTCCGCCTCGCACTGCCGCGCACCATCCTGCGCTTCGCCGGCGGCCGCGAGATCACCCTGGGCGACCTCGGCGCCAAGCAGGGCATCCTCGGCGGTATCAACGCCGTCATCGTCGGCAACTACCTGACCACCCTCGGCCGTCCCGCCGAGGCGGACCTGGATCTGCTGACCGATCTGAAGATGCCGATCAAGGCCCTCAACGAGACCCTCTGATCCACGGCCCCCGCGGCCTTTCGGGTATTGTCGAGCAGCTGGAGAGCTGCACTTCATAAGGGGTTTCGCGAATGGTGGTCCAGATGCCACAACCTGATATGCAAGAGCGCTACAACCCGTACACGGGGAAGCGGATCGTCGTCGGCCTCGACGATCCGGTACCCGCGGCCGCCGCGCTGGGGCTGGAGCCCCCGCGCTTCTGCGAGGCGTGCGGCCGCCGGATGATCGTGCAGGTGAGCCCGGACGGCTGGTGGGCGAAATGCTCCCGGCACGGCGTGATCGATTCCCACAGCCTGGACCATCGCTGATGGCCTCTCGCCCCGCCGCGCCCACGCCGGTGGGCCGCGACCTGCGTGCCGCGCTGTGGATCGTGGTGGTGGTGCTGGTGGTCAGCGTCGTCGGTGGCGGGGTGTGGGGCATGCTCGCACCCACCGAGAAAGTCCTGGTCGTCGAGCCCGGCAGCGGAGCGGCACTGACCGGCGAGAGCACCCATCGGTTCGACGCGGTGGCGATCTTCGCCTGCGTGGCGATCGTGGCGGGTTTGCTGAGCGCGGCCGGGGTCTGGCGCTGGCGGGCGGTGCGCGGACCGCTGATGCTCGCCGGACTGCTGATCGGATCACTGGCGGGCGCGTGGGTCATGTCCTGGTTCGGCGAACAGGCCGCACGCTGGATCCATCCGCGCTCACACAATCCGCCGGTGCACACCATCGTCGAGATGGCGCCCACCGTCGACGGCTGGTGCGTGCTGCTGCTGCAGCCGTTGGTGGCGTGCCTGGTCGTGCTGGTGCTGTCGGCCCTGAGTACCTCCGAGGATCTGGGCAGCGGACGGTCGCGCCCGGCGGGCCATCCGCGTGGTTCCCTCTCCGATGTGTCCTACGGCCCGTACACCTGGCCGTCCGGGCGTCCCGCGAACGGCCACTACCAAGGCGTCGATTCCACGCACTGACGCCCGGACATCGAATACCGTTGCCGGCCGCCGCGTCCGCGCGATGTGGCGGTCGTCTCGTGTGGGTCGTCCGTCACCGCGACACCCGCGGTCGGACGGGGTGAGTCGGGTAGGCGTATCGCCTCGGCGCCGGGTCGGGTCGGTTTCCACCCGACGGAAAGCTTCCCGGGCCCGGACCGCCCCGTAATTCGGTGGTGGTCCGGGCCGCCGGGACGCTACTGTCCGGCGCGGAGGTTCACCGAGTGGGGGAGGAGGTATCACCATGGCGAACCCAGCGACTCGGAACGACGGCGCCGACACCGCGGAGCGGGCCGATCTCACCGCTTGGCGGCGACGGCACGAATTGCGCAGATCGTCGGCGGCGCAGCCGATCGTGAACAAGCGCGGCTATCGGCGCACGGTCAAACACCGGGACCGCCGGTGGTGAGCGCGGCGGTCCGGGAGTGAGAGCTCAGCGGCCGTCGTGGGTGGCGTGGTATTCGGATTCGAGCATCTTGTCCTGGCGGCGCTCGCGGACCTTCCAGACGATCAACGCCAGCACCACGATCACCACTACCACGATCGCCATATCGCGGCCGACCGTCTTGGCCACCTTCTCGTAGGAGTTGCCCGCGACGTAGCCGAGCACCACGAAGGTCGTACCCCAGACGATGCCGCCGACGGCGTTGAACGAGAGGAACTTCGGGTAGGGCATGCGGGAGGCGCCCACCAGGGCCGGCATCACCGCGCGGAAGAAGGCGGTGAAGCGGCCGAGGAAGACCGCCCAGCCGCCGCGTCGAGCCAGGAATTCCTGTGCCTTGTCCAGGCGGCCGCGGTGCTTGTCCAGGTAGGAGGCGGCGAGCAGGCGGCTGCCGAAATGTTTGCCCACCTCGTAGCCCACCGAGTCGCCGATGATCGCGGCGGCCACTACCAACAGGATCATCGCCCACAGCAGCACGTGTCCCTGGCTGGCCGCGACACCGCCGAGGACGGCCGCCGTCTCGCCCGGAATCACGAAGCCGACGAAAATCGCGTCCTCGGCGAAAACGAGCAGACCGACCGTCAGGTAGATCCACACCGGCGCGATATCGAGAATCCGGTGCATGAGCGATTCCATTCCGCCGACGCTACCGTGCGCGGACCACAGGCGTCCGCCCGTCCCGGGTACCGGCCACGCGCGGCCCGCTCACGCAGCGGGGAGGTCATCGCGCACCCACCACGCCTCCTCGAACGCCGTGCACGCCGCTCACCCCGGGGGCCGCAGCGCCGCGAACTCGTCGGTCACCCGGATCTCGTCGTCGGTGAACCGATAGACCGCCGCGGGCCGCCCACCCGATTTGCCCGGCGCGGCGGTCTCCCCGGTCGGCGTGATCACCTTGCGGCGGCTCAACACTCGTTGCAGATTCGTGGTGTCCACGTCGTAACCCAGTGCGGTGCAATAGATCTCTCGCAGCGTGGACATGGTGAAGGTCGAGGGCGCCAGCGCGAAGGCGATATTGGTGTAGGACAGCTTCGCGGCCAGCCGGGTACGGGCGTGATGGACGACGGTGCCGTGGTCGAAGGACATGTTGGGTAGGGCCGAGACCGGATGCCAGCGGGTGTCGGCGGGCAGTTGCGGATCCGCGGTCAGCGGCACCAGCCCCAGGTAGGCCGAGGCGATGCGGCGCACGCCCGGCACCCGGCGCGGATCACTGAACACCGACAGCTGCTCGATATGCCACAGTTCGCGCACATCGACCTTCTCCGCGAGCTGACGGCGGGCCGAGGTGTCGAGATCCTCGTCGTCGCGCAATCGCCCGCCCGGTAGTGACCACGTCCCGGTCTGCGGCTCCATCGCGCGCTGCCACAACAGGACCCCGAGCTCGGTGCGGGAGCCGGCGTTCGCGCGCGGCGCCTGCGGGTCGATCGGTTCGCTGATCACCACCCTGTTCCCGTCGCCGCCGCCCGGACCTGCGGTAACAGTGTCCAAGAAGCGACGAACCTGGAACACCGCGGTGAGCGATTCGTGAATGGTGCTACTATGGGCCACGTTTTCGATTGTAAGTCGAAAACCGGGTTGAAGCGAATCGGCCCGGGGTGATGTGTCCGGCGCGGATGCCGGGCGCATGAGGAAGGAGCCATGCCATGGCGTCAACGAGTCCGACGACGACGGCATTCGCAGCGCAGGTCATCGACGGCCCGGCCGGATTCGGCGGCGTCGATCCCACGCCCGAGTGGGCGCACGAGATCAAGCGGCTCGCCCGCGAGCGCAATGCCACGATCCTGGCGCACAACTACGAGCTACCCGAGATCCAGGACGTCGCCGATCACGTGGGTGACTCGCTGGCCCTGTCGCGGATCGCGGCCGAAGCGCCCGAGGACACCATCGTGTTCTGCGGTGTGCACTTCATGGCCGAGACCGCCAAGATCCTCAGCCCGGACAAGACCGTGCTGATTCCGGACCAGCGGGCGGGCTGCTCACTCGCCGACTCCATCACCGCCGGCGAACTGAGCGCGTGGAAGGCCGAGCACCCCGGTGCCGTCGTGGTGTCCTATGTGAACACCACCGCCGCGGTGAAGGCGCTCACCGACATCTGCTGCACGTCGTCCAACGCCGTCGACGTGGTCGCCTCGATCGATCCCGACCGCGAGGTGCTGTTCCTGCCCGACCAGTTCCTCGGCGCCCACGTCAAGCGGGTCACCGGGCGGGAGAACATGCACATCTGGGCCGGTGAATGCCATGTGCACGCCGGCATCAACGGTGACGAGCTGACCGAGCAGGCCCGCACCCATCCCGATGCCGAGCTGTTCGTCCACCCCGAATGCGGTTGTGCGACCTCGGCGCTGTACCTCGCGGGTGAGGGCGCGTTCCCGGCCGATCGGGTGCACATCCTGTCCACCGGCGGCATGATCGACGCCGCCAAGGCCGCGAAATCCACTCAGGTACTCGTCGCCACCGAAGTCGGCATGCTGCACCAGTTGCGCAAGGCCGCGCCCGGTATCGACTTCCAGGCCGTCAACGACCGCGCCGCGTGCAAGTACATGAAGATGATCACCCCGGCGGCTCTGCTGCGCTGCCTGACCGAGAACCTCGACGAGGTGCATGTCGATCCGGAAACCGCGGCGCTGGCACGTCATTCGGTGCAGCGGATGATCGCCATCGGCAATCCCGGCGGCGGCGAATAGCACCGGAACTCGCCTCAGAACGAGGCGGAGAGGTTCGAACGATGATGTCGACGCCTTCGATCGGCTGGGAAGCCGACGCTGATCTGGTGGTGATCGGTGGTGGAGTCGCGGGATTGACCGCGGCCCGCACCGCCTCACTGCGGGGGTTGCGGGTCCTGACCCTGAGCAAGGGTGGCCCGACCGATACGTCCACTCAATACGCGCAGGGCGGGATCGCGGTGGTCGCACCGGAGGGGGATACGGTCGACTCGCATGTCGACGACACGATCAATGCCGGTGCGGGACTGTGTGATCCGGATGCGGTGCGCTCGATCGTGGCCGGTGGTGCGGATGCGGTGGCGGCGCTGACCGATCTGGGCGCGGTCTTCGATCTGGGCCGCGACGGCCGGGTCTCGCGCACCCGCGAGGGTGGGCACAGCACCCGCCGTATCATCCACGCCGGCGGCGATGCCACCGGCGCCGAGGTGCAGCGCGCGTTGAACGCCGCCGGACTTCCGGTCCTGTTCGGGACCGCGGCCCTCGATATCGTCACCGGGCCCGACGGGGTCGAGGGCGTGATCGTGGTGTCGGACAAGGGCTTCGGCATCGTCCACACACCCGCGGTCCTGCTGGCCACCGGCGGGCTCGGACAGCTCTACGCCTGCAGCACCAATCCGCCCGGCGCCACCGCCGACGGGATCGCGCTGGCCTTGCGGGCCGGGGCCCTGGTCGCGGACCTGGAGTTCGTGCAGTTCCACCCCACGGTGCTGTTCAGCGCCGGTGGGCTGGGGCGGCGGCCGCTGATCAGCGAGGCGGTGCGCGGTGAGGGCGCCGTCCTCGTCGACACCGCGGGTGATTCGGTGACCGCCGGTGTCGATCCCCGCGGTGATCTCGCACCGCGAGACATCGTGTCCAAGGCCATCGCGGCCCGGATGGGCGAACTCGGCACCGATCACGTCTATCTCGACGCGCGCTCGATCGACGGTTTCCCCCAGCGGTTTCCGACGATCACCACCTCGTGCCGCGCGGTCGGCCTGGATCCGCGCACCGATCTGATCCCGGTCGCTCCGGCCGCGCACTTCCAATGCGGTGGCATCGTGACCGATACCTCCGGTCGCACGGCGGTCCCCGGGCTGTACGCCGCCGGTGAGGTGGCGCGGACCGGCCTGCACGGCGGCAACCGGCTGGCTTCCAACAGTTTGCTGGAAGGTCTCGTGGTCGGGGAACGCGCGGGCGCCGCGGCCGCCGAACGGCTCGGCACCGGCGCCCGGGTCACCGAGGTGCCGGCGGCGCGGCTGACCAGGGTCGACCGAACCGCGCTGCAGCAGTTGATGTCCGCACACGCCTCGGTGGTGCGCGACGGTGACGGGCTGCGAGGTGCCATGCTGCGCGTCCTGCATCTGATGAGCGACGGCGAGCCTCGTGCGGCCGCGTCCGGCACCGGCGACGCCGTGCGGCACACCGGCGCAGCGCTCGTAGACGGTCCCGCGGCGGACAGCGGTGCCCCGGATTCCGCGGACATCACGGCGGCGCACGATGTCTCGAGCTTCGGCGAGCGGCCCGCGGGCATGCTGCGCGCGGTGGAGGACGCCGCGCTCACCATGACCGCGCGCGCCCTGCTGGTGGCCGCGACCGCCCGCGCGGAGAGCCGTGGCTGCCACACCCGATCCGATTGTCCCGACCCCCGCGCGGAGTTGCGACGCAGTGTCGCGATCCGGCTCGGCGCCGACGGCCGCCCCCAGGTGGTGAGCGAGCCGATCGCCGACGCGAACCCGCTGCCGGTGGTGAGCGCGCGATGAACGCGCCACGACCTCGCAGCACCCGACAGCCCCAGGAGTAGATGATGGCATTGGCCCCCGAACTCGACCGTACGGAACTGCTCACCCTGATCCGCACCGCCCTCGACGAGGATCTGCGGTACGGCCCCGACGTCACCTCGGCCGCAACGGTTCCCGCCGACGCGACCGTCAAGGCGGCGATGGTGTCGCGGCAGCCGGGCACGGTCGCGGGCATCGACGTGGGACTGCTGGTGTTCGACGAGGTGATCGGCGCCGGAAACTACGAGGTGACCGATCGTGTCGTCGACGGCGCCCGGGTCACACCCGGTGACGCGGTACTCACCGTCGTCGCGCCGACCCGGCAACTGTTGACCGCCGAACGCACCATGCTCAACCTCGTCACGCATATGTCCGGTATCGCCACCGCCACCGCCGCCTGGGTCGACGCGGTCGAGGGCACGGACTGCCGGATCCGTGACAGCCGCAAAACCCTGCCGGGACTGCGTGCCCTGCAGAAGTATTCGGTGCGGGTGGGCGGCGGCGTCAATCACCGGATGGGACTCGGTGATGCCGCGCTGATCAAGGACAACCACGTGGTCGCCGCCGGTTCGGTGGTCGCGGCACTGCGCGCGGTCCGGGAATCGAATCCGGAGATCGAGTGCGAGGTCGAGGTCGACAGCCTCGATCAACTCGACGCCGTGCTGGCCGAGGACGTGGAACTGGTGCTGCTGGACAACTTCCCGCTGTGGGCAACCCAGTCCGCGGTGCAGCGCCGCAACAGCCGCTCGCCGCGCACGAAACTCGAATCCTCCGGCGGGCTCTCGCTCGAGTCCGCCGCCGATTACGCGCGCACCGGCGTCGACTATCTCGCGGTCGGCGCGCTGACCCATTCGGTGCGAGTACTGGATCTGGGCCTGGATATGTAGGACAGCGCGGCGCCCGCTGCCCGGACCGGCCGGTCGTGGTGAGTGACCGGGCCGGGTCAGCTGGTGAGTTCGCGCTCCAGCGGAGTGCGGAAGCGGGGAATCGCGCGGACGTCGCCGAACCAGGCGGCGGTCCGTTCGACCTCGGCATCGATCAGTGCCTTGGCGTCGGCGCCGACGTCTTCGAGTAGCCGCCACGCGATCTCACCGTCGGCGCGCTGTGCCCAGCCGCCGACGATGCGGCCGTCGACCCAGATACTCGGACCGATATTGCCGTTGGTGTCGAACAGAACCGGGGCGTGCGGGCCCAGGAACCAGTCGCGCGACTGCCAGCCCATCGGAGTCGGGTCCAGAGCAGGCAGCAGCGCCGCCCACGGTTCGGACTCGGGTTCGGGATCGGTATCGTCGGACAGGATCACTCCGGGCCTGCCGTCGAGGTCGACTTCCGTGAGGTCGAGACTCGACAGTGTCTTGCGCGCATTCGTTTTCGTCCACCCGGTCCACCAGGTCAGATCGTCGACGGGAGCCGGACCGAAGGTGCGCAGCCAGCGGCGGGCCAGTTCGGCGCGCGCCGCGTCGAGTGCGATCGGCGCGGCATCGGCGGGTAGCCACGCCTCCCGGGGCGCCCAGGTGTACTGGCTGCTGGTCCATCCGCCGTTGGGGCGGCCGCGCACGATGAGCCCGTCGCACCCGAGGATGACCAGCACCCAGGTGGTGATGTTGGTCGGTTTCGAATACGGCTTGCCGGGTGCGGTGTCGACCTGGGTGCGCAGCCGGGGCACGGCGGCCGACAGCTGCGCGCCCGTCGCGCTGCCTCGGGCCAGCAGTTCCCGATGGGTCTCGTCGGCCACCTCGGCCAGCCAGGCGTCGATATCGCCCTCGACGGCCTGGGCCAGATACTTCCCGTAGGTCCGGCGCTGCTTGACCGCGAGCGCGTCGGCTACCGCGGCCTGCAGGACAGGGACCAGCTCGACCGGCGCGACGAACATGGTCCGGCGCATCGCCAGCAGCCGCAGCAGCGACCGATCGTCGTAGAGGGCGCGCTCCACGTCCGCGGGAGACAGGCCGCGAGTGCGGGCGCAGACCGCCAGATACACCGTCGCGGGATCGGTGGCGTGCAGGGCGACCATCGAATCGGCGATATCGGCGGGATCGGCACCTCGGGATCCGACAGCGAGCCGATGCCGCCGAGCCAGCCGTGCGCGTCGCTGAGCGACCGTGATCGAACGCATGGTCGAATCCTAGCCTGCTCGGTCCCCTTTCCGGATGCGCTGACCGACGAAATGCGCCGCCCGGTCCACAGCGTCGTCCGGTTCCGCGAACGGCACGGCATCGTCGCGCTCCCAGTTCGAATCCCTGCGCAGCGTGCCGGCGCGGGACGGGATCGGTATGCCCACGGGGTGATCGCCGAGTTGTGAACGGCGGGCGGTGGCAGTGGTGGGAAGGATGGGAGACACGTGGTCGTTGATCAGGGGGCGTACGACGGTTACCGAGACCACACAGGAGAAGTCATGACGGAAAATCCGGCCCCGGTCGCGAACTGGGACGGTGCGGCACTGGATCTGCCGGCGTATCTCGCCCGCATCGGCTTCACCGGCGAGCCGGCGCCGACCCTCGACACCCTGCGCGCGCTGCAGTACGCGCACACCACCACCATCCCGTTCGAGAACATCGAACCGGTGCTGAAACGCCCGGTGCTACTGGACCTTCCGTCGTTGCAGGACAAGATCGTCCGATCCCGCCGCGGCGGCTACTGCTACGAGAACGTGGGCCTGTTCGCCGCCGCACTGGAACGGATCGGCTTCGGCGTCACCGGATTACACGGACGGGTGAGTATGGGCGCGCGCGGTGAGATTCGCCCGGCGACGCACGCGCTGCTGCGCGTGACCACCGCCGACGACGAGCGGGTGTGGCTGTGCGACGTCGGTTTCGGTTCCGGACCACTGGCCCCGCTCGCACTGAATCCCGACGCGGGGGAGGTGCGCGCCGGCGATTGGCGATTCCGGCTGGAACGCACGCGCGGCGACCTGGACTCGGAGTTGTGGGTCCTGCACCACTTCGCTCGCGACGGCTGGATCGACCGCTACAGCTTCACCATGAATCCGCAGTACCGCATCGACTACGCGGTCGGCAATCACTTCGTCTCCACGTCTGCGCGCTCGCCGTTCGTGACCCGGCCGTATGTGCAGCGGTTCCGGCCGGACCGGCACGACGTCGTCGACAACACGACCTGGATCACCGAGTATCCGGACGGCACCTCGCACAGCCGTGATCTGCCGCCGGCCGATCTGCCGAAGATCCTGGCGGCCGAATTCGATATCGAACTCGGCGACGTGGACGCGGCGAAACTGGCGGCGGGGGACTGGCTGCGCCGCTGACCGGCGGCCCGCGCCGTTTACCGCACCGCGGCGGAGCGCGGCGGTAGTGTCGGCCGCGTGCGCACCGGATCGAAGTTGTTCGCCCTGCTCGCCGCCCCGATTCTCGCTGCCGCCGCCTGTGCCGGAGACAGTTCCTCCGACCGGCTCGACCGCAGCGTGCACACCTTCGCCGATGCGTTGAGCCACGGCGATCCGGCCGCCGCGGCCGCCGTGACCAGCGATCCGGCGCAGGCCACGACCATCCTGGGCGCGCTCTTCGACAGCCTCGGCAAGAAGGTGCGGGTCGACGTGCGGTCGGTGGACCGGTCCGACCACCACGCGACGTTCGGCCTCGCCACCACCTGGACCTTCGGCACGGCCGGACATCAGTGGACCTACGCCACCACCGGTACCGCCGACGAATCCGGCGACAACTGGAAGATCCGGTGGAATCCGGCCACCGTGGCGCCCGGCCTCGAGACCGGGCCGCTGTCCTACGACACCGTGGGCCCGCAACCGGCCGCGCGGGTGCTCGACCGCGACGGCGCGGAATTGATGACCCAGCAGGTCGTTACCCTGGTCCAGCTGGCGCCCGGGGCCGACCCGAATGCCGTTGCGGCCGTACTGGGACCGATCGATCCGAGCATCACCGCGGCGAGCCTGCGCCAGGACATGGACAGGGCCCAGGGCAAGCCCGTCACGGCGATCGCGTTGCGGACCGGTGATCTCGCCCCCGTGCAGGACCGGCTCGCCGCGTTGCCGAACGTCACACTGGCACCGCAGACCCGGCTGCTCACCGTCGACAAGGCACTGACCTCCCCGGCCCTGTCCGGGGTGAGCGACCTGTGGCAGCACAGCACCGACGCCGCGGCAGGCTGGGCCGTGCGCGCGCAGGGCACCGACGGCGCCCATACGGTGGGCGGACAGGATCCGAAACCCGTCGGCGACATCACGACCACTCTCGACACCGCAATGCTGCGCCGTGCCGAGGCCGCGCTCGCGCCGATCCCGACTCCCGCCGCGATGGTGGTGCTTCGACCGTCAACGGGTGACGTTCTCGCCGTGGGGCAGAACGCGCCCGCCGACGCGCAGGGGCCGATCGCGCTGACCGGCCTGTATCCACCGGGTTCGACCTTCAAGACGGTCACCGTGTCGGCCGCGTTGCAGGCCGGGCAGGTCGCCGCCGACACCATGGTCGCCTGCCCCGGCACCGAGAACATCGAGGGCCGGCAGATCCCCAACGACAACAACTTCGACCTCGGGACCGTTCCCTTGCACACCGCTTTCGCGCGGTCCTGCAACACCACCATGGGACGGCTCGCGGTGAACCTGCCACCCGACGGTCTGACCCGTGCGGCCGCACAGCTCGGCCTCGGTGTGGATTTCACCGGCCCCGGCATGACCACGGTGACCGGAAGTGTGCCCACCGCAGACACTTCCGCGCTGCGGGTCGAGGAGGGCATCGGCCAGGGCCGGGTGACGGCGTCGCCGTTCGGCATGGCGTTGGTCGCCGCGACCGTGGCCCACGGTTCCGTGCCGGCGCCCACCATCGTCGCGGGATCGCCCGGCAAGGCGGATCGGACGCCGCAGCCCGTGCCCGCGCCGGTGCTCGATCAGGTGAAATCCATGATGCGCGAGACGATTACGAACGGCACGGCGACCAGCCTCGCCGACATTCCGGGCATGCTCGGCAAGACGGGCACGGCCGAATACATCGACGACACCCACGCGCACGGCTGGTTCGTCGGCATCGACGGCGATCTGGCGCTGGCGGTCTTCGTCGGGGACGCCGGCAGCTCGGCCCCGGCGGTCGAGGCGGCCGGACGTTTCCTGCGGAATCGGTAGTAGCCCCCGCGGCTTTTCAGTGAACTTCGTCACACGATGTCCGGGGGTAATAGCGAAGTGATCTCGCACGCATCGCATGGTTGTCACACATATTCCGCACAGATCTCGCTCCGGCGTCAAAGCGGCCCGTCACGCCCGCTACACTCGTCCGGGAACACGCGCGGGACATGACCCCGCGCGCGGTAAGTCACGGATCGCGGAGAAACTCGGAGTAGTGCCATCGAAACCGGCCAAGTGATCGCAGGGCATTACCGCCTGGTCGAGCGGATTGGTAGCGGCGGCACAGGCGTCGTCTGGCGTGCCGTCGACGAACGACTCGAACGGTCGGTCGCGATCAAGCAGATCCTCACCCAGCCCAGTCTGCCGCCGGGTGAGAAGGAGATCGTGCGTCAGCGCGCCTCGCGTGAGGCGCGCAATGCGGCGCGGTTCCAGCATCCCAACGCGATCGTGGTCTTCGATATCACCGATCACGAGGGCGATCCCTGCCTGATCATGGAATACCTTCCGTCGCAGAGCCTGGCGGTGGTGCTGTCCTCGCAGGGCACACTGCCGCTGCCGCAGGTGGCGCGGATCGGTGAGCAGGTGGCCTCGGCGCTGGTGGCCGCTCATCGCGCGGGCATCGTGCATCGCGACATCAAGCCCGGAAATGTGCTGCTCGGCGACAACGGCACGGTGAAGATCACCGACTTCGGTATCTCGAAGGCCAAGGGCGATGTCAATCTCACCGCGACCGGCCTGATCTCCGGCACCGCCGCCTACCTCGCCCCCGAGGTCGCCCGCGGCGCCGAACCCTCCCCGGCCGCCGACGTATTCGCCCTGGGCGCAACGCTTTTCCACGCGCTGGAGGGGGAGCCGCCCTACGGCACCAACCCGAATCCGCTGGCGCTGCTGTATGCCGCGGCCAACGGTCAGCTCAGCCAGCCGCGCAATGCCGGACCGCTGACCGATCTGCTGCTGGACCTGCTCAGCTTCGAGCCCGACGACCGGCCCAGCATGACCGATGTGCGCGATCACCTGGCCGACTTCGCCGATCAGGGCGTCGATTCCGAGTCCACCCGCATGCTCGCCACGCACCGCGGTGCCTCGCGCCGGCAGGCTACCCGCACACTGGATCGTCGTGCGGCACAGGCCGATATCTCCACCGCGGAGATGATGGCCGGTTCCGCGGTGCTGTCGGAGCCGGAGATGCGGCCCGTGCGGCCCGCGGCCGCCGCCGCCCATCCCACCCGGTCGAATCCGATCACCGGCGCCGAGCCGGTGGCGACCCGCAATGCCAAGCCGTGGGTGTTCGCCGGTGGATTCGCCGCCGGTCTGGTGATCGTCGCGGCCGCGCTGTATTTGATGTTCGGCGGCGCGAAGACGGAATCCTCCGGCTCGCAGGCGGGTTCGGCCTCGGCGACGGCCAGCGCGCAGTCGGCGTCGTCACAGCCGAATGTGGCGGCGGTGGGGCAGACCAAGAGCGCCGGCAAGACCGATGTCGGCTCGGCCGCCGAGCGCATTCAGGAGTTCTACGACGACCTGGTCGGCCAGAACACCAGTAGCGCATGGAACATGCTCACCCCCGCGGCGCAGCAGGTCTACGGTAGCCAGGCCGCGTTCGCCGGCTACTGGAAGCAGAACCAGATCACCGGCTACAACACCATCGAGGGTGCCCGCGGCGGTGCCAGCAGCACCAATTCCGATGGGTCGGTGGACATGTCGGTCGCCAGCATCACCTATGGCGGTCAGTCCAAGTCGATCGAGTTGCGGGTGGTCGTCGGCAGCAACAATCACCTCCTCATCGACAGCGACACTCACTGACTTGTGCGCACAGCCGCGCGATGAGCTGTGCCGCAGTGGTTTCCGCATCCTCCGGTGCCCGGCCGCCGTGGCCCTGTCGAGCCGGCGCCGGAGCCGGTAGCGTCGGGCCATGAGTATCCGGCAGTTGCTGAACGACGAGCGCACCGATCTGATCGCCCTGCTGCACGAGCTGAGCGAGGCGGAATGGGAAGCCGCGTCGCTGTGCGAGGGATGGCGCGTGCGCGATGTGGTGGGACACCTGCTCTACGACGAGATCTCACCGCTGGGATACGCGCGCATCGCGGTGAGCCGCCGGCTCGCCACCGATCGCATCAACGCGGATCTGGTCGAGCGCACGCGCCGGCTGTCCACCGCGCAGTTGCTGCAGCGCTTCGAGAACTCGGGGCAACGCATCACCCGCCTGCTGCCCCACGTGGGGCTGGCCGACATGCTGGTCCACCACCAGGACATCCGTCGCCCTCTCGGCCGGGCGCGCACCATTCCCGCGAGCCGCTCGACCGCGGTTCTCGACCACCCCGACCCCTTCGCCTCGCCGCGGCGCTACACCCGGGGGCTGCGTTTCGCCGCCACCGATCTGGACTGGTCGTCGGGCGCCGGGCCGGAGGTCCGCGGACCCGCCGAGGCGCTGATCCTGGCCGTGGTCGGCCGCCCGATCGCCCTCGACGAGCTCACCGGCGACGGTGTGCCGATCCTGCGGCAGCGATACGGAGTCTGATCCGAACGCCCGGTCCGGTCGCGGTCCGCGCCGGTCGGCGAATATCGGCTGGCGCGGACCCGATAGGCTGGTAGGCGGTCCGGAGCTTTCGCTTCGATGTGATGACCAGCACAGACCGGCCGGACAGACAAGGATTTCACACCGTTATGACAAGCCGCATCGAGCTCGCCCGCGTGGATCTGCGCGGACGCACGCCCACCGCTGCCGAACTGCGCGCGGCCCTGCCGCGCGGGGGAGTGGACGTGGACTCGGTGCTGCATCAGGTGCGGCCCGTGGTCGAGGCGATCCGCGATCGCGGGGTCGAGGCGGCGCAGGAGTTCAGCGCGAAATTCGACGGGGTGGCCCCCGCGACCGTGCGGGTCGCGGCCGCCGAACTGGACCGCGCCCTCGCCGAACTGGATCCGGCGGTGCGCGCGGCCCTCGAGGTCGCCATCGAGCGCACCCGCAAGGTGCACGCCGATCAGCGGCGCACCGACACCACGACCGAGGTGGTGCCCGGCGGCATCGTCACCGAACGCTGGGTTCCGGTCGAACGGGTCGGGTTGTACGTGCCCGGCGGTAATGCGGTGTACCCGTCCAGTGTCGTGATGAACGTGGTCCCCGCCCAGGCCGCGGGGGTGGACTCGCTGGTGGTGGCGTCGCCGCCGCAGGCACAGTTCGGCGGCCTGCCGCATCCGACCATCCTGGCCGCGGCGAAGCTGCTCGGTGTCGAGGAGGTCTGGGCGGTCGGTGGCGCCCAGGCGGTCGCGCTGCTGTCCTACGGCGGCACCGATACCGACGGTGCCCAGCTCGTCCCCGTCGACCTGATCACCGGGCCGGGCAATATCTTCGTCACCGCGGCCAAGCGGCTGTGCCGCGGCCTGGTCGGCATCGATGCCGAGGCCGGCCCGACCGAGATCGCGATCCTGGCCGACGCCACCGCCGATCCGGCGCATGTGGCCGCCGATCTGATCTCGCAGGCCGAGCACGACGTCCTGGCCGCCAGCGTCCTGGTCACCGACAGCGCCGCACTCGCCGATGCGGTCGACGCCGCGATCAACGCCCAGCTCGAGGTGGTCAAACACCGGCACCGGGTCTCGGAGGCGTTGTCCGGCAAGCAATCCGGTGTGGTCCTCGTCGACGATATCGCGCAGGGGCTGCGCGTGGTCAACGCCTACGCCGCCGAACACCTCGAGATCCAGACCGCCGACGCGGCCGCGGTCGCCGCCCGGGTGCGCAGCGCCGGCGCGGTATTCGTCGGCGCCTGGTCGCCGGTCAGCCTCGGCGACTACTGCGCCGGCTCCAATCACGTTCTGCCCACCGCCGGTTGCGCCCGGCACTCGTCCGGGCTCAGCGTGCAGACCTTCCTGCGTGGCATCCACGTCGTGGAGTACAACGAGGTGGCGCTGAAAGACGTTGCCGGGCACGTGGTCTCACTGGCCAACGCGGAAGATCTCCCGGCCCACGGCCAGGCCGTGCAGGTGCGGTTCGAGGCGTTGTCATGACCGACACCACGGTGGGCGCGCAGGCTCCCGCGGTTCCGGGCGCCGGGGCGACGCTCGACGATCTTCCGCTGCGGGAGAACCTGCGGGGTAAGAGCCCCTACGGCGCGCCGCAGCTGACCGTACCGGTGCAGCTGAACACCAACGAGAATCCGCATCCCCCGAGCCGGGCGCTCATCGACGACGTCGCCGAATCCATTCGCGCCGCCGCCGCCGATCTGCACCGCTATCCCGATCGCGACGCGGTCGCGCTGCGCGCCGATCTGGCCGCCTACCTGACCCGGCAGACCGGCGTCGCGGTGGATACCGCGAATGTATGGGCCGCCAACGGCTCCAACGAGATCCTGCAGCAGCTACTGCAGGCCTTCGGCGGGCCGGGGCGCAGTGCTCTCGGTTTCGTACCGTCGTATTCGATGCACCCGATCATCTCCGAGGGCATCGATACCGAATGGGTCGAGGCCAAGCGCAATGCCGACTTCTCCCTGGATATCGACTACGCGGTGTCGGTCATCGCCGACCGCCGCCCCGATGTGGTGTTCGTGACCAGTCCGAACAACCCCACCGGGCATTCGATCGCCCTCGACGGGCTCGAGCGTGTGCTCGAGGCCGCGCCGGGCATCGTGGTCGTCGACGAGGCCTACGGCGAATTCTCCGCTGTGCCCAGTGCGCTGGCGCTCATCGATCGGTACCCGGCCAAGCTGGTCGTCAGCCGGACCATGAGCAAGGCGTTCGCCTTCGCCGGTGGTCGGTTGGGGTATCTGGTCGCCGCACCCGCGGTGATCGAGGCGATGTTGCTGGTGCGCCTGCCGTATCACCTGTCGGTGGTCACCCAGGCCGCCGCCCGCGCCGCGCTGCGGCATGCCGACGAGACCCTGGGCAGTGTCGCCGAACTCGCCGCTCAGCGGGATCGGGTCGCGACGGCGTTGCGCGAGCTGGGATTCGAGGTCGTGCCCTCGGACGCGAACTTCCTGCTGTTCGGCTGTTTCGCCGATGCCCCGCGGACCTGGCAGCGGTATCTGGACGAGGGTGTCCTGATTCGCGACGTCGGCATCGCGGGCTATCTGCGCACCACCATCGGACTGGCCGCCGAGAACGACGAATTCCTACGCGTGAGCGCGATGTTGGCGGGTACCGAGGTGATCTCCCGATGAGTACGGAAGCGAGTATGAACCGAACCGCACGGGTGGAGCGGACCACCCGCGAGTCCAGTATCGTCGTCGAGCTGAACCTCGACGGCACCGGCCGCACCGACATCAGCACCGGCGTCCCGTTCTACGACCACATGCTGACCGCGTTCGGTCAGCACGGCAGCTTCGACCTGACCGTGCAGGCGAAGGGCGATATCGAGATCGAGGCACATCACACGGTCGAGGACACCGCGATCGTCATCGGCCAGGCCCTGGGGCAGGCACTCGGCGACAAGGCGGGCATCCGCCGCTTCGGCGACTGCTACATCCCGATGGACGAGACCCTGGCCCACGCGGTGGTGGATGTGTCGGGACGGCCCTATTGCGTGCACGACGGTGAGCCGGAACGCCTGCTGCACACGGTGATTCCCAGCGCGGGGCCCGGCGCCTCCTATTCGACGGTGCTCAATCGCCATGTCTTCGAATCCATCGCGCTCAACGCCCGCATCGCACTGCATGTGCGGGTGCTCTACGGTCGCGATCAGCATCACATCACCGAGGCCGAGTTCAAGGCCGTCGCCCGCGCACTGCGCGCCGCCGTCGAACCCGACCCGCGAGTCACGGGTGTGCCGTCCACGAAGGGAACGTTGTGAGCGCTTCGGTCGTGTTGCTGGACTACGGTTCCGGCAATCTGCATTCGGCCGCCCGTGCCCTGGCCCGGACCGGCGCCGAGGTGACCGTCACCGCCGATCCGCGGGTCGCGCTGAACGCCGACGGTCTGGTGGTGCCCGGCGTCGGCGCCTTCGCCGCGTGCATGGCGGGGCTGCGCGAGGTACGGGGTGAGCGGATCATCGGCACCCGGCTCGCGGGTGGCCGGCCGGTCCTGGGCATCTGCGTCGGTATGCAGATCATGTTCGAGCGCGGCGTCGAATTCGGCGTCGAGGCCGAGGGCTGCGGCCAGTGGCCGGGAACGGTGGAACGCCTTCCCGCGCAGGTACTTCCGCATATGGGCTGGAATACCGTCACCGCGCCCGCCGACAGTGTGCTGTTCGCCGGAATGGATCCCGCGACGCGCTTCTACTTCGTGCATTCCTACGCCGCCCAGAAATGGGAGTGGGACGACAACGGCACCATCGCTCCGGCGAAGCTGATCTGGGCCGAGCACGGTGGACCCTTCCTGGCGGCGGTGGAGAACGGGCCGCTGTGTGCCACCCAGTTCCATCCGGAGAAGTCCGGGGACGCCGGTGCGCAGCTGCTGCGCAACTGGGTCGGCTCGCTGTAGCGCCTCGGCTCAGGCCGGCGGCGGCAGCATGTCGACCCGCTCGGTGAGCCAGCGGCCGTCGACGTTGTCGAGATAGACCCGCATCACCGAGCGTTGCGGCCGCGGCAAGCCGAGGGTCGCATCGCTTCGGGTGGACTGGTCGACCGTGACCACGATCTGTGGATGCTCGGGGTCGGGGACATCGGTGCGGCATTCGACCGACATGGCCTCCGAGCGGGTGTGGCCCGAGGTCGCCTGGGCGCGGCGATCGGGTGCCGTGGCGCTGAACTGATCGTGGAACGCGCCGGTGGACAGGTCGAGTACGCGGCGGTCGTAGTCGTCGTAACCCGCCCAGTCGAACGTGGTGAGCTGGCGGCCGAAATCGCAGGCTGCCAACTGAATCGGGTCGGTCGGAGTGGCTGCGGCGGTCGGGGTGACGACCAGCGCCGCTCCGACCGTCGCACAGGGTAACGCGATCGCCATGGGCCGCAACGTGATCCGGGACATGGTTGCAGATCCTCTTCCTAGACAGCAGTGGCAGTACGTGCCCCCGCCCCAGGGTACGTACGCGGAGAGCGCCGGCAAGGACCTCCTGCGCACAGTGACACGCGCAATGTTCGGAATGCCCAGCCGTCTGCAGCTCAAACGTGTGAGGTCCGTCCCGCGGGCAGTGACGGGCGTCCCATATGCGCCATCCCGGCACCGCGACGCCAACCGGTAGCCAGTAGGCTGCATGCGTGAGTCTTGTGCTGCTACCCGCCGTCGATGTCGCCAATGGTGAGGCCGTGCGCCTGGTCCAGGGGGAGGCCGGTAGCGAAACCGGCTACGGCGCCCCCCGGGACGCCGCGCTGGCCTGGCAGGAGGCGGGGGCCGAGTGGGTGCATCTGGTGGATCTGGACGCGGCGTTCGGGCGCGGATCCAACCGTGAGCTGCTCGCCGAGGTGGTCGGTGAACTGGATGTGAAGGTCGAACTGTCCGGGGGCATCCGTGACGACGAGTCGCTGAAGGCCGCGATGGCCACCGGCTGTGCCCGGGTCAACCTGGGCACCGCGGCCCTGGAGGATCCGCAGTGGTGCGCTCGCGCGATCGCCGATTACGGCGACCGGGTCGCGGTCGGCCTGGATGTGCGGATCATCGATGGTGAATACCGATTGCGGGGCCGTGGCTGGGTCAGCGACGGCGGCGATCTGTGGGAGGTCCTCGAGCGCCTCGAGCGCGACGGCTGCTCCCGCTACGTGGTCACCGACGTCAGCAAGGACGGCACCCTGCAGGGCCCGAACCTGGATATCCTGCGGCAGGTGTGCTCGGCCACCGATGCGCCGGTGATCGCCTCCGGTGGCGTCTCCGCTCTCGACGATCTGCGGGCCATCGCCGGACTGGTACCCGAGGGCGTCGAAGGCGCGATCGTCGGAAAAGCCTTGTACGCCGGGCGTTTCACCCTGCCCGAGGCCCTGGCCGCGGTTCGCTGACGTGAGTCCCGCCGCCCTCGACCCGGCCGCGTTGCTCGCGACGGCGAGCGAGATATTGGACAGTGCGACACCACGTTTCGTCGAAGGCGTGGGAGCACCCAGCGCGGTGCAGAAGGGACGCGGCGATTTCGCCACCGCGCTCGATCTCGAACTCGAACGCACGCTGTCGCAGGAATTGCTCGACCGGACCGGGATCCCGGTGCACGGTGAGGAATTCGGTGGGCCGGAGCTGAGTTCGGGTACCGCCTGGGTCCTCGATCCGATCGACGGCACCTTCAACTACTCCGCGGGCCACCCGCTGTCGGCGATGCTGCTGGCGCTGGTCGACGACGGTCAGCCGGTGCTCGGGCTGACCTGGCTGCCACTCCTGGATCGCCGCTACGCCGCGGCCGTGGGCGGTCCGCTGCTGCTCAACGGAAAGCCGTTGCCGCCGTTGGAATCCGGTCGGCTCGCGGAAGCGATGATCGGCTTCGGCGCGTTCAACATCGATGCGCACGGCCGCATTCCGGGCCGGTTCCGCTTCGATCTGCTGGGTGCGCTCAGCCGGTTGTCGAGCCGGGTGCGGATGCACGGCTCCACCGGGATCGATCTGGCCTACACCGCATCCGGGGTGCTGGGCGGAGCGGTGGTGTTCGGTCACCATCCGTGGGACAACGCCGCCGGGGTGGCGCTGGTGCGGGCGGCGGGCGGTGTGGTCACCGATCTGCGCGGTGAACCATGGTCGATCACCTCGCGTTCGGTGCTGGCCGCCGCGCCCGGTGTGCACGAGGAACTGCTGGACATGATCGACAGCGCCGTCGACCGCGCCTATGAGGGCAACGAGAATTCGGAAGGGGCGCAATGACACTCGCGACACGCGTGATTCCGTGCCTGGACGTCGACGCCGGCCGGGTGGTCAAGGGCGTGAACTTCGAGAACCTGCGCGATGCGGGTGATCCGGTGGAACTGGCCGCTGTCTACGACGCGCAGGGTGCCGATGAGCTCACCTTCCTCGATGTCACGGCCTCGAGCGGCGATCGCGGCACCATGATCGATGTCGTGACCCGCACCGCCGAGCAGATCTTCATTCCGCTCACTGTCGGCGGCGGCGTGCGCACGGTCGAGGATGTGGACCGGCTGCTGCGCGCGGGCGCGGACAAGGTGTCGGTGAACACCGCCGCCATCGCCAATCCGGAGATCCTGCGCGAGATGTCGCAGCGATTCGGTTCGCAGTGCATCGTGCTGTCGGTGGACGCGCGCCGGGTGCCCGATACCGGGTCGCCGACCCCCTCGGGTTGGGAGGTGACCACTCACGGCGGTAAGCGCGGTACCGGAATCGACGCGGTCGAGTGGGCGATCCGCGGCGCGGAACTGGGAGTCGGCGAGATCCTGCTCAACTCGATGGATGCCGACGGCACCAAGGGCGGATTCGATCTGCCGATGATCAGCGCGGTACGTGCCGCGGTCTCGGTCCCGATCATCGCCAGCGGCGGCGCCGGGCAGGTCGAGCATTTCGCCCCCGCCGTGGCCACCGGCGCCGACGCGGTGCTGGCCGCGAGCGTGTTCCACTTCGGTGATCTGACGATTCCGCAGGTGAAATCCGCGATGCGGGCCGAGGGCATCACCGTTCGCTGACGGCCGGGACGCAGACAGGAACAGGTATAACGATGGGTATGAGTTTGGATCCCGCCATCGCCGCCCGGCTCAAGCGCAACGAGGCGGGCCTGGTCGCCGCCATCGCGCAGGAGCGCGGCACCGGTGACGTGCTGATGATGGCGTGGATGGACGACGAGGCCCTGGCCCGCACGCTGGCCACCCGCAAGGCCACCTACTACTCGCGGTCCCGGCAGCAGTACTGGGTCAAGGGGGAGACCTCCGGGCACACCCAGTACGTGCACGAGGTGCGCCTGGACTGCGACGGCGACGCGCTGCTGCTGATCGTCGACCAGGTGGGCGCGGCCTGTCATACCGGCACCCATACCTGCTGGGACGGTGACCAGCTGCTCGCCGACGCGCGCTGAGACTCAGTTCGAGGCGCTGGCCGCCGGTTCGGACGCGGCTGGATCGGGTGTTCCGTCGGCCCGCCCGATACCGCGGCCCAGACCCTCGTCGAGCTGGCGCACCAGCGCCTCCCCGAGGCTGAGCAACTGTTCGACCTGGCGATCGTCGATCCCGTCGAAGACCAATCCCCGGACACCCTCCAGATAGGCCGGGGTCGCGTGCCGGACCCGTTCGTAACCGGCGTCGGTCAGTACGGCGCACGCGCCGCGGCGTCCGCGCACCACTTCGCGGCGGGCCCAGCCCAGCCGCTCCAGCTTGGTCACCACATGGGACAGGCGCGATAGCGATGCGTTTGCCTTGTTCGCGAGCTCATTCAGCTGCAGCCGATGCCCGGGCTCCTCCGACAGCAGTGCCATCAGGAAGTATTCGAAATGCGTCATACCGGCTTCGCGTTGCAGCTGGGTATCCATCGCCGCGGGTAACCGGGTGGTCAGCGCGACGAGGGTACGCCAGGCCCGTTGCTCGGTGGGATTGAGCCATTCCGTCACTTCGCGCCCTCTCTCGCAGCCCCGTGACGTAATCGTTGACAAAGCTAACGACCATTGAAACTTCAATTCACCGTCACTTGCGATGAATAAGTTTGCCACGACTTCGCTCGATGGTCATCAGCGTTGCGTATGACGTGACACCTATCACGCCGGGGCCGGTTCGGGTGGCGAGAACGGACGCTATGCGTTATGGCCCGGTGGCGCCGCGTTATTCGGTGAATGAGCGGAGGTGGCGACATACCCTCCGGCGCGAAGGCGGGGGCGTGCCCACTTGTTGTTTGCGTAGCAGTAGCGCGAGCGGCGCGGCGGCGATGTCGAGGACCTGCTGACCCGGCATGGCGACGCTGCTGGCGCCGAGCGCGATGGTCGGCGTCAGGGGAGGTGGGCAGGGCAGTGGACGGAGGTCGGGAGGTGGTCCCGGGGGCGTGACGGGGCTCGTCGACGTCCGGGCGGTACGAGCTAGGACCGGTGTTCGCGCAACGCGGCCAGTGCCGCGTCGGCGTGCACGTTGGCGCGCAGTTCCCCGGAGATCACCGCCAGGACGGTGCGATCGGTGTCGATGACGAACGTCTGGCGTTTGACCGGCAGGAAGTTGCCGAGCAGGCCGCCGATCGCACCGGATCGCTTCACACCGAAACGCTCCGCCACCGCGCCGTCGTGATCGGACAGCAGCGGATAGCCGAGGCTCTGGGATCGATCGAATCCGGCCTGGGTGTCGACCGAATCGGTGCTGATTCCCGCGCAACTCGCCCCGAGCGCGGCGAATTCGCTTGTCAGATCACGGAAATGACAGGCCTCGGCGGTGCAGACCGGGGTGTTGGCGGCGGGAAAGAAGAAGAGGGTCAACGGCCCGTCGGCCAGCAACGAATCGAGGGACCGGACGGTGCCGGACTGATCGGGAAGTTCGAACCCGGGAGCGCGCTGGCCTTTTTTCACACTGGCGAGGGTACCGGGCGGTGGGGGCGCCCGGTACCCAGCGCGCGACAGCGGCCGATCGGCCGATCAGCCGCCGATGAGCGCGGCGACCTCGGGGTTCTTGATCTTCATGACATCGAGGATGCCGTGTGCCCGCAGCAGCGGTCGCAGTTCCCTGAGGCGATCGGCGTGCTCGGCGTA
Source organism: Nocardia spumae (assembly GCF_020733635.1). Classification (NCBI taxonomy): domain Bacteria; kingdom Bacillati; phylum Actinomycetota; class Actinomycetes; order Mycobacteriales; family Nocardiaceae; genus Nocardia; species Nocardia spumae. The sequence continues at coordinate 4,587,769 of NZ_JAJFZL010000001.1, read as the reverse complement.
CTCCTCGGGAAACCTGTTGCGGTCCAAGGTTTCCAATGCTTTGGCGTAGGTGACGAACGAGGCCAGTGCGCTGTACGCACCGCTCGCGGCGTGCGGTCGGCTCGCCGGAGGCCGGGTCCGGCCGGGCAGCGGCAGATGCGGTGCCGCATGCCGCGGGACCTCCGGTGCGATCGGTTGCACGGGGTGCATCGGTGAGCAACTCCTTTCGGGGAAGGGGCGAGTGTCGGTGCCTGTTATTCGCCGCCGGTGCGGACCCGGCTGGCGGCGTTGCCGAATCGGTACCCGGCGGGGCGGGACGGGGCCAGCGAATCTCGGTTGCGGCGGACTGGAATGATGGGCGATATGCACGGCGCCGCATTCGACCGTCCGGAAACCGCAACCACCACCACTCGTGACCAGTTCCGCATGCTCGCGGCCGCGCACCGCGTGGTACCGGTCACCCGTAAGGTGCTGGCGGATTCGGAGACCCCGCTGTCCGCGTACCGCAAACTGGCCGCCGGCCGGCCGGGCACCTTCCTGCTCGAGTCGGCCGAGAACGGCCGGTCCTGGTCGCGCTGGTCGTTCATCGGAGCCGGCAGCCCCACCGCGCTGACCGTGGTCGACGGGCAGGCCGCGTGGCTGGGCGCCACCCCCGCCGACGCACCCGCCGGCGGTGACCCGTTGCAGGCGCTGCGCGACACCCTCGAGCTGCTGCGTACCGAGCGGCTGCCCGATCTGCCGCCGCTGACCGGCGGCCTGGTCGGTTATCTGGGCTACGACATCGTGCGCCGCATCGAACGGCTGCCGGAACTCACCACCGACGATCTCCAGGTTCCGGAGATGGTGCTGTTGCTCGCCGCGGATCTGGCCGCGTTCGATCATCACGAGGGCGCGATCACGCTCATCGCCAACGCGGTGAACTGGAACGGCACCGACGAGCGGGTCGACGAGGCCTACGACGACGCGGTCGCCCGCCTCGACCGGATGACCGCCGCGCTCGCCGCCCCCGCGGATTCGACCGTGTCGGTCTTCGACCGTCCCGAACCCGACTACCTGCGCCGCCGGACCCCCGAGGACTTCGGTGCCGGAGTGCGGCGGCTGATCGGCGAGATCGAGGCCGGTGAGGCGTTCCAGGTGGTGCTGTCGCAGCGCTTCGAGATGGACTTCGACGGCGAACCGCTGGATGTGTACCGGATGCTGCGCGCCTCGAATCCGAGTCCGTACATGTATCTGATGCACATTCCCGACGGCGCCGGCGGCACCGCGTTCTCCATCGTCGGATCGAGCCCGGAATCGCTGGTGACCGTGAAAGACGGTGTGGCGACGACACATCCGATCGCCGGCACCCGGTGGCGGGGCGCCACCGAGGAGGACGATCTGCTGCTCGAGAAGGATCTGCTCAGCGACGAGAAGGAGAACGCCGAACATCTCATGCTCGTCGACCTCGGCCGCAACGATCTGGGCCGGGTCTGCGAGCCGGGCACCGTGCGGGTGACCGATTACCGGCATATCGAGCGCTACAGCCACGTCATGCATCTGGTGTCGACGGTGACCGGCCGGCTCGCCGCCGGGCGTATCGCCTTCGACGCGGTACGCGCCTGTTTCCCGGCCGGCACGCTGTCGGGCGCCCCGAAGGTGCGTGCGATGGAATTGATCGAGGAGAACGAGCCCACCCGCCGCGGCGTCTACGCCGGAGTGGTCGGCTACCTGGATTTCGCCGGTGACGCCGATACCGCGATCGCGATCCGCACCGCGCTGCTCAAGGACGGCGTCGCCTATGTGCAGGCCGGTGCCGGTATCGTCGCCGATTCACAGCCCGACTACGAGGACGAGGAGTCGTGCAACAAGGCGATGGCCGTCCTGAAGGCCGTCGCCGCCGCACGCACCGTCCGCACCTTCACCCCCGAACCCGACCCCACCATGCTATGACCACTTCCGAACCCGAACCGGCCCAGCAGAATTCGCGCACCGAACCGGAGACCGACGCGACCTCGCCCGAGGCGACCTCCGGCGAGGTGGCGCAGTCGGGCGGGCGCACCCGGCCGATCGTGCCGGTGCTGCTGCTCGCGGTCGCGGCCATCGCGCTGTGGGGCTCCTCCCGGATGACCTGGGTGACCCTGCACTCCTCGGACGGGCTCACCGAACCGCGCACCCAGCACATCGACGGCGGTCTCTGGTTCGGCGCGCTGACGCCGCTGGCGCTCGTCCTGGTGGCTTCGATCGCGGCCGTCTTCGCCACCAAGGGCTGGCTGCGCCGTTTGATCGGTGTCGTCGTGGCGGTGGTGGCCGCGGTGGCCGCGGTTCCCGGCGTGGCCTTGCTGACCCAGCAAGCGAAGATCGCCGAACGGGCCGCGAGACTGGCGGAGCTGCCCGCGCGTGCCCAGGTCGATCAGGCGACCGCCGCGGCGTTTCCCGCCGCGCTGAGTGTGGTCGGGGCGATCGCGGCCTTCGTCGCCGGCGTGCTGCTGGCCCGTATGCCCGAGGACACCGCCCGCATGTCGGGTAAGTACGACAATCCGGTGTTCCGCCGGGCCGCGGCCGCCGAGCAGGTCGCCGAGCGGCGGCACACCGGCGCCGATCCGGAACCCGCGAACACGGCCGCGGCGACTCCCGCCGGGACCGCCTCACCGGACTCGGACGAACTCTCACAACGCGTGCTGTGGGATGCGCTCGATGCCGGCGCCGATCCGACCGACGACGAGCCCGGCCGATGAGAACGGCGCGGCAACGAGGCAGGTGCTCGGCGCCACACCCCGCCGTAGGCCCGGCGAACACCTCCAATTACTCTTTAACAGCATCGGTGAGACAGCACCTGGGGGGATTCTCAGGTAGCAAGTCCGTCTCCCCAGAAAGGATTCGAGCCAGATGACGGTACTCGACTCGATTCTCGACGGGGTCCGCGCGGATGTGGCCGCTCGGGAAGCCCTCCTGGATTTCCAGGCCGTCAAGAAGGCCGCAGCCGCGGCTCCCTCGCCGCGGGACGCGCTCGCCGCGCTGCACGCGGACGGGATCGGAGTCATCGCCGAGGTCAAGCGCGCCAGCCCCTCCAAGGGTGAGCTGGCTGACATCCCGGACCCGGCGAGCCTGGCGAAGGCCTACGAAGACGGTGGCGCGCGCATCATCAGCGTGCTCACCGAGGGCCGCCGTTTCCACGGTTCGCTCGACGACCTGGACGCCGTGCGCGCGGTCGTGGACGTGCCGATCCTGCGCAAGGATTTCGTCGTCGGCCCGTATCAGATCCACGAGGCCCGTGCCCACGGCGCGGACGTGATCCTGCTGATCGTCGCCGCGCTGGAACAGGATGTCCTGTCCTCGCTGATCGATCGCACGGAATCGCTGGGGATGACCGCCCTGGTCGAGGTGCACACCGAGGAGGAGGCCGACCGCGCGCTGACCGCCGGCGCCTCCGTGATCGGCGTCAACGCCCGTAACCTCAAGACTCTCGAGGTCGATCGCGACGTCTTCGCCCGGATCGCTCCCGGGTTGCCCACCGAGATCATCCGTGTTGCCGAGTCCGGAGTCAGCGGGACCGCCGATCTGCTCGCCTACGCCGGTGCCGGCGCCGATGCGGTCCTGGTCGGCGAGAGCCTGGTGACCAGCGGTGATCCTCGGGCGGCCGTCTCCGAGCTGGCCACCGCGGGTACCCACCCGTCGTGCCCACGTCCGCTGCGCCGGGGTGTGACTCGATGACCGGAGTGCGCGAGCCCGTGCTCCCACCGGCCAGCGAGGGGGTGACCCAGCGCAGCCACGAGCCCGACCTGGGCGGCCACTTCGGCGTCTACGGCGGGCGGCACGTACCCGAGGCGCTGATGGCGGTGATCGAGGAGGTCTCCGCCGAATACGACAAGAGCCGGGTCGACCCGGACTTCCTGGCCGAACTCGATCGGCTGCAGCGTGACTACGCGGGCCGGCCGTCGCCGGTCTTCGAATGCGCCCGGCTGTCCGAGCACGCCGGTGGTGCCCGCATCCTGCTCAAGCGCGAGGATCTGAACCACACCGGTTCGCACAAGATCAACAATGTGCTCGGCCAGGCGTTGCTGGCCCAGCGCATGGGTAAGACCCGCGTCATCGCCGAGACCGGCGCCGGCCAGCACGGTGTCGCGACCGCGACCGCCTGCGCCCTGCTGGGGCTGGACTGCGTGGTCTACATGGGCGCGGTCGACACCGCGCGCCAGGCCCTCAACGTCGCCCGGATGCGATTGCTCGGCGCCGAGGTCGTCTCGGTGACCACCGGATCGCAGACGCTCAAGGACGCGATCAACGAGGCGCTGCGCGACTGGGTCACCAACGCCGAGGAAACCTACTACTGCTTCGGCACCGCGGCCGGGCCGCATCCGTTCCCGCTCATGGTGCGCGATTTCCAGCGGGTGATCGGGCTCGAGGCGCGGGTGCAGGTGCAGGCGCAGACCGGCCGCCTGCCCGACGCCGTGGTCGCCTGCGTGGGCGGCGGATCCAACGCGATCGGCATCTTCCACCCGTTCATCGACGATGCGAGCGTGCGGCTGGTCGGCTTCGAAGCCGCCGGCGACGGTGTCGAAACCGGCAGGCACGCAGCCACTTTCGCCGGTGGCCGCCCCGGCGCCTTCCAGGGCGCCTACTCGTACCTGCTGCAGGACGAAGACGGGCAGACCATCGAATCGCATTCCATCTCCGCGGGTCTGGACTACCCCGGCGTGGGCCCCGAGCACGCCTACCTCAAGGATGTCGGCCGCGCGGAATACCGTCCCGTGACCGATGCCGAGGCGATGGACGCGCTGCTGCTGCTGTCGCGCACCGAGGGCATCATCCCCGCCATCGAGTCCGCGCACGCGGTCGCCGGCGCCCTGCAGCTGGGCCGCGAATTGGGTTCGGGGGCAATCATCCTGGTGAATCTGTCCGGACGCGGCGACAAGGATATGGATACCGCGGCCCGCTGGTTCGGACTGTTCGACGACAACGGCCCCGCCGCCGAGGAGAACCGCTCGTGAGCCGTCTGCAATCGACCTTCGATGCCTGCCGCGGAGAGGGTCGTGCCGCGCTGATCGGCTATCTGCCCGCCGGGTACCCCGACCTCGCCGGATCCATCGACGTGTGCACCGCCATGGTCGAATCCGGTTGCGACATCATCGAAGTCGGCGTCGCCTACTCCGATCCGGTGATGGACGGACCCACCATCCAGGCCGCCGCCGAACAGGCCCTGCGCGGTGGCGTGCGGGTACGTGACGTGTTCGCGGTGGTCGAGGCGATCACCGCGGCCGGCGGCCGGGCCGTGGTGATGACCTACTGGAATCCGGTGCTGCAGTACGGAGTCGACCGCTTCGCGCGTGATCTGTCGGCCGCCGGTGGCATGGGCCTGATCACGCCGAACCTGATTCCGGAGGAGGCGGGGCAGTGGTTCGACGCCTCCCGCGCCCACGATCTGGACCGCATCTTCCTGGTGGCACCGTCCTCGACCGAGGAACGCCTCGTGAAGACGATCGAGTCCAGCAGTGGATTCCTCTACGCGGCGTCCACGATGGGTGTGACCGGAGCTCGTGACGCGGTGTCCTCGGCGGCACCCGAGTTGTGCGCGCGGGTGCGCGCGCACTCCGACATCCCGGTCGGTGTGGGACTCGGTGTGCGTAGCGGCGCCCAGGCCGCCGAGATCGCTTCCTACGCCGATGGAGTCATCGTCGGCTCCGCTCTGGTATCGGCCGCGGGACAGGGCCTGGACCAGGTGCGTGCGCTGACCGCCGAGCTGGCCGAAGGCGTTCGATCGGCCACCGTCGTCAACTGACTCCCGCTCCGCCCGCGGTCGGCGACAGGACACGCCACGAGCACCACATCGGGTCCACTGGCGCGTGGTTCCGCCACGGCGCTGCCGACTCGACCCCGCGGAGCGACACCGCTCGTTCGAACCGGGCACGGTAGTCGTCGGGTGAATGCGGCCCTCGTGCGGCCGGCCCGGCGCGCTGGAGAACCCGAGCCGGGGTGCTCCGGCGTGTCCGCGGGCGGTGGCGATCGCGCGGTCGAAGTGTTCCCGAGCTGCCGGACTCGGAGGTGGAGGTAGCGAACCGCTGTCACTCGGCCCGGCCCGCCGACGCGCCGGGCGTCGGGGTGTGCGGCAGGGCCGGCCGTGCTCTCGACCGTGGCTCGCGGCCGCTTCCGCCGACTGAGACGACGCGAACTGGGCGGAAACTGTGCCCTCCGTTACGGTGGGGCCGTGACTTTTCCAGTCCTGGCAGACAGCGTTGGTGTGCACGGTGGAGCGGTGCTGGCCTTTATCCCCAGTCCGCCGCGTGGGGTGTGGGATGTGGGCCCGTTCCCGCTGCGTGCCTATGCGATCTGCATCATCATCGGCATCATCGTCGCGATCTGGTGGGGTGAGCGGCGGTGGCGGGAACGCGGTGGCCAGCCGGGCGCGGTACTGGACGTGGCGATGTTCGCGGTGCCGTTCGGACTCGTCGGTGGCCGGCTCTATCACGTCGCCACCGACTGGGAGAAGTATTTCGGCGCCGGCGGGCACCCGCTCAACGCGCTGAAGATCTGGGAGGGTGGGCTCGGCATCTGGGGCGCGGTGCTGCTCGGCGGCGTCGGCGCCTGGATCGGCTGTCGGGTCTATCGAATCCCGTTGCCCGCCTTCGGTGATGCCATCGCCCCGGCGATTCTGCTCGCCCAGGGCATCGGCCGCCTCGGCAACTATTTCAATCAGGAGCTGTACGGCCGCAAGACCGATCTGCCGTGGGGCCTCGAGATCTACCTGCGTTTCGACTCCGACGGTCAGCTGGACATGATGAACGGTGTCTCCACCGGTGTGGTGGAGAAGGTCGTGCAGCCGACGTTCCTCTACGAGCTGATCTGGAATCTGCTCGGCGTGCTGGTCCTGGTCATGGTCGACAAGCGCTGGCGCATCGGCCACGGACGCCTGTTCGCCCTGTACGTCGCCATCTACACCTTCGGCCGGTTCTGGGTCGAACTGCTGCGCGACGACGAGGCCACCCACATCTTCGGCATCCGGGTGAACTCCTACACCTCGGCGATCGTATTCCTCTGCGCGGTGGCCTATTTCGTCCTCGCGACCAAGGGGCGCGAGACCGCCGCACAGCTCGCGCCCGGCGGTGAGCGCCCGTGGCCGTGGCAATGGGGCGCACTGCGCCGCCACGGTGCCGAGCAGCGGGCGGCCGGCGAGAACGCCACTGCCGCAACCGCTGCCGGTACCGGGGCCCCCGCCGCGGAACCGGACGGGCCGCCGGAGGACGCCGTGGCATCGGACACCGATGCCCCGGCGCCCGCCGTCCGGAAGTCCGGTTCTTCGGAATCCGGCTCCGGCACTGAGGCCGAGGCCGAGCCCGAAGACGGTGCGACACCTCCCACCGCATCGGGCGCGGCGGACGAGTCCGGGCCCGAATCAGGCGATCCGGACGACACCGGCAACGATCCCGGCGCCGCGGCCGATGACACGGATGCGGCCGCTACCGACTCGCGGACCGAGGGCACGGCGCAGCCGACCGGGCGCAAACGGGGCCGCAAGCAGGCGAACAAGAGCTGAGCGGCCGACCGCTCGACGAGGAGGACTTCGTGACCGATCCCTATCAGCCGCAGCCCGGGTACGGCCCGCAGTACGGTGCGCCCGGTACCGGCCCCGGCGCACCCTACGGTCAGCCCGCGTACGGTCAGCCCGGATACAGCCAGCCCTACGGGCAGCCGGTCGACCCTTACGCGCAGCCGTACGGCCAGCCGCCGGGCTACCCGCCCGGCGCCTACGGGATGGACCCCGAGGCGCCCTTCGGCCGCAATATGTACGGCGAACCGTTCTCGGACAAATCCAAGCTCACCGCGGGCCTGCTGCAACTGTTCGTCGGCGGGCTCGGGGTCGGCCGCTTCTATCTCGGCTACCCGGGCATCGGCGTCGCGCAGCTGGTGGTCACCATCGCCACCTGCGGTATCGGCGGTATCTGGCCGTTCATCGACGCGATCATGATTCTCACCGGCAAGGTGCGCGACCCCTACAACCGCCCTCTGCAGGAATGACGCCGGTGCCGGGTGGTGTTGTGATGTGGGCCATACTTTTGCCGTTCACCAGCAACGGGTGTGCGGGTAAGCGCTATATCCGCGGCAGGGCTAGGCTCGATCCGTGATGCGACGGACAAAGATTGTGTGCACCCTCGGGCCGGCCACAGCCACCGAGGACCGGATCCGTGAACTTGTCGACAGTGGCATGGACGTGGCCCGGTTGAATTTCAGTCACGGAGAACACGCCGATCACGCCGAGAATTATCACAAGGTGCGGCATGCGGCCGAGCAGATGAGCCGTGCGGTCGGCATTCTCGCCGACCTGCAGGGGCCGAAGATCCGCTTGGGCCGTTTCATCGACGGCCGCACCGTGTGGGCGACGGGCGAGGAGGTGCGGATCACGTCGGAGGACGTGGACGGCACCCACGATCGCGTCTCCACCACCTACAAACAGCTACCCGAGGACGCCAAGGCCGGTGACCGGCTGCTCGTCGACGACGGCAAGGTCGGCCTGACCGTGGTCCGCGTCGAGGGCAACGACGTGGTGTGCCGCGTGACCGAGGGCGGTCCGGTCTCCAACAACAAGGGCGTCTCGCTGCCGGGGATGGACGTGTCCGTTCCGGCGTTGTCCGACAAGGACATCGAGGATCTGGAATTCGCCCTGCGGCTCGGCGTGGACTTCATCGCCCTGTCGTTCGTACGGTCTCCCTCGGACGTCGAGCTGGTCCACGACGTGATGGACCGGGTCGGACGCCGGGTGCCGGTGATCGGCAAACTCGAAAAGCCCGAAGCCATCGACAATCTCGAGGCGATCGTGCTGGCCTTCGACGCGATCATGGTGGCGCGCGGTGACCTGGGGGTGGAACTGCCGCTCGAGCAAGTGCCGCTGGTGCAGAAGCGTGCCATTCAGATGGCAAGGGAGAATGCCAAACCCGTCATCGTCGCCACCCAGATGCTGGAGTCGATGATCGGCAACTCCCGTCCGACCCGTGCCGAGGCCTCCGATGTCGCCAACGCGGTGCTCGACGGTGCCGACGCGGTCATGCTCTCCGGTGAGACCTCGGTCGGCCAGTACCCGATCGAGACGGTGCGCACGATGGCCCGCATCGTGCACGCGGTGGAATCCGAATCCTCCACTCGCGTGCCCCCGCTGACCCACGTGCCGCGGACCAAGCGCGGCGTCATCTCCTACGCCGCCCGCGATATCGGCGAGCGGCTCAATGCCAAGGCGCTGGTGGCCTTCACCCAGTCCGGTGACACCGTGCGCCGTCTGGCCCGGCTGCACACCACGTTGCCGCTGCTGGCGTTCACCCCGCTGCCGGAGGTGCGTAGCCAGCTCGCGCTGACCTGGGGTGTGGAAACGTTCATCGTGCCGCCGGTGGGCACCACCGACGAGATGATCGGGCAGGTCGACAAGGAACTGCTCTCGCTGAACCGGTACACCAAGGGCGATCTGGTGGTCATCGTGGCCGGCTCGCCGCCGGGTACGGTCGGATCCACGAACCTGATCCACGTGCATCGCATCGGCGAAGAGGACCACTGATCCGTGAGTGAGCGCAGCGAGCGAACAATGGACACAGCCGCACGTGCGGTCGTGTCACGTCCGAGCGCCGGCGAGGGGGCGGCATGAGCGCGTCACCGGTCGAATCGGTCGGCGCCGGTCGCGACGCCACCGGGGGCGGCGATCTCGCGGTCCTGCTCGATCTGCTCGACCTCGAGGAGATCGGCGAGGACGTATTCCGCGGCCACCACCCGGAGAAGGTGTGGAGTCGCACCTTCGGCGGCCAGTTGGTGGCGCAGGGGATCATCGCTGCCGGTCGCACGGTCGGACCGGGACGTCCGGTGCATGCGGTCAACGCTCATTTCGTGCGGGGCGGCGATGTGCGCAAACCCATCGAGTACCGGGTCGAACGACACCGGGACGGGCGCGCCTTCGCCAATCGCACGGTGACGGCGTATCAGGACGATCAAGAGCTGTTCGTGATGCTGGCGGCGTTCCAGGACTGGGCCAAGGGCTTGGAACACGCCAGCCCGCAGCCACAGGTGCCCGACCCCGATGGCCTGCCCCGGGTGGAGGAGTCCTTCTCCGGGCTCGAGGACAAGCTGCAGATGTTCGTGCAGGCGCCGCATCCGATCGATATGCGCTACACCAACGATCCGGCCTGGATTCTCAAGGGCACCGGCGGCACCCTCAATCACAACCGGGTCTGGATGAAGGCCGATGGCGAACTGCCCGACGATCCGCTGATCCACGTCGCGACCCTGGGCTATTCGTCGGACACCACTGTCCTGGACTCGATCATCACCACCCACGGGCTGTCGTGGGGATTCGACCGCATCGTCGCGGCGACGGTGAACCATTCGATCTGGTTCCACCGCCCGTTCCGATTCGACGACTGGGCGTTGTACGCGACGCAGTCACCGGTGGCGGCCGGTTCGCGTGGCCTGGCCACCGGCCACTTCTACTCGCGGGCCGGCGAGTTGCTCGCCACCGTCGTACAGGAAGGCGTGATCCGGCACTTCCCGGCTCGCAAGTAGTACCGACGTCCTCGGTGGCGTCACGCTCGTCAGAGGCGTTCGCGGTTCTCGTCGAAGTCGTAGCTGTCGCGATGCAGCGCCTGTATCGAATAGGGGATCGCGTCGGAGGTGGTGGCGATCCCGAGCAGCAAGCGGTGTTCGAGTGCGGCCATGCCGGATTCGGACAGCTGTTCGGGGTCACCGACCAGGCTCAGTGCGATTTCGTAGGTGCGCCGGGCACCCGGATCGAAATCGGGGTGGTCCAGTCGCCACTGGGTTTCCAGCAGTGTGTGTGCGGGCTGATCGGCATCGACGGGAAGGGTGAAGCGCCAAGCGAAGACATCGTGCTCGGCGAGGTGGTCGTCGACCACGCAGCGCACGGTGTGCACGACGCGGTCGAGCGTTTCCGGTGTCACGAAAACATGGAGTGAAACATCCGAAATTCGTTTCGGCATGTCTGTGTCCTGTTCCGGTGTCGAACCATCGGCGTCGGCAGTTTCCGCCGGGAGTCTAACCCCGGATCCGGATCGGCGGGAGGGTGGCATGCCCTGCCGCGGTCGTGGCCCCGGATTGTTCAGGCGTGGCGCCCGATTCGGGGGTGTTCGACAGCGGGCGGCGGCGTCGTCTCGACGCGGCCGCCCGGCAACAGGACCAGCCGCGGGCGCCCGTGGACATCGGAGCCGGCCCGGCCACCCCGGTCGGCGTGCAGGGCCAGCAGCAACGGGACGAGTGTTTCGGCGATCCGGTCGCCCACGGCACAGTACTTCTCGCTGGACAGGCCCACCGGGTCGGCGATGTTCTCGCGGCCGACCAGGGCGAGATCGTTTCGCGCGCTATCGATTGCTGCGATCGTCCGGGCGCCCGCGACCTTGGCGACGCGGTAGGCCTCGAGCAGGGTGAAGGTGCGGGGGCGCGCGGCGGGATCCGATTGGATGATGTGGTCGCGGATTTGCTCGGTCATCGCCAGAATCAGGTCCGCGCGGCTGATCATCTCCGGTTTCAGCTTGCGTGCCGAGAAGTCGCCGGCATCCGCACCGAGACCTGTGATGGTCTGCGCGGCAAGGGGTTCGACGCCGAAGCCGACCAGTGCCCGGGTTCCCGCGCTCTCGGCGGTGAGATCGTCGAGTCCGTGTGCGGCGGCCACGGCGCGGGTCAGACGTTCGGCGATGACCGAGCGGCAGACGTTGCCGGTACAGACGAACAGGACGTGCATATCCGCAACGGTAGGGCGTGGCGGTGTCCGGGAGAAGGTTCGGACGGCCGAAAACCGCTGATTTCGCGGGATGTTCACCTATCGGTAGCGCGTCGCGCGCGGCCGTTTGCCAATTCTTCGCTGAAAGGTCGTATCGACGAGGTGCCGTCAATCGTTGTGCGGTGGTCCGGAACCCTCGGCGTCGTCATCGGTTTCGTAGTAGGCGGCTTCGTCGACGACGGGGGCGGGCGCCGGTCGGCCGTCGAGGTGGGTGTTGTGCGCTCCCACCCGGGTGGCATTGTCCTGTGCGCGCCCGCGCGCGCCGAACAGCGGCCCGCGCATGGGGCGGGTCGGCGCGAAGGCGCCGAGGCCGGTCGGGTTGGTCATATCGTCGTACATGGTGTCGATGCCGCCGCGCAGGAAGTAGGCCTCGTGCCAGAAGCCGGTGCCGCCGGAATCGCGCAGGAAGCGCTGCCACCAGTCGCGATGCGGTGCCGATCGAGTCCAGCGTTCGAGACTGTCGAGGTCGCGCCAATACTGGCGGGCGCCCCAGTGTGGCGGGAACAGCGACCAGATGACGTCCTCGTGCAGCAGCAGCCCATCGGGCCGATCGCGATGGGAGCGGTACAGTTTCGGGCCGAGTCCGAGTAGGCGCAGCACTCCTCGTGGGGTACGGACCCGCATCCCCAGATAGATCACCACCAGATCCGGATAGCCGGACAGGTCGGCGGTGAGTCGATTCACCCGCATTGGCGCGACCTCCTCGATCCCGGGGTCGTGGTGTCCACCCTACGCGATGTCACGGCACGGCCCCGGTGTTCGGCTCGATCCGGTCACTCTGCTCAGCCGGTGACCTCCGCGGGCAATTCCCGATCGGGCACCACCGCCGAACCGTCCCAGGTGTAGGTGACGGTGACGGGGCCACCGGCCGCACAGCAGTTGGGTTCGTCACCGGCGATCCACTTGTACTGGACCGAGACCGAGGTGTCGGTGGATCCGGTGACGGCGGTGAAGGAGGTCGGCCGGGCGGTGGCGGTGCCGAGGTAGGTGCCGTTGTGGAAGAACAGCACATACTGCGGTGACGACACCGTCCCGCGCGGGGTTTGCGCGGTCATCCACATCAGGGCCGGACAGTTGCCGACGGTGGCGTCGGTGCCCGCCCGCGGCTGCCAGGGCGATCCGCCGGGCGCGGTGCCGAGGGTGGCGAACGCGTCCCCGACCACTGCGGAGTTGATATCGAGGCAATACCCGTGACCGGCTGTCTCGGCAGGCGGCGCCGGTTCGGCGGAGGGCGCCGGTTCGGCGGAGGGCGCCGGCGGGGCGGGAGGCGCCGGTGCCGCGGACACGGGTGGGGCGTCCGGTGCCGGCTCGGGCGCCGCGTTCGGGTCGGATGCGGGCGGCAGTTCGCCCGGCGCGGTGCCGGTGCGCGGCGTGTCGGAGTCCGGTGGACGCACCGGGTGCTGAGACGGCATCGCCCCCGGTGGTGCGGTCGCGGCGGACTGCGGGCCGGTGGTGGTCTGCCCGGCCGGGTGCGAATCGGAGCATCCGGCTGTCCACAGTGCGACAGCGCAGGTGAACAGCGTGATCGCGAGCCGATGGGCCATGGGGGTTCCCCTCTCGCCGCAGTCGTATTTCGATGCGGCGTGAAACCAATAGCGGCTCGTTGCCTGTCCGTTAACACCGGAAATGTCCCAGATGTCGGATCGGCGGCGGAATGCCCGGGCGCACGTCGCTGACCTGGTGAAACCTCGTGGTACGCATCACTGTTCGCCGATGCGGTGCCCCGAATACGGAAAGGCGGCCCGCCATGGGGCCGCCTCGATGTGGTGCCGAGTGTGGGACTCGAACCCACACGTCCGTGAGGACAACGGTTTTTGAGACCGTCGCGTCTGCCAGTTCCGCCAACTCGGCGCACCGGGAGGAAATGATAGCCGGTAGGGGGCCGGGTTACCGAATCGGCGTGGTGCGACCGGGTTCGCGCTGGGTAGATGGGTTGTGAGCGCGGTTGAACTGTACGCTTTAGAACACTCGGGTGTGTGCGGCCGGTGCTGGGCGGGGCGGACGCGCACACCGGGTGTCGGCATCGGGAATATGAGGGGTCTGTCTATGGGAACGAATGCAGGGGGCGCCGGCGCGAAGGACGCGCCGGCTGCCGCGAAGCGTGTCGTGGTGGCCGAAGACGAGGCGCTCATCCGGATGGACCTTGTGGAGATGCTCTCCGAGGAGGGCTATCAGGTTGTGGGTGAGGCCGGTGACGGGCAGCAGGCGGTCGATCTGGCCGTGGAGCACCGTCCGGATCTGGTCATCATGGATGTGAAGATGCCGCGTCGCGACGGTATCGATGCCGCCGCCGAGATCGCGTCCAAACGTGTTGCGCCGGTGGTGATCCTGACCGCCTTCAGTCAGCGTGACCTGGTGGAGCGGGCCCGCGACGCCGGTGCGATGGCGTATCTGGTCAAGCCGTTCACGAAATCGGATCTGGTGCCCGCGATCGAATTGGCGGCCAGCCGATTCCACGAGATCGCGGCGCTGGAGCACGAGGTCGCGAGCCTGTCCGACCGCCTGGAGACCCGCAAGCTGGTCGAGCGTGCCAAGGGTGTGCTCATGCAGACGCAGGGGTTGTCGGAACCGCAGGCGTTCAAGTGGATTCAGCGCACGGCGATGGATCGCCGGACCACGATGAAGGCGGTCGCCGAAGTGGTGCTGGAGAACCTGGCGCCGAAGTCCTGATCGCCGGGCCTCGGCGCGGATCGGCGCCGGCGCGGGCCGGGTTCGCCGACCCGCCGGGTTCACCCGTGTCCGGATGCCGTTCGCACGGGTGGCGCGGGTCGTCTGCTACGCCCGGTGCCCGGGGATGTCGGTGCCTGTCCCTAGACTCGGTCCCGTGACCCCAGCCTCCACCGATCAGCGTCAAGGCAGTGTCTCGTCCAGCACCGGTGCGGTTGCGCCTTCCGCCCCCGGCGGCGCGCCTGCCTCCTCGGCAGCCGTATCGGCCGGTGCCCCCGGCGAACGGCCCACCCTGTTGTTGCTGGACGGCCATTCGTTGGCCTACCGCGCCTTCTACGCGTTACCGGCGGAGAACTTCAAAACCGTCACCGGGCAGACCACGAATGCCGTGTACGGCTTCACCGCCATGCTCATCAACCTGCTGCGCGACGAACGCCCGACCCATGTCGCGGCCGCGTTCGATGTCAGCCGGCAGACCTTCCGCACCGAGGCCTACCCGGAGTACAAGGCCAATCGCATCACCACGCCCGACGAATTCCGCGGGCAGGTCGAGATCACCCAGGAGGTGCTGGGCGCGCTCGGTATCCCGGTGATGGCGATCGACGGCTACGAGGCCGACGACATCATCGCCACGCTCGCGACTCAGGCTGTGCCCCAAGGTTTCCGGGTATTGATCGTCACCGGTGACCGGGATTCGCTGCAGCTGGTCAATCCGGATGTGACGGTGTTGTATCCGAAGAAGGGGGTCTCGGAGCTCACCCGGTTCACCCCCGAGGCGGTGGAGGACAAATACGGCCTCACTCCCGCGCAGTACCCGGATTTCGCGGCTCTGCGCGGCGACCCGAGCGATAATCTGCCGGGCATCCCGGGAGTGGGGGAGAAGACCGCCACCAAGTGGATCCGAGAGTTCGGTGATCTGCCCACCCTGGTGGAGCGGGTCGACGAGGTGCGCGGCAAGGTCGGCGAGGCGCTGCGCGCGAATCTGTCGAGTGTGGTGCTCAATCGGCAGCTCACCGAGATGGTCAAGGATGTCGCGCTGCCCTATACGCCCGAGCAACTGGCGCAGCAGCCGTGGGATCGCGACAAGATCCACCGCCTGTTCGACGATCTCGAGTTCCGGGTGCTGCGGGACCGCCTGTTCGAGACGCTCGCTCCGCCGGAGCCGGAGGCCGAGGGCGGTTTCGAGATCAGCGGTGGACCGATCGAATCCGGAGCGGTTGCGGACTGGCTGGCGACCCACGCGGTCGCCGGCGAGCGGCACGGTCTGTCGATCGTCGGGACGACCACCCCGGTGCACGGCGATGTGAAGGCGATCGCGATCGCCGCCGCCGACGGTGAGGGCGGTTACCTGGATGCGGTCGCGCTGACCCCCGAGGACGAGCGGGCGCTGGGAGCCTGGCTGGCCGACGCCGGGACGACCAAGGCGGTGCACGAAGCCAAGGCGGCGCTGCACGCATTGCACGGGCGCGGCTGGACACTGGCCGGTTTGACCACCGATACCGCACTGGCGGCGTATCTGGTCCGGCCGGGGCAGCGCACCTTCAACCTGGACGATCTGTCACTGCGTTACCTGTCGCGAGAACTGCGCGTCGAGGCGGCCGAGGATGCTCAGCTGTCGTTGCTCGACGACGAGGATCAGGTCGATACCGAACTGGCCCGCGCCGAGATACTGCGCGCCCGCGCCGTCGTCGACCTGGCCGAGGCGTTCGACGGTGAACTGGAGCGGATCGAGTCCACGCCGCTGCTCACCGAGATGGAACTGCCGCTGCTCGGCGTGCTGGCCGATCTCGAGGAGACGGGCATCGCCGTCGATACCGCCGAGTTGGAACAGCTGCAGCGCGAGTTCGCGGATCGGGTGGCCTCGGCGGCGGAGTCGGCCTACGAGGTGATCGGTAAGCAGATCAACCTCGGCTCGCCCAAACAGCTGCAGGTTGTGCTGTTCGACGAACTGGATATGCCCAAGACCAAGCGCACCAAGACCGGCTACACCACCGACGCCGATGCGCTCGAGTCGCTGTTCGAGAAGACCCAGCACCCGTTCCTCGAACATCTGCTCGCCCATCGCGACGCGACCCGGCTCAAGGTCACCGTCGACGGTCTGCTCAAGTCGGTCGCCGACGACGGCCGCATCCACACCACCTTCAATCAGACCATCGCCGCGACGGGCCGCCTGTCCTCGACCGAGCCGAATTTGCAGAACATCCCGATCCGCACCGACACCGGGCGTCGCATCCGCGATACGTTCGTGGTCGGTCCGGGCTACGAATCGCTGATGACGGCGGACTACAGCCAGATCGAGATGCGCATCATGGCGCACCTGTCTTCCGACGCCGGGCTGATCGAAGCCTTCAACTCGGGTGAGGATCTGCACAGCTTCGTCGCCTCCAAGGCGTTCGACATTCCGATCTCCGAGGTCAATCCGGAGATGCGCCGCCGCATCAAGGCGATGTCCTACGGTCTGGCCTACGGATTGTCGGCCTACGGCCTGTCGCAGCAGCTGCGGATCAGCGCCGAGGAGGCGAAGGCGCAGATGGAGGTGTACTTCTCCCGCTTCGGCGCGATTCGCGACTATCTGCACGAGGCCGTGGATCAGGCCCGCAAGATCGGCTATACCGAGACCCTGTTCGGACGCCGCCGGTATCTGCCGGACCTGGATTCCAGCAATCGTCAGCGCCGCGAGGCCGCCGAGCGGATGGCGTTGAACGCGCCGATCCAGGGCACCGCCGCCGACATCATCAAGGTCGCGATGATCAATGTGCAGACCGCGATCGCCGAGGCGGGGCTGCGCTCGCGCATGCTGCTGCAGATCCACGACGAATTGGTCTTCGAGGTCGCCGCGGGTGAACGTGAGGCTCTGGAATCGCTTGCCCGCGAGCAGATGTCGAGCGCGATCGAGCTGTCGGTGCCGCTCGAGGTCTCGGTCGGTGTGGGTCGCAGCTGGGACTCCGCCGCGCATTGATCCTCGGGCGCCGCGGGAGCGGCGCCCCTGCGGCTAGGGTGGCGGCGATGGGTGCACTGGACTGGGATCACAACGCCTTCTATCACCGGACGCTGCTGCGGCGACTCCCGGCGCACTGTGATCGGGTGCTCGAAGTCGGTTGTGGTGCGGGGGTATTGGCCGCGAAACTGGCGCGGCGGTCCGATCGGGTCGATGCCCTGGACCGTTCGCCGGCGATGGTCGAGGCGGCCCGCCGGATCGTGCCGGCGAATGTGACCTGCGCGGTGGCCGATATCCTCGACCATCCGTTGCCCGAGGCCGGATACGACGCCGTCGTGTCGCTCACCACCCTGCACCACATGCCGCTCGAGCGGGTGCTGCCGCGACTGGACCGGGCCCTGCGACCGGGCGGGGTTCTGGCGGCGATCGTGCTTCCGCGCATCGACCCGGTGCGCGAACTGCCGTACGAGGTCGCCGGTGCGCTCGGCCACCGCGTTCTCGGCGCCGGATTCGCGGGCCTGCGCGCGTCCGGAGCGGGTCGGTGGTACGCCTACGAACCCACCCACGCGGCGATGCCGATGGTGCTCGACCCCGAGCTCACCACCCGGCAGGCCGCCCGCCGGGCACGTGCCGTTCTGCCCGGCGCGCGAGTGCGTCGATTGGTGTTCTGGCGCTATCTCCTGCTCTGGCACAAGCCCGCGTCCGGCCCGGCCTGAACCGTCCACCATGTCCGGCGGCCTGGATTCGCACCCGCTGTGGCCTGCGCGAATGCGGTGGCGGCCACAGCACTGTCCGTTGGTGTGCCGTTCACTCGAAAATGTGACGAAGTTACTCGTGGGTTCCGCGGCGATATTGTTGCTATCGCCGCGGGGAGTCAATACTCTCGAAGCCGTGCCGAATCCCGCCGCAAGCCACAGCGCCGCGCGCAACGTCGCCGACCGCGACCGCGTGGTGCTCCTTCCGCTTACCGCGATGGTGGCTGCGGCGCGACTTCTCGTAGTACCTCGCCGTAGCGGGAGCTGATTCGGACCGGCCCCCTCGCTGCGGCCGTTGAAGATTTTTTGCGCTGGTCCCCTTCTGTCATCCGACCAACGACAAAGCTTCGGGAAGACCTAGTCCAATGACGATCACCATTGATCCACACATGTTCATCGCGGCCGCGCCCAAGGGGATGCGCGCCGAATCCGCCGACCTGTCGCCGTCCGAGTTCTACACCCGGTACTGCGACCACACCGGTCCGATCAAGCTCAGCGACTGGACGCCGATCGGGCAACGAAGCACTCCGACCTACGCCGCGACCATCGAATTGGCCGGTCACGCGCGCACCGTGGTGTCCGCGGGCAGTCCGGTCGCGGCGCTGACCTCCGCTCTCTACGACGAGGGCTACCCGGTCGAGATCCTGCAGTTCCATCAGCGGCGCACCGATGTCGGCACCGCCACCTTCGTGCAGTGTGAGTGCAACGGCCGTCGTGGCTGGGGCGCGGCACTCGCCGGGGACGGGCCGGAATCGACGGTGCGTGCCATGATCGCCGGTATCAACCAGTTGGGGAACTGACCCTCACCCCGCCGAAAACCGAAGTGCCGCATCTCGTTTCGAGCTGAAACGAGATGCGGCACAGGTGCGTCGTGCGGGGTGGTCAGTCCTGCTGCGGCTGCTGCTCCTGCTGCTCGGCGAGCTGCTTGCGCACCTCGTCCATATCGAGCGCCTTCACCTGGGAGACGAGGTCTTCCAGTGCGGTCGGAGGCAGGGCGCCGGGCTGCGCGAAGACCAGCACACCCTCACGGAACGCCATGATCGTGGGGATCGAGCGAATGTTGGCGGCGGCGGCGAGGCTCTGTTCCGCCTCGGTGTCGACCTTGCCGTGGACAACATCGGGATGCTGGTCCGAGGACGCCTCGAAAGTGGGCGCGAACGCCTTGCAGGGCCCGCACCAATCGGCCCAGAAATCGACGAGGACGACGTCGTTTCCGGTCACGATCTCGTCGAAGTTCTGCGCGGTCAGGGTCTGGGTGGCCATGGGTTCCTCTCGTGTCGTTGTATGCGGTGCAACGTGGGAGACCGCGGTTATCTTCCGCCGGGTCAGCCGTGGACCTCACCCCCGGGAGCGATCGGCCATTCGATCCGCCGGTCACCGTCCCACCGTCGAATACCCACCACGGTAGCCGCAGAATCCCGGTCGGCGGCCACGGCATCGACGGCCGCGGCGAACTGTTCCGGCTTCAGTCGCCGCGCCAGCGTCACATGCGGGGTCCACGAACCGGGTCGCATGGTCGCCGGAATACCGGGGCACGCGTCGATGACCCCCGCGATGTGCCGATGGGTCGCCAGCAGCTGCTCGGTGGGCACCACCAGCCGGACGAGAATCGGATGGCGGGCGCCGAAGATCAGTAATCCGCCCAGCCGGACCGGCAGCGGCCGGAACGGTCGCGGCGACAGTGCCCGGTCCAGTCGGGGCCAGATCTCCCGTGCCACGCCGACGGTGACGTGCGGCCGGTGATCCGGTGCGGGACTGGATATTCCGGCTGCCGCCAGCATGCGCCACTGTCCGCGAATCTCGGCCTCGGCCGCGTCGTCGAGCAGCAGTTCCACCGATTGCACCATGGTTCACGCCAACTTACGCGGGTCGGCGGCGGCCGGGCACGAATCGGGTCGACGCGGGCGGACGGCGATCGGGGCCGCGGCGGGGGCTGCCCGGCCGGCAGCGGATCCGCACCCATAATGTGAGTCGTCCGGTCCGAGTGCCGGACAGGAGTGAGGTGCGAGCGGAGGAGTGCGGGTGAGCGTGACGGATTCGCCACGATCGGTGATACGGCTCGGTCTGATCGAGGGCGACGGCATCGGCCCCGAGGTGGTCCGCGCCACCCGGGTGGTGGTGGACGAGGCGCTCGCCGCGGCCGGCGCGTCCGCCGCGGAGTGGGTCGAGGTGCCGATCGGTCACGCGGCGATCGCCGAATGCGGTGATCCGCTACCCGAGCGCACGCTGTCCACCCTCGCCGGCCTCGACGCCTGGATCCTGGGGCCGCACGACAACGCCTCCTACCCGCCCGAACATCGCACCGGGGCGCCTCCGGGCGGGGCGATCCGCAAGCGATTCGGGCTCTACGCCAATATCCGGCCCGCCCGGGCCTTTCCGGGCGTGCGCGCGGCGGCTCCGGATATCGACCTGGTCATCGTGCGCGAGAACAGTGAGGGCTTCTACGCCGACCGCAACATGTTCGCCGGCGCGGGCGAATTCCGTCCCACTCCGGAGGTCGCGATGTCGATCGGCGTGATCACCCGCGACGCCTGCGCGCGCATCGCCCGCCAGGCCTGCGAACTCGCCTCGGGCCGCCGCGGGCGGTTGACGATCGTGCACAAGGCGAACGTGCTGCCGATGACGATGGGTATGTTCCGCGACGTGTGCTACGAGGTGGCCGCCGGATATCCGGCGCTGGCGGTCGACGACGAACATGTCGACGCGGTGGCGGCGCATCTGGTGCGCGCACCCGCAGACTACGACGTGCTGGTGACCGAGAATCTGTTCGGCGACATTCTGTCCGACCTGGCGGGCGAGCTCAGCGGCTCGCTCGGACTCGCCGCCTCCCTGAACTGCTCGGCCGATCGGGCGATGGCGCAGGCCGTGCACGGCGCGGCGCCCACACTGGCCGGTCACAACCGGGCCAATCCCGGTGCGCTGCAGTTGTCGGCGGCCATGTTGCTGCGCTGGCTCGGACATCGCCGCGACGATGCCGCGCTGCGGGGCGCGGCCGATCGGGTCGAGCGGGCGGTGGCGGCCACGCTGGCGGCCGGTATCGCCACCGCCGACCTCGGCGGGCTCGCCTCGACCAGCGAATTCACCGAACAGGTGCGCGCCCGGGTGCATCGGCGCTGATCGGCGTGTACCCCGGCCGGGAGCCGGTGGCGCGCATTAACCTTCGGTAACCGACCGGCGCGATGCGTGCCGATCGCCTAGATTTTCGAATGCGTGTACAGCTACACGGCAGTCGACCGCACGACGGTGGACTGTGGCGAATACGGAGGGCTGCGTGTCTGCTCGACTCGGTGCCCGCGGGGTCATCCTGCGAGCCGCAAGTGTGATCGTCGGGGTGGCGGTACTGGTGACGGGCTGTGTGGACAACACCGACGACGAGTCGCCGAAGGTTCCGAAGGTCCCGGTGACGAAGGTCGAGTCGATCGCCGCGCGGCTGCCCGCGAAGATCGCGCAGTCGGGCCGGCTGGTGGTCGGCGTGAACGTGCCCTACCAGCCGAATGAGTATCGCGACCCGCATACCGGGCAGATCATCGGTTTCGATGTCGACCTCATGGACGCCATGGCCGCGGTGCTCGGTGTCCGTGCCGACTACCAGGAAGCCGATTTCGAGAAGATCATCCCGGCGATCGACGCGGGCACCGTCGATGTGGGGATGTCCTCGTTCACCGACAACCTGACCCGGCAGAAGACGGTCGATTTCGTCGACTACTTCTCCGCCGGGATCCAGTGGGCACAGCGCAAGGGCCATCCGGTCGATCCGAACAACGCCTGCGGTAAGAAGGTCGCCGTGCAGCGCACCACCACCGAGGACATCGACGAGATCCCCGCGAAGTCCAAGGCGTGCGCCGATGCCGGCAAGCCGGCCATTCACAAGATGTCCTACGACGAGCAGAGCGCGGCGGCCACCGCGCTGGTCCTCGGCCAGGTCGACGCCATGTCCGCCGATTCCCCCGTGACCGCCTACGCCGTCAAACGCAATGCCGACACCATCGAACCGGCGGGTCCGCTGTTCGACGCGGCGCCCTACGGCTGGCCGATACCGAAGGGGTCGCCGCTGGCGCCGGTGCTGCAAGCGGCACTGCAACATCTGATCGATTCCGGCGTCTACCACACCATCGCGCAGAACTGGGGCGTGGAAGCGGGAGCCGTCACCACCGCTGTCGTCAACGGCGGGAAAGGCTGAGTGCACATGTCGGCGCAGGACCCCGATCGGCGGGATGCGGACACCGCATCGCCGCCGGAGACGATCGAAGCAGTACCGCTGCGGCGGCCGGGACGCTGGATCGCCGCCGCGATCCTGCTGATCCTGCTGGCGCTGTTCGTCTACGGCGCGGCCACGAATCCGGCGTATCGCTGGGACACCTACTGGAAGTACCTGTTCGATCGGCGCATCTCCGAAGGGGCGGTGGTCACCCTCGAGCTGACCGTCCTGGCGATGGCGATCGGCGTGATTCTCGGTGTGCTGCTCGCGGTCATGCGGTTGTCGCCCAATCCGGTGCTGCGCTCGGTGGCGTGGGTGTATCTGTGGATCTTCCGCGGCACCCCGGTCTACATCCAACTGGTGTTCTGGGGTCTGTTCCCGGCGTTGTACAAGTCGATTCAGCTCGGAGTCCCGTTCGTCGGACCGCAATTCGTGACGTGGGACGTCCAGGACTGGTCGCAGCCGTTCATCTTCGCGATGATCGGGCTGGGCCTGAACGAGGCCGCGTACATGGCCGAAATCGTGCGGGCCGGTATCAATTCGGTCGGTGAGGGCCAGCGGGAGGCCTCGGTCGCGCTGGGCATGTCGTGGGGGCAGACCATGCGCCGCACCGTGTTGCCCCAGGCGATGCGGGTGATCATTCCGCCGACCGGGAACGAGCTGATCTCGATGCTCAAGACCACCGCGCTGGTGACGGCGATCCCGTTGACCACCGACCTGTACGGCCGTGCCCGCGACATCTACGGCATCAACTTCCAGCCGATTCCGCTCCTGCTGGTCAGCGCGACCTGGTATCTGGCGATCACCAGCGTCCTGATGGTCGGTCAGTTCTATCTCGAGCGGTACTACTCGCGCGGAGCCACCCGCCAACTGACCGGGCGGCAGCTGCGGGCGCTGGCCACCGCCACGCACACCACGGAGGCCGGTAAATGAGCACTGCGCCAACGCCTCCGGCCGGGGCCGAGGTCCCGATGATCCGGGCCCAGCAGGTCTGCAAGAACTTCGGCGCGCTGCGCGTGCTCCAGGGAGTGACGCTCGAGGTCGCGCGCGGACAGGTGATGTGCCTGATCGGGCCCTCGGGATCGGGGAAGTCGACCTTCCTTCGCTGCATCAACCATCTGGAGCAGGTCAACGCCGGCCGGCTCTACGTCGACGGCGATCTGGTCGGCTATCGGGAGAAGGGCGGTAAACTCTACGAACTGCATCCGCGGGAGTCGGCCCGCCAGCGCCGCGATATCGGCATGGTGTTCCAGCATTTCAATCTGTTTCCGCACCGGACGGCGCTGGCGAATGTGATCGAGGCGCCGATCCACGTGAAGAAGGTCGGGAAATCCGATGCGCTGGCGCGGGCCCGCGAATTGCTGGACCGCGTCGGCTTGGCGGACAAGGCCGACGCGTATCCGGCCCAGCTGTCGGGCGGGCAGCAGCAGCGAGTGGCGATCGCCCGCGCGCTGGCGATGGATCCGAAACTGATGCTGTTCGACGAACCCACCTCCGCCCTCGATCCGGAGCTGGTCGGCGAAGTCCTCACGGTCATGCGGGAATTGGCGCACTCGGGGATGACCATGGTGGTGGTGACCCACGAAATGGGTTTCGCCCGTGAGGTAGCCGACCAGCTGGTGTTCATGGACGGGGGTGTGGTCGTGGAGGCCGGGGATCCCCGTGCGGTGCTGGCGAATCCACAGCACGAGCGCACCCAGGCCTTCCTGTCCCGAATCCTGTAGCCGGGTGCGTCGGACCGGGCGGGGTCAGTTCTCGTCGAATGCCGTTGCGCGCGAGACCTTCTCCCAGGTCTGGATCTCATCGCGCACGGTATCGAGGTGGCCGAGCAGCGTATCGACCGAATCGCCGCCCAGCGGCAGCCGCAGCGGTGTGCGCTCGGCCTCGAGCGCCGCGCGGATGGCGGCCGCCGCCTTGGCCGGATCACCCGGCTGGGTGCCGTCACCGCCCTCGATCATGCGCCGGGTCTTGCCCGAGGTGTCGGTGTAGACCTCGGATTCGGCGCTGAAATAGGCCGCGCCGGCACCGAACAGGCCGGTACGGAAGGCGCCCGGCTCCACGACCAGGACCCGGATGCCGAAGGGAGCGACCTCGTCGGCCAACGCCTCCGACAGGCCCTCCAGCGCGAATTTGGTGGCGCTGTAGGCGGAGAAGCCGGCGAACGACATCTGCCCGCCCACACTGCTCATCATGACGATGGCGCCGCTGCGCTGGGCGCGCATCTGCGGCAGCACGGCGCGGGTGAGGGCGGCGGGGCCGAACAGGTGCAGATCGAACAGATCGCGCAGCTCGCCGTCGGTGGTCTCCTCGACGGCGCCGACCTGGGTGCGGCCGGCGTTGTTGACCAGCACATCGATGCGTCCGTAGCGGGCGATCACGTCGGCGACGACGGTGTCGATCCCCTGGGTGTCGGTGACATCGAGGGCGACGGCCTCGATCCGGTCCGGGTGGGCGGCGACCAGATCGTCGAGTGCGGCGGTGCGCCGCGCGACCGCGATGACGGTATCGCCGGCCGCGATCGCGTTCTGGGCGATCGCGCGGCCGAAACCGCTGCTCGCGCCGGTGATCAGCCAGACTTTGGTGGTGCTCACGAGTGCTCCTCGGGTGTTGTGTCGGTGACGAGGGAAATCCTCGCCTGTTCCCAGTGGCGGCGTCCAAGTCCCTTCGCTATAACCATTGGTTATGGATGTGCACGGGCGGGATCTGCGCTACTTCGTCGCTGTCGCCGAGGAGTTGAACTTCACCCGCGCGGCCGAGGCGTTGTTCATGTCCCAGCCCGCGCTGTCGAAGCAGATCCGCATGCTGGAACGGCAACTCGGCGCACCGCTGTTCGACCGCGACGGTCGCGCGGTGCGATTGACCCCGGTCGGACATGCGCTGCTGCCACACGCTCGGACGCTGCTGGCGGACTGGGGCGCGGCCCTCGTCGAGGTGGAGGGCGCGAAAGCGGGCCAGAGCGCAACGGTGACCATCGGGATCAGCACCAGTCCGGGACGTGGTCTGCTGCCGGCGATTCGGTCGCGCTTCGCCGCCGCCTTCCCGGACGCGAAGCTGGTACTCCGCCAATCGGGCTGGTCGGATCCGACGGCGGGCCTCGCCGACGGAAGTGCGGATCTGGCCTTCGTCTGGCTGCCACTGGCCGAACCGGATCGTTTCCGTTGGATCGTGGTGGCCCGGGAGTCGCGCATGGTGGCGCTGCCCGAACACCACCGGCTCGCGTCGCGCACGGTGATCGATTTCGCCGATCTGCTCGACGAGCCGTTTCTCGCACTGCCGGAATCCGCGGCGGAGTTGCGCGACTACTGGCTGGCCCTCGACGCGCGCGGGGGCCGGCCCCCGGTCGTCGGCGCGGAGATCGCGAGTACCGAGGAAACCTACGAGGCGCTGGTGAACGGCGACGGTGTGGTACTCGTCGCGGCCGGCAATGTGGCGCTGGTGGCGCACGACGGTGTGGTCGCGCGCGCGGTGCGCGGTATCACCGCGAGCGAGCTCGCCCTGGTCTGGCGCGCCGACGACTCGCGCCCCCTCGTACGCGGATACGCACAGGCGTGCGGCCTCGCGCTGGGGGCGCGGTGAGATGAGTTACCGGGACCGGCGCTTCCATCCGCCCAGGGCGATGCGCAGCTGTCCGAGCAGGACTTTCGCCGCCGGACTCGCCGCCCTGTCCCGGCGCCAGACCAGCGCCAGCTGTCCGTGGAGCGCGGGATCGGCGAGCTCGACCATGCGGACACCGGCCGCCGTCGCCTGATCGGCGGTCAGGGCCGGGACCACGGCGATGCCGAGACCGCCGGCGGCGAGCTGGATCAGCAACGGCGGCGCGGCGGCTTCGAATTCCACTCGCGGCTCGAATCCGGCGGCGGCACAGGCGCGTTCGAGCACGCCGCGGATGCCGGTGCCCCGGGGCAGGCAGATCAGCGGCCGATCGCGCAGATCCGACAGCGTGATGCGGGAACCGAATTCGTCGTTGCCGGACGCGACCGCCGCGTCGAGACGGGTATCGAAGACGACATCGATGCCGAGACTCTCGTCGACTTCGGCGCCGGTCAATCCGACCAGCGCGATATCGAGGGTGCCGTGGGCCAGTGCGGCGAGCATCCGGTCGGTGGTGTCCTCGGTGAGGCTGATGCCGACCTGCGGATGATCGCGGTGGAAGGCGGTGAGCACGGTGGCGACATCGAACTCCTCGGTCGCGGCGCCGGAGATGAGCCCCACTCGGACCTGACCGCGCAACAGTCCGGTGAATTCGTCGACGGTATGGGAAACCCGTTGTGCCGCTTCCAGTGCCGCGCGCGCGTGTGGCAGGACGGCCGCGCCGGCGGCGGTCAGCGTCACCGTCCGGCCCGAGCGATCCAGCAGCGGCTGTCCGAGTTCGCGTTCCAACTGCCGGATCTGGGCCGAGAGCCCGGGTTGTGCGAGATGCAGCCGCTGTGCCGCGCGGGTGAAATTGGCTTCCTCGGCGACGGTGACGAAGTAGCGCAACTGCCGTAGCTCCATAACTTCTGATTCTAGTATCGAGAAGAACTATCTGTTTTACTTATCATTTGACCGGCGGCAGAGTTCAAGGCATGACGAATTCGACCTTCCCCAGCGAACGCCCCGCCGTCACCGGCCCGATCTTCCGCCCGGGTGAGGACGGCTACGACGCCGAGATCGCCGGCTTCCAGACCGCGTACACCCACCGTCCCGATCTGGTGGTCGGCGCGGTCCACGCCGAAGATGTCCGCGCCGCGGTGGAATTCGCGGCCCGTCACCGGCTTCCGATCGCCGTGCAGGCCACCGGTCACGGTCTGTCGGTGCCCGCCGAGGGCGGGGTGCTGATCAGCACCCGGCGGATGACCGAGGTGCGAGTCGACGCGGCGGCCCGCACCGCGTGGGTCGCCGCGGGTGTGCAAGCCGAGGCGCTGATCGCGGCGGCGGTCGTGCACGGGCTGGCGCCGCTCAACGGATCCTCCCCGTCGGTCGGGGTGGTCGGCTACCACCTCGGGGGTGGGCTGGGCATCCTGGCGCGCACCTTCGGATATGCCGCCGACCGGGTCCGGGCGCTGGAACTGGTGACGGCCGACGGCCGCTTGCGCCGGCTCGTGCCCGGCGACGAATTATTCGGCGCCGCACTGGGTTCCGGTGGCAACTTCGGCGTGGTCACCGGAATGGAGGTGGAACTGTTCCCGATCACCGAGGTCTACGGCGGCCGGCTGGTCTTCGACACCGCACTGGTGGAACCGGCGCTCGAGGCCTGGCGGCAGTGGACCGCCGACGTGCCCGAGACGGTGACCTCGGCGATCACCATGATGACGATGCCCGATGTCGAGGCGATTCCGGCGCCGCTGCGCGGGCGCTATCTCGCGACGATCACCATCGCGAGTACCGGATCCGCGGCCGAGGGGGAGGAATTGGTCCGGCCGCTGCGTGCGGTCGGCGCGCGGCTCACCGATGATCTGCGGGCCATGCCCTATCGCGATACCCACACCATCTATCGCGACCCGAGCTTCCCGCACGCCTACACCTCGACCAACGCTCTGCTGTCGGATCTCACCGCGGACGCCGCGTCGGCCTTCCTCGACATCACCGGACCGGATGCGCCGGTACCGGCGGTCGCCGGATTCCGGCATCTCGGTGGTGCGCTGCGCCGGCCGGGACCCGCCGCGATCGCGATGGATCACCGTGCGGCCGAATACGCCTCGCGGATCATCACCATGCCCGGCGCCGAGGGCGCCGACCTGCGCGAGTACCACGATCTGGTCGCGAAGACGCTGGCGCCGTGGACGATGGGCCACAACCTGAACTTCCTCTACGGAGCCGGTGAGTGGGCCGATGAGGAACAGACCCGCGCCGGATACGAGGCCGGAACCTATGCCCGCCTGCGGGCGCTCAAGTCCGAATACGACCCCGCCAACCTGTTCCGGTTCAACCGCAACATCCGACCGGCCTGACCTGCGGCGCTGGACGCGCGGAATATCCTCGCGCTATCGTAGTGATATCACTTCAATATTGGGAGGATGTCATGTCCCTGCGTCCCGCCTTCCGGCTGAACGGGTTCTTGCTGCTCTTGGTGCTGCTGATCGTCGGTGCCGCCGGATTGATCGGCGGCATCGCCGCATCCGCCTCCGCCGGGTCCGGCGGCGGTGCGGGCCCGGCGGTCGGAGCCGTCGCCGGATACGTGATTCTGGCGGTGGCCGTCATCGGGCTCACCGGTCTCACCACGGTGAGCCCGAACGAGGCCAAGGTGCTGCAGTTCTTCGGCCGCTATATCGGATCGGTGAGCGACGCCGGGTTCTATTGGGTGGTCCCGCTGACCACCAAACGTCGGATCTCGTTGCGGGTGAGTAACTTCGAGACCCAGAAACTGAAGGTCAACGATTCCGACGGCAATCCGGTGGAGATCGCCGCGGTGGTGGTCTATCGCGTGGTCGACAGCTTCAAATCCGCCTTCGCCGTCGACGATCACGAGGAATACGTGCAGACGCAGTCCGAGGCCGCCGTCCGGCATCTGGCCACCGTGCATCCCTACGATGCCGCGCCCGATGCGCCGTACCCGGGTCCGTCCGTGGGGGCGCGCGCCGCCGCCGGGCCCGACGCTCCCGGCGGCGACCCGGCCCGCACCAGCCTGCGCAACGGCACCGAGGTGGCCGAGGAGTTGACCGCGGAACTGCGCGACCGCACGGCACTGGCCGGTGTCGAGATCATCGAGGCCCGCATCACGCATCTGGCCTACGCACCGGAGATCGCGCAGGCGATGCTGGTGCGCCAGCAGGCCGCGCAGGTGGTGGCCGCGCGCAGCCGGATCGTCGAGGGCGCGGTCGGCATGGTGGGAATGGCGCTGCAGCGCCTGACCGATGAGGGCATGGTCGAACTCGACGAGGAACGCCGGGCGTCGATGGTGTCGAATCTGCTGGTGGTGCTGTGTGGTGATCGCTCCACCCAGCCCGTGGTCAACACCGGCACCCTGTATCACTGATGGTCAAGCGCGAGCCGAAGAAGGTGCTGGTGCGGCTCGACCCGGCCGTCCACGAGGCGATCGCCAAGTGGGCGGCCGACGACCTGCGCAGCATCAACGCTCAGATCGAGTACGCCTTGCGCATGGCGCTCGACCAGGCCGGCCGGTCCCCGCGCCGGGCGGGGGACACCCCCGAGTAAAACAAACCTGACGCCCGTTTAGTCCGGGATTTATTACCAGCTGGTCACGCCTTGAACACAAAATGCCCCAGGAAGTGCGAAAAGGTCACAGATGGGTAGCTTGGTTAGGTGCCAATCGTGTTCGAAACCGGGGGATTGCAGCAGCTTGACCAGACCACGTGGGGGAATCCGGCCACCCGTGACATCATCACGCTGAGCTATATCGATCTGGTACCGGACTTACCCGCCCCGCTGTCCGAACTCGACACGTTGCGCCGCCGTCTCACCGAACTGCAGTCCGAGTTCGGCTGCCTGATCGAGGCCCACGCCATCACCGTGGACTCGCAGCCGGCCCTGCTGCGGCTGGAGAAGTTCCCCCTCGCCGACCAGGCGAGCGGACTCGGCTTCACCGCCGGGATCGTCATCCCCAAGGCCACCTGCAGTGCGATTCTGAAGATCATGTGCCCGGAGACCGGCCGGTCCGGCGTCCGCGAGGCCGCGGTGGTGCCGAAGGTCGGATTCGCGAACATGTTCCCGCCGCATCCGTACGCGCCGGAGATCAAGGGCAAACTGCCCTACAACGTCGCCGACGACGCGCGCTGGGATCCGCAGTTCCCGGACCATCCGCTGACCCGTGCGCGCCGGTGGATCACCCAGGTCAGCCGAAGTGCGCGGGTCGATCCGCGTTTCGCGGCGCTGCCCGCGTTCGCCGGGGCGGACGAGGCCGCGACCGGCGAGTCGAAGTCCGAGAAGCCGCCGGCCGCACCGGCGAAGCCGGACCCCGGCGAGACCACGCCGATACCTCAGCAGAAGCCGGCCTCCGACGGCAAGCCCGCGTCGCCGCCGTTGCCGCGGGCCGCGCGGGCTAGCGCGGCGTCGGCTTCTCGGTGACGAAAATCGCTGTGCCGGGGAAGATCTCGCCGCGTAGCGGACTCCACTGACCCCACTCCCGGTCCAGCCACTCCGGCCACTCGGGCTCGACGATGTCGAGCAGGATCAGGCCCGCGCCGACGATGTCGCGGACCCGGTCACCGATGGTGCGGTGGTGCTCGACGTAGATCGGCTCGTCGTCGCCGTCCACCTCGACGTAGGGAGTGCGATCGAAATAGGGGATCGTCGCGTGCAGCCCGTCCGGTCCGGGATCGTCGGGGAAGACCCAGCGCATGGGGTGGTTGACCGAGAAGACCCATCGCCCCCCGGGCCGTAACACGCGCGCGACCTCCCGCATGACCTGCGCGGCGTCGGCGACGAACGGGATCGCGCCGAAGGCCGAACAGGCCAGGTCGAACGATTCCGCCGCGAAGGGCAAGGCCTCGGCGCCGGCCTGTACCAGCGGCACCTGCGGTCCACCGCGCGCCATGGCCGCGAGGCCCCGGTCGAGCATCGAGCGCGACAGATCCAGGCCCACCGGATGGGCACCTCGGCCGGCGAGCCATCGTGAGCACGGCGCCGATCCGCAGCCCACCTCGAGGACGCGCCGTCCGGTGATCTCGCCGAGCAGATGCCAATCGCCCTCGTGCAGGCCCTCCGGGCACCAGACGAACTCCCCGGCGTCGGAATCGACCCCCAGGAAGTCGGCGTGCGTGTCGTGATACTGGGCGGCGTCGGCGTCCCACCAGCGCCGGTTGGCGCGCTGGCTGGCCGCCGAGCCGACCGTCGTTCGGGTCACCCGGGCGGTGCCGAGTGCGGCGTTGGCCTGGGCGTGGCGATCGTCGCCGGCGAGCGCCGG
Source organism: Nocardia spumae (assembly GCF_020733635.1). Lineage (NCBI taxonomy): Bacteria > Bacillati > Actinomycetota > Actinomycetes > Mycobacteriales > Nocardiaceae > Nocardia > Nocardia spumae. The sequence continues at coordinate 4,556,650 of NZ_JAJFZL010000001.1, read as the reverse complement.
ACGCTGGTCATCGGACATGGATCGCAGCGTATGACACGGATATCGGGGTACCTCCGCGGCGGTGTGATCGATCTCGGCCGTGACGGCTACCACACTGTGCGGGAACGTCGTTCGGAATCCAGGGTGCGGGTGGGACCCGTGTTTGCTTGGCGTAACGCACGTCGCGTACGCTGTTTCCCGCGAGTGTCTTCGGCATTTGCGTAACCGCTGTCGGTACTGTAGCGCTCGGTACCGCAGAACCGACGGTGCTTTCCGGCCGTTGGTCTGGCGAAGCGCCTGTGTAGTGGGTTTCGCAACCACAGGGGTTACGGATTTCGGAAGTCGCCCGCAGACTGTGTTCACACAGTCTGTGCTGTGGGTTTCTGCAGTGAGTACAACGTTGTGCTGTGTCGCAGCGATGTGCTGTGCACGCCGACGTAGTTCCACCGCTGTGACCTCACAGCACAACCGAGAGTTCCAATGTCCACTACCGACCACAATCCGTCCGGAGCAACCCAACATATGCCCACCACCGTCACCTCGCCGCAGGTAGCCGTCAACGACATCGGCTCCGCCGAGGACTTCCTCGCCGCCATCGACAAGACGATCAAGTACTTCAACGACGGAGATATCGTCGAAGGCACCATCGTCAAGGTCGACCGCGACGAGGTCCTGCTCGACATCGGTTACAAGACCGAAGGCGTCATCCCTTCCCGTGAGCTGTCCATCAAACACGATGTCGACCCCGCCGAGGTCGTTTCCGTGGGCGATGAGGTCGAGGCCCTCGTTCTCACCAAGGAGGACAAGGAAGGCCGCCTGATCCTGTCGAAGAAGCGGGCGCAGTACGAGCGCGCGTGGGGCACCATCGAGGAGCTCAAGGAGAAGGACGAGGCCGTCAAGGGCACCGTCATCGAGGTCGTCAAGGGCGGCCTGATCCTCGACATCGGCCTGCGCGGCTTCCTGCCCGCGTCGCTGGTCGAGATGCGTCGGGTCCGCGATCTGCAGCCGTACGTCGGCAAGGAGATCGAGGCCAAGATCATCGAGCTGGACAAGAACCGCAACAACGTCGTTCTGTCCCGCCGTGCCTGGCTGGAGCAGACCCAGTCCGAGGTTCGCAGCGAATTCCTGCACCAGCTGCAGAAGGGCCAGGTCCGCAAGGGCGTCGTGTCCTCGATCGTCAACTTCGGTGCGTTCGTCGATCTCGGCGGCGTCGACGGTCTGGTCCACGTGTCCGAGCTGTCCTGGAAGCACATCGACCACCCGTCCGAGGTCGTCGAGGTCGGCATGGAGGTCACCGTCGAGGTTCTCGACGTCGACCTGGACCGCGAGCGCGTCTCGCTGTCGCTCAAGGCGACGCAGGAAGACCCGTGGCGTCAGTTCGCCCGCACCCACGCCATCGGCCAGATCGTGCCCGGTAAGGTCACCAAGCTGGTTCCGTTCGGTGCGTTCGTGCGCGTCGAAGAGGGCATCGAGGGCCTGGTGCACATCTCCGAGCTGGCCGAGCGCCACGTCGAGGTGCCGGATCAGGTCGTCGCCGTCGGCGACGACGCGATGGTCAAGGTCATCGACATCGACCTGGAGCGTCGCCGGATCTCGCTGTCGCTGAAGCAGGCCAACGAGGACTACCACGCCGAGTTCGACCCGTCGAAGTACGGCATGGCCGACAGCTACGACGAGCAGGGCAACTACATCTTCCCCGAGGGCTTCGATCCCGAGACCAACGAATGGCTCGAGGGCTCGGACAAGGTCCGGGAAGAGTGGGAAGGCCGCTACGCCGAGGCCGAGCGTCGCCACAAGATGCACACCGCTCAGATGGAGAAGATGGCGGCCGACGCCGCCGCCGAGGCCGCCAATGGTGGTGGCGCCGGTAACTACTCCTCCGAGAGTGGCGCGCAGACCTCGTCGTCCAGCTCCTCCGAGTCGGCCGGCGGTTCGCTGGCCAGCGACGCGCAGCTCGCCGCGCTGCGTGAGAAGCTGTCCGGCAACGCGTAATTCGCCTAGCGTGACGATGGCCCCGGTTCCGTGAACCGGGGCCATCGTCTATTTTCGCGGCGAGTTGCGGCCGGCCGCGGTCGAACCGTGCCAGGATGATCGCGCCGACAAGCGGTTGGTCCCTGCGCAACCGGGCCGTCACCGGCGGTCCACACGTGTCGGCGAAGATCTTGGAACTGTCGTTTTCACACTGGACGGAAGGTCGCGGCATCGGCATGGGTCTGTTCGACGGCATCAACAGGCGGGATTTTTTGGCGAAGGCCATGGCGGCGGGTGGGGCCGGTGCGCTGGCCACCTGGGCGAACCCGATCATCGAGCGAGCGCACGCCGCCGATCCCGCGGGGATGGGCGGTCTGGGCGATATCGAACATTTCGTCCTGCTGATGCAGGAGAATCGTTCCTTCGACCACTACTTCGGCACCTTGTCCGGGGTCCGGGGCTTCGACGACCCCTCCGCCGCCTGGAAACAGTACGGCTACGCACCCGGCACCGGCCCGACCACAGATGGCTACATCGTCCCGTTCCGGCTCGACACCACCCGGGGCGCGACACTCGACGGCGAATGCATCAACGACCCCGATCACACCTGGGGTGGTATGCACGAGGCGTGGAACGGCGGGCGTAACGATCGCTGGATGCCGATGTCGGTCGCCAGTGTCGGCGCCGCCAACGGCCCGGCCGCCATGGGCTACTACACCCGGGCCGACATCCCGGTCCACCACGATCTCGCCGACGCGTTCACCCTCTGCGACCATTACCACTGCTCGGTGCTCGGGCCCACCGATCCCAATCGCCTGTACTGGGTCTCGGCGACGATCGACCCCGATGGTCTGGCCGGTGGCCCGCTCGTCGAAACTCCGACCCTGATTCCGCAGAACGCGTACCGCTGGCGGACGTATCCGGAGAATCTGTCCGAAGCCGGCGTCAGCTGGAAGATCTACAACAACCGTGACGTGGGACCGATCTCGTCGGTGATTCTCGACGGCATGATGGGCTGCTTCGAACAAGCGGCCGACCCGAATTCCGAACTGGCGCGCCGGGGTAAGGCCCCGGTCTACCCCCAGGATTTCGCCGCCGACGTCGCCGCAGACCGGTTGCCGTCGGTGTCGTGGGTGATCCCGCCGCTGTTCAACTGCGAACATCCGGCGTTACCGCCGGCGCTGGGTGCGGTCGGAATCATGCAGGTCCTCGACATCCTCACCGCCAACCCCCGGGTGTGGGAGAAGACAGCGCTCATCGTGAGCTACGACGAGAACGGCGGCTTCTTCGACCACGTCACCCCGCCTACACCGCCGCCGGGGACGCCAGGGGAGTACCTGACCGTGGACCTGAACCGGGTTCCGGCCGCGAAGGGAGTCGCCGGGCCCATCGGGTTGGGTTATCGCGTACCGTGTTTCGTCATCTCGCCGTATTCGCGGGGTGGTCTGGTGGCATCGCAGACCTTCGACCACACCTCCCAATTGCGACTGCTGGAGCGGCGGTTCGGTGTCGACGTCCCGAATCTGACGGCGTGGCGGCGCAGCGTCACCGGAGATATGACCTCGGCCTTCGATTTTGCCTCGGCGCCCGACATCGCGCCCCCGCGCATCACCGATCCCAAGGCGAAATCCGATGCGGCACTGGCACAGTGCGGGCCGAATATCGCGCTCGGCACGGCCGGCTCCGGAATTGCCTATCCGGTCCCGCCCAACGTCATGCCGAGCCAGGAGCCCGGTACTCGGCGCCGGCCCAGCGGACTGGTCTGAACCGGACCCGGGCCGTACCCGCGATAGGCGGACAGGGCCGCACGAGAATCGAGCGATCGAGATATCGCCTGCCGATTGCCGGTGAATTGACGCAGGCCGGCTGTGCCCGAAGGATTCGATTTCATCTCCGCGATGAACCGCCCGCATCAGCGGGCGGAAATCGAATTTCGGAACGGCACAATGCGGTCCGAATAGAACTGAGCCGGATCAGCTCGCCGTGGCGGGAATCCAGCGCGTGACGCCACCGCGGCTGCGCATCGCGGCGAAGCTGTGTCGTGCCGGACTGAGCAGGGCGGTGAACCAGGAGCGGCGATGCTCGGCCAGGGCGGCGGCAACGGCGGGAATCCGTATGCAGTGCATGGTGCCTGCCGTACCCAGCCGGTGGCGACCCGACTGGATGACTGTGGTGCTCAATGAACTTCCTTCGCTGACTCGGATGGCCTGGTGCGCCTGCGGCGAAAGATTAGCGGAACAAAAGTGTGGGGTCGCGTATTTTGCGTGACTTCAATCCCGGCGTGTCGGAAAGTTGCCGACTCCAGGTCGGTATCGCACGGAAAAAGTTGCGAATTGATATCGCAGGCGTCACGGAATGAGTAATAGGTGGCCCGGCGGGGTGAGAACTATTCGCCCAATGGGTATTAAGCACGATCGGCTGTGCGGTGCGGGGCGCGAGCGGGCGCACGACATCGGGATGCGAGACTAGGGAAATGTTGCGTATCGGTCTCACCGGAGGCATGGGAGCGGGCAAGTCGACGGTGGCGCGGCTGCTGGTGGAACGCGGGGCGGTGCTGGTCGACAGCGACGCCATCGCCCGCGAGGTCGTCGAACCCGGTACCGAGGGGCTGGCGGCGCTGGTCGAGGCGTTCGGCGCGGGCATCCTGTCCGAGGACGGCAGCCTGAATCGCCCGGCGCTGGCGGCGGTGGCCTTCGCCGACGAGCAGTCGCGGATGACGTTGAACTCGATCACCCATCCCCTCGTCGGCCGGCGGACCACCGAGCTGATCGCCGCCGCCCCCGCGGATGCCGTTGTGGTGCAGGATATTCCGCTGCTGGTGGAAAACGGCCTGGGCGCGATGATGAATCTGGTCGTGGTCGTGATGGCCGACGAGGACCTCCGCGTACACCGGCTCGAGCAGTTCCGGGGCGTGAGCCGGGACGACGCGCTGGCCCGGATCAAGGCCCAGGCGAGCGACGACCAGCGGCGGGCGGCCGCGGATGTGCTGCTGGACAACAACTCCGATGCCGCGGACCTGGCACCTCGGGTGCACGCGCTGTGGGAGCAGCGACTGGTGCCCTTCGAGCGCAATGCGCGCACGCGAACGCCCGCCCGGAACACCGGTGGTATCCGGCTGGTCGACCCCGATCCGAGCTGGCCCGCCCAGGCGCAGCGGCTGATCGGCCGGTTGTGGCTGGCCTGTGGCGCCGATGCGCGCGCCATCGATCACATCGGATCCACGGCGGTCCCCGGATTGGCGGCCGAGGACGTCATCGATATCCAGATCACGGTCGCCGATCCGGCTACCGCCGACGGGCTGCGGGATCGACTGGCCGACGCCGGATTCCCGCGCCAGGACTCGATCGTCGGTGACGATCCGAAGTCGACGCCGCAGGACCCCTCCGGAACCGATGCGGACCTGTGGGCGACGCGTCTGCACGGCAACGCCGATCCCGGCCGGCTCGCGAATATCCATGTGCGCGTGGACGGCTCACCGGGCCAGCGGTTCGCGCTCGACCTCCGGGACTGGTTGCGGGCGGATGCCGTGGCGCGGACCGACTTTCTGACGGTCGAGCGCCGGGCCGAGGCCGCGGCGACGGGCCTCGAGGGCGCGGCGGCGATCGAAGCGTATCTGTCGGTGACGGAACCGTGGCTCGACGAGATCTATCCGAGGGTGCCGCGCTCGTAATCGGTCAGCGCCAGCTGATCGTGATGTCTTGTGAGCGCAGCCAGGCTTCGAAATCGTATCCGTGCGCGGCGATTCCGTCGATCGCGGTGGTGGCGGCCTGGATGGCCCGCTGTGCCTCGGGCAGGCTCAGATATCCGGCGGCGTGGGCCGCGAGAAGTTCGTCGACGTCGAGCAGTACGGCCTCGCGTCCGGTGCGGACCACGATGTCGAGATAGTGGTCGACCGACTTCCAGGTGTGTGCTCCGGTCCGGCCGAAATCGCCGATATCGAGGTAGTAGTCCTGATCGCGATCATGGGCCGGGTGGAAGTGGAAGATGGTGGCGCGCAGCGACAACCGGGGCAGCAGCCACGACTCGAGGTAGTGGAACTCCGGATGGTCGGCGGTGCGGGCCATGTACAGGCCCCAGGGCTCGACGTGGTATCGCTCGACCGGCCGCACGAACCCCTTCGGGTCGGTGTTGGTCGACTCGGCGAGATCGAAGTACTCGATTTTGGGTCGATGCAGATCGACCACATGGCCCTGAGTCATGGTCCGAATGTACCGTCGCCGCCCGGCTGGCCTCCCCACTCGCGTCGGATTCGTCGCCGGCCCGAGTGGGGAGGTGGGGTCACAGCCAGTGCAGCGTGATGCCCTCGGCGGACAACCAGCGCTCGAAATTGTGATCGTGCGACGCGATACCGTCGACGACGGCGGTGGCCTGCTCGAACGCCCGTTGCGCGGTCTCGGCGGTGACCTGGCCGGCCGCGTGCGCGGCGAACAACTCGTCCACGCCGTGCAGCTCGGGGACGTGGCCGTTGCGAGCGACGATATCGATGTAGTGGTACTCGGCCCGCCAGCGCTTGGGCTCGATCTTGGCGAATTTGCCGATGTAGATGTGATAGATCGGATCGCGATCGTGCGCGGCGTTGACGTGGTGCATGGTCACGCGGATCGACGGGCCGGGCAGCAGCCAGGTCTCGGTGTACCGGTACGGCGGGGTGTCGGCGGCCCGGACCAGATAGAGGCCCCACGGCTCGGCGTGATAACTGTCCACCGACCGGACGAATCCGCGTGAATCCGTTCTCGTGAGATCGGCGATATCGAAATATTCCACCTGCGGTTTGTGCGCGGTGCTCGGCACTGCCGGAGTGTGGGATTTTCGGCCCGGTGGAAACAGGGGATTCGACGGCATGAGACTGACTCCATTGGGCGCGACAGCGCGAAAACTCCGTGTGACATGTTCAGCGAGGAAACCGGCCATAACACTTGCCCTTCTCGACTCCGACCGGATCAGCGTACACCCGGGCAACCCCCGCCGGAGGGGTGAAAACGGCACGGAATCCGGCGGATTCGACGGTGTCGTTATCGTCCGAGACCAGTGCTTTATCGGACATTTCGGACATTGCGGCCGATGGGTGGCGGAGGTTGCCCGGGTGGTGCTCCGAGCTGGTCGGCAAACATCGAGCCGGACGTATCGGACGCCTCGGCGCGGGCGCCGATCGGGGGCTCCGCCGGGCCGGTGCCGGGGTAATTGCCGAAACAATACGAGACGAGGCGATATTCGACCGCCGCTGGCCGAAAGATTGTGGCACCCATCGAATTGTTCGGAAAGTCCGAATATGTGTCGGGATATCGGACGGTGGCGTGACGGAAGGTCTGATGAAATAGCCGGGATACCGAGCGATCCGGAGAGGTGCGGCCACCGTCGGGGCCGGGCCGGGCCATGGACTCCGGCCCCTGCGCATTGCGGCCTGGTTGCCGTAGCCGGTTCGGAGTACGCGAACGCCGGCCGTCGACGCGCGACGCCGGCGCCGGGGCCGGATACGGATCGCGGCGTCCGCCGCTGCGGAATCGTGGCCGAAATATGATCCGAACCGGCGCGTCGGCGTGCTCGCGCGGCACTGTCGCCGAACGTGTCGGTGGTGCCGCCTACCCTGGTGATCATGGCTTTCGCAACGGAGATCCCCGCGGATTCGGACGCACCCGGCGAACAGCCGCTGGCGCATTCGGAATTCCGGCCGATCGGGGCGATCGAACGCTCCGACGGGCGGTTCGAGGTGGTCAGCGAGCATCAGCCGGCCGGTGATCAGCCCACCGCGATCGCGGAGCTCGAGCGCCGGTTGCGCGCGGGTGAGAAAGATGTGGTGCTGCTCGGTGCCACCGGTACCGGTAAGTCGGCGACCGCCGCCTGGCTCATCGAACGGGTCCAGCGGCCCACACTGGTGATGGCGCCGAACAAGACGCTCGCCGCCCAGCTGGCCAACGAGCTGCGCGAGATGCTGCCCCACAACGCGGTGGAGTACTTCGTCTCCTATTACGACTACTACCAGCCCGAGGCCTACATCGCGCAGACCGATACCTACATCGAGAAGGACTCCTCGATCAACGACGACGTGGAGCGGCTGCGCCACTCGGCGACCTCGAGCCTGCTGTCGCGGCGCGATGTGGTGGTGGTCGCCTCGGTGTCGTGCATCTACGGTCTCGGCACACCCCAGTCGTATCTGGATCGGTCGGTGCAACTCGAGGTGGGGGCCGAGGTCGAGCGCGACCGCCTGCTGCGCCTGCTGGTCGATGTGCAGTACACGCGCAACGACATGGCCTTCACCCGCGGCTCGTTCCGGGTCCGCGGCGACACCGTGGAGATCATTCCGTCCTACGAGGAACTCGCGGTCCGGATCGAATTCTTCGGTGACGAGATCGAGGCGCTCTACTACCTGCATCCGCTGACCGGGGATGTGGTGCGCCAGGTCGACACCCTCCGGATCTTCCCCGCCACGCATTATGTGGCCGGGCCCGATCGGATGGAGCGCGCCGTCACCGATATCGAGGCGGAGCTCGAGCAGCGGCTCGCCGACCTCGAACGGCAGGGCAAATTGCTGGAGGCGCAGCGGCTGCGCATGCGTACCCAATACGACCTGGAGATGATCCGCCAGGTCGGGTTCTGCTCCGGGATCGAGAACTATTCGCGCCATATCGACGGCCGGCCCGCGGGGTCGGCCCCGGCGACGCTGCTCGACTACTTCCCCGAGGACTTCCTGCTGATCATCGACGAGTCACATGTGACCGTCCCGCAGATCGGCGGTATGTACGAAGGCGATATGTCGCGCAAGCGCAACCTCGTCGAGTACGGGTTCCGGCTGCCCTCGGCGGTCGACAATCGCCCGCTCACCTGGGAGGAGTTCGCCGAGCGCATCGGTCAGACGGTGTACATGTCGGCCACGCCCGGGCCCTATGAATTGGGTAGTACCGGCGGTGAGTTCGTCGAACAGGTGATCCGGCCGACCGGACTGGTCGATCCACAGGTGGTGGTCAAACCGACCAAGGGACAGATCGACGATCTGGTCCACGAGATCCGCGCCCGCACCGAACGCGACGAACGCGTACTGGTCACCACGCTGACCAAGAAGATGGCCGAGGACCTCACCGACTATCTGCTGGGGATGGGTGTGCGGGTGCGCTACCTGCACTCCGAGATCGACACCCTGCGCCGGGTGGAACTGCTGCGTCAGTTGCGGTTGGGCGAGTACGACGTGCTGGTCGGCATCAATCTGCTGCGCGAGGGCCTCGACCTGCCCGAGGTGTCCCTGGTGGCCATTCTCGACGCCGACAAGGAAGGTTTCCTGCGCAGCGCGACCAGTCTCATCCAGACCATCGGCCGCGCCGCGCGCAATGTGTCCGGCGAGGTGCACATGTACGCCGACAAGGTCACCGACTCGATGCGTCAGGCGATCGACGAGACCGAGCGCCGGCGCGCCAAGCAGGTCGCCTACAACGAAGCCAACGGGATCGATCCGAAACCGCTGCGCAAGAAGATCGCCGACATTCTCGACCAGGTGTATCGCGAGGCCGACGAGGCCGAGGTGGAGATCGGCGGATCCGGCCGCAACGCCAGCCGTGGTCGTCGCGCGCAGGGAGAACCCGGGCGTGCGGTGAGTGCCGGTGTGTACGAGGGTCGCGATATCGCGAATATGCCGCGCGCGGAACTGGCCGATCTGGTGTCTCAGCTCACCGATCAGATGATGAACGCCGCGCGCGAGCTGCAGTTCGAGCTGGCGGGCCGGCTGCGTGACGAGATCGCGGACCTGAAGAAGGAGCTGCGGGGGATGGATGCCGCCGGGTTGAAATGAGAACCCTTGCAGGCCATTTCCCCCGACGACGGTGGTGCGCCGGCCACACCGGCCACACCGGCCGCCCACCGTCTCCAGGCTCAGCTCTGGGTGGCCATCCACTCGTTGACCCGCCGTTCGCCCTCTTCGCGCGAGACGTCCTCGACTCGGGTCATCACCACCCAGCGATGGCCGAACGGATCCATCACCAGGCCGTAGCGGTCACCGGTGACGAATGTCTGCGGCTCCTCGGTACGCCGCGCACCGTGCTCGGCTGCCCGGGCGATCACCGCGTCGACGTCGGGGCAGTAGTGCACGATGCTGGTATGCACCCAGTCCGATTCGGGTGCGCGCACGCCGTGGTCGGGGATCGGCATACCCATCTGAATCGTCGAATCGCCGATGGACAGTTCGGCGTGAGCGGGTTGACCGTCGGGAAGGTCGTTGCGGCTCAGTACCTTCGCGCCGAAGACCGCGGAGTAGAAATCGATGGCCTTGTTGCCGTCGGGCACGGCCAGGAAACAGTTGACGGAGTGGTACCCGTCGGGGATCGGATTCACGTGGTTGCTCATGGGAACAACTCTCGGCGATCGCGGAGCGAAGATCTTGTAAGAACGCGACAGCCGATCGCAGCGGAAGGAGCCGGACATGGGTTCCGCTGAGCACGAGACGAAAGGGTCTGCGCTGCCACCGGTTCCGGTGCCACCGCCGGAGGTGACGAAAGGCATCCTGCATCCCCGCGAGCAGGAACGGCACCGACGCCTGATCCGGCTGGCCGCCGGGCCCGAGACGGCAGCGTATGTCGAGTGGTACTGGTCGGTGTCCTGGGATCTGCGCGGGCAGGACCCGTATCCGGCGCAGGTGCTGCCGTTCCCGTCGGTCAACGTCAGTTTCGAACGGTCGCCGACACGCACCGGCGGATTCGTCAACGGCGTGACCACGGGCAAATTCGTCCGTGAACTGTCCGGTGCCGGGGAGACCTTCGCCGCCAAATTCCGGCCGGGTGGTTTCGGCGCCTTCACCGGGATCGACGTCGGCGCCCTGCGCGATACCGCCGTCGAGTTGACCGACGTACTACCGGGAGCCACCGGGCTGACCGAGCGGGTGCTGGCGGCGCCGACCGAGGGGCAGCGCCGCGATATCGTCGACTCCTGGTTCGCTCGGGCGGCGCGGCGCAGTGAGCCCGACGACAACTATCGTCTCGTGCTGCGGATCATCGCCGCGATGGAGACCGATCCCGACCTGACCAGGGTCGATCAGGTCACCGCCGGTTTCGGTATCCCGATCCGGACGCTGCAGCGGCTGTTTCGTCGTTATGTCGGCGCCGGGCCCAAATGGGTGTTGCGCCGCTACCGCCTGCAGGACGGTGCGCAACTGCTGGCCCAGGGGCGTACCGCCGATCTGGCGGCGCTGGCATTGGATCTCGGCTATTTCGATCAGGCGCATTTCGGCCGGGAATTCGCCAATGAGATCGGAATGGCGCCTCTGGAATACGCGCGGGCGTCGCTACTGTCGGAGAACGGCGTATCGCAGGTCCCGGCTCCGAAGCCCTGATCCACCGGTACGGTCCGCCGCCGGGAATATTGCGATCCGCAAGTAGTTGAATGCTGTACTACTAGTCCGGCAGCGGATCTGCCGGCCGACAGAGGAGTTGGCGATGAGTGTTCTGGTGCTGATCGGTCGCATTCTGTTCGTCGTATTGTTCGTCAGTTCGGCGATCGGGCATCTGACCCAGGCCGATGCGATGGCGGGCTATGCCCGGAGCAAGGGGGTGCCGATGCCGAAGGAGGCGGTGCTGGGCTCCGGAGTGGTGCTGCTGATCGGGGGACTCGCCGTGTTGCTCGGGGTGTGGGCCGACCTCGGCGCACTGCTGCTGTTCGTATTCCTGCTGCCCACCGCATTCCTCATGCATCCGTTCTGGAAGGAATCCGATCCGGAGGCGAAACAGGGCGAGATGGTGCATTTCAACAAGGATCTGGCTTTGGCCGGCGCCGCGCTGATGTTGTTCGCCTTCTTCGCGCATGTCGACGATCTGGGTGCCACAATCACCGGCCCGTTATTCCACCTCGGCTGAACGCCGACACGGCCGCATTCCACATTCCCGGGTAATTCTCCGGCTTATCCGTCCTGCGCAGGTTTCGGTCTCGCCGTCGCGAATTGTGAGTTCTCACGAATGTGACGGTGCGGCCGGAGGTGCCCGGCAATTGTGGTCCGCGCCATTGGGGAATGCGATCGCTGTGATGAAAATCCCAGGGCCGCAAGATGGTTCAGCACTGCGATACCGATCGCGTCACATCGCCCGAACGCACCCCATCGGCGCTGGTAGAGCGGGACGAGCCGGCCGCCGCTCGGCAAATGTGTCCGATCGATCCCCGGCGGCGCCGGTGTGATGTGTTGCGATTTCTGATGATTCCGGCTCGATAACGGTTATGGTCTAGCGCAGTTGCCCGCGCGGGTTTCTGCTCCGGAATTTCGCGCAGGCATCCGACCACTCGCACATTTGGAGGAAAGATGACCGCCTACCGGTCCATTGTCGTCGGCACCGATGGCTCGGACTCGTCGTATGTCGCTGTCGAGAAGGCTGCCGCATTGGCCGGCGACGCGGGCGCCACCCTGTATGTCGCGTGCGCGTACTACCCGACCGACGACCGCGATGTGGCCGCCGCGGCCGATGTCCTCAAGGACGAGGCATACCAGGTGCGTGGCTCCGCGCCGACCAACGAGATCCTGCGGGTCGCGCGTGACAAGGCCACCGCGGCCGGGGCGACCAACATCATCGAGCGCGCCGTCGTCGGCGAACCCGTCGAATCGCTGCTGGATCTGGTCAAGGAGGTCGAGGCCGATCTGCTGGTCGTCGGTAACCGGGGTCTCAACACCCTGACCGGTCGCCTGCTCGGCTCGGTACCCTCCGATGTCGCTCGCAAATCGCGTAGCGACGTGCTCATCGTGCACACCGTCCGCTGACTCGTCTCCCGGCCCCGGGGCCCTCAGCGCAGTGCGCCGAGGACCTCGGGCAGGGTGCCGGTGTGCACCACCGATAATCGCTGCGTGGCACGGGTGAGCGCCACGTAGAGATCGTTCAGTCCGCGCGGTGACTCGTCCAGGATCCCCTGCGGTTCCACCAGCACGACCGCGTCGAATTCCAGTCCCTTCACATCGGCCACCGTAAGCACCCGCACGGAATCTCCTGCCAGCGAGGCGAACTCGCCGACGAGGGCGTGCGGGGTGAGGACCGCGGTGATTCCCGGCCGCTCGGCCTCGGCCGAGACGAGATCGGCGACCGCGGCCAGCGACTCGCCCGCGGCGACCTGCACCGCCTGCGGCGGGCAGCCGGATTCGCGCACCGACCGGGGGATGGTCGCTCCCGGGTCGATAGCCGCCAGCACATCGGCGGCGACCGTCATGATCTCGGCGGGGGTGCGGTAGTTGACGGTCAGCTCCGTCAGTTTCCAGCGTTGGGCGACATACGGTTCCAGCATCCGCTGCCACGAGGAGGCGCCCGCCGGATCGCCGGTCTGCGCGACATCGCCGACCACCGTCACCCAGCGGTTCGGGATCCGCCGCATCACCATCCGCCACGCCATCTCCGAGAGTTCCTGCGCCTCGTCGATGATCACGTGCCCGTAGGCCCAGTTGCGATCCCCGGCGGCTCGCTCGGCGGTGGTCTGCCGATTGCGCACGGTCTGACGCTCGGCGAGCTGTCCGGCATCGATCAGGTCGTAGGCCATCAGGATCTCCGGGTCGAGATCGTCCTCGAGATCCTGCGGCGCCGATCCGGTCAGGATGTCGAGTGCCTCCTGCGCTTCGGCCAGCTGTGCCCGCCACCGTCGGCGTGAACGCTCCCGCTCCTCGGCGTCGTCGATCCCGAGCAACTCGGCCAGCTCGTCCAGCAGGGGCGCGTCCGCGGCGGAGTATTCGGGTCCGGTCGCCGCATCGATGGCCCGGAACAGCTCTTTGCGATCCTCGGGGCTCATCCGGCTCGCCGCGCGACCCAGCCGGTCCGGCTCCGCCCACAGTTCGGCCAGGACCTGCTGCGGCGTCAGGATCGGCCACAACTGCGCGATGGCCCGCTGAATTCCGGAGTCGGCGCGCATCTCGTCGCGGATCTCGGTGAGGTCGGCCTGGCTCAGCAGGTTGCGCCCGTTGCCGGCGGGGCGCCGGCCCGCGGCGGCGTCGGCCTCGTCGACGGTCTCGGCGAACTGGTCCTTGCCGATGATCTGGGCGAGCTGATCGGTCAGGGCGTCGACCACCGCGGCCGCGAAGATCGGGCGGGCCAGGTTGTGCGCGCGCCGCGAGGACCGGGCCCGGCCCCGGGCCTTGGTCGCGATCTTGCGGTCGAGAGTCAGTTCGTAGCCGTCGAAGTCGAGCCGGATCGGATCGCCGGGTACCTCCTGGCGGTCGCGGACCGCCTTCTTCAGCACATCGATCATCTCGAGCGAACCCTTGAGCTCACCCGCGCGCAGCGAATCCTCCAGCGACGCTTGCACTCCCGGATACAGATTGCCGATCGTGGACAGCAACACCCCGGTCTCACCGAGTGAGGGCAGCACCTGGCCGATGTAGTCGAGGAAGGTGGAGTTGGGACCGATGATCAGGACACCGGCCTTGTCGAGCTGCTGGCGGAAGGTGTAGAGCAGATAGGCCGCGCGATGGAGCGCCACCGCGGTCTTACCGGTGCCCGGACCGCCCTGGACCACCAGCACGCTGCGATGCTCGGAGCGAATGATCGCGTCCTGCTCGCTCTGGATCGTCTCGACGATATCGGTCATATGCCCGGTGCGGGCCGCGTTGAGCGCGGTCAGCAGCGCACTCTCACTGCCCACACCGCCGTCGTCGGAGTCGACCGCGCCCGCGCTGCGGGCCGCTTCCAGATCGAGGTACTCATCGCTGATGCCGGTGACGGAGCGGTTACGGGAGCGGATATGGCGGCGCCGGGTCACGCCGTCGGGCGCCGCGGTGGTGGCGAGATAGAACGGGCGGGCCAGTGGTGCGCGCCAGTCCAGCAGCAGGGTGGCGTAGTCGTCGTCCTCGTCGAGGATGCCGAGCCGCCCGATGTACCGGGATTCGCCGTCGCCGGTCTCCTCGCCCTCGTCGGAGGCCGCGAGGTCGATCCGGCCGAAACACAGACCGTTCTCGGCGGCGTCGTACTTCGACAGGTCCTCCGAATACAGCTGGGTGAAGGATTCGCGTTCGCTGCGGGCCTGCGGTGTGCCGCCGGTTTCCAGCAGGACGGTCCGCAACCGGCGCTGGGCGTATTCGCGCATTCCGTCCAGACGTTGGTAGAGCAGGCTCAGGTAGGTCTGCTCCCGTTCCAGTTCGGCGACGCGGTCGGTGGCCGGGTGATCCTCGGTGAGGCGGTCGGGCAAAACGGAACTCCTTGTCACCACAGGGCCGAAGGGGCCGCGCGCGAGAGAACGGAATCGTCGAGTCTAGTTCGGGTTCGCCGGACTTGCCGTAGTCGCAGGTGAACGCGTCGCAAACACGGTAGTGAAATGTTGCACTACCGGGAAGGGATCGTAGAAATGATGCAGTAGCCGCGTCCCTTCGACTCTCAGGAGGCGTGGGTGTTGTTGGGCCGCCGCCCGAGGTTGGCGCCGTCGGACGTGGCCGGTTTGGCACGGTACATCGCCAGATCCGCGTCGTGCAGGACCGCTTCGGGACTGCGGGAGTCGCCGGAACGCAGCGCGGTCACGCCGATCGAGGCCTCGATGTGAATGCGATGCCCGCGTGCGATGATCGGCTCGGCCAGGGACTGGCGCAGCCGGGTGATCAACGTGTCCAGATCGGCCGACTGGGTGCGCCCGGACAGCAGGACCAGGAATTCGTCGCCGCCGATGCGGCCGACCACGTCGTCGGCCCGGAGACTGCGCTGCAGCCGCTGAGCCACGATCTGCAGAACGGTGTCGCCGATGGCGTGGCCGAGGGTGTCGTTGATGGCCTTGAAACCGTCGAGGTCGATGAACAGCACATTCGACACCGGTGTCTGCTCGTCGACACCCAGCGCCGTCGCCAGCCGGGAGAGCACCAGTGAGCGATTGGCCAGGCCGGTCAGCGGATCATGGGTGGCCTGATACTCCAATTGCCTTCGGCTGGCGCGGAATTCGGTGACATCGTTGAACGAGGACACCGCTGGTGAATCGGCTGCGCCGGGGTTGAGCAACCGGCTCGAACCCGACAGCCAGCGGCGCTGGCCGTCCGGGCGGTCGACGCCGAACACGTAGCGGGAGATGGTTTCGCCGGTGGCCAGGGTGCGTGCCACCGGATGCCGGCTGGGCGCGAGCGGCTGGGCATTGGAGTCCAGCAGGGCCAGCGGCAGCGAGTCGATCCGCCGGCCGACCAGGTTGTCACCGTCGTGGCCGAAGATGCGCAGGGCCGCCGGATTGATCGATTCGATGGTGCCGTCGCGGTCGATGACCACCACGCCCTCCTCGAGCTGCGACACCACCGCGGTGAAATGCTGTTCGGCGCGCCGCTGGGCGGCCTCGGCGCGGCGCTGCGCGGTGAGGTCGTGGATGACCACCTGATAGGCCAGCCGGTTCTGCCAGACGGTCAACACCGACACCGTCTCCACATCGACCGCCTGGCCGTCACAGCGGATCAGGGTCATTTCCGCCGTCTCGGACGCATCACCGGTTCGGTGCAGCCGGGCGATGCGCTCCAGCATCGCCGGAACGTCGCGATGCGCCACGAACTGCGCCACCGGCTGTCCGACCACCTGATCGACGCCGGAGGCGGCCAGTAAGCGGACGATGGCCGGATTCGCGTATACGAGGATGCCGTCTTCGTGGACGACGAGGCCGTCGGGACTGTGCTCGACCAGGGTGCGGTACCGCTGGGCGAGTTGCTCGGCGTCGATCACGGCATCGGGTCGGTCCTCACCTGCCTCAGCCACATGTAACCCCCTGATCATGGACGGTCAGGTCGATTGGCGCTCGGGATAATTCTGATCGCCGGATACGACAGATCACAGCGCCCGCGGTATTTGTTCGGTCACAGTTCGCGTTCTTCATCGGGTCTGTGAGTGATCATGACAGCTTCAGGTCCACGCGTCGCGGGCGGACGGTACGCTGGCGGCCTCCGGGTTCGAGCCGACCGGATTCGGACCGGTGCGGCGCCGGGTGCGACCCGGCCGGGTGTAGGAGCGGGAATGCCGAGCACAACCCCGAGATCCGGACAACAGTATCAAGATCGCATGCCGATCGCAGGTGTCGGTGTGGTGAGCGGCTACGGCTGGGGGCGTGAGACGTTTTGGCAGGGCCTCAACAGCGGTAAGGCGGCCGCCGGGTGGTACCCCGGATACGGCCCCGGACGTGACGAAGGCGCATGGGTCTCGCTGGTTCCCGACGGTGGTGACCCCGCCCTCGGTCCCAGCCGCTTCGCCCGCGCCTTTCACGAGGCGGCCCGTGAGGCGATCGCGGACGCCACCGATCGCGGCTGGCGTCCCGGGCGCACCGTCGGCATCCTGCACGCGATCGTGCTCGGTGATGTGCGCGACTGGGACGATTTCTACACCACCGATGCGCGCAGCCGCCGGACCCGCGATTATCTGCGGCTGCTGCCCTCGACCCCGATTTCGGTATTGGCGCAGGAATTCGGTTTCCACGGTCCGTCGATGAACGTGTCCGCGGCGTGCAGTTCGGCCAATGTCGCGCTCATCACCGCCCAGATGTGGCTGGACCAGGGGTTCGCCGACGACGTGATCTGCGTGACCACCGACCTGTCGGGGACTCCCGAGATGGTCGATCACTTCGTGCGGATGGGTGCGGCCGTGAGTGATACCGATCCGCTCGAGGCCTGCCGGCCCTTCCAGGAGGGCAGCCGCGGCTTCAGCTTCGGCGAGGCCTCGGTGGCGTTCGTCGTCTCTCGCCGGGTCGAACGGCCGTACTGCGCGCTCCTGGGCGGGGCGATGACCAATGACGCGTATCACGTCGTATCCGTGGATCCGGGTTCGGCGCGGATACTGGATTGTGTCCGTCAGGCTCTCGACCGCGCCGGGGTGCGGCCGGAAGACGTGTCGTATTACAACGCGCACGGTCCCGGCACCCGGCAGTGCGATGTAGCCGAGCGGACCGTGCTGACCGATGTGTTCGACGACCGCCCGCACATCTACTCGATCAAGCCGCTGACCGGGCATTGTATGGGTGCGGCGGCGGGTGTGGAGATCGCGGCCACCGCGCTGGGCTACGAGCGTGGCACCGTGGTGGCGCCGCCGATCGTGGCACCCGCGCATCCGCGGTTGCTGGACGGGCCCGGCCCGTTCGAGGGCGGATTCACGGTGAAGACCTCGCTCGGTATGGGCGGGCACAATTCGGTGGTGGTACTGGGCCCGGCGCGGTAGCCGGACTCGGCGCGTGTCGAACTTGTCGGTGGGTGTGCTTAGCATGGCGACCGGGGGTGATTCTGGACGCCGTTTTCGATCGAGAAGGGACAGCCGGTGGCGGATCTGTTGACCGTGCGCGGAGCTCGGGAGCACAACCTGAAGGGAGTGGACCTCGACCTGCCACGCGACAGCCTGATCGTGTTCACCGGGCTGTCCGGGTCCGGTAAATCCAGCCTGGCGTTCGACACCATCTTCGCCGAGGGCCAGCGCCGCTACGTCGAATCGCTGTCGGCCTACGCCCGCCAGTTCCTGGGCCAGATGGACAAACCCGATGTCGATTTCATCGAGGGGCTGTCACCGGCGGTGTCGATCGACCAGAAGTCGACCAATCGCAATCCGCGTTCCACCGTCGGCACCATCACCGAGGTCTACGACTATCTGCGCCTGCTCTACGCGCGCGCCGGAACTCCGCACTGCCCGGTGTGCGGTGAGCTGATCGCCAAACAGACCCCGCAGCAGATCGTCGACCAGGTGCTCGAGATGGAGTCCGGCACCCGGTTCCAGGTCCTCGCCCCGGTGGTGCGGACCCGCAAGGGGGAATTCGTCGATCTGTTCGACCAGCTCAACACCCAGGGCTACTCCCGGGTGCGGGTCGACGGCGTGGTGTATCCGCTCACCGAACCGCCGAAGCTGAAGAAGCAGGAGAAGCACGATATCGAGGTGGTCGTCGACCGCCTCGCGGTGAAGCCGACTTCCAAGCAACGCCTGACCGATTCGATCGAGACCGCGCTGCGGCTCGCCGACGGCATCGTGGTGCTCGACTTCGTCGACCGGGACGAGAACGCCCACGACCGGGAGCGTCGCTTCTCCGAGAAGCTGGCCTGCCCGAACGGTCATCCGCTCGATATCGAGGATCTCGAACCTCGCTCGTTCTCCTTCAACTCGCCCTACGGCGCCTGCCCCGACTGCGCGGGTCTGGGCATCCGCAAGGAGGTCGACCCGGAACTGGTCGTGCCGGACGCGGAGCTGAGCCTCAACGACGGTGCCATCGCCCCGTGGTCACGCGGGCAGACCGCCGAATACTTCAACCGGCTGCTGTCGGGATTGTCGGAGGCCATCGGGTTCTCGATGGACGCGCCGTGGAACACGTTGCCGGCCAAGGCCCGTAAAGCCGTGCTGGAGGGCAGTTCCGATCAGGTGCACGTGTCCTACACCAACCGCTACGGCCGCAAGCGTTCCTACTACGCCGATTTCGAAGGCGTCATGCCGTTCCTGCAGCGGCGGCTCGAGAGCACGGAATCCGAGCAGATGAAGGAGCACTACGACGGGTACATGCGCGATGTGCCGTGCCCGGTCTGCCGTGGCGCCCGGCTGCGCCCGGAGATTCTCGCGGTCACCCTCAACGCCGAGGCCGGCCGCCGATCCATCGCCGAGGTGTGTGAACTGTCGATCCGTGATTGCTCCCGCTTCCTGAACTCCCTCGAGCTGGGGGAGCGGGAGGCGGCGATCGCCGGTCAGGTACTCAAGGAGATCCAGGCCCGGCTCGGCTTCCTGCTCGATGTCGGCCTGGAATATCTGACGCTGTCGCGGGCGGCGGCGACGCTGTCCGGCGGTGAGGCGCAACGCATCCGGTTGGCCACCCAGATCGGGTCCGGTCTGGTCGGCGTGCTCTACGTCCTCGACGAGCCGTCGATCGGCCTGCATCAGCGCGACAACCGCCGGCTCATCGAAACCCTCACGCGGCTGCGGGATCTCGGTAATACGCTGATCGTGGTCGAGCACGACGAGGACACCATCCACGCCTCGGATTGGGTTGTCGACATCGGCCCGCTGGCCGGTGAGCACGGTGGGCAGGTGGTCTACAGCGGCTCGTATCCAGGTCTGCTGAAGGACCGCAATTCGCTGACCGGTGCCTACCTGTCGGGCCGGGAAGTGATCGAGGTCCCGCTGGTGCGCCGCCCGGTATCGAAGAAGAAGCAGCTCACGGTCGTCGGCGCGAGCGAGCACAACCTGCGCGGTATCGACGTGGCCTTCCCGCTCGGGGTGCTGACCTCGGTGACCGGGGTTTCGGGTTCCGGTAAATCCACGCTGGTCAACGACATTCTGGCGACGGTGCTGGCGAACAAGCTCAACGGTGCGCGGCAGGTGCCCGGCCGGCATACCCGGATCAACGGGCTGGATCATCTCGACAAGCTGGTGCAGGTCGATCAGTCACCGATCGGCCGTACGCCACGCTCGAATCCCGCGACCTACACCGGCGTCTTCGACAAGATCCGCGACCACCGAGGCCAAGGTGCGCGGCTACCAGCCGGGTCGGTTCTCGTTCAATGTCAAAGGCGGCCGCTGCGAGGCGTGTTCGGGTGACGGCACGCTGAAGATCGAGATGAACTTCCTGCCCGATGTGTACGTGCCCTGCGAGGTGTGCCACGGCGCCCGCTACAACCGGGAAACGCTCGAGGTGCACTACAAGGGCAAGACCATCGCCGAGGTGCTCGACATGCCGATCGAGGAGGCCGCGGAATTCTTCGAGCCGGTCACCTCGATCCACCGCTACCTCAAGACGCTCGTCGACGTCGGGCTGGGCTACGTCCGGCTGGGCCAGAGCGCGCCGACCCTGTCCGGCGGTGAGGCACAGCGCGTGAAACTGGCCGCCGAACTGCAGAAGCGGTCGACCGGCCGGACGATCTACATTCTCGACGAGCCGACCACGGGACTGCATTTCGAGGACATCCGCAAACTGCTGGGCGTCATCAACGGCCTGGTGGACAAGGGCAATACGGTCATCGTGATCGAACACAACCTCGACGTCATCAAGACCTCCGACTGGGTGATCGATATGGGCCCCGAAGGCGGTTCGGGCGGCGGCACCGTGATCGCACAGGGCACGCCGGAAGATGTTGCCGCCGTGGAGGACAGCTACACCGGGCAGTTCCTGCGTTCGGTGCTGGACAAGCCCGCTGCCCCGGTGAAGGCGAAGGCGAAGAAGGCGGCGGCCAAGGCCGCGTCGCGACGTAAGGCCGCGACGGTCGGCTGACCGACACCGTTCAGCGAGCGTCCCAGCTGTCCACCGTGCCGCGGCGGCGCCCCAGCTGACGGCGGCGGAAGAAGACCTCCTCCACCGACACCGAGCGGGCGCGCACCGAGTCGGCGAGCACGGCCAGCCGGGGATCGTCGCGCCGCTCGTCGAGATGCCACTGCACCCCGGCGCGGCGTTCGGGCGGCAGCGCCGCCCAGACGCCGCCGATCCGGGTCTGTACCGAATGATCTCCTGCCGCAACGATATCCAGCAGGATGGGCCACAGATCGGCCTCGGTGGCGTGCGAGGGCAGGGCGCCGATGGTGGCATCGGACTGCTGGGCGATCATCCGGGCCAGCATGGGACGCAGGGCGATATCGGTGTGCGCGAGCACGGCGAACAGTCCGTGCCACGGCGCCGCCACCCCGCAGCCGTCGAGGGACCGCATCATCGCGGCCGCCACCGTGGTGTCGCCGAAGATCGGTAACGCGGCGACGGTCGCCAGTGCCGCCGGCGGCAGGGTGCCGAGGAAGGTGGTCAGATCGGCCACCGCGTCGCCGCGGATCGCGGTCACCACCAGGTCGCACAGCGCCGAGGGCGAGCCGACGCCGACCGTGATCTCCCCGATCGCCCCGATGACATCGGCGTCGCAGCGGGCGAAGATCGACAACGCCGCCAGCCGCAGCTCCGGTGATCCGCTCAGCACCGTCCGCATCATCCGCGGCATCCGGCGCGCCGGGCCGGTCAGCAACTGGCGCAGCACCGAACTCAGCGCGGTCGCGGAGAAGGCGTACGACGCCGAGAAGATGAGGCCCTCGTCGTCGGGCACGCCGCGTTCGACGGCCGCGATCAGACGTGGGGTGGCATAACCCAGGAACGGTCCGGCCGTGATGTAGTCACGTCGGCGCAGCACCTCGTTGACGATGTCCACGAGGGGTTCCGGCGGCGCGATATCGGCCAGTTCGCCGACCGTGCGCGGATCCAGATACGGTGCGCAGTCGGCCGCGTACTGCACGCCGAGCAGGGCGACGGTCTCGGCCGCCTTCTTGGGATGGTCGACACCCACGGCGCCGGCCGCCCGGCCGGTCAAGGTGGGGGGCACGATCTTCTGCACCAGCGGCATCGAAATGCTCAGCGGAATGATCGGCACCAGCCGGCTGATGCGCCGGAAGGTTTCGGCGTGCTGATCGAAGACGATCGCCGCCATCCGCTGCTGCAACTCGTGCAGATTCCGTGCGCCCAGCCGCTCGAGGTGAGCGAGCCGCTCCGGCGGCACATGCAGGGTGCGGGCGAGGAGAATGAGTTGAGCGCGCGTTACCGGATCCGTCATCAGTCCAGCAGATTCCCGAACATGATCTTCTTGGTCGGCGCGCGCAGCGGCCGCGGCAGCGCGCCGATCATCGCGTCCACGGACCGGATCAGTCCTTCGGTCTCCTGACGGCGAGCCTCGCGGAACAACATCGATAAGTCGGCACGCTCCTGATCCGTCAGCAGATCCACGGCGGCCAGTGGCCCGCCGAGCTCGTTCTCCAGATCACCTCTGGCGGTCATGGTGCACCCCGGTATCGCTCACGTCTTCGGTAGCTGGAACGGAACGTACCCAAGAAGACATCCGGCGAATCATAGAAATCCCACACCACGGGTGGGAAGGAATGCGCCGTTTTTGGGCGAGGTCACCGTGGCGCGTGGGGTCGAGTCGGGCAGAACAACCACCAGCGATGCCCGATCGGCGCGGCACCACCGTGCGCGCGGCCGCGCGCACCTGCGACGATCGGACCATGGCGATTCCCACTGCGTTCACCGAACTCCTGTCGATCCGGCATCCGATCGTGTCCGCGCCGATGGGTGGTGAAGCGGGAGGGGCGCTGGCCGCCGCCGTGTCCGCGGGCGGCGGACTCGGACTCGTCGGGGGCGGGCGCGGTAACCGGGAGTGGGTCGAGCGAGAACTGCGGTTGGTGACCGAAACGACCACCGCCCCATGGGGAATCGGGTTTCTCGGCTGGGCCGTGGACCGGCCGGTGATCGAACACGCGCTGTCCTACCGTCCTGCCGCGGTGCTGCTGTCGTTCGGCGATCCGGTACCGCTCGCCGCGCCCGTACGGGAAGCCGGAGCGATTCTGATCGTTCAGGTCACCGATACCGAGGAGGCCCGCCGCGCGCTGGACGCGGGTGCCGACGTCCTGGTGGCACAGGGCAGTGATGCCGGAGGCCATTGCGCCGCAGAGGGAATCGGCACCCTGTCCTTCGTACCGACGGTCGTCGATCTGGCCGGTGCGGTGCCCGTGCTGGCGGCCGGTGGGATAGCCGACGGCCGGGCGGTGGCCGCGGCCTTGGCGTTGGGGGCGGCGGGCGCGATGATCGGCACCCGCTTCCAGGCGACACACGAGGCGCTGGTGCCCGTCGAGGTGGGCAAGGCTCTCGTGGGCGCCGTCGGCGCCGAAACCGAGGTGAACCGCACGCTCGACATCGCCCGCGGCGCCCCGTGGCCGCGGCGGTACCCGGCTCGGACCCTGCGCAACGCCTACCTCGATCGGTGGCGTGGCCGCGACGACGAATTGGGCGCCGACGAAGCCGCCCTGGCCGAGTATCGCGAGGCCGCCGCCCGCGCCGATCTGGCCGCGGTACCCGTGTGGGCGGGGCAGGCGGTCGACCGGGTCACCGCGATCACCTCGGCCACCGAGCTGGTCGGCGACCTGGCCGCGGACACCGAAGCGGTGCTGCGCCGGATCAGCGTGCGCTAGGACCGCCAACTCCGCACAACCTTGACCCGGGGGCCGTCGTGGGCCATTATGAACACACGTTCATGAACAAGTGTTCATAATAATCGGCGAGGAGATCCGATGACCGAGATCGTCAACACCGCCCAGTCCGAGGCGTGGAACGGCTACGAGGGCGAGCACTGGGCCGACCACGCCGACCGGTACGACGCGGTGAATTCCGGGATCAACGAACCGCTGCTGACGGCGGGCCGGGTGGGAACGGGGGATCGGGTACTCGACATCGGTTGCGGTAACGGGCAATTGACGCGTGCGGCCGCGCGCCGGGCCGCCTCCGCGACCGGTATCGATCTCTCCGGTCCGATGCTCGCGCGCGCTCGCGCCGGCGCGAAATCCGAAGGCGTGGACAACGTGTCGTTCGAACAGGGCGATGCTCAGGTGTTCGGGTTCGCGCCCGGATCCTTCGATGTGGCGCTGAGCCGGTTCGGCATCATGTTCTTCGCGGATCCGGTCGCGGCGTTCACGAACATCGCCCGCGCCCTGTCCGCGCGCGGTCGACTCGCGATCGCCGTGCCCGCCATGGCGGAATCCGACATCGGCGCCGTCTTCGCCGCCGCCGCACCGCATCTGCCGGGATTCGAGATCGGCCACGGGTTCAGCGCCTTCGCCGATCCCGCAGCCACGGCCGATTTGCTCACTGCCGCGGGATTCACCGAGGTGGCCAACGACCTCGTCGAGTCCGAGAGTGTCTGGGGCGCCGATGTCGGCGACGCCACCGAATTCGTCATGGGCTGGGGGCCGACGCGCTATCACCGGCAGCGCAACGACTTCGCCACCGACGACGCACTCCGCGGTGCCATCGCCGGGGCGCTGGCACCGTTCGCGGGCACCGATGCGATCCGGCTGCGGGCGGCCTCCCGGCTGATCACCGCGACCGTCGCGCCACGGTAGACCCGTATGGCACCCAGACGGGCCGCGGCGCTGCACGATCGCGACGCCGCCGATCTGCGCGCCCATCTGATCGCGACCGCCGAGCGCCTGTTCGCCGAAGCGGGCAGCAGCGGGCTCACCGTGCGCGCCATCGCTCGCGCCGCCGGCGTATCCGACGGCGTGCTCTACAACCATTTCGCCGACAAGGAGGAGTTGCTGGCGGCGGCGCTGGTGGCCCATGTCGAATCGGTGGATCGAGGATTTCCGGCCCTGCCGGCCGCGGGCACCGCCACGGTCGCCGAGAATCTGGCGGTCTGCCTGCGACAGGGGCTGGCCCTGCACGCTGCGGTACTGCCGGTCTTCGCCGGGCTGCTGAGTCAGCCGGCCGTGCTGGCCCGATTCGCCGAATCCCCGGGGCGCCGGCGTATCTGGCGTGACGAGCTGGTCGGCTATCTGCGTGCCGAGCGTGATCGGGGCCGGCTGCTCGCCGACGCGGACGTCGAGGCGGCCGCCGCGATCCTGGTCGGCATCTGCCACGACGCGGTGCTGTCGGCTCTGCTGTCGGGGGCGCCGCATCCCGATGCGCCGCCCCCGGTCGAAGCCATCGTCACGACGGTGCTGTCGGGCATCGCCCCGGACCACGTCACCGGCTGATCCATTCGTCCGGCCGCGTCTTCGCGGCCGGACTTCCGGGTGGGTGCGGGCGGCCGCTCAGTAGACCGGGCCGGTGTACTTCTCACCCGGTCCCGCGCCCGGTGCGTCCGGATGCGCCGAGGACTCGCGGAACGCGCGCTGCAGCGACTGCAGACCCTCACGGATCGGTCCGGCGTGCGGGCCGAGATACTCGACCGAGGACGTCACCAGTCCGGCGAGTGCGGTGATCACGCGACGGGCCTCGTCCAGATCGCGGCGCGGACTGGCATCGGGATCCTCGTCGGCGAGGCCGAGCTTTTCGGCGGCCGAACTCATCAGCATCACCGCGGCCCGGCTGATCACCTCGACGGCGGGGATGTCTGCCAGCTCCCGCACCGATTCCGGATCCGCGGACTCACTCAGGGCCGACGGGTCGCCGGCGTGCTCGCTCATGGTCGTAGCATGTCATCGAGTTCGTGTCGACGGGTTGCGGGGGCCGCCGATTGGGAGTAGGGGCCCGCGCAGTGCTAAGGTTGTCGGCGACGACCGCCCCGGTCTCATGTCGGAACAGATCCAGCATGTCGGCTCGGGGCTGTAAGTGGAGCCCGACTCCCACCATCGACCGGTCCGCGTGCCAGGTTCGATGGTCCGGTCACTCGCCACAGCGGCGGGTTCTCGCCCGGATTCGTCCGGGGCGAGGTCGAGATGGCTGTTCGCGTTGCGAACGCCTCCGGCGACCGGTCGACATTCGGGCCCCGTAGCGGTGAAATACCGCGACGGGGCTTTCGTGTTGGGTATGGGGTTGCAGTTTGTTGCTCGCGGTCGTTGGACGACACCGCTTGACCTAGGAGGCCCCATCAGCACTGAGACCCGCATCAACGATCGCATCCGCGTGCCCGAGGTCCGACTCATCGGACCGGGTGGTGAGCAGGTGGGGATCGTGCGTGTTGAAGATGCGCTACGCGTCGCCCAAGAGGCTGACCTCGACCTCGTCGAGGTCGCACCGGACGCGCGTCCACCGGTCTGCAAGATCATGGACTACGGCAAGTTCAAATACGAGACCGCGCAGAAGGCGCGTGAGTCCCGTAAGAACCAGCAGCAGACCGTGATCAAGGAGCAGAAGCTCCGTCCCAAGATCGATGACCACGACTACGCGACCAAACGGGGACACGTGATGCGGTTCCTCGAGGCCGGGTCGAAGGTCAAGGTCACCATCATGTTCCGTGGTCGTGAGCAGTCCCGGCCGGAACTCGGTTTCCGGTTGCTGCAGCGGCTGGCCTCCGATGTCGCCGATCTGGGCTTCGTGGAGACCTCCGCCAAGCAGGACGGCCGGAACATGACTATGGTTCTCGCGCCTCACAAGGGTGCGAAGACCCGGGTGAAGGCGCAGACTGCCGCGCAGCAGAGCGCCGCCGCGCCGCGTAACACGGCACCGGCCGGTGGCGAGGCCGCGGCCGGAACGGCTCCGGCGTCGCAGGCAGAAGCGGCCAGCCCGCAGTAAACCGATACAGCCCCGGCGGTATCGCCTCGCGCGATGCCGCCGGAACGAGACAGATTGAGGAATCCATGCCGAAGATGAAGAGCCACAGCGGCACCTCGAAGCGATTCAAGGTGTCCGGTCGCGGCAAGCTGCTGCGCCAGCAGGCGAACCGTCGCCACCTGCTCGAGCACAAGTCCAGCCGCCGGACTCGTCGTCTGGACGGCACGGAAGCCGTCGCGCCCGCCGACGTCCGTCGCGTCAAGAAGCTGCTCGGTATCTGATCTCACGAGCACAGCGCTCGCGTCCGATACCTCCTCTTCCCACCCTGTGGGCGCCCACCCGCGCCCCTCGATCGATCAAGGACTGACCAGTGGCACGCGTCAAAAGGGCCGTCAACGCTCAGAAGAAGCGCCGTTCCGTGCTCGAGGCCTCCAAGGGCTACCGCGGGCAGCGCTCGCGGCTGTACCGCAAGGCCAAGGAACAGCAGCTGCACTCGCTCACCTACGCCTACCGGGACCGCCGGGCACGGAAGGGTGATTTCCGCAAGCTGTGGATCGCGCGTATCAACGCGGCGGCTCGCGCCAACGACATCACCTACAACCGCTTCATCCAGGGCCTGAAGGCCGCGGGTGTCGAGGTCGACCGCAAGATCCTCGCCGAGCTCGCCGTCTCCGACGCCGAGGCGTTCGCCGGCCTGGTAGCGGTGGCCAAGGCCGCCCTGCCGGAGGATGTCAACGCTCCGGCTGCCTGAGCCGCGGCCAGTTGACCGATACCTCGAAACGACCCGTGGAACGCGGCTCCGACGCCGACCGGACGAATCCGGCGCTGTCGGAACGCAATCCGCGGGTCGTTTCCGCTGTCAAGCTCCATCGTTCCGCCTCCCGCCGCAAGGCCGGGACGTTCCTGGCCGAGGGAGCCAACTCCGTCGCCGCTGCCCTGGACGCCGGGCGAGTGGAGGAGCTGTTCTATTCCCCCCGCGCCGCCGAACGCGAACACGAACTGGTGGCCACCGCCGCCGCGTTGGGCGTGCGCACCAGCCTGGTGAGTGAACGGGCCGCCGAACATCTGGGGGAGACCGTCACCCCGCCCGGTCTGGTCGCGGTCTGCCGGCTCGTGGATGTGCCGATGGCACAGGTGGTTTCGTCGACCGCACCCCGGTCCCGCATGCTCGCCGTGCCGGTGGAGATATCGGATCCGGGCAATGCCGGCACGCTGATCCGGGTGGCCGACGCGGTCGGCGCGGACGCCGTCGTGCTCGCCGGTGATTCGGTGGATCCACACAACGGCAAATGTGTGCGCGCCTGCGCGGGCAGCCTGTTCCATGTGCCGATCGCCCGCGATCGCGATATCGATGCCGTCCTGACGGCGTTGCGCGACAACGGCATCACGGTGCTGGCGACCACCGCCCGCGGTGAGGTCGATCTCGACGACGCCGACGAACTGCTTCGTGGCGCCGGCGAATCCGGTGGTACCGCATGGCTTTTCGGTAACGAGGCGCACGGGCTCGATCCCGCGGTCGCCGCGCGCGCCGATCATCGCATCCGGATCCCCATCCACGGCCGCGCGGAGAGCCTGAACCTCGCGGCCGCGGCGGCGATCTGCCTGTACACCGGCGCGCGCGTCCGGCATCGGCCCTGAGCCGAGCGCCCGCCCACGATCGGGCCGGGTAACTCTTTCCGGCTACGACATGGGCGCCGGATCCACTCCGGCGCCCATGTGTGTCGGGTTGTTCAGTCGCGCGGGTACGACAGCTCGATCACGTGGTCGCCGGTGGCCCCGCCCGCCAGCGTGAGCGTGGTCGTGGTCGCTGGATATCCCGACGCGACCACCGTGTAGTCGCCCAGCGCCAGATTGCCGAAGCGGTAGCGGCCGTCGTGACCGGTGATGGTGCTCTCCACGACCGCACCCGCCGCATCGACCAGGGTTACCCGGGCATCGCGCAGCGGTCCGCCGGTGTTGAGCACGGTGCCGTGCAGCTGTGCCCCGCGGGGTAGTGCGACATCGAGCCGGGTGATGCCCTGCCCGCCGACCTCCGCCGGCAGCGCGACCGGCTGGAAGGCCGCGGCATTCACCGCCACGGTCACCGGTCCCGGGATCAGCTCGGTCAGCGTGTAGTCACCGTCGGGACCCGATGCGCCCGCCGCGAGGACATCACCGCGGCTGTCGGTGACGATCACCAGCGCGTCGGTGATCGGCGACCCGTCGTCGGCCGCCCGCACGGTTCCGGCCAGACCGCTCATACCGCTGAGCTGGATATCGTGTGCCAGCGGCCGGTCACCGATCGCGATCGGGGTGGCCTGCGGCTGGAAGCCGTCCGCGGAGGCGATGAGGACATACGATCCGCGGTCGGGAGCGTCCAGGGCGTAGCGGCCGTCGTGCCGTGCGATGGCCCGGCCGATCTGGCGGCCGGTGGGGGAGATCAGCGTCAACGCCGCGCGGGCGACCGGGGTTCCGTCACCGGCGCGAACGTGTCCGTGCACCACGATCGCGTTGTCCACGAACTCCTCCGGGACCAGACCCGACGCGTCCTCGGCCAGCGCGAGCGGCGACAGCACCGGCTCGGGCGCGGATTCGGCCGCCTGAGCCATCGCGCCCGACGTGCGCAGCGCGACCTCCTTGATGAACAGGGTCAGGATGAAGGCGACGAAGGCGATCGGCGCCGCGTAGAGGAACACATCTGCGATGCCGTGCCCGTATCCGCTTTCGACCACGGTGCGTACCGGCTGTGGCAGCGCGGCGAGATCCGGGATCTGGCTGCTGGCGCCCATCGCCTTGGCGGCAGCGGGATCCAGATGGCTCAGACCGTCGCTGATGTAGTGCTTGACCCGCTCGGCCATCACCGCACCCAGCGCGGAGACACCGATCGCACCGCCGAGGCTGCGGAAGAAGGTCACCAGGGAGCTGGCCGCGCCGAGCTCGTGCGGTGCCACCTGGTTCTGCGTGCACAACACCAGGTTCTGCATCGTCATACCGATGCCCAGGCCCATCATCGCCATGTACATCGCGACGACCCAGTAGTTCGTGTCGTAGCCGATGGTGCCCAGCAGCCCCAGTCCGGCGGTCACCAGGAACGCGCCGCTGACCAGGAAGCCCTTCCACCGTCCGGTGCGGGTGATGATCTGGCCGGAGACCGTGGAGGAGATGAACAGGCCACCGATCATCGGGATCGTCATGATGCCGGACATGGTCGGTGACTCGCCGCGTGCCAGCTGGAAGTACTGGCTGAAGAACACGGTGCCGGCGAACATCGCGACGCCGATGAACAGCGAGGCGGCCGAGGCCAGGCTGATGGTGCGGTTGGCGAACAGGTGCATGGGCACGATGGGTTCGGCGGCGCGCAATTCCGCGAAGACGAACAGCACCGCCAGCACGATCGACCCGGCCACCATCGCCAGCGTCTGCCACGACAGCCACGCGTACTTGTCACCGGCGAAGGTCACCCAGACCAGCAGCAGGCAGACGGCCGCGGTCACGAGGAACGCGCCGAGCCAGTCGACCTTCACATCCCGCTTGGTGACCGGCAGGCGCAGCGTGCGCTGCAACACGATCAGGGCGATCACCGCGAACGGGATGCCGACGTAGAAGCACCAGCGCCAGCCCAGCCAGCTGGTGTCGGTGATGACGCCACCGAGGAGCGGTCCGCCGACGGTCGCGACCGCGAACACCGCGCCGAGATAGCCGCTGTAGCGCCCGCGTTCGCGGGGCGCGATCATCGCGGCCATCACGATCTGGGCCAGCGCGGACAGGCCGCCGGCACCGATGCCCTGCACCGCGCGGCACGCGATGAGCATGCCCGGATTCTGGGACAGGCCGGCTACGACGGATCCGCCGACATAGATCAGCAGCGCGATCTGGACCAGAGCCTTCTTGCTGAACAGGTCCGCGAGTTTGCCCCACAGCGGGGTGGTGGCCGTCATCGCGAGCAGCGAGGCGGTGACGACCCAGGTGTAGGCGGACTGCCCGCCGCCGAGGGTGCCGATGATCTTCGGCAGCGCATTGGTCACGATCGTCGAGGAGATGATCGCGACGAACATGCCCAGCAGCAGTCCCGACAGGGCCTCCATGATCTGCCGGTGCGTCATCACCGTCGCATCGTCGGGCTCGCCGGATCTGCGCGCGGTGTCGTTCGCAGAGGTGATTGCCATTGCTCTTCTTTCCGGAACCGGTCGACCGGGTGCGGGGCGGCGAACGCCCGGGGCACCGGCATCGCCGGTGTCAAGAGTGGTTCGGAATAGGTCAAAGAATTTGATTACCGAAAGTAACTATAAACCTGTGAGGAGTCTGGGGAAAACCGCGACATCGGTGCGATCTATCACAGCAGGCCACGGGGTGCGGATGGGGGCCACCCGCGGGGCCGCTCAGTCGTCGCCCAGGCAGGCGTTGATCTCGTCGGCCCAGGGTGTCGCCACCGCGTCGGGGCCGATCACCTGCATCGCCGTCATCACCGTGATGAGCATGCCGGTCGCGATGAAATGCCGGGTGTCGTCCGCGGTGGCGCCGGTCAATTCGCGCACGAGTGTGTAGATGCGGCCGAAGCGCTCGCGCACGTCGTCGCCGATCGCCGGGTCCGCGCTGGCCGAGAACCCCTGCAGCAGGATCAGTGGTAGCTCGCGTTCGGACAGGAATGCCTCGTACCCCTTGCCGAGCGCTTTCAGCGCCTCCTGCGGGGAGGCGTGTGCCGGAGCGTCGGCGCGGGCGGTGCGGAAAACCTCTTCGATCCGGTCGCAGGCGCGGTTGGCCGCCGCGACGAACAGGCGCTGTTTGGTGCCGAACAAACGGATCACATACGGCTGGGAGACCCCGGCGAGCCGCGCGATCTCATCGGTTTTCGTTGCGGCGTAACCGGTTTCGGCGAACGCGGTGACCGCGGCGGCCAGCACCTGCTCGCTGCGCTCGGCCGCGGTCAGGCGGGTGCGGGTCGAGTCCGCCATGGTCCTCCTCGCGATCGTCCGACGGCAGAGTAGCGCGGTGCGGCCGGGAATCGAGTCGGGCGGCACCTCCTGTTGACATGTTATCAGTCGATGCATACTCTTTCGGCATCAAGTTATCAGTCGATAACAACAAAGGAACTGCGATGACTGCCACCACCGTCGAAACCCCCACCCTGGCCGGCTCGCCCGGCGCTACCCGGAGACCACTCGCGGCGATCCTGGCCGCGGTCGGCATCCCGATGTTCATGGTCACGCTGGACAATCTCGTCGTCACGAACGCCTTACCGGTGATCCGCACCGAGCTCGGCGCTTCGCTGACCGATCTGCAATGGTTCGTCAACGCCTACACGCTGTCGTTCGCATCGCTGCTGCTCACCGCATCGGCGCTGGGAGACCGATTCGGCCGGCGGCGGATATTCCTGGCCGGAATCGCACTGTTCACCCTCGCCTCGGCCGCCTGCGCGCTGGCCACCGAGCCGTGGATGCTGGTAACCGCCCGCGCGGTGCAGGGATTCGGCGGCGCGGCCGTGATGCCGCTGTCGTTGACGCTGCTGTCGGAGGGGGTGCCGGCGAAGATGCGCAATGCCGCGATCGGTATCTGGGGCGGCATCTCCGGATTGGGTATCGCGGTGGGCCCGGTGGTCGGCGGCGCGGTCGTCGGCGGTCTGAGCTGGCAATGGATCTTCTGGCTGAATGTTCCGATCGGCATCGCGGTCTTGCCGTTCGCGGCGCGGGTGATCGGTGAATCCTTCGGCGGCGCTCGGCGTTTCGATCCGCTCGGGCTGGTGCTGTCGGCCGGTGGTGTGCTGGCGCTGGTATGGGCGGTCGTGCACGGCGCCGACGACGGCTGGACCTCGGCGCCGGTGCTGACCGGACTTCTCGGCGGCGCGGTGCTGCTCGCCGCCTTCTTCGCCTGGGAGATGCGGACCTCCGCGCCGATGCTGCCGCTGCGCCTGTTCCGATCCCGCGCCTTCCGGGTCAGCAACGTCACGAGTTTCACGTTCGCGGTCGGCGTCTTCGGCTCGATCTTCCTGATCTCGCAGTACTTCCAGGTCGTGCGTGGCTACAGCCCGCTGGAATCCGGGCTGCGCACCCTGCCCTGGACCGCCGCGCCGATGGTGGTGGCCCCGCTGGCCGGATTGCTCGTCGGCCGGATCGGCGCGCGGACGGTGCTGGTGACCGGACAGGCGCTGCTCGCGGTGGCGCTGGCGTGGATGGCGACGGTGAGCACGGTGGACGCCGGATACGGTTCTTTCATCGGCGCCATGCTGCTCGGCGGGGTGGGCATGGGCCTCACCTTCGCGCCCGGCGCGACCGTCGTGATGGCCAGTGCGGTACCCGAAGACCGGGCGATGGCCTCGGGGACGAACAACACGGTCCGGGAAGTGGGCGTGGCTATGGGCGTAGCGGTACTGGCGTCGGTCTTCGCCTCCCGCGGGTCGTACGCGAGCCCGCAGGGTTTCGTCGACGGATTGGTGCCGGCGGTGTGGGTCGGCGCGGTGATCGTCGCGGTCGGCGCGGTGGTCGGCCTGCTGTGGCTGCCCAGCCGTATCACCCCCGTCGCGCCGGCGGCGAGTGAATAAGCGCCACTGGACGGCCGTAGCGGGCCCTCGCCCGCCGCGGTAGCCCGGAATCGGCTCGCGGCGAAGTTCTGAACAGGCGCGTCGCTCGGATAGCGAGCGACGCGCCTGTGCGTGTGCGGGCCGGTGTCGCGCGGACGCGACTGCCGAGAATATCCGTGTGAGGCGGGCTGCTGTCATCGCCTACGATTCGACCAGCGACAATAGATGGCAATCGAGCGACGTGATTCGAGTGGAATCCCGCTCGCGCCGTAACGCCAGGACCCGAACCAGCCCAGGGGAGAGACGAACCATCGTGGCCGACGAGAAGGATGCAGCCGAGCAGTCAGCGACGTCGGCGGAGGCACTCAGCGAAGAGGCTCTCTCCGCTGCCGCCGCCGCGGCGGAGAAGGCGTTCGCGGCCGCGGCCGACCTGGATACGCTCGCCACCGTCAAGACCGAGCACATGGGTGGCAAATCGCCGATCGCGCTGGCTCAGCGCGCGATGGGCAGCCTGCCCAAACAGGACAAGGCCGATGCCGGTAAGCGGGTCAACATCGCCCGCACCCGGGTCTCGGAGGCATTCGAGGCCCGTCGCGCGCAGTTGCTCGCCGAACGCGATGCGGCCGTGCTGGTCGCGGAGGCCATCGATGTCACGCTGCCGGCGCGGCGTAGCGCGGTCGGCGCGCGCCACCCCATCACGGTGATCTCCGAGCAGATCGAGGACGTCTTCGTCGGTATGGGATGGGAGGTCGCCGAGGGACCCGAGGTCGAAACCGAGCACTTCAACTTCGACGCGCTCAACTTCCTGCCCGACCATCCGGCCCGCACCATGCAGGACACCTTCCACATCGCGCGGTATATCCCGGCATCCGAGACGGGGCCCGCGGGGTCGCGCTCCGCCACCGCCTCCGGCCCCGACGCCGCGGACGCGGAAGGCTCGCGCCAGGTCCTGCGCACCCACACCTCACCGGTGCAGGTGCGATCGATGCTGTCGCGGGAACTGCCGATCTATGTGGTGTGTCCCGGCCGCACCTTCCGCACCGACGAGCTCGACGCCACACACACCCCGGTCTTCTCTCAGGTCGAGGGACTGGCGGTGGACAAGGGCCTGACCATGGCCCATTTGCGCGGCACCCTGGACGCGTTCGCCCGTGCTCTGTTCGGCCCCGAGACGCGAACCCGCATGCGCCCCAACTACTTCCCGTTCACCGAGCCCTCCGCCGAGGTCGACGTCTGGTTCCCCGACAAGAAGGGCGGCGCGGGCTGGGTCGAATGGGGTGGCTGCGGCATGGTCAACCCGAAGGTGCTGATCGCCAGCGGTATCGATCCCGAGGTCTACAGCGGATTCGCCTTCGGCATGGGCCTCGAGCGCACCCTGCAGTTCCGCAACGGAATTCCGGATATGCGCGACATCGTCGAGGGCGACGTGCGATTCACGCTGCCGTTCGGCATTCGCGCCTGATCCCGGCCGGCCCCGACCCCACACCGACACCCCATACGAGGAAGCGAAACGTCAAGTGCGAGTAGCGCAGTCCTGGCTGACGGAAACCCTGCAGCGGACCACCCCCGGCTGGTCGCTGACCCCCGAGGAGCTCGACGCCGGTTTCGTCCGCGTGGGCCTCGAGGTGGAGGAGCTCGACACCCTCGCGCCGGTCACCGGCGATATCGAGCATCCGCTGGTGGTCGGCCGGGTCGCCGAGATCACCGAGCTGACCGAGTTCAAGAAGCCGATCCGGTTCTGCAAGGTCGATATCGGCAAGCCGGAACTGCAGGAGATCGTCTGCGGCGCGCGTAATTTCGCGGTCGGTGACCTCGTGGTGGTGGTGCTGCCGGGTGGTGTGCTGCCGGGCGGATTCGCCATCAGCTCGCGCAAGACCTACGGCCACGTCTCCAACGGCATGATCTGCTCGGTCGCCGAACTCGGGATCGGCAAGGATCATTCGGGCATTCTGGTGCTGGAACCGGGTACCGCCGAGCCGGGCACCGATGCCAACGAACTGCTCGGCCTCGGCGATACGGTGATCGAACTCAACATCACCCCCGACCGCGGTTACTGCTTCTCGGTGCGCGGCCTGGCCCGCGAGCTGGCCTGTGGATTCGACCTCGACTACGCCGATCCGGCGGTGCGGACCCTGCCCGACGACGAGGCCGACGCCCATCCGGTCACCGTGGAACCCGAGTCGGCGTGTACTCGGTTCGCGGTGCGCAAGGTCACCGGCGTGGATCCGAAGGCGGTGAGCCCCTGGTGGTTGCAGCGGCGGCTGCTGCTGGCCGGCGTGCGCCCGATCTCGCCGGCGGTCGACGTGACCAACTACGTGATGCTCGAACTGGGCCAGCCGCTGCACGCCTTCGACGCCGCGAAAGTGACCGGCTCCCTGGTGATCCGGCGCGCCCACACCGGTGAGACGCTGCGCACCCTCGACGAGGTCGAACGGGTGCTCGACGGCGAGGACGTCGTCATCGCCGATGATTCCGGTGTGATCTCGCTGGCCGGGATCATGGGGGGCGCGAGCACCGAAGTCGGCCAGGACACCACCGACATCCTGCTGGAGGCCGCGACCTGGAATCCGCTGGCGGTCTACCGTTCCGCGCGCCGGCACAAGCTGGTCTCGGAGGCGGGCAAGCGTTTCGAACGAGTCGTCGACCCGGAGATCAATGTCGCCGCGCTCGATCGCGCGGCCGGTCTGCTGGCCGAAATCGCCGGGGGCACGGTGGAATCCGCGCTGACCGACGTGCGGCTGCCGGTGCCCGGCACCGAGCCCATCCGGATGGATATCGATCTCGCCGATCGCACCGCGGGGGTGGTCTACCCGACCGGTACCTCCGCTCGGCGGCTCGCGCAGATCGGTTGCGCGGTCGAGGTGAGCGTCAGCGAGACCGGGCACGGTCAGCTGGTCGTGACGCCGCCGAGCTGGCGGCCCGATCTGGTCCAGCCCGCCGACCTGGTGGAGGAGGTGCTGCGGCTGGAAGGCCTGGAAAAGATCCCTTCGGTGCTGCCGACCGCACCGGCCGGGCGCGGCCTGACCGCCCTCCAGCGGCGTCGCCGGGCCGTGAGCCGCGCACTGGCGTTCGCCGGTTGCGTGGAGGCTCCCGTCTCGATCTTCATGACCGCGGGCGTCTTCGACACCTGGGGACTGGACGCGGAGGATCCTCGCCGCGACACCCTGCGGGTGCTCAACCCACTCGACGTCGAGAAGGCGGAACTGGCGACCACACTGCTGCCGGCGCTGCTCGAGGTGGCGTCGCGCAACATCTCGCGCGGTGAGCGCGATCTGTCGATCTACGGCATCGCCCAGGTGGTGCTGCCCGGTCCGGGTACGCACCCGGTGGCCGAACTGCCCGTGGACCGGCGGCCGGACGACGAGCAGGTCCGCGAGCTCATCGAATCGCTGCCCGATCAGCCGGTGCATGTCGCGGCGGTCCTGACCGGGCGCCGGGAACCGCGTGGCCCGTGGGGGCCGGGCCGGGCCGCCGAGGCCGCCGACGCGTTCGCCCTGGCCGATGCCGTCGCCGACGCGGCGGGAGTTACCATCGAACGCCGCGCCGCCGCCTACCTGCCCTTCCATCCCGGCCGGTGCGCGGAGTTGCTGGTCGACGGCACGGTCGTCGGACATGCCGGCGAGCTGCATCCGGCGGTACTCGAGCGCAGCGGCCTGCCGCCGCGCACCTGTGCCGTCGAACTGGATCTGGACGCGCTGCCGATTCGCGAATCCCGGCCCGCCCCGGTGGTTTCCGCGTTCCCCGCGGTGCTGCAGGACGTGTCGGTCAGCGTCGAGAAGGCGGTGGGCGCGGCGCAGGTAGAGTCCGCGCTGCGCACCGGCGCGGGTGACCTGCTCGAGGACATCGCGCTGTTCGATGTGTACGAGGGCGCCCAGGCCGGTGAGGGACGTAAATCCCTGACCTACGCGCTGCGCTTCCGCGCCGCCGACCGCACCCTCACCGAAGACGAGGCCAGTGCGGCTCGCGACGCCGCGGTCGCGGCCGCGTCCGAGGCGGTCGGGGCGGTCCTGCGCGGCTGATGCCATCGGGCGGGGCCCGTCTCGCACGGTCGC
This sequence comes from Nocardia spumae, assembly GCF_020733635.1. Classification (NCBI taxonomy): domain Bacteria; kingdom Bacillati; phylum Actinomycetota; class Actinomycetes; order Mycobacteriales; family Nocardiaceae; genus Nocardia; species Nocardia spumae. The sequence continues at coordinate 4,519,303 of NZ_JAJFZL010000001.1, read as the reverse complement.
GCGAGTGACGGTAGGAAGGTGTTATGCGACATCCGGCCGAGGGCGTTCTCAACGCGCTGACCTTCCATCCCGAGCGTCGGATCACGATGACGCCGGATCAGCTGGGGGTCGGCTACGACGACCTCTGGCTCAGCGCGGCCGACGGCGGCCGGATCAACGCCTGGTTCGTGCGGGCGGAGAATCCGGTCGGCCATGTGCTGTACGCGCACGGCAACGGCGGCAATATCGGTGATCGCTCGCCGGTGCTGGCGCTGCTGGCCGCGGCGGGGCTGGATGTGCTGGCCTTCGACTATCGCGGATACGGCCGCAGTCCCGGTCGTCCGAGCGAACGCGGCCTCTACCTCGATGCCCGTGCCGCTCGCCGGGCCCTGCTCGAGCGTCCGGGCGTCGATCCGAAACGGATTGTCTACCTGGGAAAGTCGCTCGGCGGTGCGGTGGTGACCGAGCTGGCCACCGAATATCCGCCCGCCGCGATGGTCCTGATGTCGACCTTCACCGGATTACGGGACGCGGCGCGGGCGGTGTATCCGTTCATTCCGAAACCGCTGGTGCCGGATGCGTTTCCGAGTCTGCGGCGGATCCGCGAACTGGCAGTGCCGGTATTCGTCATGCACGGCGACGCCGACGAACTGTTGCCGGTGGAGATGGGCCGGGCGCTGTACGCCGCCGCGGCCGAGCCCAAGCGGCTGCGGATCTATCCCGGTGCCGGCCACAACACGCTGGTCTCTATTCCCGGCTGGTCGGCGACCGTATCGGCCTGGGTGCGCGAGGTGCTGGCGGGAGCGAAGTCCGTGACCGGGGAATGAGTCCCCGCCCGGGCCGCGGATGCGTAGCCTGGGGGCATGTCCGAAACCCGTGATATGGCGGCACTGCTCGCCGCGCTGCAGGATGCGGATCTGCTCGAGGTCGTGGCGACCGCGACGACCGGCCGGCCCGGTCTGGAGAAGTTACATCTGGTCGCGGTCGAACTGTCCGCGCGCCCGGTCGATACCGGGCCGGTACCCGATGTGAGTTCCGACACCCCGGGCGCGGCCGCGGCGGTGCCGCCCCCGATCTCCGGCGGATTCGGGCAGGTCGCGGTGGGCTCGGGGGTGCCGTTGCCGCCGGAGGGCTTCGGCGTACCCGGTGGATATTCCGAATCCGGAGTCCCTACTTTCGAGTCAGTTCGCGATAAGGTCGAGCAACGCTTCGGCACCGCGCAGGGGATGGGCGAACTGGATCGACAGACACCGGCGGGCCGCAGCGCGGACGAACAATGGCAGGCGCGGGAGAAGGCCGCGGCCGAACGCCTGGACGCGATCCGGAAGTCGATGCACGGCGACGACGACGCTCGGCATTGATTCCGGCCGGTCCGGGCAGCCCGGACAGGTGAAGGGGAATCGATGACCGCACCGCAGGACATCGCCGCGAAACTGCTCGACGCGCAGGTGGATTTCGTGCTCGCGGAGGTGACCGGCGAGCGTTTCGCCGAGGTTGTCGCCCGCGATATCGGCGATGTGCTGGCGGTCGCCGACACCATCGTCTTCCGGGACGTGGTCGATGTCGAGGCCGCCAAGCAGACCGTGCGCACGGTGGTGGACCGGATCGGCGGCAGCCGGGTACTGCGGGACTCGGTATCGGTGTTCGCCGACGCGATCTACGACGCGATCGCCGGCAGTGACGAGTACACGCTCGGCGATGTCGTCGAGCGCGAGCCGGTGGAAGCGTTGCTGGAGAAGATCTTCGGCATGCACCAGGCGCAGGAGCGCACCCTGGAACGGCTCACCGAGAGTCCGTTGGTGGCGACCGTCGCCTCGAAATTCGTCGACAAGCTGATCGACGACTTCATGGAGTCGAACCGCCAGATGGCCAGCAAGATTCCGGGCGTGGGCTCTCTGGTGTCGTTCGGGACCTCGGCCGCGAAGTCGGCGCGCAAGGCCGCGGAGAAGGCCACCGACGGCACCTTCATCGGCGATATGGCCGGTAAGGGCGCGTTGTTCGCGCTCAAGCGCACCAACAACGCGATTCGTGAGATGTTGCGCGACGCTCCCGTGCACGACGCGGCGATGGAGTTCTGGGATCTGCACGCCGGCGAGCCCGTCAGCGGCCTGCGCGACTATCTGACTCAGGCCGACCTGCGGGAGCTGGCGCTGCTGGTGCACCGCATCATCGTCACCACGCGCGAAAAGGAGTACGTCGGAGTACTTCTCGACGAATGCGTGGAGGTCTTCTTCGTCAAGTACGGCGATCACACACTGGGCGCGCTGCTTCCGGAGCTGGGCCTGTCCGGTGACGACATCGGTACCGAGATCCTGCGCTACGGACCCGCGGTGGTCGAGGCCGCCAAGCGAAACGGTGTGCTGGCCACGCTGATTCGGGCCCGCCTGGAACCGTTCTATACCTCCGAGCCGGTCCTGGCGATCCTGGGCGAGGTGGCGGGCTAGCCTCGGCTGGGTTGCGGTTGCGGGCGCCGCACCGGCAGGTATCGGAGCAGTCCGCAGACGCGGTCGAGCTGGATCGCGAAGTCGCCGGATTCGACCGCCGCGATGCGCAGCAGCACATGGCGCGCGCCCGCGCGGACGTACCGGTCGAGATGTGCGGCGATATCCTCGGCCGTGCCCGTCATCATCACCTGGATTCGCTCGACCTCGGCCACCGGCATCCGGTAGGTCGCGGCACAGTACCGTTCCAGTGCGTCGCGCCCGGCGTCCTGATCGTCGGTGACGAAGACCGTGGCGAAAAGTGCCGGGGTGACGGCCTTCTCGTCGCGACCGGCGGTGGCCGTCGCGGTCCGTACCTCGGTCAGGGCGGTGGCGAAGGTGTCCACATCGGGCGGGTAGGGCAGCCAGCCGTCGTACAGGCGCGCGGTGCGCGCCAGCGCCGGCGGCGTGATCCCGGTCGCCCAGATCGGTGGTCCGCCCACCTGATGGGGACGCGGTACCTCGGGGAGCCAGTCGTATCGGAGCACCTTGCCGTGGAACGGTTCCCGGTTGCCCGTCCACAGCCGGCGCCACAGTGCGACGGTGTCGTCCAGCTGGGAGAACCGGGTCCGGTAATCCACTCCCACGAGGTCGAATTCGGGCCTGCTCAGTTCGGGGAAGCCCGCGCCCACCGCGATGATCAACCGTCCGGCGGCGAGTTGGTCCAGGGTCGCCAGGGTGGCCGCGGCCTGCACGGGATGCCGGAATGCGGGAATCAGGGCGGCGGTGCCCAGGGTTATCCGCTCGGTGAGCGCCGCCGCGGCGGCCAGCAGGGTGAGCGGTTCGACCCGGGCGCGACTGAGCGAATCGCCCAGCCAGACCGAATCGAAACCCCGCTCTTCCGCGGTCACCGCCAGCGTGGCCACCGCGCGCGCGGCATCGCGATGTTCCAGTTGCGCGGCACCGCCGGGCAGTAGCAGGCCGTATCGAATGTCGTTCACGCCGACCAGCGTGCGCCGGTCGCGGGAGTCGCGGCAATTCCCCGAGGGGTATCGCCGGAAGTCCGAATTCCACTCCGCCGGTGGATATCTCGAATTTCCCGATCGTCGTACACGGTAAATCTGACGCCCGACCGCTCGGTATTTATTATCCCGCTGTTGAACGTCCCGTTGAATAACGGTACGTTGTTTGAAGTTTCAATGTTCTCCAGCGGAAGGTCCGGTCATGAGTTCAGACCACCGACCCGTCGAATTGTCGGCACTTGCCGCCGTCCTGCACACCGAGCAGGACGGCTATCGAAAAACGCTGCGCAACCGGCAATTGCAGATGATAGCGATCGGAGGGGTGATCGGCACCGGTCTGTTCCTCGGCGCCGGTGGTCGGCTGGCGGGCGCCGGACCTGGTCTTTTCCTCGTCTACGCGATCTGCGGCATCTTCGTCTACTTCGTGTTGCGGGCACTGGGTGAATTGGTGCTGTACCGGCCTTCGTCCGGTTCGTTCGTCTCGTATGCGCGCGAGTTCTTCGGCGAGAAACTCGCCTTCGTGGTCGGATGGATGTATTTCTTTCACTGGTGTATGACCGGGGTCGTCGACATCACCGCGATTGCCACTTATGTCCGGTATTGGAGCGCGTTCACCGTAATTCCGCAGTGGGTGATCGCGTTGATCGCACTGGTCGCGGTGGTCGGCGCGAATTTGATCTCGGTGCGCTGGTTCGGGGAGCTCGAATTCTGGGTAGCCATGGTGAAAGTCGTGGCGCTGAGCGGGTTTCTGATCATCGGCACGGTCTTTCTGGCGGGGCGTTTCGACATCCGCGGGCAGTCCACCGGCCTCGGTGTGATCGCACATCACGGCGGTATGTTCCCGACCGGAGTGCTGCCGCTGGTCACTGTGACAACTGGTGTCGTATTCGCCTATGCCGCAGTGGAATTGGTGGGCGTCGCGGCGGGCGAGGCGGAACGGCCGGAGGAGATCATGCCGCGCGCGATCAACTCGGTCATCGCGCGGATCGCGGTGTTCTACGTCGGCTCACTGGTGCTGCTCGGATTGCTGTTGCCGTACACGGCGTTCCGGAACGGCGAGAGTCCCTTCGTCACCTTCTTCGCGCGCATCGGAGTCCCCGCCGCCGGGTCGGTGATGAATCTGATCGTCCTGAGCGCGGCGTTCTCCAGCCTCAACGCGGGTCTGTACTCGACCGGCCGGATTCTGCGATCGATGTCGCTGAACGGCAGCGCTCCCGCCGCGGCCACCCGGATGTCGCGCGGCGGCGTGCCCTATGTGGGCATCCTGGCGGCGGGTGCGATCGCGTCGATCGGTGTCGGACTCGATGCGGTGGTGCCGGACAAGGCCTTCGAGATCGTGCTCAACGTCTCCGCGCTGGGCACGATCGTGTCGTGGATGGCGGTACTGCTGTGCCAGCTGCGCCTGTGGCGACGCTGGTACGACGGCATATCGCACCGGCCCGCCTATCGCATGCTCGGTGCCCCCTACACCGGCATCGCGTCGCTGGTGTTCCTCATCGGCGTGATCGTGCTGATGGCCTGCAGCAGTGACCCGATTCAGCGTTGGGCGGTGGTGGCCACGGTGGCCGTCATGGCGCCGATCCTCGTCGGCGGATGGTTCCTCGCACGCCGGAAAGTGCTGCGCATCGCCGCCATTCGGCACGGCCATACCGGACAGTTCCCGGTGGTCGCCGAACGCCCGTGGCCGGGGCGTCCGCCGGAGCCGGAGGTGATCGTGGAGGAGCCGGACCAGCGCCGGCCCGAGCGGTAGTATCCGTCTCGATCGCGAATCTGTTCATCCGGGAGAGCGAGCCTCGGCTCCTGGCACCGGCTTCGCGCCGGCGCCGACCGCACTGGTGGAGGAGAGCGCATGGCGAAGACGACGGTGGCCGATCAATTCGTGGCTGTTCTCGTACAGTCCGGTGTCGCGCGGATCTACGGCGTCGTCGGGGACAGTCTGAATCCGATCGTGGACGCGGTGCGCCGCCATCCGGAGATCGAATGGGTGCATGTGCGCAACGAGGAGGCCGCTGCGTTCGCGGCGGCGGCGCAGGCGCAGTTGACCGGCCGCCTCGCCGTCTGTGCCGGTAGTTGCGGTCCCGGCAACACCCATCTGATCCAGGGACTCTACGACGCGCACCGCACCGGGGCGCCGGTGCTCGCGCTGGCCTCTCACATCCCCTCCGATCAGATCGGCACGCAGTTCTTCCAGGAAACTCATCCCGAACGGCTGTTCGTCGAATGCAGTGGTTACTGCGAAATGATCAGCCGGCCCGAGCAGATGCCGCGCATGCTGCGGATCGCGATCCAGCACGCATCGGCCCGTAGCGAGGTGTCGGTGGTGGTGCTACCCGGCGACGTCGCTCAGCTGGAGGCGGCGCACCCGACCGGTGAGACCAGCCTCGTCTTCGAACTCGGCCGGGTGATGCCCGCCGCGGCGCAGGTGCGCGCGCTCGCCGACGCGCTGAACTCCGCGCGCACCGTCACCCTGTTCTGCGGCGCCGGTGTACGCGACGCGCACGAGGAGGTGAGGCAGCTCGCGCAGCTGCTGCACACACCGATCGGGCACAGCCTGCGCGGTAAGGAATGGATCCAATTCGACAATCCCTACGACGTGGGGATGAGCGGTCTGCTCGGCTACGGCGCCTGCTATCGGGCAATGCACGAGGCGGAGCTGGTCGTGTTGCTCGGCACCGACTTTCCCTACGACGAATTCCTGCCGGGACGCGATACCGTGCAAGTCGATCACGACGCCGCCCGCCTCGGCAGGCGTACGCCGCTGCGGCTGGCCGTGCATGGCGACGTCCGGGAAACCCTGCGCGCGGTCCTGCCGCTGCTGAAGCCGAAGTCCGATCGCGAATTCCTCGACCGCATGCTCGGCGAGCACTGCCGGCTGCTCGAGCAAGTCGTCGACGCCTACACCCGCAATGTGGCCGATCACAAGCCGATTCACCCCGAATACGCCGCCGACATCCTCGACGACCTGGCCGCCGACGACGCGATCTTCACCGTCGATACCGGGATGTGCAACGTGTGGGCGGCCCGCTACCTCACCCCGAACGGCCGCCGCCGGGTGATCGGATCATTCCTGCACGGAACCATGGCCAATGCGCTGCCGCACGCGATCGGTGCGCAGTTCGCGTATCCGGATCGTCAGGTCGTCTCGATGTCCGGTGACGGCGGACTCGGCATGCTGATGGGCGAATTGCTCACCGTGGCACTGCATCGGCTGCCGGTGAAGATCATCGTGTTCAACAATGCGTCGCTGGGTATGGTGCGGCTGGAAATGCTGGTGGACGGACTGCCGAATTTCGAAACCGACCATGCCCCGGTCGATTTCGCGGCGGTGGCGGCGGCTGCCGGCATCCACGCGGTGCGCGTCACCGAGCCGTCGGCCATCCGCGCCGCCATCGCCGAGGCGTTGGCGCATCCGGGACCGGCCCTGGTGGATCTGGTCACCGATCCCGACGCGCTGTCGCTGCCGCCCCACATCACCGCCGCGCAGGTTCGCGGATTCGCGCTCGCGGCCAGCAAGATCGTGCTGACCGGCGGCGTGGGCCGGATGATCGATATGGCGCGGTCCAACCTGCGCAATGTGCCGAGGTGAATCGGCAACTCGTCACAGGTACTGCTCGCGAAGTTTGCCCTTGACCAGCTTCCCCGTCGGCGTGCGCGGCAGTTCGCCGGCGAAATCGACGGTGCGGGGCACCTTGTAGTGGGCGATCCGCTCGCGCAGGAACTCGCGTAGCCGCTGGGCGAGTTCGGGTCCGGGTTCGGCGCCGGGTGCGGCCTGGACCACCGCCTTCACCGATTCGCCCATCTCCTCGTCGGGGACGCCGATCACCGCCACATCGAGTACGTCGGGGTGCAGGGCCAGCGCGTCCTCGATCTCCTGTGGGTAGATGTTCACCCCGCCGGAGATGATCATGAACGCCTTGCGGTCGGTCAGGAACAGGAAACCGTCGGTGTCGAGGTAGCCGATATCGCCGGTCGTGGTCCAGGTCGGATGCTCGGGGTGGATCGCCTTCGCGGTCTTGTCCGGGTCGTTGTGGTAGTCGAACGGAACTTCCTCGCGTTCGAAATAGATGGTGCCGATCTCACCGGTCGGAAGCTCGTGTCCCGCGTCGTCGCAGATGCGAACGGCGCCCAGTCCCGCCTGTCCGACCGAACCGGGTTTGCGCAACCATTGCTCGCTGTCGATGAAGGTGGCGCCGTTCCCCTCGGTCGAGGCGTAGTACTCGTGCAGCACCGGCCCCCACCAGTCGATCATGGCCTGCTTCACGTCGACCGGACACGGCGCCGCCGCGTGGACGGCGACCCGCATACTCGAGACGTCGTAGCGGGCGCGCACGCTCGCGCCCAATTTCAGCATGCGGACGAACATCGTCGGCACCCACTGGCTGTGTGTGACGTGATGGCGTGCGATCGCGGCGAGTGCCTGTTCGGCATCGAAACGCTCCATCACCACCACGGTCCCGCCGAGGGCGTGCACCACACCGCCGAACCGCAGTGGAGCGGCGTGGTAGAGCGGGGCCGGGGACAGGTAGACGGTATCGGGGCCGAATCCGTAGAGCGGGCCGAATACGGCGGTGTAGGTATCACCCGGCGGGTCGCCGACCTGCCGGTCGGGCAGTGGGTGCTTGATACCCTTCGGGCGGCCGGTGGTGCCCGACGAGTACAGCATGTCGGCGCCGCGCGGCTGATCCGGCAACGGTTCGGGAGACGAGGCGGCCGCGGCCTTTTCATACGATGCGTATCCGGCGACCTCGCCGCCGAAGGCCAGCCGGATCCTGGCTCCGGGGGTCAGCTCCGCCACCCGCTGGGCGACCTCGGCCAACTCCGCTGACACGATGAGCGCGCGGGCCCCGCAATCGTTGACGATATAGCTGATCTCGTCCGCGGACAGATGCCGGTTGACGGCCGTGATGTAAAGCCCGGATCGCAATGCCGCCCAGTACACCTCGTACACCTCGAGGGTATTGCCGGACAGCAGCGCGATGTGATCGCCCTTGCGCAGCCCCGCGTCGTGGAGGTGACGGGCCACGCGTACGGAGTTGTCCTCCAGCTCGCGATAGGTCAGCCGCGCGCCGCTCTCGGCCAGCACGACCGCCGGTTTATCAGGGAAACGATCGACATGTGCACCGGGGTACATCCTGGCTCCTCCGCAACACCGCCCACGGCCGCGCCGCGACCGCCGGTAGAGACCGAACCGCCTCGCCGCCGCGAGGCCGGCCCGCCGGGCACTGGCCCGGCGAGCGCGACGATAGCCGAAAGTGAACGGTGATTCGTAGGTTATCGGCAAACTGCCAGACGGTCGGCGCCGCGCGCTCGAATTCATCGTCGCCAGGGTGACCAGTGCGACTACGGACGGTGATCCGGCGAACAACATCGCTGTCGACCCCATGTCCTGTCGGCCGTCATAGAGCCGTTCGCGGGTGAGTGGATCGCGGGTGAGTGGATATCGTGGGCCGCTGGTCGCGCGGGTCGTGTGTCGGCGGATCGGCGGCCGCTGACCTGGCGTTTCGGCGTCGCCGACGACTCTTCCGACGACCTCACCGCGGGGCCGGGTGAACCCGCGCGTGAATGAGCTTGCACGATCGTGCATAATCATCACATGGCGGATACCTCGAGTGGGCCCGTGCTGCGGGTCGCGGTGGCTGGTGCGAGCGGATACGCGGGCGGTGAAGTCCTGCGCGTGCTGCTGGGGCATCCCGAGTACCGATCCGGGCGCCTCGAGATCGGGGCGCTGACCGCCGGGTCCAATGCGGGAACGACGCTGGGGCAGTTGCAGCCGCATCTGCTGCCGCTGGCCGATCGGGTGCTGGAGGACACCACCGCCCAGGTGCTCGCGGGCCACGATGTGGTGTTCCTCGGACTGCCCCACGGCCAGTCCGCGGCGATCGCGCAGCAGCTGCCGGATTCCACGGTGATCATCGACTGCGGGGCCGATTTCCGGCTCACCGATCCGCGGGCCTGGGAGACCTACTACAACTCACCGTATGCGGGCAGCTGGCCCTACGGGCTGCCGGAACTGCCCGGCGCCCGCGCGCGGTTGCGCGGCGCCACCCGGATCGCGGTGCCGGGCTGCTATCCCACCGTCTCGAGTCTGGCGCTGGCGCCGGCCGTGGCCGCGGGACTGGTCGAGCCGGAGGTGAGCGTCGTCGCGGTCAGCGGTACCTCGGGCGCCGGACGCAAACTCGATGTGGGACTGCTGGGTTCGGAGGTGATGGGTTCGGTGCGGGCCTACAGCATCGCCGGCGCCCATCGGCACACCCCGGAGATCGCGCAGAACCTGAAGGCCGCCGCGGTCGCGGCGGGCACCGAAACCGGTGATATCGCGGTGTCTTTCACCCCGGTCCTGGCGCCGATGCCACGTGGCATCCTCGCCACCTGCACCGCGCGACTGCGCCCCGATGCCGCGGGCGCGGTGGCCGACGCGGCGGCCGCGCGCGCGGTCTACGACAAGGCCTACGCCGAGGAGCCCTTCATTCATCTGCTCCCCGAGGGGGTACTGCCGCAGACCGGTTCGGTGGTCGGCTCCAATGCGGTCACCCTGCAGGTGGCCGTCGATACCGCCGCGCGCACGCTGGTGGTGATCGGCGCGGTCGACAATCTGACCAAGGGCACCGCGGGCGCCGCGGTGCAATCGATGAATCTGGCTCTCGGTCTCGACGAGACCGCCGGACTTTCCACCGTAGGAGTGGCACCGTGACCGACACCGATATCGCCGGCGGCACACTGGTCCGCACCCAGGGTGTGACCGCACCGCTGGGCTACCGGGCCGCCGGCATCTCCGCCGGGATCAAGGCCAGCGGAAAGCTCGATCTGGCACTGGTGTTCAACGAAGGTCCCGACTACGCGGCGGCCGGTGTGTTCACCCGCAACAAGGTCAAGGCCGCACCCGTGCTGTGGTCGCAGCAGGTGCTGACCGCCGGCCGGCTGCGCGCGGTGATCCTCAACTCCGGTGGCGCCAACGCGTGCACCGGCCCCGGCGGCTTCCAGGACACCCACGCCACCGCCGAGGAATTGGCGAAGGCGCTCAGCAATTGGGGAACTGACACCGGCGCGGGCGAAATCGCGGTCTGCTCCACGGGTTTGATCGGTGACCGGCTGCCGATGGACAAACTGCTGCCCGGCGTGACCGAGATCGTGCACGAGATGGCGGGCGGGTTGTCCGGTGGCGCCGATGCCGCGCACGCCATCATGACCACCGACACCGTGCCCAAACAGGCGGCGTTCCATCACCATGACAAGTGGAACGTGGGCGCGATGGCCAAGGGCGCGGGCATGCTCGCCCCGTCGCTGGCCACCATGCTGGTCGTCGTCACCACCGATGCCGCGGCCACCCCGGAGCAACTCGACACCGCGTTGCGCAAGGCGACCGCGCTCACCTTCGACCGCCTCGATGTCGACGGCTCCTGCTCCACCAACGACACGGTGCTGCTGCTGGCCAACGGCGCCAGCGGTGTTTCGCCGAGTCAGGACGAGCTCGATGCCGCGGTGCTGGCGGTCTGCGACGATCTGGCCGCCCAGCTGATGGCCGACGCCGAGGGCGTCACCAAACGGGTCGAGATCACCGTTTCCGGTGCGGTCAGCGAGGACGAGGCGCTGATCGCGGCCCGTGCCGTCGCCCGCGACTCCCTGGTCAAGACCGCGTTCTTCGGATCGGATCCGAACTGGGGCCGGGTGCTGGCCGCCGTCGGCATCGCGCCCATCGAACTGGATCCGGATCGGGTCACCGTATCGTTCAACGGAAACCCGGTGTGCGTCAACGGAACCGGCGCTCCCGGCGCCCGCGAGGTGGATCTGTCGGGTCCCGATATCGAGGTGCTGGTCGAACTCGGTCTCGGCGAGGGCACCGCCACCGTCCGCACCACCGACCTGTCGCACGGGTACGTGGAAGAGAATTCGGCGTACAGCTCATGAGCATCGACATCCCGTCCACGCAGGAGCTGTCCGCACTGGACAAGGCGCACGTCCTGGCGGGCGCACTGCCGTGGCTGCAGAAGTTCCGCGACAAGATCGTGGTGGTCAAATACGGCGGCAACGCCATGATCGACGAGGGGCTCAAGCGCGCCTTCGCCGCCGATATGGCGTTCCTGCGCACCGTCGGCGTCCACCCCGTGGTGGTGCACGGCGGCGGCCCGCAGATCAGCGCGATGTTGAAGAAGCTGGGCCTGCAGGGGGAATTCCGCGGCGGCTTCCGCGTCACCACCCCCGAGGTCATGGATGTGGTCCGGATGGTGCTGTTCGGTCAGGTCGGCCGCGAGCTGGTCGGGCTCATCAACGCGCACGGACCGTATGCGGTCGGCATCTCCGGTGAGGATGCCAGACTGTTCACCGCGACCCGCCGCACCGTGACCGTCGACGGCGAGCCCACCGATATAGGGTTGGTCGGCGACGTCACCGCCGTCAATCCGGATGCCGTGCTGGATCTCGTTCGCGCCGGGCGCATTCCGGTGGTGTCGACCATCGCGCCCGACGCCGACGGCGTCGTGCACAACATCAATGCCGATACCGCCGCCGCGGCCCTGGCGCAGGGCATCGGCGCCGAGAAACTGGTGGTTCTCACCGATGTCGAAGGCCTGTACACGAATTGGCCCGATCGGTCATCGCTGACCACCCACATCGACACCGACGCCCTGGCCGCGTTGTTGCCGAGCCTGGACGCGGGCATGGTGCCCAAGATGGAGGCCTGTCTGCGCGCCGTGCGGGCCGGTGTCCCGACCGCACACGTGATCGACGGCCGGGTGCCGCACGCGGTGCTGCTGGAACTGTTCACCGGGGAAGGCATCGGAACGATGGTGACCCCACCCGAGACGGCAGGAACGAATACACCATGAGCACACAGCAATTGCGGCAGCGGTGGTCGTCCGCGCTGATGAACAACTACGGCACGCCGAAGGTGGCGCTGGTGCGCGGCTCCGGCGCGGTGGTGTACGACGCCGACGGCAACCGCTATGTCGACTTCCTGGGCGGCATCGCCGTCAACAGCCTCGGGCACGCGCATCCCGCGATCGTCGCGGCGGTCACCCAGCAGCTCGGCACGCTGGGCCACGTCTCGAATCTGTATGCCAGCGAACCGGTCCTGGAACTGGCCGAGAAACTGCTCGCGCACTTCGGTGACGGCACCGGGCGCGCGTTCTTCTGCAATTCGGGCACCGAGGCCAACGAGGCGGCGTTCAAGATCGCGCGGCTGACCGGCCGCCGCAAGATCATCGCCTGCGACGAGGCCTTCCACGGCCGCACCATGGGCGCGCTGGCGCTGACCGGTCAGCCGTCGAAGCGGGCGCCGTTCGAGCCGATGCCGCCCGGTGTGCTGCACGTGCCCTACGGCGACGCGGTGGCGCTGGCGGATGTGGTCGACTCCGACACCGCCGCGGTATTCCTCGAGCCGATGATGGGGGAGAGCGGTGTGATCGTGCCTCCGATGGACTATCTGGCGAAGGCCCGGGCGATCACCGCCGAGCGGGGTGCGCTGCTGATTCTCGACGAGGTGCAGACCGGAATCGGCCGCACCGGACCGTTCTTCGCGCATCAGGCCGCGGGCATCGTGCCCGATGTGATGACCCTGGCCAAGGGCCTCGGCGGTGGTCTGCCGATCGGCGCGGTGCTGGCGCAGGGCCCGGCCGCGGAGCTGCTCACCCCGGGGCTGCACGGCACCACCTTCGGTGGTAATCCGGTCAGCGCCGCCGCGGCGCTGGCGGTGCTGCGGACCATCGACGAAGAGGGGCTGCTCGCGCATGTCGAATCCGTCGGCAAGACCCTCATCGACGGGATCGAGGAACTGGGGCATCCGCTGATCGACCACGTGCGTGGTGCGGGTCTGCTCATCGGCATCCAGCTGACTCGCGACGTATCGGCCAAGGTGGAGGAATCCGCCCGCGCGGCGGGATATCTGGTGAATCCACCGAAACCGAATGTGATCCGGCTGGCCCCGCCACTGATCCTGACCGAGGCGCAGGCCCGGAGTTTCCTGGCCGACCTACCCGGCATTCTCGCGGCGGCCGATCAGGAGGGTGAGTGACCATGGTGCGGCACTTTCTGCGCGACGACGACGTCACGCCGGCCGAACAGGCCGAAATCCTGGCGCTGGCAGCGGAGTTGAAGGCGGCGCCGTTCTCCCGGCGCCCGCTGGAGGGCCCGCGCGGGGTCGGGGTGATCTTCGAGAAGAACTCCACCCGCACCCGGTTCTCCTTCGAGATGGGCATCGCGCAACTGGGCGGGCACGCGGTGGTGGTCGACGGCCGCGACACCCAGCTCGGCCGGGAGGAAACCCTCGCCGACACCGGCCGGGTCCTGTCCCGCTATGTCGACGCCGTGGTGTGGCGCACGTTCCAGCAGCACCGGCTCGACGAGATGGCCTCGGCGGCAACGGTTCCCGTGGTCAACGCGCTGTCGGACGAATTTCATCCGTGCCAGGTGCTGGCCGATCTGCTGACGCTGCGTGAGCGGAAGGGCGAACTCGCCGGTCGTAAGCTCGCCTATTTCGGTGACGGTGCGAACAATATGGCGCATTCGCTGCTACTGGGCGGGGTGACCGCGGGGCTGAACGTCACCATCGCCGCACCCGCGGGATTCCGGCCGCTGGACTGGGTGGTCGAGGCGGCCCGCAAACGCGCCGCCGAGACCGGGGCGACGATCACCCTCACCGACGATCCGATCGCCGCGGCGACCGGCGCCGACGCGCTGGTCACCGACACCTGGACCTCCATGGGGCAGGAGAACGACGGACTCGACCGGGTGGGCCCGTTCCGGCCCTTCCGGCTCGATGCCGGCCTGCTCGGCCACGCGGCCTCCGATGTCGTTGTGCTGCACTGCCTCCCTGCGCATCGCGGTGAGGAGATCACCGACGAGGTGCTCGACGGTCCGCACAGTGTGGTGTGGGACGAGGCCGAGAATCGCTTGCACGCGCAGAAGGCGCTACTGGTGTGGCTGCTGTCGCGACGATCGGGTGGTGTGGTGTGAGTTCGGCGGGCAGATCGGCCAACGGGTCGGGTGGCGGATCGGAGGGATTGCGATCCTCCGGATCGGAGGGATCGCGATCCTCCGGATCGGAGGGATCGCGATCCGGCCCGGCGATCGCCCGCACGCGGGCAGGGCGGCAGCAGCGCATCGTGGAGCTGCTGTCCGCCAACGCGGTTCGCAGCCAGACCGAGTTGGCGGCGCTGCTGGCCGACGAGGGTATCGAGACCACCCAGGCCACACTGTCGCGTGATCTCGACGAACTGGGCGCGGTGAAGCTGCGCGCGGCCGACGGCGGTGCCGGCATCTACGTGGTACCCGAGGACGGCAGTCCGGTGCGGGGTGTCACCGGCGGCACGTCCCGGCTGTCCAAACTGCTCGGCGATCTGCTGGTGTCCACCGACCACAGCGGGAATCTGGCGGTGCTGCGCACCCCGCCCGGCGCCGCGCACTTCTTGGCCAGCGCCCTCGACCGGGCCGCTCTGCCCGAAGTGGTCGGCACCATCGCCGGCGACGACACCATCGCGGTCATCGCGCGCGAGCCCATGACCGGGGCCGAACTCGCCGCGAAGATCGAGCATCTGGCGTAGGTGAGGGCCGGGCACCGCTCACCGGTCCGGCGCCAATCCCAGTAGCGCGCGTAACGCCGCCCGTCCGCGGTCGGCCGCGCAGGGGTCGCCCAGCAGTTGGATTTCCTGATTGACGGCCATCGTGATGCCGGTGACGACGGTGGCGAGCTCCGCCGGCGACCGGTGCGGTCCAGGCGATTGTTCCTGGGCGGCGGCGATTTCGGCGGTGAGTGCGGTGCGTGCGTCCTCGACGTAGACGCGCAGCCGGTCGCGGAGCACGCCCGGCCGGCCGTCCAGCTCGGTCGACGCGGCGGTGACGAAGCATCCTCCGGGAAACGGGCATTCGGCGAGATAGCCGATCCAGTTGTCGAGCAGCCGGGCCAGTCGCGCGGTTCCGGGTGGCAGGTCGCGCAACGGTTCGATCACCGTCGCCCGGAAGATCTGCCCGGCCTGTTCCAGTGCCGCCAGCTGTAGTCGCTCACGGGATCCGAACGGCCCGATCACCCCGGCCTTACTCATATCCAGGTGTTCGGCCAGCGATCCGATGGTCACACCTTCGAGGCCGACCTGCGACGCCTGTGCGACCGCGACCGCGACGATCCGGTCTCGGGTGTGGGCTGCCTCGGCAACCGAGCGGCGAGGGGACATTCAATAAGCATAGCGTCCGATCGTTCGCTATATTCATTTAGCGAACGAGTGTTTGCTAATTATCGGAAGGTGTTGTCATGAGCGAACTTCTGCGGCTCGACGCGATGGCGCTGGCATTGATCGCCCGCGATGTGGTCACCCTCGGCGAGGCGGATCTCACCGCGCCGACCCCGTGCGCGGGCTGGGATGTCGCCGACCTGATCCGCCACATGAACGAACGGCACGAGGCCGTCGTCGCGTCGATCCTGCCTACCGCCGCCGACCTGTCCGGTGACCCGCGGGAGGTCTTCGCCCACGTCTGCGCGCGCTGGGTCGCCGCGGTCGAGCAGTCGGGGGAGATCGTGGTGCTGCCGCAGGCCGGTCCGCTCGCCGCCGAACAGGTGCTCGCCGTTCATCTCGTCGATATGCTCACCCATCGCTGGGATATCGCCCGGGCACTGCGGCGTGACTGTCCGGTGCCGGCGCGACTGCTGGAAACGGCCCTGCCCATCGCGCGGTCGATCACCGCACCGGGGAGCAGGCTCAACGGGCCGGGCGGCGTCTACTCGGCCAGGCTGGCCGAGGACGAGTCGCGGCCGGTGCTCGACACTGTCGTCGCGTTGCTCGGCCGTGACCCACGGTGGCGGGGTTAGGGTTTGCGCGCCACCGCGCCCCAGCAGTTGACCTGCGCGTCGAGCCAGGCCGGCGGTTCGATGGCGGGACGCCAGCGATTGACCGTGACGATTCCCGGATCCAGCAGTTCGAGTCCGTCGAAGAAGGCGGCGAACTCGTCGCGGCTGCGCGCCTCCACGTGGACCGCGTTGCGCCGGTACATCTCGAACGCCCGATCCATCCCCTCCGGATCGAGGTCGGCGGTGATGTGCGAGGCGACGACGAACGATCCGGGTGCCAGGCCGTCAAGCAGGGTTTTCAGCACCCCGGCCGGGTCCTGCGCGGCCGACAGGAAATGCAGTACCGCGACCAGGCTCAGCGCCACCGGCGTGTTCAGGTCGAGCGTCTCACGCAATTGCGGTGCGCCCAGGATCGATTCGGGATCGTTCAGATCGGCGTCGACGTACGCGGTGCGGCCCTCGGATGACCCGGCCAGCAGGGCACGGGCATGGGCCATGACCACCGGGTCGTTGTCGACGTACACCACGCGCGCCTCGGGTGACTGCAGTTGGGCGATCTGGTGCAGATTGGGTTCGGTCGGGATACCGGTGCCGATGTCGAGGAACTGCCGCACGCCGGCCTCGGCGAGCGCACCGACCGCACGATGCATGAACTGCCGGTTGTGCCGGGCCGCGATGCGCACCGTCGGAAACACCTGCATGACCTTGTCGAGGGCGATCCGGTCGACCTCGTAGTTGTCCTTACCGCCCAGTGCGTAGTCGTAGATGCGCGCGCTACTGGGTAGCTCGGCATCTCCGTTGGCACTGATGTGGGGTGCGGTCATCACAATCCTGTCGGCGCGCGGGTGTCGTCGAGCGATGCTACGTCGGCTCCCGCTCGCGTGCACGAGTTCCGTCGAATCGAAACCTGTTGGAGACCATCGGAATTGGTCGCGACCGGGACTGTGGGCGCGGAGCGCTCGGCCGGATCACCCGCGCACGGCCGGCGCCAGCACCTCCGCGCACCACTGGCGAAAACCGGTGGGGGAGTAGGACTGCGGCGTGCGGGGCGGCGCATCGTAGAGGCCCGCGTCGACCGCCGCCGCCATCTCGACCAGTCCCTGCGCCCACGCCGCGCTCATGCCGTGGGCGGTCAACGCGGCCTTGTGGTCGGCGCCGGATATCTGCTGGTAGCGAATCGGCCGGTCGAGTACCTCGGACATGATGCGAGCCATGTCGTTGTGCGACAGATCCTCCGGGCCGCGGATCTCGACACTGTCCTGGCCCGTCCAGGACGGATCGAGCAGCAGGCGTGCGGCCACCGCGGCGATATCGCGAGTAGCGCAGGTGGGGGCCTTGCGGTCGCCGGACACCGTGCCGAAGAAGGTGCCGGAGTTCCGGATCGGCTCGATCTGCCACAGCATGTTGTCCATGAACCCCGGCAGGCTCAGCGAGCGGTAGTGCACTCCACTGCTCTCGATCAGCGCGTCCATCGCGAAGATCGCCGATATCTGGCCGGCTTTGCGGCCGTGTGCGCGTCCCAGGCTCGAGACCGCGACGACGCGGTCCACGCTGTCGATCGCCGCGCACAGCGGGGCGACGAATTCGACGACATGCCCGGGCACGCTGGTGGCGGCGGGATTCGGCGGCACCACCCAGAACGCCGTATCGGCATCCTTCAGCGCGGTCGCCACGACATCGTGATCGGTGGTCGAGCCGCGCACCACCTCGACGCGCTCCAGGGTCCGGGGAGACAGCCGCGCCGGATCGCGTGCGATCACCCGGATCGGCTCGTCGCCGTCGGCGATGAGGTCGAGCACCTGGTGCCCGATACTGCCTGTAGGTGTGGTCACGACGATCATGAGGACTCCTGCGATGAGTTCGACGAAAGTAAACTACACCGTACCGTTTACTTTGACGGAAGGGAAGACCGCATGGCGAGGCGTGGCGAACGACTGCGCGAGCACATCCTGTGGGCGGCCAAGGACGTCTTCCTCGAGGTGGGATTCGAGCGAACCTCGATGGATGTGCTGGCCGCGCGCGCCGAAACCTCGAAGCGGACCCTCTACGCGCACTTCGACAACAAGGACACGCTGTTCCTCGCCGTCGTCGACTTCGTGCGCGAACTGCACCTGGGCCGGATGGGTGCGCCGCAGGACTACGGCGAGGAGCCGATCGCGGCGGTGACCGGATATTGCGTGCGTTACCTGCAGTCGCTGGTGTGGGTCCAATCGGTGCGGACCTGCCGGTTGGTCATCGCCGAGGCGGAGCGGGTGCCGCGGGCGGCCACGGATTACTACGACGCCGTCTTCGCTACGACCCGCCGTACGCTCGCCGCCTTCGCGGGCTCGCGGTGGGGGCTGCCGGAACCGGTCGCTGTGGCCGCGGTGGACGAGATCCTCGCCGGTGCGGTCTATCCGCGCTTCGTCGCGGTGCTGTTCGGTGCCGAGGAGGCGACGGTCGCCCGCGTCGACGATCCTCCGTCCCCCGCCGATCCCGATTACGAGCGCGTCCGGCGGATCGTCACCGCGGTGCTGGGCGCCTGACCGGTGACACCGCTCAGGCCAGGGGATACTGTCCCGGTGGGTATGTCCCGCCGTATCCACCGGGGGTCGCCGAACTGCCCGCGCCGATGAGGTCGGAGATGAGGCCGAGTACCGCTTGGCCGATCGAGAGCACATCGGATCCGATCGCACCGAAATAACCCGCAAACGTGGAGAGCATGGGTCCGCCTTTCCCGGGCGCGTATAGCCGTGCTCTCCCAGGGTGACATACCGGCCGGGGCCGGTCGCGGCAATCGTGTTGAACCTCATGGGGTTTCGGGGCGAATGTCCGGAGTTGCCCGGTGTCCGCGATCGGGAGGGCTGGTCCGGCCACCCCCGGTTATGAATGGGATTGCATCATCATGCATAATCATTTGTAGTCGATGTGAGCCGACCGGGCGGGAAGCGGCGCCACATCCTCGCTGGTGACAGCGCGCACATCACATACGCACGAACCTGAGGAGCATCAGAAATGGCCGATCGCGTCGTACTCGCCTATTCCGGTGGGTTGGACACCTCCGTCGCCATCAGTTGGATCGGCAAGGAGACCGGGGCCGAGGTGGTCGCCGTCGCGATCGATCTGGGTCAGGGCGGCGAGGATATGAACCTCGTGCGTCAGCGCGCGCTGGACTGCGGCGCGGTCGAGGCCATCGTGGTCGACGCCCGCGACGAATTCGCCGACGAGTACTGCCTGCCGACCATCCAGGCCAACGCCATGTACATGGGCCGTTACCCGCTGGTCTCGGCGATCAGCCGCCCGCTCATCGTCAAGCATCTGGTCGAGGCCGCCGAGTACCACGGCGCGTCCACCGTCGCCCACGGCTGCACCGGTAAGGGCAATGATCAGGTCCGCTTCGAGGTGGGCATCGGTGCGCTGGCCCCCGACCTGAACGTCATCGCGCCCGTGCGCGACTACGCGTGGACTCGCGAGAAGGCCATCGCCTTCGCCGAGGAGAACGCGCTGCCCATCACGGTGAGCAAGAAGTCGCCGTTCTCGATCGATCAGAACCTGTGGGGCCGCGCGGTGGAGACCGGCTTCCTCGAGGACCTCTGGAACGCGCCCACCAAGGATGTCTACGACTACACCGTCGACCCGACCGTCAACTTCGAGGCGCCCGACGAGCTCATCGTCACCTTCGACAAGGGTGTGCCGGTCGCCATCGACGGCCGCCCGGTCAGCGTGCTCGAGGCCATCACCGAACTCAACGCTCGCGCCGGACGGCAGGGCGTCGGCCGGCTGGATATGGTCGAGGACCGCCTGGTCGGCATCAAGAGCCGTGAGATCTACGAGGCGCCGGGCGCGATCGCGCTGATCACCGCGCATCAGGAACTCGAGGCCGTCACCGTCGAGCGGGAACTCGGCCGGTACAAGCGCCAGGTCGAGCAGCGCTGGGGCGAGCTCGTCTACGACGGTCTGTGGTTCTCTCCGCTCAAGCGGGCGCTGGACGCTTTCGTGCGCGACACCCAGGAGCACGTCTCCGGTCAGGTGCGCATGGTCCTGCACGGCGGCAACGTCGTGGTCAACGGCCGCCGCAGCGAGGAGTCGCTCTACGACTTCAACCTGGCCACCTACGACGAGGGCGACAGCTTCGACCAGTCGCTGGCCAAGGGCTTCGTGCAGATCCACGGCCTGTCCTCCAAGGTCGCCGCGCGCCGGGACCTGTCCAAGAAGTAGGTGCTCGACGAGCCCGGCCGGCAGCGGCTGGGCTCGCGCGGCGTCCGGCAGCGCACGGCGTGGTCGCGTGACGGCGTGGTCATCCCGGCCGCGGCACCCATGGCGAGAGGTATTCCCAGCGTTCCGGAGTAGCCTGCGACCGGGCCGCGTCCACGTGGATGCGAGGCCGAGGGTGAGCGAACTGGAGGAGGCGTCCGTGCGCACCGACGACGACAGCTGGGACATCACCGAGAGCGTCGGTGTGACCGCGATCGGCGTGGCCGCGATGCGCGCCCGGGAGACCGCCCGCCCGGACGCGTTGTTCCGCGACCCCTACGCCGAACGGCTGGTGGCGGCGACCGGCTGCGGCTGGCGCCGGGTTCTGAACGGCGAGCTGAGCAGCGGCGATGCCGGCACCGACTCTCTCTATCGGTCGCTGAGCGCGATGCTCATCGCGCGCACCGTCTACTTCGACAACTACTTCACCGACGCCGCCGCGGCGGGCATCCGGCAGCTGGTGATCCTCGCCAGCGGGCTCGACGCCCGCGCGTACCGGATCGAATGGCCTTCCGGCAGTGTCGTTTTCGAGCTCGACCAGCCGAAGGTGCTGTCGTTCAAGCAGACCGTGCTCGCCGATGTCGCACCGCGGGCCGACCGGTGTGCGGTCGCTGTGGACCTGCGCCACGACTGGCCGCGGGCGCTGCGGGACAGCGGTTTCGATCCGGCGCGCCCGACGGCCTGGCTGGCGGAGGGTTTGCTGCGCTATCTGCCCGCCGACGCACAGGATCGGTTGTTCGCCGATCTCGCCGCGCTCAGCGCACCCGGCAGCCGGATGGCGCTGAACATCGGGCGCGGGAGCCGTGTGGATTCACCCGCCCTGCGGGCATTGCGCGAACGCCGCGCCCGGATGCTGGCCGAGGTGGGTATCGATATGAGACTCGAGAGCCTCTGGTATCCCTGGGAGGGCCGCACCGACCCGCGCGACTGGTTCGCCACGCACGGGTGGGAGGTCGCGGTCGCGGACCCGGCAGCCATCCTGTCCGAACGAGGACGCGAGCAGAACGACGAGACTCGCGCCGAATTGAACCGACACATTCTGATGACCGCGACACTAGGAGACGAGAACCGATGAGCCATGCCACCAACGAGGGCGCGCTGTGGGGTGGCCGATTCGCCTCCGGCCCCGCCGCGGCGATGGCGGCGCTGAGCAAATCGACCCATTTCGACTGGGCGCTGGCTCCCTACGATATTCGCGCGTCCAAGGCGCACGCCCGGGTGCTGCACAAGGCCGGTCTGCTGTCGGAGGCCGATCTGACCGCTATGCTCGCGGGCCTGGATCAGCTCGCCGCCGATGTGGAGTCCGGCGCGTTCACCCCCGCCGAATCCGATGAGGATGTGCACGGCGCGCTCGAACGCGGTCTGATCGACCGGGTCGGCGCCGAGGTCGGCGGCCGGCTGCGCGCCGGCCGCTCGCGCAACGATCAGGTGGCCACGCTGTTTCGCATGTGGCTGCGCGACGGCGTGCGCCGCATCGCCTTCGGTGTGCTCGAGGTCGTGGACGCGCTCGTCGACCAGGCCGCCGCGCACCCGGATGCGGTCATGCCGGGCAAGACCCATCTGCAGGCCGCGCAGCCGGTGCTGCTGTCGCATCAGTTGCTGGCGCACGCGCATCCGCTGCTGCGCGATGTCGATCGGCTGCGCGACTTCGACAAGCGGGCCGCCGTCTCTCCGTATGGTTCGGGCGCGCTGGCCGGATCGTCACTGGGCCTGGACCCCGAGGCCATCGCCACCGATCTGGACTTCGACGCGGCCGCGGCCAATTCGATCGATGCCACCTCCGCCCGCGACTTCGCCGCCGAGGCGGCCTTCGTACTGGCCATGATCGCGGTCGATCTCTCGCGGATGGCCGAGGAGATCATCATCTGGAGCACACCGGAATTCGGCTACATCACCCTCGCCGATGCCTGGTCCACCGGCTCGTCGATCATGCCGCAGAAGAAGAACCCCGACGTCTCGGAGCTGACCCGCGGTAAGGCCGGTCGCCTGATCGGCAATCTCACCGGTCTGCTCGCCACTCTCAAGGCGCAGCCGCTGGCCTACAACCGGGATCTGCAGGAGGACAAGGAACCGCTGTTCGATTCGGTGGCTCAGCTGGAATTGCTGCTGCCGGCGATCGCCGGACTGGTCGCGACCCTGACCTTCCACACCGACCGGATGGCCGAATTGGCTCCGGCCGGGTACACCCTGGCCACCGATATCGCGGAATGGCTGGTGCGCCAGGGCGTTCCGTTCCGGGTCGCGCACGAGGCGGCGGGTGCGTGCGTGCGGGCCGCCGAGGCCCGCGGGGTCGGGCTCGACGAGCTGACCGATGCGGAGTTCGCCGCCGTCGATCCGGCGCTGACCCCGCGGGTCCGCGAGGTGCTCACCGTGCAGGGCTCGATCGCCTCCCGTAACTCTCGCGGCGGTACCGCCGGGGTGCGGGTCGCCGAACAGCTGACCGAGGTCCGCGACACCGCCGCGGCGGCCCGGACCTGGCTGGCCTGACGACAGCGCCCGCTCGGGCCGGGTGTCCGGCCCGCGCGGGCGCCGGTGTGGCCACGCCGATATCGTGCGCGCATGATGTTCGTTCTGCTCGGTGTGGCCATCGTGTCCGAGGTGTCGGCGACGGTGTCGCTGAAGCTGTCGGAGGGATTCACCAAGCTGGTGCCCTCGGTCGTGGTGGTGATCGGCTACGTGGCGGCCTTCGCCTTCCTGTCCCAGGCCCTGAAGCGGGGCATGCCGGTCGGCGTGGCCTACGGGGTCTGGTCGGCCATCGGTGTGGCGCTGGTCGCCGCCATCGGTGCGCTGTTTCTCGACGAGCGGCTGTCGGTGGTTCAGATCGGCGGTATCGGGCTGTTGATCATCGGGGTGTTGGCCTTGGAACTGGGCGGCGCCCACTGACCGTGCCCGGCGCGGTTCAGTCCTGCACGCGCACCACGTAATTCGCGTGCTCCAGTCCGTCGAGCACATCGTCGCGATGGACCGGGCCGCGGGTCTCCAGGGTCAGCAGCACCTCCACCTCGTCGATGGCCAGGGCGGCGCCGGTGCGGGCGTGGACCACGTCGAGCACATTCGCCCCCGTCCCGGCCACCGCGTCCAGCAGCCGGCTCAGGCTGCCCGGTCGATCCGAGATGGTGATCCGCACCGCGAGATATCGGCCCCCGGCGCTGAGCCCGTGACCGATGATGCGGGTGAGCAGAATCGGGTCCACATTGCCGCCGGACACGATCGCGCACACCGGCCCGCGCAGCCGTAGCTCGTCGCCGGGCAGGCTCAGCAACGCCGCCACCGCCGCCGCGCCCGCGGGCTCCACCACGAGTTTCGCCCGTTCCAGGCACAGCAGCACCGCGGCGGAGAGAGCGTCCTCGTCCACCGTGACGATCGTCGGCTGGTGCGCGATGACATGCGCGAACGGCACCTCACCGGGCCGGCCCACGGCGATACCGTCGGCGATCGTCGACATGCGCCGCAGT
Source organism: Nocardia spumae (assembly GCF_020733635.1). Taxonomy (NCBI): domain Bacteria; kingdom Bacillati; phylum Actinomycetota; class Actinomycetes; order Mycobacteriales; family Nocardiaceae; genus Nocardia; species Nocardia spumae. The sequence goes on along the minus strand of NZ_JAJFZL010000001.1, from coordinate 4,495,422 downwards.
GCGACCGGTTCGCCCGAGCGCAGGGAGTCCGGCCAGGCCGCCGCGAGCGCCGCCTGCACGCCGATGACCCGCACCTGCGGCGCTACCGGATGCAGTGCCGCGGCGATACCCGCGAGCAGTCCGCCGCCGCCGGTGGGGACGAGGACGGTGCCCAGCTCGGGACACTGCTCCAGCAGTTCGAGTGCGACCGTGGCCTGGCCGGCGACGATATCGGGGTGGTCGAACGGATGGATCAGGGTGGCCCCGGTGGCGTCGGCGAATTCCTGTGCGGCGAGCAGGGCCTCGTCCACCGTCTCGCCGACCTGATGGACGGTGGCGCCGTACGCGCGGGTGGCGACCAGTTTCGGCAGGGGCGCGCCCACCGGCATGAAAACCGTCGACGGGATCCCCAGAGTCGTTGCGGCCCAGGCGACTCCCTGCGCGTGATTACCGGCGCTGGCGGCCACGACACCGTGCGCGCGTTCGGCCGGTGCCAGGTTGGCGATGCGGAAGTAGGCGCCACGTGGCTTGAACGATCCGGTGCGCTGCAGGTTCTCGCATTTGAGCCGCACATCGGCGCCGGTGCGTTCCGACAGCACCCGCGAGGCCAGTACCGGGGTGCGCCGGATGACCGGCTCCAGCAGTTCGCGCGCCGCGCTGATGCGATCGAATCCGATCAGCTCCATGCGGTCATGTTGCCAGACGATTGCCATGAATCCTCGCATCCGCACCGCGGAGGCCGGACGGCCGATCGCTGTGAGCCGGGTCGCAAAATCGGCGTGCGGGAGGGCAATTGAGCCCACACGCGCTGAATACGCTTTCCGAAGGCGGACTTGAGTAGCCTGAGACTCGAACCGCGGCACGCCGAAATCGTGCGCGCCACGCTGCCGGTGATCGCCGCACGGATCGACGGCATCACCGCCGAGTTCTATCGCCGCCTCTTCGCCGCACATCCCGAGCTGTCGCGCGATGTGTTCAATCGCGGCAATCAGGCCCAGGGGGAGCAGCAGCGCGCGCTGGCTGCCTCCATCGCGACCTTCGCCGCCCACCTGGTCTATCCGGATCCGTCTCATCCGCGGCAGTTGCCGGCCCGCATCGGCCACCAGCACGCCTCGCCGGGGGTGGTGCCCGAGCAGTATCCAGGAGCCCGCTGGTGCTGATCTCCGCCGGCATCGGGATCCCCCGATGGTCGGCATCCTGGAGTACCTGGCCGCCACCGGATCGGTGCGCCGGGTGCTGGCACCGCATGCCGACCGTGCCGCGTCGACCCGTCCGCAGCGCGCCGTGCAGGCCGATCCGATCACACGGCTCCCGCACGCCGAGTCGCAGATATGGTACGAAGAGCCCGCGGCGGGCGCGCGGACCGGCCTGTTGTCGATCGCGGGGGTGGCACTGCCGGCCGGAGCCGATATCTACGTGTGCGGCCGGACCGACTTCCTGCAGTCGGTGCGGGCGCGATCGCGGGCGGCCGGAATCGCCGGCGAACTGGTCCATGTCGAACTGTTCGCGCCGAACGACTGGCTGCTCGACGGCTGATCCGCGCGATCAGCGCGCGGCGCGCGCCGTGGTCAGCACGCCGTGCAGCCAGGGCGTGAAATCCTCAGGGGCAGCGGCGATATCGGCGTCGAGATGGTCGGGATCGAGCCATCGTGTCGCGGCGACTTCGGCGGGGTCCGCATCGTCGGGCAGACCGTCGAAGTCGCCGATCAGCACGTGGTCCCACTCGTCCTCGACCCGCCCGGTAGCCGGATCGGCCGCCCGGTAGCGGTACACCCCCACCTCACGCAGCTCCGCCCGCACCCGCAGTTCCTCACCCAGCCGCGCGAGCGCCGCCTCGGTGACGGACTGGCCGGGTGCGGGATGTCCGCAGCAGGTGTTGGACCAGCGCAGCGGAAACCGGGTCTTGACCGCGGCGCGCTGCTGTAGCAGCACCCGCCCGTCCGGGGCGAACAGCAGGACGGAGAACGCGCGATGCAGCCGCCCGGGGGCCATGTGCGCGTCGGCCACCGGGAGGACACCGGTCGCGCGGCCCTGCTCGTCGACCAGCTCGACGGGCAGCGACTCGCGGTCGACCGTCGGATCGGAGGAGGTGGTGTGGGTGCCGGTCACCGTCCCACCTTATCGGCGGCCGCCACCGGGTAGCGGCAGCCGCCCGCCGGAAGCCGGCCCGTACTCCACCTCGTTGTGGCCCACGGTGCGGATGGGACCGATCACAACGGCCTCGCAGTAGGCTGTGCATGTGGCAGGCTCGACCCGCACGCGGGGGGCGTGCCGGTGTCGGGCGCAGGGCAAGGGCTGGGAGTGAGCGTGAAATTCGATACGAGAACCCTCACCGGGCCGGTGCAGCGGTTGATGGCGACCGCGCAGAACGGCCTGGAGGTCATCCGGTTCGGCGGCCTCGCTCACGATGTCGAGTCCTCGCCCTACGAGGTCACCGAACGTAAGCGCATGTACCGGCTGCGCCACTACTTCCCCGACGATCCCGCCCGCGATCGGCCGGTGGCACTGCTGGTGCCGCCGCTCATGGTCAATGCCGACATCTACGACGTCAACGCCTCCGGCGGTGCGGTCGGCATCCTGCAGCGCGCCGGAATCGATTGCTGGGTGCTGGATTTCGGTTCACCGGCGACCGAAGAGGGCGGCTGGCAGCGCGATCTGGCCGATCACGTGCTGGCGCTGTCGAGCGCGATCGACACCGTCAACGAATTGACCGGGCGCGGCGTCCATCTCATGGGGTATTCGCAGGGCGGCATGTTCGCCTACCAGACCACCGCTTTCCGCTACGGCAAGGGCGTGCAGAGCATCGTCACCTTCGGCAGCCCGGTCGATATCGTGGCCGGCCTGCCGTTCGGACTGCCCTACGGCCTGGTGTCGGAGGTGGCCGATTTCGTCGCCGATCACGTGCTCAACCGGCTGCCGATCACCGATGCCATGGTGCGGTTCGGCTTCCAGATGCTCGACCCGGTGAAGACGGCGAAGGCTCGGGTCGACTTCCTGCGCCAGTTGCACGACCGAGAAGCCCTGCTGCCCAAGGAACGTCAGCGCCGTTTCCTCGAACACGACGGCTGGGTGGGCTATTCGGGTCCGGCGGCCGCGGATCTGCTCAAACAGTTCGTCGCGCACAACCGGATGATGTCGGGCGGCTTCGTCATTCGCGATCAGCCGGTCTCGCTGGCCGAGATCAAGTGCCCGATCCTCGCGTTCGTCGGTGAGGTCGACGATATCGGCCAGCCCGCCGCGGTGCGCGGCATCCTGCGTGCCGCCCCCAACGCCGATGTCTACGAGGCCACCCTCGTCGCGGGGCATTTCGGCCTGGTCGCCGGCAGTACGGCCACCGAGCGGACCTGGCCACTGGTGCGCGAATGGGTGAACTGGCTCAGCGCGCGCGGTGAGCTGCCCGACGAGATCGCGCCCATGCGCGAGCACGTCGCCACCGACCGCCAGAAGACCGCCGTCACCCGGGTCGTGCACACCGCCGCCACCCTCGCCGAAGCCGGGGCCGGTATCGGCGCCGCGCTCGGCGGGCTGGCCGGAAACGCGCTGCGCGGCTCGATGGAGCTGACCGGTGAGGCGGCCCGCGCGCTGCCCCGGCTCACCCGGCTCGGCATGATCCAGCCGCATACCCGAATCTCGTTGGGCCGCTTGCTCGCCGAGCAGCAGCGCAGCGCCCCGCTGCGGGATCTGTTCCTGTTCGACGATCGGGTGCACACCCACGCCGCGGTCGGCGCGCGGATCGACAACGTCGTGCGCGGGCTCGTCGCGGTGGGTGTCCGTCCCGCGACCCGGGTCGGGGTCCTGATGGAGACCAGGCCGAGTGCGCTGGCGGCGGTAGCCGCCCTGTCCCGCGTCGGCGCCGTCGCCGTCCTGCTGGCGCCCGGAAGCGAGGTCGCCCGAGCGGTCGAATCGACCGGGGCCACGGCGATCATCGCCGATCCGGAGAATCTGGCCGCCGCGGCCGCCACCGGAACCCGGGTGTTCGTCCTCGGCGGCGGCGACGCGCGCACACTCGATATCCCGGACGGGGCCGATGTCGTCGATCTGGAGCAGATCGAACCGGCGGCGGTGGTACTGCCGGCCTGGTACCGGCCCGATCCCGGGCTGGCGCGGGAGCTGGCGTTCATCCTGGTCACCGGCACCGGCGACAAGCTCGACCTGAAGTACATCACCAACCACCGCTGGGCGCTCTCGGCCTTCGGCACCGCATCGGCCGCCGACCTCGATCGGCGGGATACGGTGTATTGCCTGGCGCCACTGCATCATTCGTCCGGGCTGCTGATGAGTCTGGGCGGGGCGGTGGCCGGTGGCAGCCGGATCGCGCTGGCCCGGTCGCTGGATCCCCCGAGCTTCGCCGAAGAGGTGCACCGCTACGGGGTCACCGTCGTCACCTACACCTGGACGATGCTGCGCGACATCCTCGACACCGACACCTTCGCCGCCGGCCATCCGCATCCGATCCGCTTGTTCATCGGCTCCGGAATGCCGGCCGGGCTGTGGCGGCGCACCACGGAACGTTTCGCGCCAGCCCGGGTCCTGGAGTTCTATGCCTCCATCGAAGGCGATGTGGTGCTGGCCAACGTGCACGGCGTGAAGATCGGCTGCAAGGGCCGCCCGGTGCCCGGAACGGCGAAGGTGGAACTGATCTCCTACGATCCGGTCGCCGAGCAGATCCTCACCGACACACGAGGTTTCGCCCGCCGGGCCGCCGACAACGAGGTGGGCCTGCTGATCGGTCGCGCCTCCGATACCGTCGACCTCTCCCGCGGTGGCCTGCGCGGCGTCTTCACCTCGGGTGACGCCTGGATGCCGACGGAGAACCTGTTCCGCCGTGACAGCGACGGCGACTACTGGCTGATGGACCGCCGCGACACCGTCATCGCGAGCCCGCGCGGGCCGGTCTACACCCAGCCGATCGTGGACGCGCTCAACGACATCACCGCGGTCGATATGGAGGTGGCGTTCGGCTATCGCACGCCGGCGGCGACCCTCGCGGTCGCGGTCGTGAGTGTGCGCGACGGTCATCGCCTCGAACCCGCCGATGTCACCGAGGGGCTGCGCGCGCTCGATCCGGCGCAGCGGCCCGATATCGTGCAGGTCGCCGACGACATCCCGCGCAGTTCGAGTTTCCGGCCGTCCACGCACGCGGTGCGGACGCGGTGGCGCCTGGAAGCCAACGATCGCACCTGGTTCTACAACCGCGACACCGACAGCTACGAAATCCTCACCGGCGTCGCGGCCGAGGCGCTGACCGGGAACTGAGCGATCGCCGCGGGCGAGCCGGTCACACGCTGAACGCGGTGACCGTCTCGACCACGCGGGTGATCTGCTGTTCGCTCAGATCCGGCCACAGCGGCAATCGCAGCAGCGTGGCGGAGAATTCGTCGGTGCGCGGACACGGGACCGTGGTACGGCCCAGCTTCTGCCCGGCCGGACTGGAGTGCAGCGGCACATAGTGGAACGGTGCCGAGATTCCGCGGTCGCGCAGATATCCGATCAGCTCGTCGCGGCTGTCCTCGGTAGGGGTGCGCAGGTAGTACAGATGCGCGGTGTGCTCGCGATCGTCAGGCACCCGCATCAGCCGTACGTCGTTGCGAGCGGCCCACTCCGGTAGCGCGGCGGCGTAGGAGTCCCACACCCGCAGCCGTCCGGCCTGAATGCGATCGAACTCCGCCAGCTGCGCATCGAGCACCGCGGCATTCAACTCACTGGGAAGATAACTCGATCCGATGTCCTGCCACGAGTACTTGTCGACCGCGCCGCGCAGGAACCGGGCGCGGTCGGTGCCCTTCTCGCGGATGATCTCGGCGCGGCCCATGAGGATGTCGTCGGTGAGCAGGATCGCCCCGCCTTCACCGCAGTGCACGTTCTTGGTGTCGTGGAAGCTGAGCGCGCCGACGGTGCCGATCGTGCCCAGTGGCCGCCCGCGCCAGCGTCCCCCGAGTCCGTGCGCGGTGTCCTCCACGATCGCCAGTCCGTGGGCGTCGGCGACCGCGAGCAGCCGGTCCATCTCGGCGCCGACCCCGCCGTAGTGGATGACCACGATCGCCTTGGTGCGGTCGGTGACCGCCGCCGCCACGGAGTCCGGATCCAGGTTGCCGAGCTCATCGATATCGGCGAAAACGCAGGTGGCTCCGCGCATCGCGACCGCGGTGGCGGTGGAGGTGAAGGCGAAACTCGGAACGATCACCTCGTCGTCGGGGCCGAGCTCGAGGAGCAGTCCGGCCATTTCCAGCGCATGTGTGCACGAGGTGGTCAGCAGGACGTGCGGGGCGCCGGTGATCGCACGCAGTTTGCTCGTCGCCGCGGCGGTGAAGGGGCCGTCGCCGTGACTGTGGTCGGACGCCAGCACCGCGGTGAGATTCGAGAGCTCGGCCGCGGCGCGATAGGGACGGCTGAAGAGAATGCGGTCAGTGCTCACCCGGATTGTGTCCCCCGATTGCCGCGGTCGTGGTCGGAACCCGCGCCTCGCTGTCCGGGCGCGGTGTCGGCGAATCTACCGTCAGATACAGAGGTTTGCCCACCAGCACGTGCAAAGCCACCCCGAGGTACTCCGCGATCAGTCCCAGCGAGAACAGAATCGCACCCGACACCAGCAGCAGCACGACGATGATCGAAGCCCAGCCCTCGGGATCGTGCCCGCTGCCGAACAGCGCGTTCCAGATCACCACCGCGGCCATCACCGCGCCGCCGGAGGCCAGCGTCACCCCCAGCAGGCTCACCAGGCGCAGGCCGCGAGTTCCACTGCACAACACCATCTTCCAGAACAGGGAGAACAGCCGGCGATAGTTGTAGCCCGACTCTTCGCGCCCCTCCGCGCGCAGCACCACCGGCGCCTGCGCGGTGTTGTCGACCACCCACGTCAGCGCCACATCCAGATACACCCCGTTGGAGGCGACTTCGGCGAGTTGACGGCCGATATCGCCGCGGATCAGCCGGAAACTCTCGAATCGGGTGGAGTCCGGGAAGGCGAACAGCGTCGCCAGCACCACTTTGGCGCCGCGCGAGGTGAGGTTGCGCAGCAGTCCGTGCGGGCGGGTGTTGGTCGGCTTGGAGTAGACCAGGTCCGCGCGCTGCGCCAGAGCGGTGTCGAGGAAGGTTCCGATGAACTCCGGATCGTGCTGGCCGTCTTCGTCCATGGTGATGATCCACTCGCCGCGGGCGGCGGCCATCCCGGCGATGGTGGCGGCGTCCTGGCCGAAATTGCGGCTCAGCCATATGACGCGGACCCGATCGTATTCTGTCGCCAGCCGTTCGAGCACCACATCGGAGCGGTCGGGTCCGTGATCGTGGACCAGCACGATCTCTTCGACGGCGAAACTGTTGCCCGCCGCGGTGGCCGACGGCAGCGTCAGCTCGTGGAGTTCGGCGACCAGGCCCGCGATGGTCTCCTCGCCGCGATATACCGGTACGACGACCGACACCGGGTGCACTCGGCGTGGTCCGTCTCCGCCGCCGGTGACCGGCGGGTGAACGGCAGGTGTCGACGGCTGCGCGACAGCACGCGTTCGTGCGGTGGCGGACGGAATCGGCATCAGCTGGTTCGACTTTCGAGGACGGTGCGCACCGGGAACTCCTGGACTGTCTGCAGAGCCCGAATCGGGGTGAACTCTAACACGGTGCTGGTCACCGGTTTCGATGCCGCGATCTCCGCGGGCGATTCCGCGGCCGATCCTCGCGCGCGCGGACCTCGCGCGCACGGACCTGTAGGGTCTGACAATCGTGGTGGAAAGTGCAGTGTCGACGACGGCGCTCGCCGAGCCCGCGCACGAGGGGCGCCCGGCCGTCTCGCGCGAGCCCGAGCCGAATGCCGCGGGACATCCGCGAAAAATTGTGTTCCGGTGGGGAACGGTCACCGTACTCGGTGTGATTGCCGGATATGTCGCGGTAATCCTCGCCAACGCACGACATTTCTATACCGACGACACCGAATCCCAGTATGCCCCGCTGTGGCTGATGCTCGGTCGTCATCTGCGCGAGGGGCATCTGCCGCTGATGGTGCCCGAGCAGTGGATGACCGGAAACTACACCATGGAAGAGGCGGGCCTGTTCAACCCGCCACAATTGCTGATCGATCTGATCGCGCCCTCGGTCGACAATCTCGCCCTGCTGGCGACCGTCGTGAAGTTGATCTTCGCGATCATCGCCGGGCTCGGGGTGTACCGGATCTGCCTCGTCTACGGCAGTCGCGCGCCGTGGGCGGCGGTTGCGGGCATCGCCTTTCCGCTGTCGGGCTGGTTCCTGTTCTTCGACGAGGCCAGCTGGGTCACCTCGCTGACCGGAACGGCCTGGATGCTGCACGCCTGGGCGAGCGCGGTGCGCTACGCCCGCGGACCGGCGGGCGATCGGTCGCGCTATGGCGGCCGCGGTTTCGGCTACGGGCCGATCCCGCTGTTCGTCTTCCTGTATCTGGCCATTTCGGTCGAATACGTCTTTCCGGCCGTGGAAGCGGCGCTCATGCTGGTCGCCGTAGCGGTCGGCGAACTCGTGGTGCAGCGCGCCTGGCGCCCGGTGGTGCGGCTCGCGGTGGTCTCCGGCGCCGCCGGTCTGGCCGGGTTGATGACCTATCTCCCGGCGATGCTGTCGGCCACGGTGAGCTGGCGCGGCAACTCCCAGATCAACAACGATCGATTCCTGACCGTCCCGTGGTCGGAGTCGCTCAATGCGAGCCTGCCGTCCTCGATGCCGGCGTTCACCTCCTGGTGGGGTTATGTACAGCCGCTGCCCGTCACCTATATCGCGTGGTTCCTGATTCCGGCGCTGGCGTTCGTGGACTGGGACCGGGCCCGTCGGGCGTGGCGGGAACTGGTCACGGTGGCGCTGTTCTCGATCATGTTCCTGATGTGGGCCGCCGGCCCCGGCACGGTCGGTCCGCTGCGCTGGCCGGCGCGGGTACTGCCGATGGTCGCGGTCGGGCTGCTCATTCTGGTGTGTGTGCTGCTGGGGCGGTTCGGTACCGTTCGAGATCCGCGCCCGCGCGCGATCGCCGCCGCGGTACTGATCGGATTGCTGTGGGTGCGAACATTTTCCGCCGATCCGCACGATGTGGCCTGGCATGTGCTCTCGGCGCTCGCGGTGGCCGCGGTCGGCGGGTTCGCCGTGTGGCTGGCCATCCGGCGCGGGACCGGCGCGGCCGCGACGGTCGCCATCGTGGCGATGTTCCCGATCGCCTACCTGCAGGTGTCGCTGGTCCAGCCGACGCCGATGGGCTGGAATCTGCCGGTGCATCGCGCGCAGGCCGAGGCCGCGTTCCCCGAATTCGACGGTGTCACCCTCCAACTCGGCGATCGTGGGCTGCTGCAACCGGCGGACAAGGACCTGCGGGGCGCCTACGGATCGCTGGTGTTCGGCAACTACGCCAAGGACGTGCGGCGCAACTACGTCAACGGTTATACGCCCAACGGGCACTACTGGTTCGGCGATATGCTCTGTATGCGCTGGGACTCCAGCGTGTGCCCCGACGCGTTCCGGCGGGTGTTCACTCCCGAACCGAGTACCGGCCGCGCGCCGGTGGACCTGATGAAACTCGATCGGGTGGTCCTGCATCGGGCGCTGTACCCGGATGCCGGCGATCAGCCGCCGCCGCCGGGCTGGGAGTGGGTGGACTACCCCGGCCACGAGCGCTACATCCGGGTCCTGGAGCGGCAGCACGGCCTGATCTCGAGAACCGATGGCCGGGTGTCGGATACGCGCGGTGTGCAGGCGACGTCGCTGGCGGAATCGGATCGGACCAGCCGAGTCCGGGTGAGCTCGCCCGACGGCGGTCGGGTGGTGTTCGCGCGGCTGAACTGGCCCGGCTATCACGCCACACTCGGCGGGCGTGAGATCCCGGTTACCGAGGTGTCGAAATCCTTCGTCGCCGTGGATATTCCGGCCGGCACCACCGCCGCCACCTTGGACCTGACCTGGGATCCGCCGGGCTGGACGCTCGGTGTCGCCGGCGCGGCCGCCGGGCTGCTGCTGCTGGCGGTGATGCAGTGGCTGTACTTGCGCACCCGGCGGCGCGAGCGCGACCCCGCGGCTGTGGTGGAACAGGAAGTAGCGGAAGTGGTTTCGTGACGACAGGTGCCGGCGATCCGGCCCCGGCGCGGACAGCGGGGGAGACCGCCCCGCCGCCGGGACTGCTGCTGCGAGTGATCCGCCGTCAGGAGATCGCCTTCGCCGCGGTCGGCGCCGCCAACACCCTGCTGGGCATGGTCGCGACCATCGTGTGGCTGCAGGTGCTGCCCGACAACTGGCCACCGGCCGCGGCGGTGGCGCTGGCCTACTGCGTCAGCATCGCGTTCGCCTTCTTCGCCCATCGGACGCTGGTCTTCCGGGTCCGGGGTCACCTGGTGGCCGACTTCCTGCGGTTCGTGGCGGTCAACTCGGGCGGGCTGGTGCTGAACATGGTCGGCGTGCAGGTGGCCGTCGGGGTGCTCGGCCTGCCCGAGACCCCGGCCACCGTGGTGGTGATGGGGCTGGTCGCGGTCGCGAGCTACTTCGGCCATCGCCACATCTCGTTCCGCCGGGCGGCGGAACCGGGCGACGCGGTCGACGGGTAGGTTGTCGGACATGGCGGAGCAAACCTTGGACCCGACGTTGTTGAGCCTGCTGGCGTGCCCGCAGGACAAGGGCCCGTTGTCGCTGGTTCGCGACGCGGACGGCAACAGCGCGCTCTACAACCCGCGCCTGCGCCGCGCCTATCCGATCGACAACGGCATCCCGGTCCTGCTGGTGGACGAGGCCCGCGAAGTGGGCGAAGCCGAGCACGAGGCGTTCGTCGCCCAGAGTTGATCGGATTCAGCGGACAGGGAGATCGCCGGTGAGGTAGCGCTGGATGGTCGGTCCGGCCAGCGCCGCCAGCTCGTCCAGTGGCATCGACGCCACCGGCTCGACCTGCAGGATCTTGCGAGCGACCAGCAGCCCGATCATCTGCGATACGGCCATCACCACCCGGGTGGTCCCGGTGCCGGGTGGCGAATCCACCTTCTCTCGAACATCTTTGAGCGCGACTTCCAGCAGGAAGCTGCGCGCCAGAGCGGCGTCGCCGCCGGCGAGGATGCCGCGGAAGGCCGCTACCGCGTGCACCCCGACCGAGGAATCCCAGGCCCCCACCACCGTGCGCACGACGGTTTCCCCGAGATCCTCCGGCGCCGCGGTGCGGATCGGAGCCCGGATCGCCTCCGGATCGATCGGCAGATTCAGTGCGGCGGAGAACAATCGCTGTTTGGTGCCGAAATAGTGGTGCACCAGCGCGGGATCGACCCCGGCCGCACCCGCGATCGAGCGGATCGAGGCCTTGTCGAATCCCACTTCGGCGAACCGGCCGCGCGCGGCGTCGAGAATCGCCTCGCGCGTACCGGATTCGCCCGCTCGCCGGCCGGTGCGCTCACTCACGCTGTGCGCCGCCGTAAGGTCGCCGCGCCCAGCGCCAGTGCGACAGCGGCGAAGGCGGCGACGATGCCCAGGTCCCGCCACATCGCGGCGGTGGCGCCGGGATGGCGCGAGACCTCCTGCAGGGCGTCGACGGCATAACTGAGCGGCAGCACATCGCTGATTATCTCGAGCCAGCGCGGCAGTTGATCACGCGGCACCAGCAGGCCGCACAGGAAGAACTGCGGGCCCACCACGAGCGGCATGAACTGCACGGCCTGAAATTCGGTGCGGGCGAACGCGCTCGCCAGCAGTCCGAGGGCCACCCCCAGCACGGCGTCGACCACGGCGATCAGCAGTACCAGCCAGGCGCTGCCCGCGGCCTCGAGGCCGAGCAGCCAGAACGAGACCAGACAGGCCAGTCCCGCTTGTGCCGCCGCGGCGATGGAGAACGCGGTGCCGTAGCCGGCCAGCAGATCCAGCTTCGACAGCGGCGTGGTCATCAATCGCTCCAGCGTGCCGGAGGTGCGTTCGCGCTGCATGGCGATGGCGGTGATCAGAAACATCACGATGAACGGCAGGATGCCCAGCATGCTGATACCGACCCGGTCGAACAGGCTCGGCACTCCGGGCACCGTCGGCGTCTCGTGGTACACGAAGTACAGCAGCGCCAGCAGCAGAGTCGGCACCAGCAGCAGCATGGCCACGGTGCGTCGGTCCGCTCGTAGCTGGCGCAGGATCCGCGCCGAGGTGGCGGTGTAGCAGCGCAGCGGTTGCGGCCGTGCTCGGGTGAATGTCGTTGTCATCGCGGCTGTCCCATCGTGATCAGGGCGAGAAATGCGTTCTCCAAACTGGTTTCGCCGGTATCGGCGCGCAGTTTGTCGGGGGTGAGCTGGGCCAGGAGATTGCCGTCGCGCATCAGCAGCAACTGATCGCAGTGTTCGGCCTCGTCCATGACATGGCTCGACACCACCAGTGTCCGGCCTTGAGCGGCCAGGTCGTGGAACTGCTTCCACAACTCGGCCCGCAGTACCGGATCGAGTCCGACGGTCGGTTCGTCGAGGACGAGCAGTTCCGGATCGGCGACCAGCGCGCAGGCCAGCGATAGCCGGGTGCGCTGCCCGCCGGAGAGCTGATTACCGCGCTGTCGCCGATGATCGCCCAGTCCGACCTGCTCGATCGCCGCGTGCACCGCCGTGTTGTCGCGCCCGTACAGTGCGGCGAAGTAGGAGACGTTGTCGAGCACGCTGAGATCGTCGTAGATACTCGGCGCCTGCGTGACATATCCGATGCGCGAGCGCAGTCCGCGAGCGCCGGCTTCCTCGCCGAGTACCCGCACGCTGCCGGCCTCGATCAACTGGGTGCCGACGAGGCTGCGCATCAGGGTGGTCTTACCGCACCCCGACGGGCCCAGCAGTCCGGTGATACTGCCGGCCGGCACGGTGAGTGAAATATCGTGCAGTACTTCCCGTCCACCCCGTTGCACCCGCAGGTGCTCGACGGTGATCGCCGGGCTCGAATCCGATTCCGCCACGGTCCACCTCTCACACACGGCCGGTGAATAATTCACCGAGCGTTGAATTCATCGTGTGTTGAATTCTGCTCCGCTGCCGGACGCGGCGCAAGCCCCGACCGTGCATCAGTGGTGATGCCCGGACTCCGGGGAGGGGACGGCCGCGGCCGGTGCGCCGGGCTCCACGACGACGAATTGGCCCATCATCCCCTGGTCCTCGTGCCAGAGCAGGTGGCAGTGGTACATGTACGGATGGTCGGGATCGGCCGGCCCGTCGAACCGCAGGAGCAGCCGCATGGATCCGCCGGGCGGCAGCAGCACGGTGTCCTTGCGACCGCGCAATTCCGGCGGTGGCGGGCGGTCGTCGACGGCCGCGACGGCGAATTGGACGTCGTGGACGTGGAAGTTGTGCGGCATGCCGTCGGTATTGCGGACGATCCAGGTCTCGGTGGTGCCGCGTTCGATCGTGGCGTCGATGCGGTCCATCGACATCGGGTCTCCGTTGATATACGGAAACCGCAGATCCATGGTTCGCTCACGCACCGAGTCCGCGGCGCGAGGCAACGACAGCGGTATCGGCCGGCGCGGCGTAACCGTTGTGGTGCGCAGGGTTTCGGCGGCCCGGAGTTCCAGCACGTCGAAGGTGTCGTCCCCGCCGGTGAAGCGGCGGTTCCAGAATCCGGCGCCGAGATCGGTGGGGTACCCGCGCAGCGTCACCCGTTCCGCGGGACGCATCCGGACCACGATCTCGGCCCGTTCGCCCGGTGACAGCCGGATGCGGGTGCCCGGCGCCGGCCGCTCCAGCAGTCCGCCGTCGGTGCCGACCAGGTCGAAGGTGCGGTCGTCGGCGAAGCCGAAGGTGAATATCCGCGCCGAGGCGGCGTTCAGCAGGCGCAACCGGATCAGCTCGTCGCCGACCTCCCGATACGGCGCGAGCGTGCCGTTGACCATCGTCCGGTCGCCGAGTATGCCGGTATCGGCGAAGATGCCCCGGCGGTGGTCGAGGGCGCCGCCGCGCAGCCGCACATCCTGCACGATCAGCGGGAGATCGTCGACGCCGTAGGTGGCGGGCAGGCCGGTATCGATGTCGTCGTCGACGAGGAACATCCCGGCCAGACCGCGCCGCACGTGGGATTCGGTGTCGCCGTGGGGATGTGGGTGATACCAGAGGGTCGCGGCCGGCTGGTCGACGGTCCACTGCGGCGACCACTGCGCACCCGGCGCGATCATCTGATGCGGACCGCCATCGGCCGCCGCGGGCAGATGCATACCGTGCCAGTGCACCGTCGACGCTTCCGGTAGCCGGTTGCGGATGTCGACCCGGACCCGCTCGCCGCGGTGGGCGCGCAGCGTGGGGCCCAGGTAGTCCCCGTTGAAGCCCCAGGTGGAGGTCGGCTTATCGGGCAGGAAACGGCTCGTGCCCGGGCGCATGTCGAGTTCGAACACCCGCGTCCCGCCGGCATCCACGCGACCGGCCGCCACCGGTGGAATCGCGAGTTCGTTCGTGAATTCGATCCCTACCGTCGAGGCTCTCGACGAGGTGTAGGCCCAGCCGATGGCAGCACCGGCGAGCACCGTGGCCGCCACCGTGAATGCACTGAGCCACAAGGCTGTTCGTCGCAGCCGCGATCGCCGTGTCGATGCCATGCTCCGACGCTAAGCGGGTGCCGCGCGCCGAAACATCGGTGAGCGCCCGGATTTCGCCCTGATCGTGCCCGGAGCCGACCCCGATGGGGTCGGAGCGCGGATCAGCTGTGGCCGGATGCGGGCTCTGCGTCCGGAACCGCGCAGCCGTCGGAACCGCATGCCTCGCCGTCGCCGAGGACCTGCAGTGCGGGAGCCTGATCGGCCCAGGCGCGTTCGAGTGCCTGGGCGAACACCTCGGGCGGCTGGGCACCCGACACCGCGTAGGTGCGGTCGAAGACGAAGAAAGGCACACCCCTCGCGCCGAATTGGGCGGCCGCCTGTTCGTCGGAGCGCACATCGTCGGCGTAGGCCTCGGGATCGTCGAGGACCGCGCGCACCTGTGCCGCGTCCAAGCCGGCCGACGCCGCCACCTCCGCCAGCCGCTCCCGATTTCCGAACAGTGGCTGCTCGTCGGCGAAATTGCTCTGGTAGAGCGCATCGAGCAGGTCATCCTGGCGGTCCTGCGCGAGGGCGTAGTGCAGCAGCCGGTGCATATCGAAGCTGTTGCCGAAGTCCCGGCCCTCGGTGCGGTAGGGCAGTCCGGCCGCCTCGGCCTGGGTCGCGATGCCGCGCTCGTTGGCGGCGGCCTGAGCGGGGCTGATCCCGTACTTCTCGGCGATGTGCTCGACCACCGGCCCGCTGTGATCGGCCGGAAGTGTCGGATCCAGCTCGAAGGACCGGTGCACGACCCGCACCTGATCGCGATGATCGAAACCGGCCAGCGCCTGTTCGAAACGCCGCTTGCCCAGATAGCAGAACGGGCAGTTGATATCGGTCCAGATCTCGACCTGCACGGCCATGGTCACCTCGTTCGTATTCGCGGAAGTCTTTGATACGTCAACCAGAGGTGTGGCCCCCCTGTTCCCGGTGCTGTGACGGGCATCACAATGCGCGGTGTCACGAATCCGAGTACCCGCTTGTCCCATCACCGACAGCAGATCCGATCCGACCGGAAGAGGCGAAGAAGACCATGACCGACACCACGCGACCGTACGAGATCGTCGTCCTCGGCGGCGGGTACACCGGAATGCTGGCCACCATCCGGCTCGCCCGCCGTACTCGCCGGCGGCCGGTGCGCATCACGCTGGTGAATCCCGCCGAACGATTCACCGAGCGCCTGCGTATGCATCAGATCGCGGCCGGCGCCGAACTGGCCGACCACCGGATCCCCGATCTGCTGACGGGTACCGGGGTGTCGTTCCGGTGTGCGGCTGCTACCGCGATCGACCCGGTGACCCGCCGCATCCGCTGCTCCGACGGCGCCGAACTCGGCTACGACACCCTCGTCTACGCCCTCGGCAGCACGACCGACACCGCCGCGGTGCCCGGTGTCGCCGAGCACGCCGGGACGTTGAACGATCCGCGGGCCGCGCACCGCATTTCGCTGCGGCTCGCCGAACTCGACGCGGCCGGGGGCTCGGTGGTGGTCTGTGGCAACGGGCTCACCGGTGTGGAGGCGGCGACCGAGATCGCCGAGTCGCGTCCCGGGATCTCGGTCACGCTGATCGGGACCACGGAACCGGGCGCGATGATGGGGCCACGGGCCCGCGCTCACCTGAATCGGGCCCTCGACCGGCTGGGTATCGCGCGCCGGATCGGTGACCGGGTCGTCAAGGTGCTGCCCGACGCCGTGGCATTGGACAACGGTGTGGTGGTCCCGGCCGGCCTGACCCTGTGGACCGCGGGTGTCCGGATGCCGGATCTGGCGGCCCGCGCCGGAATCGTCACCGACGCGGCGGGTGCGATCGTCACCGACACGACGCTGCGGTCGGTCTCGCATCCGGAGATCTACGCCGTCGGCGACGCGGCGGCGATCACCCAGCCCTGGGGGCGGGTCCACGGCACCTGCCAGAGCGGAATGCCCTCGGCGGCCTATGCCGCCGACGCGATCGCGCGCCGCCTGCGGGGAAAGCCGGTGCGGCCGTTCCGGTTCGGCTACTTCCATCAGCCGGTCAGCCTCGGGCGCCGCGACGCGGTCATCCAGTTCACCAACGCCGACGACACCCCGAAGCGCTGGTACCTCACGGGACGCGCCGCGGTCCGCTACAAGGAGACCGTCAGCGGCAGCCCGGTTCCGACGTTTCGGATGAGCCGCCGGATGAACGTCTCGGTGACGTTGTCGCGGGGCGGGCGCGCGACCCGCGCCGCCGGCCCGGCCGCGTGAACTCGGCCGTACCGGGCAGCCCGGCGGGGTCGGCGGCTCGCGTATTGCGAGCGATGACCGATGCGGGAGAGGATGAGCGGATGGACGGTGTCCCCGAGGGCGTCGCATCACAGAGCCCGCGGCCGGAGGAGTCGCGGGCCGAACCGGGCGATCCCTTCACCACCCACCGCCGGCTCCTGTTCGCCACCGCCTACCAACTACTGGGCAGTGTGGCCGACGCCGAGGACGTCCTGCAGGACGCCTGGCTGAAATGGTATGAGGCGGAACGGGATCGGGTCCGCCACCCCAAGGCCTATCTGGTCCGCACGGTGACCAATCTGTCGCTGAACCGCCTCACCAGCGCCCGCGCGGTGCGCGAGAACTATGTCGGTCCGTGGTTGCCGGAGCCGCTGCTCGGCACGCCCGATGCCGCCGAGGGGATCGAGGACTTCGACACCGTCTCGACCGCCATGCTGGTGGTGCTGGAGACCCTCGGCCCGGTCGAACGCGCGGTCTTCGTCCTGCGCGATGTCTTCGGCTTCTCCCCGGCCGAGATCGCCGGATTCCTGGACCGTCCCGAACCTACTGTCCGGCAGATCTCGCATCGGGCCCGCAACCATGTGCACGCGCGCCGCCCGCGCTACGACACCGACCCCGAGGCGCGCCGCCGGATCACCGAACAGTTCCTGTCCGCCGCCAACGGCGGTGACGTCAACGCGCTGATGCAGCTGCTCGCCCCCGACGTCACCCTGTGGAACGACGGCGGCGGTAAGGTCACCGCGGCCCGGCGCCCACTGCACGGACCCGATCACGTCGCGCGCTGGCTGCTCGGGGTGCTCGCCAAACCGATTCTGACCGGGATCGAGATCAGGGCGGCCGTGCTGAACGGGGAGTGGGGAATGATCGGCGAGATCGGTGGTTACCCGGTCGGCGCGATCACCTTCGATCTGCTCGACGGCCGGGTGGTCAACATTCGCTTCCAGGTCAATCCGGACAAACTCGATGGGCTGCGCGGCCTGGAGTCGTAGTCGCGATCGCCCGGATTTCGGCCGTAACAACCTGCGCGCCAAGGCGATGCATTGAGTTGTGAGCGCCGGATCGGTCCGGCCGAAATTTGAATGGTAGGAGTTTCACAAGTGAACAGTGCTGCGAGTCGTGCCCGTCGATCCCGCACCGGATACCCGTCTCGTCGAACCACGCTGACCGGCTGGCTGCTCGCGGCCGGCGTCGGCGTCGCCGCGGTCCTGGCCCCGGCGGCCACCGTCGAGGCCGCCCCGGCATTCGTCTCCTGCCCCGCGGGCGACTACGAGAACGTGGACCACGCGTGCGTCCCGCGGCCCGGACAGGATCCCGACGGCGCCACCGCCCAGTGCCGCGACGGCAGCTACAGCTACAGTCGCAATCACCGTGGCACCTGCTCCCATCACGGCGGCGTCGACCACTGGCTCTGACGAACCCTTCCGGCAGCACGGGCCCGGACTCGAGGGAGAATGGTCACCCGTGTCTGCCGAGGAACTAGCCGTCGAACCGCTGACCGCCGCCCGTCGCGTGCTCGGCGCGACGCTGCGATCGGGGCCGGTCGCGGTACGGATCGTGGAGGTCGAAGCCTACGGCGGCGATCCGGCCGGGCCCTGGCACGACCCGGCCGCCCACTCCGGACGCGGGCGCACCCCACGCAATGCGGTGATGTTCGGCCCGCCCGGCATGCTCTACGTCTACTTCAGCTACGGCATGCATACCTGCGTCAACGTGACCAGCGGACCGGACGGCGTGGCCAGCGCGGTTCTGCTGCGCGCGGGTGAGGTGATCGAGGGCCTCGACATCGCCCGCACCCGTCGCCCGGCGGCGCGCACCGACGCCGACCTGGCCCGGGGCCCGGGGAATTTCGGCAGCGCGCTGGGCGTCACGCTCGCCGATTACGGTACCGCCCTGTTCGATCCGGCAGCGCCGATCCGGCTGGAGCTGGGCCCCGCGATCACCGATTCGCGGATCGGGTCGGGCCCGCGGGTGGGGGTGAGCCTGGCGGCCGACCGGCCGTGGCGACTGTGGCTGCGCGATTCCGCGGCGGTCTCGTCCTACCGCCGCAGTCCACGCGCACCGGAGGTCGGCCGGTCGGCCTGACCTCCGCTATCGGGGTGCGGGTACCCGATGCCGCTCGGTGGCGGCGGCGACCGCCGCCAGTTCGGCCGTCGCCGCACACTCCCCGAAGCCGATGCCCCACACTGTATCCGGGCCGATGCGCACCTGTGCGTAGCAGACCTGCGCGGTATCGCCGGGCATCCGGTGCCGGGGCGAATCCAATACCTCGATCGTGACACCGTCCGCGCGCAGGAGGCCGATCAGTGCCGCGACGGCATCGCCCGGCTCCGCCGTCGTCTCGACCGGCCCGCCGGCCGTCGCCGCGAGGAGGGCGATGCGACCGGAATCCAGTACCTGCCAACGGATTCGGCTTTCCTCGGTGCCGGCATCCGCACCGTAGACCGAACGCAGCAGCTCCCACAGCATCCGCGCGTTCACCTCGGAGCCACTGTCGTCGGTGTGGCGCTGGACGTGGCGTGCGAAATCGATCTGCAGGCGGCGCGGCAGGTCGAGGCCGTATTCGGTCTGCAGCAGATAGGCGATTCCGCCCTTGCCGGATTGTGAGTTGACGCGGATCACCGCATCGTAGGCGCGCCCCACATCGGCCGGATCGATCGGCAGATACGGTATCTGCCAATCGATCTCGGATGCGTCGGCCCCGGCTGCGGCGGCCCGGCGGCGATGGTCGGCGAACCCTTTCTTGATCGCGTCCTGGTGAGTCCCGGAGAACGCGGTGTACACCAGATCTCCGGCGTAGGGATGCCGCTCCGGAACCGGCATCCGGGTGCAGTACTCGACCGTGCGGCGGATCGCGTCGATATCGGAGAAGTCGATCATCGGATTCACCCCCTGCGCATGCAGATTCAGCGCCAGGGTCGCGATGTCGACGTTGCCGGTCCGCTCCCCGTTGCCGAAGACGCAGCCCTCGACGCGCTGCGCACCCGCCAGCACCGCCAGTTCGGCGCACGCGACACCGGTGCCGCGATCGTTGTGCGGATGCACCGACAGGATCACCGCGTCGCGCCGGCTCAGATTCCGGTGCATGTACTCGATCTGGTCGGCGTAGACATTGGGGGTGGCCACCTCCACCGTCGCGGGCAGATTCAGGACTACCGGTCGTCGCGGGGTGGCATCCCACAGCGCCGTCATCGCATCACACACCTCCAGGACGAAATCCGGTTCGGTGAGCATGAAGACCTCGGGGGAGAACTGGAATCGGATATTCGGCCGGCCGTCGGCGAGCCGGGCGATTTCGCGGCCGCCGGAGACGATCAGCTCGGCGACCTCCGCGCGTGAACGGCCCAGCACCACATCCCGCCACAGCGGCGCGGTCGCGGTGTACATGTGAATCACGACGTCGTTGGTGATTCCTTCGACCGATTCCAGGGTGCGTGCGATGAGATCGGCTCGCGCGGGGGTGAATACGACGAGCGTGACGTCGGCGGGAGCCAGCTCGGCGTCGCGGATGAGGCGCACGAAATCGAAATCGGTCTGCGAGGCGCTCGGATACCCGGCCTCGATCTCCTTGTAGCCGATCCGGACCAGCATCTCGAAGAATCGGCGCTTGCGATCGGGATCCATCGGTTCGGACAGCGCCTGATTGCCGTCGCGCAGGTCGACCGGAACCCACAGCGGCGCCGATTCGATCCGGTTGGACGGCCACCGGCGCTCGGTCAACGGCACCGAAACCCGTTGGTATACATCATGATATCGATGTGAGGGCATGGCGGACGGGCGCTGGCGATTCCAGTGGATGGGGGGATTGTGCACGGTGGTTGCTCTCGCGTCGGAGGTGTGACCGGCGCAGCCCAGCAACCCGCGGGCAGGGTGCCGGTCGATCAGGCCCCGCCGCGGCGGCCGAGGAGAAGCAGTCCCTGTCCCATGTCGGCTAGGATACTGGGCGAAAACCCCTCAGACAAGTAGAGAGGTGAGGCCCGATGGCGACGGTGCAGAGACAACCGCTGGCAGCGCAGGCCGCGCGGTTGCTGCTCGATCGGGTCAAGGCCGGGGAATGGCAGCTGGGGCACAGACTGCCCGGCGAGACCACCTTGGCCGCGCAGCTGGGGGTCGGCCGGTCGACGCTGCGCGAGGCGATCCGCGAGCTGGCGGGCCAGGGTGTGCTCGAAAGCCGCCAGGGTGCGGGCGTTTTCGTGACCGCACTCGATATCGTCGAGGACTGGGACGCGATACTGCGCCGCGCCGACATCCGTGCCGTGATCGAGGCCCGGGTCGCCATCGAGGCCGAGGCCGCGGCGCTGGCCGCCCGGCGGCGTACCCCGGCGGATCTGCGCGCCATGCGCCGGGCGTTGTCGATTCGCGCGGAGGCCGGTGACTCGGTCGATCATCTCGTCGACGCCGACACCGCCTTCCATCGCACCGTGATCGTCGCGGCCCACAACGAGATTCTGCTGCAGTTGTTCGACGCCTTCGTCCCGCGCCTGCGCCGGGCGATGTCGGAGATGCTGCGCATCCGGCCGATGGTCGATCCGGCCGCCGATCACCGTGCGCACGAGGTGCTGTTCGACGCGATCCGCGCCCGGTCGGCCGAGACCGCCGCGACCGCCAGCCGGGTCCATCTGACAGCGCTGGGAATCGCTCTGTCCTGACCGATGAATTCCGCTCCGGCCCACCGTCTCTTGTGGTGAGCGCGCTCGAACCGATACCGAGCACCGGAAGGACATCCATCATGGCCGCCATCACCGCCCCCGCCCCGACCGTCGCCACCCACCCCGGCAAGATCCGCGACCGCGTGTTGTGGACCGTGCAGATCGTGCTGGGCCTGTTCTTCGTCATCGCCTCCGGGCTGCCCAAACTGGTCGGCCAATCCGATGCGATCCGCATCTTCCACGAGATCGGGTGGGGCGACTGGTTCCGTTATCTCACCGGCGTGGTCGAGATCTCCGGTGGTATCGGGCTCTTGGTCCCACGGTTGAGCGCGTGGGCCGCCGCCGGGCTGTCGGTGACCATGGTGTGCGCCGCGGCCACGCAGGCCTTCGTGCTCGACGCCCCGGGAAATGCGGCCTTCCCGCTGGTACTGGCCGCCGTTTTCGGGTGGATCGCCTACGAACGCCGTCCCGCGCGCCGGGGGTGACCTCGCGCCGAATCCGATGGGCCGCTTCCGGTACGCAACCGGATGCGGCCATCGCCGCGTTTCAGCCGCCCGTGCCCGCGTCGGGCAGGGCATCCGCTTCCGCGGCCGCCCGACGGCGGTGAATACCCGGACTCGTCCCGAAACGTCGTTTGAAGGCGGCGCTGAGGCTGAACGCGGTGCCGTATCCCACCTGACGGGCGATCGACTCGATCGTCGCGTCGGTTCCCCGCAGCAGATCCGCGGCCCGCGCCAGCCGCCATTCGGTGAGATAGGCGATGGGCGGATCGCCCACCAGCTCGGTGAATCGGCGGGCCAGCGCGGCCCGGGACGCTCCGACCGTGGCGGCCAGTTCGGCGACGGTCCAGTCGTGGGCGGGATTGTGTTCGAGCAGCCGCAGGGCCTGCCCGACGACGGGGTCGGCGTAGGCCCGGTACCACCGCGGCGCGTCCTCGCGTGCGAACCAGGCGCGCAGCGAGGCGATGGTCAGCAGATCCAGCAGCCGATCGAGTACCGACGCCTGTCCGGGGATATCGCGTCCGGCCTCGTCGACCAGCATGCCGAGCAGGCGTTCGTCGACCTCGTGACCGTCGAGCACGGCCCGGGGCGGCAGCGCCCGGAGCAGCCGATCGCTGACGGTGCCGGCCACCTCGTAGGTGCCGGTCAGCAAAGCGGTGGTCCCGTCCGGATTGGTGCCCCAGCTGCGCACTCCGAGATCCCATGTCGCACACAACAACTCGCCGTCCGGCGTAGTTGTCGTCTGGCCGGGGTGCACGATCGCCTGCGGCGGCGTGGACGGATCGTCGGCCACGGTGTAGGGTGCGGGGCCGCGGATGATCGCGACCGCCCCCTGTCCGAGGCGAATCGGCTCCTCGTCGTCCGGAACGAGCACCGCGTTACCCCGGGTGACCACGACGACCGTGAGGGGCGCCTCGTCCTGGATACGCAGCGACCACGGCGGGTCCAGCAGTGAGCGCATCACGAAGGCGCCCCGGGCGCGGGGGCCGTCGAGCAGATCGGCGAGGGCATCCATGCCTCGACCATCGCGCATCCCGGCGGACCCGGCAACCGGGTATCCCCGCCGCGGAGACGGGCGGCGACACCCGGCGAACTCGTTGACGAGTACCGGCATCGGCGCCTCACCCCCGGGCGGCGTCGCCGACCGGCACGAACCAGTCGCCGGCCGCGGCGGTGCGGCGGGCATAGTCGGCAAACGAAGCCGCGGGCCGGCCGAGGGCCTGCGCCACCCCGTCCGCGGTGGCGCTGTTGCGACCGTCGAGAACCGTGCCGAACAGATAGGTCAGCGATCCCACGACGTCGGCGGGGATCCCCATCTCCGACATGGCGGCGGTGTAGTCGGTCAGCGAAACCGGCACATACTCGATCTCACGACCGATCGCCGCGGCGATGGTCGCGACCGCGTCGGCGAAGGTCAGCGACTCCGGACCGGTCAGCTCGTAGACGCGTCCCGCATGTCCGTCCTCGGTGAGCGCCGCCACCGCGACATCGGCGATATCGTCGGCGTCCACGAACGGTTCGGTCACGGTATCGGCGGGCAATGTCACCCGCCCGGCCAGAATCTCCTCGGTGAGGAAGTCCTCGCTGAAGTTCTGAGCGAACCAACTGCAGCGCACGACCGTCGTCTCGAGTCCGCTCGCCAACGCGATCTCCTCGCAGCGCTGTGCTTCCGGCTCACCGCGGCCCGACAGCAGCACCAGCCTGGAAATACCGGCCCGGCGGGCCGCGGTGGTCAACGCGGCGATCGCCTCGTCCGACCCGGGTGCGGCCAGATCCGGCTGATAGGCGACATATACCGCCCGTGCCCCCGATAGCGCCGGCTCCCAGGTCGAGCGGTCCGTCCAGTCGAACCGGACGACCGTGGAGCGCGACACCGGCCGGGCCGGCACGCTTCGTTCGGCGAGCCGCGCCACGATCCGCCGGCCGGTCTTCCCGGTCCCGCCCAGCACCACCACCGGGCCCGCGGGGTTCGTCCGCTGCGTGCCGGCAATGGTGTGGGTGTCCTCGGAATGAACTGTGCCGCTGTTGTTTTCATTGCTGAGGTGTTTGCTCTCGGTCATGTTCTCAGTACAGTCCGGCCGGCCGCCGGATGCCATGGCCCGGACGCTCGCGGACATACGCGAGCGTCCACCGTGGGTCCGGGCGGCCCGGGAGCCGGACTTCGTGGCCTGTGCGCCGGCACCACGGCACCGGGCGGACCCAGCGTGGGCCGGTGGCACGGGTGCGGAAAGATAGGAGGGCGTGAACGCCGACATCATCGACGAACTGAGCTGGCGTGGGCTGATCGCGCAGTCCACCGATCTGGACGCCCTGCGGGCCGAAACCGCGAAAGGCCCGATCACGCTCTATGCCGGCTTCGACCCGACCGCGGCCAGCCTGCATGCCGGACACCTGGTTCCGCTGCTGACCCTCAGGCGGTTCCAGCAGGCCGGACATCGCCCCGTCGTCCTGGCCGGTGGCGCGACCGGACTGATCGGCGATCCGCGGGATGTGGGCGAGCGGGTGATGAACTCGACCGATACCGTCGCCGAGTGGGCCGATCGGATCCGCGGTCAGCTCGCGCGGTTCGTCGACCTGGACGATTCGCCGACCGGTGCGATCATCGCGAACAACATGGACTGGACCGGCAACCTCAGCGCCGTGGACTTCCTGCGCGATATCGGCAAACACTTCTCGGTGAACGTGATGCTCGCGCGTGAGACGGTCAAGCGCCGACTCGATACCGACGGCATCTCCTACACCGAATTCAGCTACATGCTGTTGCAGGCCAACGACTTCGTCCAGCTCCGTCGCACTCACGATTGCCGCCTGCAGGTGGGCGGTTCGGATCAGTGGGGCAACATCATCGCCGGGGTGGAACTGAACCGGCGCCTCGACGGGGAACAGGTCCATGCCCTGACCACGCCGCTGGTCACCTCCGCCGACGGGAAGAAGTTCGGAAAGTCGACCGGTGGCGGAAGCCTGTGGCTGGATCCGGAGATGACCAGCCCCTACGCCTGGTACCAGTACTTCGTGAACACCGGCGACGCCGACGTGATCCGCTACCTGCGCTGGTTCACCTTCCTCGACCGCGACGAACTCGCCGAACTCGAAACCGCCACGGCCGAACGGCCCCATGCTCGCGAGGCGCAGCGTCGCCTGGCCGCGGAGATGACGACGCTCGTCCACGGCGAGGCGCACACCCAGGCGGTCCAGCTCGCCAGCCAAGCCCTGTTCGGCCGGGGGGACCTGCACGATCTGGACGAGTCCACGCTGGCTTCCGCGCTGTCGGAGGCCGCGGGCGAGGGTTCGGTGCCGGAGGCCGCACCCGACTCGACCATCGTCGATCTGCTGGTGGCCGCCGGTCTGTCCGATAGCCGCGGTGCGGCCCGCCGGGCAGTCACGGACGGGGGAGCGTCGGTGAACAACGTCCGGATCTCCGATCCGGAGTGGGTGCCCGGCGACACCGACTACCTGCACGGACATTGGCTGGTCCTGCGCCGCGGCAAGAAGAACTTCGCAGGCGCCCGGCGAGCCGGCCGTTGATTCGGCCATGACCTGAATCACATCTTTGTGATTCAGGTCGGGCCGGGCCCGAACCGGTCCTCGTGACCTGCGCGGATGCTCGCTGACGTGCCGATTTGACGTAGCGTTCTCCGGCACGTAACTTATTCCAGGTCAGAGCGACACGGACACCGACCCGGAGCCGAGAGGCCCGGGACAACGAGGTTGGACGAGGAGCGCCTGATTGCCAGTGGGGCCCGATGAGATTGCGTTTGACTTCGCAGTGCTTGTTGGCTAGGCTGGAGAACCTGCCTCTCGAAAAAGTCGGAATAAAAACCGGCCGGATCGTGTGTGCGTGTGTTCTTTGAGAACTCAATAGTGTGTCGATGAATGTCAGTGCCAAAATTTTGTTTTTGGTTCCGATCTTCACCCCCCGTGTGAGGGTCGGATATTTTTGTCAGCTAATTTTCCGGCTGGCGTTTAAGTTAGGTTTTCGGACTCTGGTTCGAGATACTTCTGATTTGCTCTTCGGAGTGAGTTGAGAGTCTTCAACGGAGAGTTTGATCCTGGCTCAGGACGAACGCTGGCGGCGTGCTTAACACATGCAAGTCGAGCGGTAAGGCCCTTCGGGGTACACGAGCGGCGAACGGGTGAGTAACACGTGGGTGATCTGCCTCGTACTCTGGGATAAGCCTGGGAAACTGGGTCTAATACCGGATATGACCACGAATCGCATGGTTTGTGGTGGAAAGATTTATCGGTGCGAGATGGGCCCGCGGCCTATCAGCTTGTTGGTGGGGTAATGGCCTACCAAGGCGACGACGGGTAGCCGACCTGAGAGGGTGACCGGCCACACTGGGACTGAGACACGGCCCAGACTCCTACGGGAGGCAGCAGTGGGGAATATTGCACAATGGGCGAAAGCCTGATGCAGCGACGCCGCGTGAGGGATGACGGCCTTCGGGTTGTAAACCTCTTTCGACAGGGACGAAGCGAAAGTGACGGTACCTGTAGAAGAAGCACCGGCCAACTACGTGCCAGCAGCCGCGGTAATACGTAGGGTGCGAGCGTTGTCCGGAATTACTGGGCGTAAAGAGCTTGTAGGCGGTTCGTCGCGTCGATTGTGAAAACTTGCAGCTCAACTGCAAGCTTGCAGTCGATACGGGCGGACTAGAGTACTGCAGGGGAGACTGGAATTCCTGGTGTAGCGGTGAAATGCGCAGATATCAGGAGGAACACCGGTGGCGAAGGCGGGTCTCTGGGCAGTAACTGACGCTGAGAAGCGAAAGCGTGGGTAGCGAACAGGATTAGATACCCTGGTAGTCCACGCCGTAAACGGTGGGTACTAGGTGTGGGTTTCCTTCCACGGGATCCGTGCCGTAGCTAACGCATTAAGTACCCCGCCTGGGGAGTACGGCCGCAAGGCTAAAACTCAAAGGAATTGACGGGGGCCCGCACAAGCGGCGGAGCATGTGGATTAATTCGATGCAACGCGAAGAACCTTACCTGGGTTTGACATACACCAGAAAGCTGCAGAGATGTAGCCCCCCTTGTGGTTGGTGTACAGGTGGTGCATGGCTGTCGTCAGCTCGTGTCGTGAGATGTTGGGTTAAGTCCCGCAACGAGCGCAACCCTTGTCCTGTGTTGCCAGCGCGTAATGGCGGGGACTCGCAGGAGACTGCCGGGGTCAACTCGGAGGAAGGTGGGGACGACGTCAAGTCATCATGCCCCTTATGTCCAGGGCTTCACACATGCTACAATGGCCGGTACAGAGGGCTGCGATACCGTGAGGTGGAGCGAATCCCTTAAAGCCGGTCTCAGTTCGGATCGGGGTCTGCAACTCGACCCCGTGAAGTTGGAGTCGCTAGTAATCGCAGATCAGCAACGCTGCGGTGAATACGTTCCCGGGCCTTGTACACACCGCCCGTCACGTCATGAAAGTCGGTAACACCCGAAGCCGGTGGCCTAACCCTTGTGGAGGGAGCCGTCGAAGGTGGGATTGGCGATTGGGACGAAGTCGTAACAAGGTAGCCGTACCGGAAGGTGCGGCTGGATCACCTCCTTTCTAAGGAGCATCTGCACTGTTCGCTCCGAAGAGTCGGACGCGAAAGTGCCAGAGCCGCTTATGTTCCCGAATGTGGAACTGCGGAGCTCATGGGTGGAACACTGACAAACTCCTCGCATGTGAGACGGTCGGACGGCCGGCTCGCGGTGGATATATCGGCACACTGTTGGGTCCTGAAAGAACAGACGTTCTTTCCAGGCAAAAAAACGATCCGTTCGGGTCTTCCTTGATACCGCGAAGGTTTCTTCGGTCCGGTCTTGTGAAATTCGATTCGATGCGGGTGTGTTGTTTGAGAACTGCACAGTGGACGCGAGCATCTTTGTTAGTAAGTGTTTAAGAGCGTACGGTGGATGCCTTGGCACCAGGAGCCGATGAAGGACGTAGGAGGCTGCGATAAGCCTCGGGGAGCTGTCAACCGAGCTGAGATCCGAGGATTTCCGAATGGGGAAACCCAGCACGAGTGATGTCGTGTTACCCGCGCCTGAATATATAGGGTGTGTGGAGGGAACGTGGGGAAGTGAAACATCTCAGTACCCACAGGAAGAGAAAACAAGAGTGATTCCGTGAGTAGTGGCGAGCGAAAGCGGATGAGGCTAAACCAGGAGCGTGTGATAGCCGGCAGGCGTTGCGTTCTTGGGGTTGTGGGACCCATCTTCTTGGTTCTGCCGAGCCAAGCAGTAGTCAGAAAAGTTCGTGTTAGCTGAATTGGTCTGGGATGGCCAACCGTAGACGGTGAGAGTCCGGTAAGCGAAAACATGTTCTCTGCTGTGATGGGCACCCGAGTAGCAGCGGGCCCGTGAAATCTGCTGTGAATCTGCCGGGACCACCCGGTAAGCCTGAATACTCCCTGGTGACCGATAGCGGACTAGTACCGTGAGGGAAAGGTGAAAAGTACCCCGGGAGGGGAGTGAAATAGTACCTGAAACCGTGCGCTTACAATCCGTCAGAGCCTTCCATCTTCGGGTGGTGGGGTGATGGCGTGCCTTTTGAAGAATGAGCCTGCGAGTCATCGGTGTGTGGCGAGGTTAACCCGTGTGGGGTAGCCGTAGCGAAAGCGAGTCCGAATAGGGCGTTTGAGTCGCATGTCATGGACCCGAAGCGGAGTGATCTACCCATGGCCAGGGTGAAGCGACGGTAAGACGTCGTGGAGGCCCGAACCCACTTAGGTTGAAAACTGAGGGGATGAGCTGTGGGTAGGGGTGAAAGGCCAATCAAACTCCGTGATAGCTGGTTCTCCCCGAAATGCATTTAGGTGCAGCGTCACGTGTTTCACACTGGAGGTAGAGCTACTGGATGGCCTAGGGGGCCCACAAGCTTACCGAAGTCAGCCAAACTCCGAATGCCGGTGTGTGAGAGCGTGGCAGTGAGACTGCGGGGGATAAGCTTCGTAGTCGAGAGGGAAACAGCCCAGATCGCCGGCTAAGGCCCCTAAGCGTGTACTAAGTGGAAAAGGATGTGGGGTCGCTGAGACAACCAGGAGGTTGGCTTAGAAGCAGCCACCCTTGAAAGAGTGCGTAATAGCTCACTGGTCAAGTGATCCTGCGCCGATAATGTAGCGGGGCTCAAGTACACCGCCGAAGCCGCGGCACTCAGTCATTAGATCGCCTTCGGGCCAGTCGACTGGGTGGGTAGGGGAGCGTCGTGTAGCCAGGGAAGCAGCGGGGTGACCTAGTTGTGGAGGCTGCGCGAGTGAGAATGCAGGCATGAGTAGCGAAAGACGAGTGAGAAACTCGTCCGCCGAATGACCAAGGGTTCCTGGGCCAGGTTAATCCGCCCAGGGTGAGTCGGGACCTAAGGCGAGGCCGACAGGCGTAGTCGATGGACAACGGGTTGATATTCCCGTACCCGTGTATCCGCGCCCAATGGCGAATCAGTTGTGCTAAGTGCCCAAAAGCGGATGGACCTCCTTCGGGAGGCCGGATGTGGCTGCGCACGACCCTGGCTGTAGTAGTCAAGCGATGGGGTGACGCAGGAAGGTAGCTGGGCCCGGTGGTGGATTACCGGGTGTAAGCCTGTAGGGCGTTGTGTAGGCAAATCCGCACAGCATGTGCCTGAGAGGTGATGCGTAGCCGTTTGAGGTGAATTCAGTGATCCTATGCTGCCGAGAAAAGCCTCTAGTGAGTTGGTACACGGCCCGTACCCCAAACCGACACAGGTGGTCAGGTAGAGAATACTAAGGCGATCGAGATAACTGTGGTGAAGGAACTCGGCAAAATACCTCCGTAACTTCGGGAGAAGGAGGGCCACGTCTGGTGACCGGTCTTGCACCGTGAGCTGGGGGTGGTCGCAGAGACCAGAGAGAAGCGACTGTTTACTAAAAACACAGGTCCGTGCGAAGTCGTAAGACGATGTATACGGACTGACGCCTGCCCGGTGCCGGAAGGTTAAGAGGACCGGTTAGCGTTTTCGGACGCGAAGCTGAGAATTTAAGCCCCGGTAAACGGCGGTGGTAACTATAACCATCCTAAGGTAGCGAAATTCCTTGTCGGGTAAGTTCCGACCTGCACGAATGGCGTAACGACTTCTCTGCTGTCTCCACCACAGACTCGGCGAAATTGCATTACGAGTAAAGATGCTCGTTACGCGCGGCAGGACGAAAAGACCCCGGGACCTTCACTATAGCTTGGTATTGGTGTTCGGTACGGTTTGTGTAGGATAGGTGGGAGACTGTGAAGCGGGCACGCCAGTGTTCGTGGAGTCGTCGTTGAAATACCACTCTGGTCGTATTGGACCTCTAACCTCGGGCCATGATCTGGTTCAGGGACAGTGCCTGGTGGGTAGTTTAACTGGGGCGGTTGCCTCCCAAAATGTAACGGAGGCGCCCAAAGGTTCCCTCAGCCTGGTTGGCAATCAGGTGTTGAGTGTAAGTGCACAAGGGAGCTTGACTGTGAGACTGACAGGTCGAGCAGGGACGAAAGTCGGGACTAGTGATCCGGCACCGGCAAGTGGAAGCGGTGTCGCTCAACGGATAAAAGGTACCCCGGGGATAACAGGCTGATCTTCCCCAAGAGTCCATATCGACGGGATGGTTTGGCACCTCGATGTCGGCTCGTCGCATCCTGGGGCTGGAGTAGGTCCCAAGGGTTGGGCTGTTCGCCCATTAAAGCGGCACGCGAGCTGGGTTTAGAACGTCGTGAGACAGTTCGGTCTCTATCCGCCGCGCGCGTTAGAAACTTGAGGAAGGCTGTCCCTAGTACGAGAGGACCGGGACGGACGAACCTCTGGTGTGCCAGTTGTCCCGCCAGGGGCACGGCTGGTTGGCCACGTTCGGAAGGGATAACCGCTGAAAGCATCTAAGCGGGAAGCCTGTTCCAAGATGAGGTTTCTCACCCCCTCGAGGGGGTAAGGCCCCCAACAGACCATTGGGTTGATAGGCCAGAACTGGAAGTGCAGTAATGCATGTAGGTGACTGGTACTAATAGGCCGAGGACTTACCAACAAAGCTGCTACGCGTCCACTGTGCGGTATCTGAAACAACACACAGATATCAGCGAGACTTGATCCGGGATCCCTGTTGAGGGGTGAAAGGGTTGTGGCTCTCTGTGTCTAGTTTCATAGAGTTACGGCGGTTATAGCGGTGGGGAAACGCCCGGTCCCATTCCGAACCCGGAAGCTAAGGCCACCTGCGCCGATGGTACTGCACTCGACAGGGTGTGGGAGAGTAGGACACCGCCGGAACATACATTCGCGAAGGCCCCCAACCTGATGGTTGGGGGCCTTCCGCATATGAGCGCCAGCTCGTACGGATCGGCAGACGAACCCGAGTTCGTCGCGGGAAGTTCGCGACACCGGTCGGCGCACCCGCAGAGGCCGGGCAGGTGAGAGTGCGCAGGTGTCGCGTGATTGAATTTATGGTGGTTACGGATAGGTGCCGACCACCGGTACATCATCTGTATGTCGTTGCCGGCGATTCGTGCCGGATCAGAGAAAGGTTGCGCTGTGTCGGAGCATGACGACGGTAGGAGACCCTTCCGCCGTGGTAATAGCGGTCCGGAATCGGCCGGCTCCGGCAAGCCCGCGCGTGATCGGGCCGAGGGCGAGCGTCGTTCGGGCGGATTCCGCCGGGACGAAGGCGACCGTGCCCAGGGCGGCTTCCGCCGCGGCGAAGGCGAGCGGCGCGCCACCGGGCGCGACGACGAGCGGCGTGGCGCACGAGACTCCGATCGCCGGTCCGGCGAGTTCCGGCGCGGCGACGACGATCGCCGCGGTAGTGGATATCGCGGTCGCGGCGGCGATGATGCTCGATCCGGTGGCTACCGGCGCAACGACGACGACCGCCGTTCGGGCGGCCCAAGGCGCGACGACGACCGCCGTTCGGGTGGATTCCGTAGCGGCGGCGACGACCGTCGCGGAGGTGGCGGCGGATTCCGTCGCAATGACGACGATCGTCGGCCGGGTGGATTCCGGCGCGATGACGATCGCCGCTCCGGCGGGTACAGCCGCGGTGACGACGATCGCCGCTCCGGTGGGTACGGCCGTGGAGAAGGTGATCGGCGTACCGCTGGATATGGGCGCGACCGTGACGATCGGCGGCCCGGCGGTTACCGGCGCGGCGAGAACGACCGAGGCGATTCCGGTGACAACCGCCAGGGATATCGGCGTGGAGGAGACGATCGGCGCGGCGGACTCGCCCGCGGTGACCGTGGCCAAGGCGGTTTCCGTGGAGACGATCGCCGACGGCAGGACCGGGATGCCTCGGCCGCCGGCGGGGCCGAGACCCGCTCCGGTGATTTCGACGACCGGGGCGCGCGGCGGCGCGGTGGCGAAGGCACTCGCGTCGGTGGTGAGAGCCGTACCGGCCGCCCGGACGAGCCCGCGCTGCCCGACGAAGTGCAGGCCGCCGACCTGGACGGCGCCGTACGCCGCGATCTGCTGAGCCTGGACAAGAACAATGCCGAAACGGTGGCCCGGCACCTGGTGATGGCCGCTGATCTGCTCGACGAGGACCCCGAACGGGCGCTGGAACACGCGCGTGCGGCGCGCCGGCGGGCGGGACGGATCGCCGTGGTGCGCGAAACCGCGGGTGTCATCGCCTATCACGCGGGTGAATGGGCGGAGGCGCTGTCGGAACTACGCACCGCGCGCCGGATGTCCGGCGGATCCGGCCTGCTGGCGGTGATGGCCGATTGCGAGCGCGGGCTGGGCCGTCCGGAACGCGCGATCGAGCTGGGCCGCAGCGATGAGGCCCGGACCCTGTCCGGTGACGAGGCGACCGAGCTCCGGATCGTCGTCGCCGGTGCGCGAATGGATCTGGGCCAATACGATCAGGCCGTGGTGACCTTGCAGACATCCGAACTGGATCCGTCGCGATCCGGTCCGGCCTCGGCGCGACTGTGCTATGCCTACGCCGAAGCCCTGCTCGCCGCCGAGCGGTCGGCAGAGGCGCTGCAATGGTTCCTCAACGCCGCCGCGGCAGACGTCGACGGTGACACCGACGCCGAGGAGCGCGCCGAGGAACTCGCGGGCGCACAGGGCGACGACGACGTGGAGTAGCCAGTGGCAGCATCGCTACGGGAGGGCTTCGAGGCCCTCCTCCTGGACCTGGACGGCACCCTCTACCGGGGCGCTGAGGTGATCGCCGGCGCACCGGCCGCGCTCGAAGCCGGTGACGGCCAGCAACTGATGTACGTCACCAACAACGCCAGCCGATCGGCGGGCGTGGTGGCCGAACACCTGCGCGAGTTGGGATTTCGCGCGGACGACAGCGACGTCGTCACCAGCGCGCAGGCGGCCGCCCATGTGCTGGCGTCGCGCCTCACCGCCGGGGCCACGGTGTTGATCGTCGGCACCGACGACCTCGCCGCCGAGATCGAGAACGTCGGCTTGCAGCCGATCCGGCGCTTCAACGGCGTCGCGCCCGCGGCCGTCGTGCAGGGGCATTCACCGACTACCGGATGGCCCGATCTGGCCGAAGCCGCCTACGCCGTGCGCGCCGGCGCACTGTGGGTGGCCGCCAACGCCGACGCCACCCTGCCCAACGAACGCGGGCTGGCGCCAGGTAACGGCGCGATGGTGGCAGCGCTGCGCGCCGCGACCGATCACGATCCGGTCGTGGCCGGAAAACCGTATGCACCGCTGCTCGAGGACGCACTCGTCCGGGCCGGCACCCGCAGTGCGCTCGTGGTGGGGGACCGGCTCGATACCGATATCGACGGCGCGAGCTGTGTGGGACTGCCCTCGCTGATGGTGCTGACCGGAGTCAGCACACTCGACGATCTGCGCGCCCGCCCGGCCGACCGCAGACCAACCTACCTCGCCCGCGATCTCGAGGCGCTGAATCATCCCGTACTTCAGCAGGATACGGGCGCCGGCGATCCCATCGATCGAATCGCCGAACTGCTCGATCACCACCCGGGTCGCGCCATCGCGCTGGCCGAACGGTAACCCGGTGCGGCCCTGAGTCCGGTACCGGCACGGCGTTGCGGCCGGGTGTCGTCGGACTACCGCGGCGATCCCGGCTCGTGTCCGTCGCCGAGGACGGTGACCGGTGCCTGCCGCGGCAGTCCCGTGCGGCGCAACAGGGCGATGGCGCCGGCGCCGGCACGGCGGCGCGCGATCGCGGCCAGTTCGTGCGCGGCGGTGGGGACTTTGAGCCACCAGCGTTCCAACGGCCGGTAATCGTCGGCCCGGATGAGCCGTCGGGCGAGGTCCGGGCGTTGCGCACGCAGGTAGCGACGGGCCCGCGCGGCGTGCATCGGATCGGACGCGATCATGATGCGGTCGGCGTGCTCGATGCTCGGAATAGTGAATTCTATGTTCTGCCAAGTGCTTTCGGCGCGCGGTTCGATGCGGATGCGATCGGCGGGGACCCCGAGCCGGTCGCGGGCGTAGGCCGCCATGACCTCGGCCTCCACCCACCGCCCGTGCACGGCGCCCCCGGTGAAGACGAGGAAGCCGTCGCGGGCCGGATCGAGTGACCGGGCGCCGATCCGGCACCGCCACCGCTGCAGTGCGCGGGTGCGGCCGTCGGCGGTGGCGGGATAGCCCAGCACGACGACGGCATCCTTTCCGCCCGGGAGCGGATTCCGCACCGGACCGAGTAGTCGCCGTGAGGCCCGTCCGTGCACCCGTTCGGCCGCGAACACCACCGCGGCGGCGCCCGCCGCGAACACCGCGGCCACGAGCGCGGCCGGCCGGGACGGTCCAAGACCTCGGTCACCTCGCACGTCGCCATTGTGCCAAGAACCGATCCGAACCGGCGGCCGCCCGCGGTCCCGCACTGCCCGTCGAGGCCGATCACCGGCCGTCACCGCGCGGTCCAGCGTGCGGGACGACCGTCCCCGGCGGACACGCCGACGGCGCGGCGAGAATCCCGGGCGTCCGGGCGTTCGGCGTGCTCGACCCCCTCACACCGGCTGCATCCCGGCACCGGAACTCCGGTAGCGTTGACGGCACCATGACTACGCCGACTCCACGCCCGCAGCCGCCCGGTTCCCCCGGTGCACGCCCGGGTGTCCCGTTGCCCGGTCAGCATCTCGCGGGCGGAACCGAGGGGTTCGCCGATCCGGACCGGGTACGCGGTGAGGTCGAGGCCTTGCTGGCGGAATTGCCTGGGGGACAGCGCAACAGCGAGGGGGACTCCGACGGAGTGGACCGGGCCGCCGCAGATATCACCCGACGCGCCCGCATCCTCGAACAGGCACACGAGGTGCTGGTCGGCGCCCTGGCGACGGTGGACAAGATCTGAGGTGGCCAGGCGCGCGCGAGTGGACGCCGAACTGGTTCGCCGCGGATTGGCGCGGTCGCGAGAACACGCGGTCGAGCTGATCGGCGCGGGCCGCGTCCTGATCAACGGTGCGGTCGCATCGAAACCGGCTACCGCGGTGGAAGCCGGAACCCCGCTGCTGGTCCGCGACGAGCCCGACGAGGTGCAGTGGGCCTCCCGCGGCGCGCGCAAGCTGCTGGGCGCCCTCGAGACATTCGAACCGCTGGGCGTGAGTGTCACCGGCAAGCGGTGCCTGGACGCGGGCGCGTCCACCGGCGGATTCACCGACGTCCTGCTGACCCGCGGCGCACGCGAGGTGGTGGCGGTCGACGTCGGATACGGGCAGCTGGTGTGGCGGCTGCGCAACGACGAGCGGGTTCGGGTGCACGACCGCACCAATGTGCGGGCCCTGACGGCGGACGCGATCGACGGCCCGGTGGACCTGGTGGTCGCGGACCTGTCGTTCATCTCGCTCGCACTGGTCCTGCCGGCGCTGGCCGGCTGCTGTGCGCCGGGCGCAGATCTGCTGCCCATGGTGAAGCCGCAGTTCGAGGTCGGTAAACAGCGAGTAGGCTCCGGCGGTGTGGTGCGAGATCCGGCTCTGCGCGCCGAGGCGGTGACCGAGGTGGCCGCGGCGGCCGCCGAACTGGGCCTGCGTACGCGCGGTGTGGTGGCCAGTCCCTTGCCCGGCCCGTCCGGGAACGTCGAGTACTTCCTGTGGCTGCACAGGGACGCTCTCGGCGCGAAGGCGGCCGATGCCGGACCGGGCGCGGCGGAGATCAGCGAAATGGTGCAGCGTGCGGTCGAGGAGGGGCCACAGTGAAGCGGGAAATCCTGCTCGTCGCGCATCCGGGCCGTTCCGAACTGCTCGAGACCGCG
Organism: Nocardia spumae; assembly: GCF_020733635.1. Lineage (NCBI taxonomy): Bacteria > Bacillati > Actinomycetota > Actinomycetes > Mycobacteriales > Nocardiaceae > Nocardia > Nocardia spumae. Next base: position 4,459,435 of record NZ_JAJFZL010000001.1, on the reverse strand, counting down.
CATCGGGTGGCCAAGATCTTCGCCGATGCCGGAATCGGCCTCCGGGTTCTCGAAGACGAGGCCTACAGCACCAAACTGGATTTCGACGAGACCGGTGAACCCGACGGATGTCCGGTGCGGGTGGTGGCGCACGGTCCCGAGGCCGCGGTGGGCTGTGAGATGGTGCTGGCTCTCGGTGGTGACGGCACTTTCCTGCGCGGGGCGGAGATGGCGCATCCGGCGCGGGTGCCGGTGCTGGGAATCAACCTGGGCCGCATCGGATTCCTGACCGAGGCCGAGGCCGAACATCTCGACGACGCGCTCGCGCAGGTCGTGCGTGGCGACTATCGCATCGAGCAGCGGATGACCGTAGATGTCAGTGTCCGCGTCGATGATGTGGTGGTGGAACGCGGATGGGCCCTCAACGAGGCCAGCATCGAGAATGCCGCCCGCATGGGTGTGCTCGAGGTCGTGCTCGAGGTCGACGGCCGCCCGGTATCGCAATTCGGTTGTGACGGTGTGCTGATCGCCACGCCGACCGGTTCGACCGCCTACGCCTTCTCCGCCGGCGGGCCGGTGGTGTGGCCGGAGCTGGAGGCACTGCTGGTGATCCCCAGCAATGCGCACGCGCTGTTCGCTCGGCCGCTGGTGACCAGCCCGGAATCGCGCATCGCGGTGGAAACCGTTGCGTCGGGCCATGATGCGATCATCTTCCTCGACGGCAGGCGCACCCTGGCCCTGCCGCGGGGTGCCCGGTTCGAGGCGGTGCGCGGCACCGAACCCGTGCGCTGGGTCCGTCTGGATTCCGCCCCCTTCGCCGATCGGATGGTGCGCAAATTCAGGCTCCCCGTGACAGGCTGGCGGGGCCGGCGGCCCGAACGGCCGAGCGCGGCGCCGACGGGCGAACTCACCGAGCAACCCGGCTCAGGCGATATCGAAGACCGCCGAACGGAGAGCACACGTGCTGACAGAGATCAGGATTGACGGTCTGGGCGTCATATCGACCGCCACCGCCCAGTTCCACGAGGGGCTGACCTGTGTGACCGGTGAGACCGGTGCCGGTAAGACGATGGTGGTCACCGGGCTGCATCTGCTCGGCGGCGCCCGCGCCGATGCCGGACGGGTGCGCCAAGGCGCGTCGCGCGCGGTGGTGGAGGGCCGATTCAGTGTCGACGAGGTCCACGACAGCGCCCGCGACGAGGTCGAGAAGGTACTGGAATCGACCGGCGCCCAGCGCGATGACGACGACAGCGTCATCGCCGTGCGGACCGTCGGCAGCGATGGGCGTTCGCGTGCCCACCTCGGCGGGCGCAGCGTGCCCGCGGCGGTGCTGTCGGATTTCACGGCTCCGCTGCTGACCGTGCACGGGCAGAACGATCAGCTGCGTCTGCAACGACCCGATCAGCAACTGCAGGCGCTGGACCGCTTCGCCGGTGACACCGTGGCCGGCTTGCTGCGCAAATATCAGCTGGCCCGGCGCACCTGGCTACAGGCTCGCAGCGAACTGCTCGAGCGTACCGAGCGCAGCCGCGAACTGGCCCTCGAAGCCGATCGGCTGCAGCATTCGCTGAACGAGATCGATACCGTCGCACCGGAACCCGGTGAGGACGAGCGCATCGTCGCGGAGGTCCTGCGACTCGGCGATCTGGATTCGCTCCGCGAGGCCGCGGGAGGCGCCCACGACGCGCTCGCGGGATCCGCCGACGATCCGGGCGAGGGGTCGGGCGCGCTGGACGCGCTGGGCGCCGCCCGCGCTCGGCTGGAAGCCGGTGACGATCCGGCTCTGGCGGCTCTGGCGCCGCGGCTCGGCGAGGCGATCGCCGTGGTCGTCGACGTGACCACCGAGCTGAGTTCCTATCTGTCGGATCTGCCGTCGGATCCGGCGGCGCTCGACAGCCTGCTCACCCGCCAGGCGGAACTGAAGACCCTGACCCGTAAATACGCGCCCGATATCGACGCGGTGATCGCCTGGGCCGACGACGCGCGCGCCCGGCTCGCGTCCCTCGACGTCTCCGACGAGGCTTTGGCGGCGCTGGCCGCCGAGGTGGAGACCGCGGCGGCGCAGGTGCGTGAGACGGCGAAGAAGCTGACCGCCGCGCGCCGCAAGGCCGCGCGCAAGCTGGCCACCGCGGTGAGTGCCGAACTGAGCGGTCTGGCGATGGGCCGGGCCAAACTCGAGGTGGAGGTGCGGGCGCTGGCGGCGGCCGCGCAGGACAGTGCGCCCATCACCATCGACGGTGCGGATCTGCACGCCGGCGCGACGGGCGTCGACGAGGCGGAGTTCCGGCTGTCCGCTCATTCGGGGGCGCAGTCGTTGCCGTTGAGCCGCAGCGCGTCCGGTGGTGAGCTGTCGCGGGTGATGCTCGCCCTCGAAGTGGTACTGGCCTCCTCCGACTACGGTTCCACCATGGTGTTCGACGAGGTCGACGCCGGTGTCGGCGGGCGGGCGGCGGTCGAGATCGGTCGTCGCCTGGCCCGGCTGGCCCGCACCCATCAGGTGATCGTGGTGACACATCTGCCGCAGGTGGCCGCCTTCGCCGACACCCACCTGGTCGTGGACAAGGTCGACGACGGCAAGGGCGTCAACAGCGGGGTGCACGCATTGACCACCGATGAGCGGGTCGTCGAGCTGGCCCGGATGCTGGCCGGGCTCGACGACACCGAGACCGGTCGTGCCCACGCCGAGGAGCTACTGGCCACGGCGCGGGCGGAGAAGGCCGACGCCGAGTCGGCGGCCGGGTGAGCGCTACTTCGCGACAGCCTTCTTGGCGCCCTTGAGGAACGGTGAGATCAGGGCGCGCAGGAACAACTCGGTCGCCTTGTCCGGTACGGGCAGCGAGGGCTCCGATTCCATCCGATACGACACCAGGGTGCCGCCGGGGGCGTCGGCGAAGGTGATGGTGCCGACGTGCCGTTTCACCGGAGCGCCGGCGACGATCCGGTACTCCATCCGCTCACCGGGCACCAGGTCGGTGGTTTCCTCGGTGACACCGATACCGCCCAGGCCGACCAGATAGCGTGCGCCCACCCCGGACGCCTCGGGGGCACCCGGCTTGCGCAGCGTAATCCGCACGGGCAGATAGCCGTTGAGGCTGTCGCGCTCGGTGAACAGCTTGTAGACGACGTCGCGCGGTGCGGGAATGACCGTGTCGACGGTGGTGCTGGCCATGGCGTTCTCCTTCGGATGCAGTGAGCCGAAGCATATCGGTACCAGTGGTTACACCGGCACGCCAGTCGACGGTGGGAAGAGTGGTCGTATTGGCGTCACAGTTGGGCATGTGCTAGGACGTCGGCGCGCCTCCAGCATAGGTTGAGGGTTTGCGTCCATTATCGGATGCCATGAAGATGCTGGCGCTGTTGTCACGCAACACCGAAACGCTTCCCGGTGTCACCGGAATGGCCCGGGTGGACCGCAACACCCGGCGTCTGCTCAAGCGGGTCGGCGCGGGTGATGTGGTGGTTCTCGACGAGATGGACATCGATCGTCTGACCGCTGACCGGCTCGTAGAGGCCGGCGTGGCGGCGGTGATCAACGCCTCGCCATCGATTTCCGGCAGGTATCCGAATCTCGGCCCGGAAGTTCTGGCGGCCAATGGAATCGTGTTGCTGGATGCTGTCTCCGCCGATGTCTTCGGCAAGATCAAGGACGGCAGCAAGGTCCGTATCGACGCCGGGGTGGTCTACTCCGACAAGCTGACCAAGAAGGAACCGGAGGCGCTGGTCGAGGGCATCGAACTCACCGACCAGGTCGTCGCCGAGCGGATGATCGAGGCCCGTAACGGGCTCGCCGATCACCTGGAGGCCTTCGCGGGCAATACGATCGAATTCATCCGCAGCGAAAGCGCGCTGCTCATCGACGGTCTCGGGGTTCCGGCGCTGGAACTGTCCATGCGCCATCGCCATGTCGTGGTGGTCGCCGACGGACCCGACGGCCGCGACGATCTCAAGGCGATCAAACCGTTCATCAAGGAGTACGCGCCGATTCTGGTGGGCGTGGGCCGGGGCGCGGATATCGTGACGAAGGCCGGATACCGTCCCGATCTGATCGTCGGCGATCCGGAGGAGATCACCGCCGGCACGCTCAAATGCGGTGCGGAGGTCATTCTTCCGGCGGATACGGACGGACATGCCAAGGGACTGGAACGCATCCAGGACCTCGGTATCGGCGCCACCACGTTCCCGTCGTCGGGCGCGGCGGCGGATCTGGCGCTGCTGCTGGCCGACCATCACGGTGCGGCTCTGATCATCACCTGCGGGGCTCCGGCCTCACTCGACGACTTCTTCGATCGCAGTCGCCGCGAGTCCAATCCCGCGATGTTTCTGACCCGGCTCAAAGCGGGGCCGAAGCTGATGGACGCCAAGGCCGTGGCCAGTCTGTATCGGCAGGGCAGCTCCGGCTGGGCGACCGCGCTGGTGGTACTCGCGGCGCTGGTGGCGCTGATCGTCGGACTGCTGGTGTCGTCGCATCTGGGCGGTGACGTGCTGGACTGGCTGGATTCGGTGTGGCGGCAGTCGCAGGACTGGCTACATCGACTAGCAGACCACCGGGGGTAGAGGTACGTGGGTTTCATGCGGCGACTGCTCGTCTCTCTGATCGCGATCTTCCTGGCGCTGGTCGTAGGTGCCGTGGTCGGTGCCGTCGTCCGCAACGGCGGTTCCGGCGGTGCCGATCTGTCCCGGCGCAACGATGCGCTGTCGGCGGCCAACGGCCGGCTCGAACGACAGGTCGGGGCGGCCGATGACTTCGTCGCCCGTTCGGCGGGGCGCATCCTGGGCGGCACGCTGGCCGACCGGACGGTGCTGGTGTTCACCACTCCCGATGCCGACGCCGCCGACGTCGATGCGGTCACCGCCGCGCTCACCACGGCCGGGGCGAAGGTCACCGGCCGGATCGCGTTGACCGATGCCTTCGTCGACGCCGCGCAGGGCGACCGGCTGCGGACCGCGGTCACCAACATGATTCCGGCGGGTGCGCAGTTGCAGACCGACGCGATGGATCAGGGCAGTCTCGCCGGTGATCTGCTCGGGCTCGCCTTTCTGACCGATCCCGGCGACGGCGCCGAACGCGCCACCGGACAGGAGCGTGGACTGATCGCCGACACGTTGCACGGGGGCGGCTTTCTCGCCGCCGGTGAGTTCGCGCCCGCCCAGTCGGCGATCGTGGTGACCGGCGCGGGGGCTCGGGCCGACCACAACGGGCAGGGATCGATCATCGCGCGTTTCGCGGGCGCGCTGCGCGGCCGCGGCGCGGGGGTGGTGCTGGCCGGGCGACCGGGGTCTTCGGCGGCCGCCGGGCCCATCGCTCAGGTGCGAAGCGACAACCGCCTGGATGCGACCGTGAGCACGGTCGACAATGTGGATCGCGAAACCGGCCGCGTCACAACGGTGCTCGGACTGGGGGAGCAACTGGGCGGCAAAACCGGGCACTACGGAAGCGGCCCGGACGCCACCTCGCTGTCGGTGGCCGCCCTGCCCGGCTGAGCCGATCGGCGGCGATCACGAGCCGATCGTCATGTGGGACGGAGTGCCGGGCGGCCCGGGCGGCAGCGGTGCGCTCGCCGCGGCGGTGTCATGAGGTTGCTGCGGCGAGTGAGACGTATGTGACACATGCACACGACAACCACCGGATTGCCGCGCGTGGCATTCGTTTCGCAACCGTTTTTCGTGTTAGCGTGGGGTTCCGTGAGTCAATCGCGGATTCCGGCGCGCTCCCCCCATCAGACGGCCACGAAACATATCTTCGTGAGCGGCGGTGTCGCCTCCTCTCTCGGTAAGGGTTTGACGGCCTCGAGCCTCGGCCAGCTGCTGACCTCCCGTGGATTGCGGGTCACCATGCAGAAGCTGGACCCGTATCTCAACGTCGACCCCGGCACCATGAACCCCTTCCAGCACGGTGAGGTGTTCGTGACCGAAGACGGAGCCGAAACCGACCTCGATGTCGGCCACTACGAGCGGTTCCTCGATCGCAATCTGTCGCGTGATGCGAATGTCACCACCGGTCAGGTCTATTCGTCCGTGATCGCCAAGGAACGGCGTGGTGAGTACCTCGGTGACACCGTGCAGGTCATCCCGCACATCACCGATGAGATCAAGGACCGCATCCTCGCGATGAGCGGTCCGGATCTGCAGGGACAGACCCCGGATGTGGTGATCACCGAGATCGGCGGCACCGTCGGCGATATCGAATCGCAGCCGTTCCTCGAAGCCGCCCGTCAGATCCGGCACGAAGTGGGCCGGGACAACTGTTTCTTCCTGCACGTGACGCTGGTGCCGTACCTGGCGCCCTCGGGCGAGCTGAAGACCAAACCGACCCAGCACTCGGTGGCGGCCCTGCGCAATATCGGTATCCAGCCCGATGCTCTGATCCTGCGCTGTGATCGTGAGGTGCCGCAGGGTCTGAAGAACAAGATCGCGCTGATGTGCGATGTGGATGTCGACGCCTGCATCTCCACCCCCGACGCGCCGTCGATCTACGACATCCCCAAGGTGCTGCACCGCGAGGGCCTCGACGCCTATGTGGTGCGCAAGCTGGGACTGCCGTTCCGTGACGTCGACTGGACGGTCTGGGGCGATCTGCTCGACCGGGTGCACAACCCTCGTGAACAGGTGACCGTGGCACTGGTGGGCAAGTACGTCGATCTGCCCGATGCCTACCTGTCGGTGACCGAGGCACTGCGCGCCGGCGGCTTCGCGGCCAAGGCCAAGGTGAACATCCGCTGGGTGCAGTCCGACGAGTGCGAGACCGCCGAAGGCGCGCAGCACCATCTGGGCGACGTCGACGCGGTGCTGATCCCGGGCGGATTCGGCATTCGCGGTATCGAGGGCAAGGTGGGCGCCATCCGGTTCGCCCGCACCCGCTCGATTCCATTGCTGGGACTGTGCCTGGGCCTGCAGTGCGTGGTCATCGAGGCGGCGCGTTCGGTCGGGCTCGAGGACGCCAATTCCGCTGAGTTCGAGCCGGAGACAACGCATCCGGTGATTTCGACGATGGCCGACCAGGCGCAGGCGGTCGCCGGTGAGGCCGATCTCGGCGGCACCATGCGGCTGGGCGCCTATCCGGCGGTGCTGGAGGCGGGCTCGGTCGTGGCGCAGACCTACGGCGCCACCGAGGTGTCGGAGCGTCATCGCCACCGCTTCGAGGTCAACAACGCCTACCGCGACAAGATCAGCCAGAGCAAGCTGCGCTTCTCCGGCACCTCGCCGGACGGTCACCTGGTCGAATTCGTCGAGCTGCCCGCCGATGTGCACCCGTACTTCGTCGCGACCCAGGCGCATCCGGAACTCAAGAGCCGCCCCACCCGCCCGCATCCGCTGTTCGCCGGACTGGTCAGCGCCGCGCTGAAGTACAAGGCGGCCGAGCGGCTTCCGGTGGAGTTTCCCGACGAGGTGGAGGCCACCGACACCGAACGGGTCGGCGGGTGAGCGAACCCGGTAGTCACGAGTTCCGGACCATCGACTCCCGGACGGTGTACTCGGGCGCGATCGTGGCATTGCGCTTGGACCAGGTCGAGATGCCCGGCGGGCGGGTCGCCGAACGCGAAGTGGTCGAACATCACGGCGCGGTCGCCGTCGTCGCGGTCGACGACGACGGCGCGGTGGTGCTGATCAACCAGTACCGCCATCCGGTCGGCCGGCGGTTGCTGGAACTGCCCGCGGGTCTGCTCGATGTCGTCGGTGAGGATCCGCTCGCGGCGGCCCGGCGGGAACTGGCCGAGGAGACCGGTCTGGCGGCGCGTGAGTGGTCGGTGCTGGTCGATGTGGTGTTGTCGCCCGGATTCACCGATGAGGCATTGCGCGTCTATCTCGCGACCGGGCTGTCGGAGACCGACCGGCCCGACCCCGAGATGGAGGAGGCCGATCTGGCCGTGGTGCGGATGCCGCTGGATGAGGCGGTCCGGGCCACCCTGTCCGGGCGGATCGAGAACGCCACCGCGGTGGCGGGTCTGCTCGCCGCCGCGACCGCGCGTACCAGCGGTGCGCAACTGCGCCCGGCCGACGCGCCGTGGCCCGGTATGCCGACGCAATTGCTGGATCGCAAGGCGGCCGAACACACCAGCGCCTGAGCGTGGATGCGCGATCGGCGCGCTGTGTTTCGTGCGCCGATCGCCGGTCGCGGCTGTCATGATGGCACCGTGAATCTCGCCGACGCCGCTCTGCCCGCCCGGGTGTGCGCGGATGCGCCGCCGGGCCCGGGCGGGTGACGCGCGTGGTGGACCGGCAGATCCAGGCATTCCTCGACCATCTGACGGTGGAGCGTGGGGTATCCGGCAATACCCTCAGCGCCTATCGCCGCGATCTGCGGCGCTATCGGGAATTCCTGCGCGCCCGGGATATTCCGGATCTGGATCGGGTGACCGAAAGCGGGATCGCCGATTTCGTCGTATCGCTGCGCGCCGGAGGTGACGGATATCCGCCACTGGCCGCGAGTTCGGCCGCCCGCGCGCTGGTCGCGGTCCGCGGACTGCACCGGTTCGCGGCCGCCGAGGGACTGACCAGCGGCGATGTCGCCCACAGCGTGAAGCCGCCGACGCCCGCGCGGCGTCTGCCGAAAGCGCTTCCCTACGACGATGTTTCGAGACTGCTCGAGGCGGCCGGCGGCGGCGAGGACGCCGGATCCGGCGGAGGCCCGCGCGGCCTGCGGGACCGCGCCCTGCTGGAGCTGCTCTATTCCACCGGTGCGCGCATCTCGGAAGCGGTGGGACTCGATATCGACGATATCGATACCGCCGGGCGTGCGGTGGTCCTGCACGGTAAGGGCGGTAAGCAACGCATGGTCCCGATCGGCCGGCCCGCACTCGCCGCACTGGAGGGCTATCTGGTTCGCGGCCGGCCGGCGTTGTCCGCGCGCGGCATCGGGAACGCGGCCCTGTTCCTCAATGCCCGGGGCGGCCGGTTGTCCCGGCAGAGTGCGTGGCAGGTACTGCAGGACGCGGCGGACCGGGCGGGGATCGGCGCGGCGGTGTCACCGCATACGCTGCGGCACTCGTTCGCCACCCATCTGCTCGACGGCGGCGCCGACGTGCGGGTGGTGCAGGAATTACTGGGGCACGCCTCGGTGACGACCACCCAGATCTACACCCTGGTCACCGTGAATACGCTGCACGAAGTCTGGGCTACCGCGCATCCGCGCGCGCGGTAGCGAGGGGCCGGCGGTTCGCACGGGTTTGGCCCAAAGGGTTTCGCAATGCGCTCGAAAGGCGACAGAATGCGGTGTCGGCGCTGCGCAATGACACAAGTGCGCAACGATGGGGCGGATTCCCCGAGCGTGTCCGATCGTCGGTCTTGCGCTCGGAGGCGGTAGCGTCTATGGCGGCGGTCCGGTACATCGGTCACCGATGGACCGACCGCCCGCTGTTCCGCAGCGCGCGGCGGGGCAATGGGCAAGACAATTGAAGGAGCAGCGGACATGACGACAGCCGGTGCGGCCGAGCCGCCGAACAGTGCTGCGGCAGAACCGCTTTCGAGTATCCGAACCGGCCTCCGAATCGAACAGGCGGCCCGAAGTCTCTGGGAGGCGAACGACATCGTGGCGGACGGCACCGAACTCGGCCCGACCGGACGCCCGTTGCGCGACATCCCCGAACCACCCCCGTTGTCGCGCAACGGTGACGCCCTGATCGTCGCCATGTGCAATCAGAAGGGCGGCGTCGGCAAGACCACTTCCACCATCAATCTCGGTGCTGCCCTGGCCGAATACGGCCGCAAGGTGCTGCTGGTCGACCTCGACCCGCAGGGCGCGTTGTCGGCCGGCCTCGGTGTGGCCCACCACGACTTGGATCTCACCGTGCACAACCTGCTGGTCGGCGGGCGTGCCAGGGTCGACGACGTGCTGCTCAACACCAAGGTCGAGGGTATGGACCTGCTGCCCAGCAATATCGATCTCTCGGCCGCGGAGATCCAGCTGGTCAACGAGGTCGGCCGGGAACAGACCCTGGGCCGCGCTCTGGCACCGCTGCGTGACCGCTACGACTACATCCTCATCGATTGCCAGCCCTCGCTCGGCCTGCTCACCGTCAACGCTCTGGCCTGTGCGGACGGCGTGGTGATTCCGATGGAATGCGAATACTTCTCACTGCGCGGGCTGGCCCTGCTCACCGACACCGTGGAGAAGGTGCGGGACCGGCTCAACCCCCAGCTGGCCCTGTCGGGCATCGTGGTCACCATGTTCGATGCGCGTTTGCTGCACTCGCGGCAGGTGATGGCCCGGGTGGTGGAGGTGTTCGGCGATCTGGTGTACGACACTGTGATCAACCGGACCGTCCGCTTCCCCGACGCCAGTGTCGCCGGCGAGCCGATCACCACGTGGGCGCCGAAATCCGGTGGCGCGACCGCGTATCGGGCGATGGCACGGGAAGTCATCCTCCGGTCGGGCCGGTGAGCGAGGCCGGACCACCGGCTGCCGAGGTCGTATCGGAAAACCCTGCCGTCGAGTTGTCGAACACCGAAACACCGCATGCCGCCACCGATGTGTCCCCGGGTGCGGACACCGAGAAGGCGGACAGACCCAGTGGGTTCCACCTGCGGTTGAGCAATTTCCAGGGTCCGTTCGATCTGTTGCTGCAGTTGATCAGCCAGCGTCGCCTCGATGTCACCGAAGTGGCGTTGCACCAGGTCACCGATGAATTCATCGCCTACACCAAGGAATTGACGGCGAGCCTGGAACGCGATCCCACCCTGCGCGCGGATCGCATTCTCGATCAGACCACCGAATTCCTCGTCGTCGCCGCGACCCTGCTCGATCTCAAGGCGGCTCGGCTGCTGCCCTCGGGCGAGGTCACCGACGCCGAGGATCTGGAATTGCTCGAGGCGCGCGATCTGCTGTTCGCCCGGCTGCTGCAGTATCGGGCGTTCAAGCAGGTCGCGGAATTGCTCGGCGAGCTGGAGGCGGCGGCGCTGCGGCGCTATCCGCGTGCGGTATCGCTGGAGGACCGATTCCTGGATCTGCTGCCGGAGGTGAGCCTGGGTGTCGACGCCGCGGGATTCGCGGATATCGCCGCGGCCGCGTTCCGTCCGCGCCCCGCGCCGACGGTCGGGCTGGACCATCTGCACAACCACGCGATCTCGGTGGCCGAACAGGCGGCGCTGGTGCTGGAGATGCTGAAGAAGCGCGGTGTGGGGGAGTGGTCGACCTTCCACGAGCTGTGCACCGATTGCGAGCTGCCGATCCAGATCGTCGCCCGCTTCCTGGCGCTGCTCGAGCTGTATCGCGGTAAGACGATCGAATTCGATCAGCCCGACCCCCTGGGCCCGCTGGCGGTGCGGTGGATCGGCGACGATGCCGACGGCCGGGCGCCCGAGCCGGTGACGATCGACGAGGACTACGGATGACGACTGCGGAAGGGCAGCAGATGCCGGAGGGACAGCAGCCCCAGAATCGCCCGGATGCCGGCATCGCCACCACCGAGGCCGATATGTCCGCCGAGACCACGGTGGCCGGGCCGCCGGTGGGCGAGCCGGTCGGCGCGGCGGCCGCCGATGGTGCTCGACCGGAGGCCGGACCCGATCCGGACGAGGTGGTGGATCCGGACGACGAGGAGGCGATCCGGCCGCTCGACGACGAGGAGCTGCGATCGGCGCTCGAGGCGATGTTGCTGGTGGTGGACGCGCCGGCGCCGGTGGAACTACTGGCGGCGGCCGTCGACGACTCCCGGGCGCGCGTCGAACGCGTACTGCTCGAGATGTCGGCCGAGTGGACCGCGCGTGACAGCGGAATCGACCTGCGATACGTCGGTGACGGCTGGCGTCTGTACACCCGTACCCGGTACGCGCCCTATGTCGAACGCATGCTTCTGGACGGCGCGCGGTCCAAGCTCACGAGGGCCGCTTTGGAGACTCTGGCCGTCATCGCCTATCGTCAACCGGTTACGCGAGCACGAGTGAGTGCTGTGCGCGGTGTGAATGTCGACGGTGTCATCCGCACTCTGGTGGCGCGAGGACTGATCGCCGAGGCCGGTACCGATGTCGATACCAACGGCACGCTCTATGTCACCACCGAACTGTTCCTGGAACGGATCGGGCTCGCGTCGCTGGCGGAACTCCCGTCGCTGGCGCCCCTACTGCCGGGCGTCGACCTGATCGATGAGATCAACGAGAGCCTGGACACCGATCCCCGGTACGCCAAGCTGAAGAAGCCCGCCGAATCGGATATCGATCTCGGCGCCGAGAATTGACAGGACTCCGCACCGGAGCCTGCGAACAACAGAGGACCACGTGAATACACCCGCTCGCCGAGATGGCACACCGGACCGTAGGAATCGACACAGCGACCCGCCGCGCGGCGGTGCTCGCGCCGCGCGTGGCGGAGCAGGACGCTCCGACCGGCGTGAGGACAGCCGCGGCGGCTTCGGCGCCGAGCGCGGCGGACAGCCCGGCCGAGGCGACCGATACGCTCGCGGGGACGACTCCTACGGCCGTGGTCGCGACGCCCGCGGCTCGCGGTCCGGACGGCCGGACGACCGCACCGCGCGGGGTGGGGACAGCTACGGTCGCAGCGCGCGCACCGGCCGCACCGAGGACCGCTACGGGCGGCCCGAGAGCGGCGGCAGCCGCGGCGGTGACCGGTTCGCCCGCGGCCGGGCGGCCGGTGAGGCCCGCGGGGGCGGCGAAGCGCGCTACGGCCGGGACGACGCGCGTACCACGCGCGGTGACGCTGCGCCCGGAGCGCGTGACCGCGGCGCCACCCCGGGACGGCCTCGTCCCAGCGCACCGAGACCGAAGAAGCGCAAGACTCCGCCGACCGTGCTGAGTTTCGCCAAACCGGCGCGTCACCAGAACGTCGAGGTGGAGGAGACCGGGCCCAAGAAGTTGCCGTGGGGTGAGGGCGAACGCCTGCAGAAGGTGCTCGCCAAGGCGGGTGTGGCGTCGCGCCGCGCCGCCGAAGAGCTCATCGAACAGGGCCGGGTCGAGGTCGACGGCGCGATCGTGCGGGAACAGGGTCTGCGCATCGATCCCGACACCGCGGTCGTCCGGGTCGACGGCGTCCGCGTGGTCGTCCGCGACGAGCAGGTTTATCTGGCACTGAACAAGCCCAAGGGCTTCCAGTCGACGATGTCGGACGAGCTCGGCCGCCCCTGCGTCGGCGATATCGTCGCAGAACGCGTGATGGCCGGTCAGCGCCTGTTCCACGTCGGCCGCCTGGATGCCGATACCGAGGGGCTGCTGCTGCTCACCAACGACGGAGATCTCGCCCATCGCCTGATGCATCCCTCGTTCCAGGTGTCGAAGACCTATCTGGCCACCGTGCACGGCGAGGTGCATCGAGGCGTCGGCAAGCAGCTGCGCGACGGCGTCGAACTCGACGACGGCCCGGCGAAGGTCGACAAATTCCAGGTGCTCGACGTCAGCGAAGGTAAATCGCTGGTCCGGGTGGTGCTGCACGAGGGCCGCAAGCACATCGTGCGTCGCTTGCTGGCCGAGGTCGGCCATCCGGTCACCGCGCTGGTCCGCACCCATATCGGTCCGGTCGCGCTCGGCGATCAGCGGTCGGGCACGCTGCGGGTACTGGGACGTGACGAAATCGGGAAGCTCTACGAGGCGGTGTCGTTGTGAGTGGTGTGGAAATGCTGGACGATCGGATCCGAGGAGGCCGCGACGTGAGTGCATCCGGCATCGGCGAGGACGACAGCACGGGTTCGGCGCTCGTGGTCGCTATGGACGGCCCGTCGGGCACCGGCAAGTCGAGCGTGTCGCGCCGGCTGGCCGCCCGGCTCGCCGCCCGATATCTCGACACCGGCGCCATGTATCGAGTCGCCACGCTGCAGGTGCTGCGCGGCGGTGTTGAACTTGCCGATGAGGCCGCGATCGCGGCCGCGGTCAAAGATCTGCCGCTGACCATCGGTACCGATCCGGGTCGTGAGGTCATCGAACTCGACGGCGAGGACGTCTCCTCCGAAATCCGTGGTGACGCCGTCACCAAGGCGGTGTCGGCGGTCTCCGCGGTCGCCGAGGTGCGTGCCCAGCTGGTCGCCATGCAGCGTGAGATCGCGGCATCGGCCGGGCGGATCGTGGTCGAAGGCCGCGATATCGGCACGGTCGTACTGCCCGGCGCCGACGCCAAGATCTATCTGACCGCCTCGGCGCAGGCACGGGCGGTCCGGCGCAATCAGCAGAACATCGCCGAGGGACGCGGCGACGATTACGAGGCGGTCCTGGCCGATGTGCAGCGCCGCGACAATCTGGACTCCACCCGCGCGGTGTCACCGCTGCGTCCGGCCGAGGACGCAGTCCGGGTCGACACCAGCGAGCTGACCATGGAGCAGGTTATCGACGAGCTGTACCGGGTTGTGGCACAGCAGATTACGGTGGGAGAGCGCAGATGAGCCCGAGTGTGACGCCGAGTTCGAATGCCGACACCGTCGCCGGTGACGGCATCTGGTCCGACGAATCCGATTGGGAGATCGCCGATTTCGAGGGCGACGCCGAGGCGCACGAGCATGTGCCGATGCCCACGGTCGCCGTCGTCGGCCGTCCCAATGTCGGCAAATCGACACTGGTGAACCGGATTCTGGGTCGTCGCGAGGCGGTCGTGGAGGATATTCCGGGCGT